>NZ_LNAK01000163.1:0-446849 GCF_001445685.1 Rhodococcus sp. KB6 | reverse complement strand
ACACCAACCCCCCACCACCCACACCAGCAAACCGCCCATCCAACACATCCACCAACGTCAAACCCCCCACCACAACCCCCACACCATCCCAACCACCCACCACCAACCCACGCTCGGGCGCGCCCAAAATTTCCGTATCCCCTACTGGCACTGTCGGATCCGACACGACCGACCGGAGGAGGCGGACGAAACGCTCGCCGAACTCGGCGACTGTGGTGCGCTCGAAGATATCGGAGGCATAGGTGAAGGCGGCATCGAAACCCATGGGGACGCCGTCTTTGCCACGCTGCTCGGTGAGCGACAGTTGCAAGTCGAATTTGGCGACACCGACGTCGACTGGAACAACATCGACACCGAGTCCGGGTAGTTCGAGGTGGGGATCTGCGGTGTTCTGGAATTCCAACAGAACCTGGAAGAGCGGTGAGCGAGATGACGAACGCTCCGGCGCAACTGCATCGACGACTCGCTCGAACGGCACCTCGGCTTGTCCGAACGCTGCCAGATCGACTTCGCGAGTTCGTGAAAGGATCTCCTCGAAAGTCGCGGCGGTGTCAACGGTGATTCGCAGGACGACCGTGTTGACGAACATCCCGACCAGATCGTCGAGGACTTGCTCGGCGCGCCCTCCTACCGGAGTCCCGATCGCTATGTCCGGCGAGGCGCTCAGCCGTGCCAACAGAACCGCCAGCACTGCGTGCATCACCATGAACGGTGTCGCGTTGTGATTCCGAGCGAGTTCGAGGAGTTCACTGTGCACGTCTGCGGGCACCGAGAATCGGACCGATTCACCGCGCATGGATCGTTCCGCCGGTCTCGGTCGATCCAGCGGAAGGTCGATCACGTCAGGTAGACCGGCCAGGGTGGACGTCCAGTAGTCCAACTGCTTCGCCTCGAGCGTGTCCGGATCGTCGTCACTGCCGAGCAGTTCGATCTGCCATTGGCTGTAGTCGGCGTACTGCACAGGCAAAGGCGACCAGTCCGGTGCCCGTTTCGCAGCCCGCGCCGCGTAGGCGCGGGTCAGGTCGCGGGCCAGCGGCTCGAGGGATGCTCCGTCCGCCGAAATATGGTGAACCACCAGCGCAAGGACATGATCGTCCGGCGTGACCCGAAAAAGGGAGCCGCGCAGGGGCACGTTCGCGCTCACGTCGAACCCCTCGCGAGCGAGATCGGCGATGCGCCTGTCCAAGGCTTCCTCGTCCACGGATACTTCCCACGCGATCTTCGACGTCACGCGTTCCGAAGGCACTACTACCTGATGGGGGCCGTCGACCGACGCCGGGTAGACGGTACGGAGCGATTCATGCCGATCGACAACATCTCCCACCGCGCGCTGCATCGCAGCGACATCCAAGGCACCTGACAGTCGGACCACCATCGGAATGTTGTAGGCCGGGGACGACGTGTCGAACTGATTGACGAACCACAGGCGTCGTTGTGCCACAGACACCGGAATCTTGTCCCTGTACGAATGTGCCTGCAGGATTGGACGCTTCGAACGCGTGCGATCAACGCGGGATGACTTCGCATCCCGCACGTGACGGGCCAATGATTCGATAGTCGGTGCTTCGAACAAAGTCCGCACCCCGAAATCGATTTCTTCAGCGGCATTTACGCGAGCGATCAGCTTCGTGGCAATCAGTGAGTTCCCGCCCAGATCGAAGAAGTCGTCACCCGCACCCACCGTCTCGAAGCCTAGAACATCGGCAAAAATCTCGGCGAGCACTAGTTCCTCAGCGCCCTCGGGCGGTCGAAAGTCGTCCGACCGAGCATCGAGCCGAGGTGCAGGTAAGGCAGCGCGATCGACCTTTCCCGCCGGAGTTACCGGCAACTCGTCGAGTAGAACAAATGCCGCAGGAACCATGTACGACGGAACACGGCTCGCGACGTACCGCGTCAGCTCGGCCGTCGAGAGCGCACTTCCGCCGGCAGGCACGACGTACGTGGTGATCGTCGCTGTCCCGGAGGGAGCCGCACGCGCCACGGTGACTGCATTCTCGACCTGCGGACACGACCGCACGACGCTGTCGATTTCCCCGAGTTCGATACGAAATCCGCGAACTTTCACCTGGAAGTCACTACGACCGACGTACTCGAGTCCACGGCCACGGCGCCGCCGCACCAAGTCCCCCGTTCGATACATCCGCCGGCCCGGGAGACCGAACGGGTCGGCCACGAATCGTCCTGCGGTCAACGCATACTTCCGGTGATATCCACGTGCGAGCGCGTCTCCCGAGATGTACAGCTCGCCCACAACACCGTCGGGGACGGGGTGCAATCGCTGATCGAGCACGATCTCCTCGAAGCCGCGGAGCGGACCGCCCACTGTGATGTTCTCCGACGACACCATCGGCTCGCCGATGTTCGACATGACGGTGGTCTCGGTCGGCCCGTACGCATTGCACAGCCGGCGACCAGGAGCCCACCGCTGCACAAGATCCGGCGGGCAGGCCTCACCACCGACCACCACGTCGCCGAAGCCCGAAAGGCCCTCGGGCGAAACTGTTCCGAGCGCCGCAGTAGTGACAAAACCATGCGTGACACGCTGGGATTCGAGGAAGTGAGACAACTCGTCACCGCCGTAGATCGTGCTCGGCGCAATCACCATGGTCGCTCCGGCACCGAAAGCCAGCAGGTACTCGAAAATCGAGGCGTCGAAACTCGGGGTCGAGAAGTGCAACGTTCGCGCATCCTGGGTCGCACCGAACCGCGAACGCTGTTCGGCAGCAAGCGCTTCCAGTCCACGATGCGAGACCGTCACCCCCTTGGGGAGTCCGGTGGACCCGGACGTGTAGATCACGTATGCGGGATTGTCGGGCCGGATCGGGTGCACCCGATCGACATCGGAGATGGAACGCACGGACAACCGTGCAAGTCGGCCACGGAACTCGGCGTCGTCGATCGCTGACCAGGGAACCGAATCCGGCAAGCGATGAAGTTCCGCGACGACCGTGAGTCCCAGTACGGCGCCGGAATCGGTCAGCATGAAGCGAACACGTTCATTCGGATAGGTTGGATCCACCGGCACGAATGCCGCGCCGGCTTTGCTCACGGCCAACATCGCGACAACCGATTCGACCGAACGCGTCATACCCAGCGCCACAACCTTTTCCGGACCGATGCCGCGGTCGATCAATTCTCGGGCCAACTTCGAGGAACGCTCGTCGAGTTCTCGATACGTCAACTCGTCATCGAGATACGAGAGGGCCACGCCGTCGGGGTGTGTGCGCGCCGCACCGTCGAACAAATCGGCCAGGGTGCGATGCGAAGCGCGCGGGTCACCGCGGACAGACCGTATCGCGGATCGCTCGTCGTCGGACAAGATATCGATGTCGCCGACCATGATTGCCGGATCCGCTGTGACGGATTCCAGGACGCACGCGAACCGCAAACCGAGGCCGCGTACCGTCTCGGCGTCGAACAGGTCGGTGGCAAACGCGAGCCTCACCGAGATTCCGGACGGCGTACCCACCTCGTCGAAAGTCTCGACTGCAGACACTCCGAGATCGAAGCGGCCGATGTCGCGAGGGTGCTCGTCAGCGCCGGCGACGGACTCGAACGTCACCTGTACAACCGGCGCATAGGCGGGTACATCCTCAACGTGCAATGGCTGAACCAACTGCTCGAGCCGTATCCCACTGTGCGGCAGCGCATTACTTCGGACCTCGACGACACTGCCCAAGAGTGCCGTGAACGGCGTCTCCAGATCGATGCGACTCCGGATGGCAACGATGTTCGCGTCGGATCCCGTCGGCGTACCGATCACAACATCCGAAGCACCGGACAACCGGCTCACCAGGAGAGCAAAGCTCGCATGTAAGACCGCACGAGTGTCCGTCCCGAGATCACTCGCCATCGCCGTGATCCGCGCGTGGGTATCGGTGGCGATCAGGACCTCAACCTGTGCACTGTCCAGCGATTGCGTTGCAGGCCTGGGTCGATCGAAGGGAAGTTGCAAAAGTTCGGGCGCCCCGGCGAGCTCATGTCTCCAATACTCGAGGTGCCGGACTTCGCGTTGTCGTCGCTCGCCCTCTCGGGCCGTCGGGCCGTGAATGTCTGCGAGTTCGGCACCGGAATCAGACGCGATCAACTCTTCCAGCAAGCCGACAAAGTTCCGGTGGTGCTCGCGTAAACCCGCCTCCTCGTATCGGATCGGGTTTGCCCGGAAGTCGACACGCAGCCTGTCGCCGCTCGGATACACGTTGACCAGAAGGTCTTCCACCGGCCCGGAGGTGACGATGTGATACTCCCCAACCACCTCGCCCAACTGCACCTCCTGGCGAAACAGCATGACGTTGACCATGGGCCCGGCATATGAGTCTTCGCCTTCCAGACCGCTCGTCACGCCTGCGTCCCGACGGATGTCGTCGAGGCTGCAGCGCTGGTGCCGCAATGCACCCATGAGCTCATGTTGGACCTGGGCGAACAGTTCACCGACGGTGTCGACCGCTGCGACACGGATGAGCAGTGGCGTGACGTTCACCATCATGCCGCCCGAGTCCCGCAGTACCGTCGTAGTCCGTCCGGACATCGGAACATGAATCTGGACAGTCTCTTTCGCCGTCATCCGCGCGAGGTACAACGCGAGCGCAGCGATGACCGGTGCAGCGTGGTTCTCGGATTCGTAGAGAAGGGCACAACTTCGGTCCGACATCAGTGTGCTTTCGAGTCGGCTCTCGGTTTGCGCGGGCCCAGAAGCCTCCGCCAGGCTGGATCCGGCGAGGGTGGTATTGCGCTCAGCCCAGTACTCCCGGTCGGCGGCGAATCGATCCGACATTCTGTACCGCTCGTCGATGTCGTACAGCGTCCGGAGTGTCGCGGCACGACTCGGCTGCGAGTCCTTTCTCGCCGCCGAGGCCGAGTACCGATGCGCAATGCGGTTCATCATGGTCATGGCACCGAAACCGTCGAGCGCAACATGATGGATGCGGCTGTACCACAGATAGTGCGCGTCGCCCACGCGCAGCACAGCGGTCTCGACAATTCTGTCAACTGCCAGGTCGAGCTGTGTCCGGCAATCTCGGCGCATCCACCCGAGGGCATCCTCGATCGGATCGGGGGACCCACGGAGGTCGACAAGACGGACGGTGATCTCAGATGTCTCGTCCACGTACTGCATCGGTTGACCGTCGATCTCGATCACTTTGAGCAAAGGAGATTGAAACTCGTATGCCACCGCTCGCGTTTCGCGATCCAGCAGTTCGACGTCGAGTTCGCCGCGCAGCTCCACGTAGTGCGCTATCAGAATCGGGACTTCGGGATCGAATTGCTGAGCGAACCAGGTTGCCCGTTGGGCGGCCGAGAGCGGAAAGAGCGTCTCATCAGAAGGGTCGGTCCGACTTACCTCGAAGGGTTTCACAGCGCCCCGCCCCGCATGATCTCCGCGGCCGCCGAGTGCGTAGCCGCGTCCGAATCAACAGCGCGAAAGCAAGAGGCTGATCGCGCCTCTCAAGCAGTCGTACCCAGAATCGGCACGCGCATGCACCGCCCCACCAGTCGATGTCACGTACGTATCGCTCATGTTTCGCGTGCCCGATATGTACTAAAAGTGTGAATGTGTCTCGTCACCTCGGTAATGTCCCACTCCGAGAAGACACATCCCCCGAGGGGAGCAGGCGCATGGACATCACCACCATTACCGACGTGATACGCCGACCACCGGATCGCCCAGGGGACGTGTGGCGTCCCGGCGACGCCTGGCTCGCGGGAGGAACGTGGCTGTTCTCAGCAGAACAACCCGACACGCGTCGACTGGTCGACCTCACCGCGCTCGGTTGGACACCACTGGAGGTCGGCCCGACTCATTTCGGTGTCGGAGCTACGTGCACCGTTGCCGAACTGTATGCGTTTGTCCCGCCGGACAATTGGCGTGCGAGTCCACTTATTCGCGTCAGCTGCGAGTACTTCCTCTCGTCTTTCAAGGTGTGGAATTCGGCCACCGTAGGCGGCAACATCTGTATGTCGCTTCCGGCCGGACCGATGATCACCCTGGCAGTTGCACTCGAGGCTTCGTTCACACTATGGGCTACCGACGGAACAGTGAGGACCGTCGACGCGTGCGACTTCGTGACCGGTGACCACCAGAATGTCCTGGAGCCGGGCGAAGTCCTTCGGAGCATCGAGTTCCCGGTGCACGCACTCACCAAACGGCACGCCCACCGCCGCTTCAGTCTCACGCACCTCGGCCGTTCGACGATCTTCATGATCGCGACGCAGACTCCTGGCGCCGACGACTTTCACCTCACCATCACCGCCGGCACCACCCATCCGATCCGGCTGACGTTCGACACCATGCCGGACGAGCACTCTCTGCGACGAGCCGTCGACTCCATTTCGGCCGACATTTGGTTCGACGATCCCAACGGAACCCCAGACCACCGCCTCCACCTCGCCCGCCACTACGCCGACGAGCTCCGAAACGAACTCACGGGGAGCCAGTCATGAGCTACACGGTGAACGACCGGCAGTTCCACGAGGAGCCGTTCCCGGGACAGTGTCTCCGGACGTTTCTTCGGCACCTCGGACACCACGGGGTGAAGAAGGGGTGCGACGGCGGGGACTGCGGGGCGTGCACAGTGTGGCTCGACGGAACACCGATACACAGCTGCATCACGCCCGCCTTTCGCGCCGACGGTCGCGCGGTAACCACGATCGAGGGACTCGGCACGCCCGAAGATCTCCATCCGATTCAGCAGCAGTTCCGGGATGCACCCGGCTTTCAGTGTGGGTTCTGCACCGCCGGGATGATCATGACCTCGGCGGCGCTCACCGACGCGCAGAAAGAAGACTTGCCGCGAGCGCTCAAGGGAAACCTGTGCCGCTGCACCGGTTACCGATCCATCGAAGACGCGGTCAACGGTGTCGGTGCTATCGAAGTTGCCCTCCCGGGACAGGCCGTCGGAACCAGCGTCGGGGCGCCGGCGGCCACCGACGTGGTGACCGGCCGAGCCGAATACACTATGGACACCGCGATCGACGGCATGCTGCACCTGAAAGTGCTGCACTCGCCTCACGCACATGCCCGCATCACCTCCATCGACACCACCGAGGCGCTCGCCGTCCCCGGTGTCCATCGCGTCTACACCTGGAAAGACGTGCCGCGCAAGCTCTTCACCACGGCAATACATACCGACCACCTTGTCGATCCGGACGACACCTACATTCTCGACAACGTCGTGCGGTTCGTGGGTCAGCGTGTAGTGGCCGTCCTCGCCGACTCCGTCGTCGCTGCGGAAGAAGGCCGTCGGAAGGTGAAGGTCGATTACGAGATCCTGCCTTCCGTGTTCGATCCGGAAGAGGCCATGGCCGACGGCGCTCCAGCCCTGCACGGATCCGACGATCCCTTTGTTCGAGATCCCGAGCACAACATCCTGCTCGAACTTCACGGTCATGTGGGCGACGTCGAGGCAGGGTTCGCCGAGGCCGACGTCATCCACGAAGGCACCTACTTCTCGCCGCGGGTTCAGCACGCGCACCTCGAGACGCACGGTTCGATCTCCTGGATGGAAGACGGACGCCTTCACGTTCGCACAAGTTCGCAGTCCCCCTCCATCGCCAAGGTCAAACTCGCCCATCTCTTCGACCTCCGCCCGGATCAGCTACGCGTGTTCTGCAAACGCGTGGGCGGCGGGTTCGGAGGAAAACAGGAAGTGATCAGCGAGGATCTGGTGGCGCTCGCCACCCTCGACACCGGTCGTCCCGTCTGCCTCGAGTTCACCCGAGAAGAAGAGTTCACCACCGCGTCGCCGCGTCATCCGATGAAGCTCACGATCAAGCTCGGTGCCAAGTCGGACGGAACCCTCACAGCCTTTCAGTATCGCAACGTATCGAACACCGGTGCGTACGGAAACCACGGTGGAGAGACACTCTTTGCCGGCGGCGCGGCAGTATCGCTCTACCGCTGCGCCAACAAGAAGTTCGATGCGTATTCCGTGTACACCAATAACGTCCCGAGCGGCGCTCTGCGTGGGTACGGGATGACGCAACCGGCCTTTGCCGTGGAATCGGCCATGACCGAATTGGCCGTCGCGCTGAACATGGATCCGCTCGAACTGCGTCGACGCAATATCGTCCGACCGGGCGATTCGCTGATCGCACTCGAAGACGGCCCAGACGACGTGATCTTCACCGAAGACGGACTGGGGCAATGCATCGATCTGATCGACACCGCGTTGAAGCGGCAACAGGTTCCCTCGCTCGGAGACGATTGGCTGATCGGCACCGGTACCGCCAGTTCACTACATGAGACCGCGCCACCCACCGAGCACATTTCCGAGGCTTGGCTCACCCTCGGCGAAGACTGTGTATACGAACTTGCCATCGGCACAGTCGAATTCGGTGAGGGAACTTCTACGGCCCACGTGCAGATCGCCGCAAATCAGCTGGGCACAACTCCGTCGCGTGTACGAATCATTCAGTCGGACACCGACCGAACCGGTTTCGACACAGGCGCTTTCGCCAGCGCCGGCCTGTTTGTCGCTGGGAACGCGGTACTTCGCGCGTCGAATGCGCTCCGCGATCGCCTACTTGCCTTCGCCGCGCACCACACCGGCGTGTCGATTGACCAGTGCTCGATGGACGACGACAAGATCGTCTGCGGTAGTACTCGATTAACACTGCAAGAGATACTCGAGGCCGCGCGCCCGCGCGGGATCCGATTCACCGAGGCGCGGAAGGCATACGGATCTCCGCGCAGCGTGGTGTCCAACACTCATGGCTTCCGGATTGCCGTCCATCGCATCACCGGCGAGATCCGCATTCTCTACAGCGTCCAAGCCACCGACGCTGGGGTGATCATCAATCCGGCGCAGGTGCGGGGACAGATCGAAGGTGGCGTCGCCCAGGGCATCGGCTTCGCACTCACCGAGAACTTCCACGTAGACGCAAACGGCGCGATGATGAACCCGAATCTACGTAACTACCGGATCCCGACATATGCAGATATCCCACGCACGGAGGTGATCCTCGTCGAGTCATCAGACTCCGTCGGTCCTCTCCGCTCCAAGGGCATGGCGGAGTGCTGCATCAATCCGGTTGCCCCTGCATTGGCGAACGCACTGCAGGATGCAACCGGGTCACGATTCCGGTCGCTACCGCTCACCCCGGAACGCATCTACACAGGCCTGAACCGATGACCGCGCACACGTCGGCGGACAGCGCCGCGACGGTCATCATCGGCCAGCGAGTGCGTGCCGGACTGGAGAAAGAATTCGAGGTCTGGCAGAAAGATCTCAACCGAGCCGCCGCAGATTATGCAGGCTTCCTCGGGGCAGAAATCGCTGCTCCGACGCCCACCCAACCTGATTGGGTGATCGTGTACCGCTTCGACTCCATCGCTCATGTTCAAGCGTGGATCAACAGCGCGACGAGGCAGGACTACCTCGACAGCGGTCGTCAGTTCTTCGACGGCCCGGCCACGCAGCAGGTAGTGAGCGGCGGGATCAGGCCTCCGGACCCACTGCTGACCGTCGTAGTGACGCACCGAGTAGGTGACGACAGCATCGACGAGTTCCTTGCCTGGCAGGATCGCCTTCGGGAGGTGGAGAGTGCTTTCGACGGATTCCGCGGCACCGAACTGTTTCGCCCCGTCGACGGTGTGCAGGATGAATGGACCCTGCTGTATCGCTTCGACAATGCTGCCCACCTCGATACGTGGCTGACTTCCCCTGAGCGACAACAACTCCTCGCCGAGGGCCGCAAGTTTCACGACTTCGAACTGCGAACCGTGGACAATTCGTTCGGCAGTTGGTTTGCCTTCGACGAGAACGGAAACGAGGCCCCTCCACCTTCGGAGACAAAAACCTCGATCGCGGTCTGGGTCGGTCTCTACCCGACTGTCGTCTTGCTTACTTTGGCGCTGTCACCGCTGAAGCTGCCACTCTGGCTCGGATTGTTGATCGGCAATCTGCTGTCGAGCTTCATCATGAGTTTCTTCACGATGCCGTACTACGTGAATCGACTCCTGCGCCGTTGGCTGCGTCCGCCTCCGGGGATTCCTGTCGCAAAAACCAACGCACAAGGGGTGGCAATCGTCGCCGCTGTGACCTTGTTCTGGGTTATCGTCTTCTACCTCGTGACTACTCAGTTCTGGTCGCTGCCCTGAACTCTCCGGAACACGAAAAGCCAGCGCATGTAACGGGGCATGATTCTTCCCCGGTGCATACGCTGGCATTTTCAGTTATGTCCGTTCACGCGGCCGTTGGTGGGCTGTTCCCGCCGATCGGCTGCTGGAACGGATCGATCGACATCGGTGGATAGAACACCGATTTCCGATCCGGACCGATCTCCACCCGCCACTCCGTGTGATGCAGCGTCCGATGATGATGACCACACAACAAGACCAGATTATCGAGATCCGTTGGGCCACCATCACCCCAGTGAACAATATGATGAGCATCGCACCACCCCGACGGAGTCCCGCACCCCGGAAACGCACACCCACCATCACGAACCGCCAACGCCCGCCGCTGCGGCACCGTCGCTGTTCGCGCTTCCTTACCGCAGTCGAGCGGAACACCATTCTCATCCAACAAAATCCGCGTGACCGTGCAGTCGCACGCCAACATCCGCGCGGTATCGATACTGATCGGGCCCACCCAATCCGCCCACGCGAAACCCAACTCCTCAGTGGACGGCAAGAGGTCTTTCAACGCCTTGAGGTCTGTCATGTCTTTTGCGCTGGCGGTGACCGTGATGTGCGGTTTCACCCCGCCCTCGACCGGACCCAACCCCGCCCGCTCGTACCGGCGCAACAACTCGCAAAACCCATCCGCCCGCCGCAGCGCCGGAGTACGCGTGTCCTTGACGCCGTCCTTCTCCGGCGTCGGCGCAGACAGACTCGACAACAACGTGATCAGACGGGCCCCGTTCACCGCATCCAGATCACCCTTCACGGTCACACGCCCGTACAAACCTTTCGAGGCGTAGAACTCGTTACGCTCCGAATCCTCACCCACCGGAACGCCGTCCTCACGCTTGCCGTACTGCTTCTCGATCCGCCGGATCGCCGCCCGCACCGCATCACAATCGGCAATGTTCTGCGACGCCAACCCCAACAGAATCCCGCGAGCCTTGTCCACATCCGCCAGGGTCATGTTCTTCGGTGGATGCTGACAAAACGACGCCACCTGACGGGCTTTCAACGCATCCACGTCACCACGGTGAAACGCATCGCCCACAACAGGCTCGAGCATCAACAACCTCGCCAACCCGACCAACAGACTGCACTCACCGATCTCCAAATTCGTCGAACCATGCAACCACTGCGCGATCGCCCGAAAACCTCTCCCGCCGAGAACCTCCCGGGAAAACATCTCCACGATCAACAACACCATCCGCGACTGCAACTCGTGCCGGACACGCACCAGATCCAGAACCTCGCCCTTGAGGCCCTCACCATCCAGCTGCCACGCTCCCCGACTGTCCATACCGAAAGTTTAATCGAACACACTTTCGATAACCAGAGACAAACCGGACAACTTCGAGAACAGGAAGGCTCGAGACACGTTGATATGAAACTACTTTCAGCAACTCTCAAAACCGGATCATCGGCCGCCGAGCGGCAGAACTCCCCCGCCGACGGGATAGGGCGGCAGCGTTCCCACAAGCGTCGGTGTCAATGTGGTCGCAGACGGATCGGCACGACCGAGAGTGAATTTCCGAACTTCGGCACCCGTTCCGTTGCTGCCGCTGACGAGGAGATCCGCGCCGGTAGTCGTGCTCGTCGTGGCCACTCCCACACCCGACTCTGGAGCGGTGAACGGGTCGAAAGCTGCAACCTCCCGAAATGCCACGTCCGTCGAATGGTGATCTGGACTCTCGAGGTACATCTCGGGTGCACCGTCGAGCCTGGATCCACTCGAGAAGACGCGGATTGATCCTTCTCCTCCGAGCATGCCTGCCACTATCGACTTTGCGCCGCCCTCGGCGCCGGCCACCCAACCCGTCGACAGAGACACCCCGTCGCGGTAGCCCTGATCGAATGCCAAGAACTGCGACGTCATTACAGGACCAGCCGTATGACCTGCGTGTTCATCGGAGCCGCCCTGCGCAGCCGCCGTCGGTTCGTACAGGTCGTAGCGGAACGTCTTGATCAACGGCTCCTCGCCCGCACCCGGTGCGGTCACGATGCTCGCTCGACCGGAGTGACTGTCAACCATTCCGGTTGCGAACGTGACTCCGCTACTCGATCCCGGGTACGGCGAGAACGAACCGAATTCTGCGGGTGCGGACCTCTTGTCCGCCGGAAGGTCGGTGGAGTAAATCTTGACCTGCGACTCCATCCCTGGGCCCGAGGCAACGATGATGTTGTCCGCCAGTGCGTTTCCGTCGATATCGACGCCGCCGATGTTCACTCCGCCACGAAAACCCACATCGAAGGGGGCAAATCTTGCCAACTCGTCGGTGAACGGCACGCCGCCGACTGCGTTGTACGCCACCACTTCCGGAGCCGAGCCTGCACCTGTTCCAGCGACCAGATCAAGCACCATGTCTCCGTTCACGTCCGCCATCGCAACACTCGGGGTGCCTTCGAACGACGGGAAGGGCGTCACAGCAGTGATCAGTTTGTCGCCGTTGGCATCGAATATCTGCACCTTGGCGGGCACGCCGGCCGAACCAGGTATCGCGACGGCATATGTCGATACCTCGGGAATCACGTTGACAGTCGCCATCAAACCGTTGTCCTCGTGATTGAGTCGGTGGCAGTGAATCACAAAGGTTCCGGTGTACTCGGTGAACTTCGTTCGCAACGTCACTGACGCAGGCTCGAGAGCATTCTCATTCTCGTCAGTCACCGGAGCGGGCACGTTCACGTTGTCGATTCCCCATGGCTGAACCCCTGTCGTGGTACCTGCGACGGGATCCACAACTTCCGTTACCTGGAAGTCGTTGACGTGAATATGCATCGGGTGTTCGTCGTTGTTGAGGTTCGTGATCTTCCATTCCTCAACGGAATTCAGTCGCGGTTGAATCAGCGGAATGTTGGGGAACGTGTTGTCGGCGAATTCGTAGGTGAAGGCCTTCGGATCACTGTTGCTGGCCTTCTCGTTTCCGAACCCACCGGACACTGTGAGGTTGCGGGTCACGTCGGGCGTCATCGCTGCGGTATCCACGAACGAGGTGTAGGTATCGAGCTTCTGTCCGAACTCGAAGGGAGTCGTCTTTCCTTCGCCCTCGTCTGGCGTCGCACGGATCAACTGCTGAGTCGGGAACGTGAAGAATCCGTCCGCGTAACTGATCACCGACGGGTCGACGGTGACGGTTCCGAGTTCGGCGGGCGGATTGTCGGTACCGTTGTTGGTGTAGAGAATGCCTGGATTGCTCACCGGCTTTGCACCTTCGAGCGGTGGCATCTCCAGCACCAGATCGCCGGACTCCGGCATCGTCACTGCGATCGCGTATCGCGAGGCCGGCGGAATCACCAGCCTGGTTCCGTCCCCGTCCACGGGTGGCCTGACCTCGTCGAACGGGTTTCCGTCCTGCCCTACGATGGCGAACTTCGGATGGGCGCCGGTTGCGGTTTCCGTCAACGTGACCGGCATGTAGGCAAAGTCGCTGATGTTGGCAAGCACCCAGATCTCGGTCTGCCCCGGCTTCAGTTTCAGCGACGGCTGGAACTGACCGTTCACGGTGTACTGCACATCGCGTTGGTTGTCCGGCAGTGAGGGATCGGCCGGTACAGTCGTCGATTCACCCACGAAGCTCTGCAGATTGCCTGGAACGAATTGATTCTGTCCACGATGATTGGCCGGGGACAACGGTCCGGTATACCAGTTGGTGAAATACTGCGCGCCCTCGGTGGTGTCCGAGAAATTCACCGGAGCAAGGCTCGGACGGTACGTCCCGTCGGCTAGTTCCGTACCGGCGGGTGGCGTCAACGTACTGACGAATTGGGGCCAGTTCGCGTCGTTGAGCTGTCGGCCCTTTCCTTTGCGGTCGAATACGAAGTTGTACTGCAGTGCCATATCGCGAATCGGAACGTCGTTTGCCGTCACGACAGGCAGATTGCCGTCCGGCCGGCCGATTTCCAGTAGCCCGGCCAGGCCCATGTACGTCTGCTGGGCGGTGAGGGTGTGCCGGTGACTGTGATACCAGTACAGACCGTTCGGCATCGTCCCCGGAATCGCGTAGTCGTACACGTTTCCCTGGCCGGCTGGAATGTTGAGCAACACGTTGTCCGCATTGCCGTCCGGACTCACGTGCACTCCGTGCGTGTGCAGATTCAGCGGAGCCGACGTCAGCGCCGGCGGATAGATCGGCACGCCCCCGCCCGCAGGTGTGAATGCCGGATCGTAGAAGTCCTGGATCGTGAGATCCTGCAAATCGTTGTCGTAATGAATGATCAATCGCTCTCCGGGATTGACGCGGAGAGTCGGCGCCGGATAGACGTCACTCGCCGAGGTCGATCCGTCCGACGCCGTACCGCGGATGACCTCGTACCCGAAGAGCAGAAAATTCGACACGGGCGCCGAAGCGGTATCGAGCGGAATCACTCCCTGATGAGCGGACAAGCGCACCTCGAGAACACCATCTCGGCTACTCAGTTTCACCGGCTCCCGATAGTCGACGGCGGTTCCGCCAGAGCCGTAATTGCCGCCCACCTCGGGCGCCGATTCACCGGAGGTACACGCGGCCAACGCCATCGTCATGGACACCACAACTGCTGCGGCTAACGACTTTCGTCGCAGTGCGATCACTGGTTTCCCCGTTCCATGGTGGCGTGAGGTACGTCCGATCAGCGCTCACCAGCCTATCGAGAAAACAACGGCTGAACAGGATATTCACGACAAATCGCCCACCTAAGGCCTGCGTGAGTGCTGCACCTTGCAAGCAGTCTCAGCAAACCGATCAGAAATCGAGAAGCACAACCACGGGACCCGCAATTACGTTGAAACACATGAACACACCACAGAAGTCCACTTCCGACCACACGTCGCCAATCCACACATCAGCAGGGAGCGCCCAGATGACCACCGCGAAATCCGTGATACTCGACGTTCCCGACCTCGCGGCAGCCGAAGCCTTCTACAACGCTCTCGGCGTCGGAGATCGAATCCAGCTACGCGAATCGAACGAACCGACAACAGGGTTTCGTGGGTACACCCTTTCGCTCGTCGTCTCCCAACCGAACATCGTCGACGCCTTCGTCGGCGCAGCACTCGCAGCCGGTGCCACCGCCTTGAAGCCTGTCAAGAAATCCCTCTGGGGATACGGCGGAGTCGTCCAGGCTCCAGACGGTTCGATCTGGAAGATCGCCACGTCGTCGAAGAAGAACGACGGGCCGGCCACCCGCACGATCGACAGCCTCGTGCTGCTGCTCGGCGCCGAAGACGTCAAGGCCAGCAAGCAGTTCTACCTCGACCGCGGACTCGAGGTGTCCAAGAGCTTCGGTCGCAAGTACGTCGAATTCACCAGTGCAGCAAACAATGTGACACTCGCACTGTATGGTCGCCGCGCTTTGGCAAAGGATGCCGGGGTTGCTCCGGAAGGCACCGGATCACACCGTCTGACCGTTGCCGGCGCGTCTGAAACCTTCACAGACCCAGACGGTTTCGCCTGGGAAGCCGCCTGCGCTTGACATCAAGCACAGATCACCGGGAAGGCGGCCGGTATCAGACTTCGGAGTTGGCCGCGTCATGCGCCGGGTACGCATGCACCAAGGCAGTAGCGAGTTTGGGCACCGCGTGAGTGAGCGAATGCTCGGCGCTGTGTGCAATCGCATGAGCTTCGGCAAGTGTTGCCCGGGGATCGATGTCGAGTTCTGCATCGGCATGCAGTCGGTGTCCGATCCACCGCATCTTCAGATCACGAACACCGAGGACTCCAGGTTCGTGCATCAATGCATGCTCTGCGTCGTCCACCAACTCAGGTTCGACGCCGTCCATCAACCTCCGGAAGACGTCTCGCGCTGCAGTCCTGAGCACCGCCACGATGGCAACGGTGATGACAAGGCCGATGATCGGATCTGCCAACGGGAAACCCAGCGCAACTCCCCCCGCCCCCAGAAGGACTGCGAGCGAAGTGAATCCGTCGGTCCGAGCATGCAATCCATCGGCCACCAGGGCCGCTGAACCGATTTGCCTGCCGACCCTGATCCGATACAACGCCACCAATTCGTTTCCGATGAAACCGATCAAACCTGCCGCCGCTACCCAACCGAGGTGCTCGATCTCGACCGGGTTGATCAATCGCCTCACCGCCTCGACACCGGCGATCACTGCCGACAGTGCGATCATGGCGAGCACGAACAGTCCGGCCAAATCCTCCGCACGCCCGAAACCATAGGTATAGCGCCTGGTCGCAGCGCGCCGACCGAGCGCGAAGGCAATCCAGAGTGGGACTGCCGTGAGCGCGTCGGAGAAGTTGTGAATGGTGTCCGCCAGCAGCGCCACCGAACCCGAGATCGCCACGATCGCGACCTGAGCAACTGCGGTGACTCCGAGCGCAACAAGACTGATCTTGACCGCCCGGATGCCGATTACGCTCGATTCCAATGCGTCGTCGACACTGTCGGCAGCGTCGTGACTGTGCGGCGAGAACACTTCGCGGACTGCCGATCGAAATCCCTTCGGCCCGTGGACATGGCGGTGGCCGTGGCCGTGGCCGTGGGACGTCTTGGGTTCGTGCGTCACGACGCACCTTCTTCTTGATCGGTCCGATCGACGTTCGCCGAGCGCTCCGGGTGTATCTCCCGAAGTTCACCTTCACTACGGTGATGCCCCGGCAATCCGGGTCCGGCATGCTCCGCATTGAAGACCGCGTCCGTAACCAGTTGGCGCACATGGTCGTTCTCCAGGCGATAGAACACCGTCGTACCATCGCGGCGCGTTCGTACCAACCTTGCCATGCGCAATTTCGCCAGGTGCTGCGACACCGAGGGCGCCGGCTTGCCGACGCGTTCCGCCAGTTCGTTCACCGAGCACTCGCGGTCTACCAATGCCCACAAAACCTGCACACGGGTTGCGTCGGCCAGCATGCGGAACACCTCGACGACGAGGTCGACTTGATCATCGGGAAGCTTACGGCGACAAACACCACTATCTGCGTTCATACGTAGATAGTAGATCATGCTGGACGCCGAAGATGACCTCTCGTCGATTCACCAGTTGTGCAAAGCTTGGCGGCAGAGCCCTTCGCCACTCGCAGACCGGGAGACAACGATGAGTACCGACGATTGGAACGCAGGAATCATTGCGGAATTTCGGGAGAACGAGGGCAAGGTAGGTGGCCCCTTCGAAGGTGCGCCCATGGTGTTGGTCCACCACACAGGACGCAAATCCGGACGCGATTTCGTGAGTCCCATGATGTATCTGGCAGACGAGCAGGATCCGAAGACCATCTACGTTTTTGCATCCAAGGCCGGTGCCCCGACCAATCCCGACTGGTACTACAACCTCGTTGCCACCGACCAGGCAGAGGTCGAGATCGGCACCGAAACATACCCGGTCTCCGTCAGCGAAGTAACCGGCGAGAAGCGTGACCGCATCTACGACGAGCAGGCCAGTCGATACCCGGGATTTGCCGAATACGCGGAGAAGACCGCTGGGATCCGCACAATCCCGGTGGTAGCCCTGACTCGCGCGTAAATCCTGGTAGCACCTCCCAGTCGTTTCCATTCGGAAACGGCTGGGATCGTTTGTACGGAATCAGGTCGCTGAAGAGGCTTTGACCTCACCCTTCGCATGCCGTCCGAGCAGCACGTATCCTACCCAGGATCCGACAACCACTGTCGCCGCGAGCGCCTGTACAAGGCCTTCGATACTCGCCGGATAGAACACGCCGGTGATGTAGTGCGAGATGAATCCGGTGGACGGCAACTCCGCGATCCCGGCCATCCGGCGGGCCCAGTTCTCGAGATTGGTCAGCGGGCAGTCGTATCCGACCGCTATCGAACCGACTCCCCAGACGACTGCAAGAAGGTGGAAACCGATGGTACGACGCCACTTCCACGCCACGAACCCACCCAGCACCACATAGAGGACAAACCCGAAGTGAACGAACACCGTTACTACTTCGATGAGCCGATACACCATCGTCGTCTCCGCTCGTGGCGCGGAAGTCCCGCAACAACCAGACTAATCCGATGTTAGTCCTCGTAGAGGTGATCTACCCGGTGTATGCAGCGGTCGTGCGAGCAGCGGCGGCTGCAGCCGCATCCGGGTCGTCGCCCGATGCGATCGCAGCTTCGGCCCACAGTTCACTGCTTCCCGCGATGAATGCCTTGGCCTCGTCGCTCGCCGACCACTCGGGTGTCTCGAGTGGCGTCGCGATCCCCAGTTCCACGTGTCGAGCCAGCCCGAGCAGTCCCATGTCCCACCCGACGCCGACGGCACCTGGACCGTACTCGGCCTACCGATCCGGCTCCACGTCCGCGGCATGTTCGAAATCGAACAGAATTGCACGACGGCGCTCCTTGGTTCGGGAAAACTTCAGCTCAGTCGCTGCTGTAGATGTACCGCTACCTCTTCTCCAGCGGCGCTCTTGCCGATCGCCTTGCACAGCGCCACGCGCAGCGGAAGCCAGTGCGGTCCGTCGCCGGAGGGCATCAGCGTCGCCTCGAAGGGATGCTCACCATCGAGGGTTCCGAGCACCTTCACAGCGCGTCTGGTTCCCAGAAGTTCCGCCGAGCCGGGCACGGTCAAGAACGTTGCGAACGCACCGTCTTTCTCGATGGGAGCGGTGAACGAGTAATCGAGCGGTTGTGGAGTCTTGTCAGTGGCCATCTCGCGTCACTGCTCAGCAGCGAGCAGGACGTCGGTGTCGAAACACGTGTGAGTGCCGGTGTGGCACGCGGCGCCCTCCTGATCGACGATCAGCAAGACGGAATCGCCGTCACAGTCGAGGCGCACCTCGTGCACGTACTGGGTGTGCCCGGAGGTCTCTCCCTTGACCCAGTACTGCTGCCGCGAGCGCGAATAGTACGTCCCCTTACGGGTTTCCAGTGTTCGCGCGAGCGCTTCGTCGTCCATCCACGCGACCATCAGCACATCACCGGTCGACTTCTCCTGCGCAACCGCGCTGAACAGTCCGGCGTCGTTTCGCTTCAGCTTCGCCGCGATTGCGGGATCAAGACTCATATGACGTTTATACCTTCCACCTGTGACTTCCGTGGAATTCCCCTGCACGGCCGCCCTAGAATGGAAGTTCCTTCGCTTCTCGCTCTGGAAGAAGATCCGACATGAACCATCAACGTCATGACGGTCCGCACCCGGAGTACATCTGCCATCTCGCGAACCCGAGTACCGATCGCGTCCGAACCCGCCACGTCGTTCTCGGCATCGGCCCAGGTGCTACCAGCAAGAATGTACTCAGCTACGCACTGACGCTTGCCGCCAAGGAGGATTCAGCCCTCCACGTCGTTCACTGCATCACGTCCGAGGACCTACCTGCCGAAACCGACTCACCAGAATTCGAAACGCGTCTGCACGACGAGATGGTGTCGCAACGCGAGCAGACAACCTCGGCACTTGCCTCGCACGCCGACACCTGGACGTACGACTGCACCTATGGAGACCCGGCCGGTGTCATTCTCGCAACCGCGGACAAATACGACGCATTTACCATCGTGATCGGATCTCCGCGAAAAGGCGCTGCCTCCGCGGTGAGCCGACTGATGCACATCTCGGTCACTTCCCGACTGAACCGGCAGAACCGTTATCCCGTGATATCGGTTCCGACCGGAGTCAGCTCGGCAAGATAGCCGAACGCGGGACAAGCCCGCCTAGATGATCGAATAGTCCTCGAGCGGAAAGCGTTTCGCTTCGACGAACGCATTCCGTGTAGACGTGGGCCGCAGAATCGCAGCCTCGCCGTGCTGATTGAAGTAATAGCTTCGTGCAGTCTGGCAACTACCGCCGTAGAAGACGGAGTCCGCCAGGTTCTCGGTCATCCGGTCGAGAAACTCGGCGTTGGCAGTTTCGGTGACCTCGAATGTTTCCGCGCCGCGCCGTTTCACCTCGCCGAACAGTCGATCCATGTGCTGCATCTGGGATTCGATCGTCGTGAAGTAGGACAACCCGCTGTACGAGTACGGACTGGCGAGCGTGAGGAAATTGGGGAAATACGGAACCGCGACCCCTTCGTAGGCCTGGAAACGGTTGTCGCGCCACCACTTACCGAGGTTTCGTCCCTCTCGACCGATAACCTCGATGGCTGGAAAATTCACATCCCAGAGGTTGAATCCCGTTGCCAGCACCAAGGTGTCGATCTCGGTCTTGCGACCGTCGGCGGTGACGATTCCGTCGGCAGCGATGTGGTCGATCGGCGTCGTTTCGAGATGCACGTTGTCCTTGGTGAACGTACGGAAGTAGCTGTTGGAAAATGTGGGACGCTTGCACCCGAAGTCGTAGTCCGGTGTGAGTTGTTTGCGAAGGCTGGCGTCGCTGACCTGGGACCGCAGAAACGCACGTGATGCGGCCGCCGCACCCTTGTTCAACAGTTTGACCTGCTTGTAGTGCAGGACCGCGCTGACCATGATCATTTCTAGGATCGACGAACTGACAGCGCGCGCGATTCGCTGGGTGAGCGGAATACGCGAGAACAGCTTCTGCACTGCATTCGGAATGGGGACGTCGATCTTGGGAACCACCCAGATCGGGGTGCGTTGGTAGACGGTCAACTCTGCGGCCTGACGCGCCACCTCGGGGATCAACTGCACAGCGGTGGCGCCGGTTCCGATGATTGCGGTCTTGGTGCCGGACAGATCGTAGGAATCGTCCCAGGCCGTGGTGTGGATGATCTTGCCGGCGAAGTCGTCGATACCGGAGATGTCGGGCCGATGCGGTTGCGAGAGGAAACCCGTCGCAGTCAGGAGGTACTTGGCAGTGATGTCCGGCGCGCCTTCGACGGATACGACCCAGTGCGAGGAATCCTCGTCCCAGCGGGCTCCGTTGACCACGGCACCGAACGTCATGTGCTTCCGCAGATCGTACTTGTCCGCGACGTGATCGGCGTACTTCTTCAGTTCCGCGCCCGGTGCGAAAAGCCTGGACCAGTTCGGATTGGGCTCGAACGAATACGAGTAGGTGACCGACGCGATGTCGACAGCCAGACCGGGATAGCGGTTGACGTGCCAGGTTCCACCCAGATCGTCCTCGCGCTCGAGGATCGCCAGGTTGTTCAGGCCCAGCCGCTTGAGTTGAATGGCCGCACCCATTCCGCCGAAGCCCGCCCCCACTACTACTGCGTCGTACTGCACTGCCATCGGAGAATCCCTCTCGTGAACTGCACATCAGAAAAACTGCACATCAGAAACTGACACGTCATTCCGTTATTGAGAACGGTATCATTCCTGATGTGACGAAGGCCATGACCAGAGCGGAACGAAAAAAGGCGGAATTGCGCCGCGAGATCATCGACGCATCATTCGAGTGCTTCGCCCAGCGCGGCTATCACGCAACCGGAATTGCCGACATCGCAACAACTCTCGGAATCGGCCACGGGACCTTCTACCGGTACTTCGAGAACAAGCGCGACATCATCGATCACGTCATCGACGACCTCGTCGCAAAGATCATCAGCGCACTGGCCACCGAGAATGCTCCCGACGCCGCCAGCACACTGGACGAGTACCGCGCCCAGGTGGGACGGATCGCCGAGGCGCTCCCCCGCATCTTCTTCGACGACCCCCGCATCCCGCGGGTTCTGCTGTTCGAGACGACGGGCGTCGACGCCGATCTGACGGGCCGGATGCTCGATCTACTCGACCAGTCGGCATCGTTGACCGCGGCGTACCTGCACCACGGAGTCGAATGCGGCTATCTACGCGCCGACCTCGATGTCGACAACACTGCCCACGCCGTCAACGGCATGATGCTGGCAAGTGCGATTCAAGGATTGCGAGCCGGTTCGTCCGTCGACTGCACGGCGTTGAACCAAGCCATCAGCCGCCTCATGTTCGACGGAATCCGCGCCGAGAACGCCTAGCGAACGACGATTCCCTCGGCACGCATCGCATCCTTGACCTCCGGGATGCTCAGATCGCCGAAGTGGAAGACACTTGCTGCGAGAACTGCGTCTGCGCCCGCTTCGACTGCAGGGGCAAAGTGCTCGACCAGGCCGGCACCGCCACTGGCGATCACCGGTACGTGGACTGCCGCCCGGACAGCGCGGATCATCAGAAGGTCGAAGCCCGCTTTGGTGCCGTCGGCATCCATCGAGTTGAGCAGGATCTCCCCCACTCCCAACTCTGCACCACGCTCGGCCCACTCGACAGCGTCGATCCCGGTGCCGCGCTTGCCCCCGTGCGTCGTGACCTCCCACCCCGACGGTGTGTCCGGCTGCCCCTGGGGAACGGTGCGGGCATCGACCGAGAGGACGATGCACTGCGAGCCGAAACGCTCACTCAGTTCCTTCAGCAGTTCCGGGCGCGCAATCGCCGCGGTGTTGACGCTGACCTTGTCGGCACCGGCACGCAGCAGACGATCGACATCCGCGACCGTGCGCACTCCACCGCCGACGGTCAGAGGAATGAAAACCTGCTCGGCAGTGCGACTTACGACGTCGAGCATCGTGCCGCGATCCGACGTGGAGGCGGTCACGTCCAGGAAGGTCAGTTCGTCGGCGCCCTGAGCGTCGTACGCTGCCGCGAGTTCCACCGGATCTCCGGCGTCGCGAAGATTCTCGAAATTGACACCCTTGACCACTCGCCCGGCGTCGACGTCGAGGCACGGAATCACACGAACTGCGAGGGTCATGACTGTGGTCCTCCTGAGGACGAAGCGCGCGGATCACCGAGCGCGTTGAGGATATCGAGAATCTCACCGTGGATGCCCGGAGCGGCAGCGAGCACCGACTGCGATTCTACGGTCCACGGGCGGCCGGCCAGGTCGGTGACCACCCCGCCCGCACCGCGAACGAGCGCGACCCCGGCCGCGTTGTCCCACGCGTTGCGGCCGTAGACGATCGCACCGCCCAGGATGCCGGCCGCGGTGAAGGCCAGATCGACTCCGGTTGAACCGTGTATCCGGATCCGCGAGGACACCTTGCTGATCTCGGCGAGGAGGTCGAGACGGAAACTGCCGGGGATCCGCCCTCGACTGTTGACGTTGAGCGCACCCAAGCCGACGATCGACGACGCCAGATCGGTTGGCTCCAGCGGCGGTACGGCGATTCCATTGACCAACAACGGACCGCCGGCGCGAGTCGCGTACGTGTGACCGATCAATGGAAGCCAGGTCAATCCGAGCACCGGGACACCGTCGTCGAGAAGCGCCAACAACGTTCCGGCAGTGGGCAATCCGGCCGAGTAGTTGAAAGTACCGTCAACGGGGTCGAGAACCCAGACGAGCCCGGAACCGACGTCGGGACCGCCGAATTCCTCGCCGTGCACCTCGATGCCGGTCTGCTCGAACAACTCCGCGGTCAACCGCTTCTCGAGCGCAAGATCGACCTCGGTGGCAAAATCACCCCAGCCCTTGCGGACCGCACTCGGGGCGCCGACACCGGAGACGAACTGATCGTGGACGCCGTCGAGAAGCCGACCCGCAATCGCGAGAAGTTCGTCGAGGTCACGCGTCGGAGTCATCTGGAAAATCTATCCGGAAACTGCTGCCAGTGCTTCGGGGAGAGTGAAGCGACCGGCATACAATGCCTTGCCCACGATCGCGCCCTCGACACCCTGATCAACCAGGCTGGAAATGGCGAGTAGATCCTCGATGGTCGACACACCACCGGAGGCGACGACGTGCGCGTCGGTGACCGCGCACACCTGGCTGAGAAGTTCGAGATTGGGACCGGTGAGTGTGCCGTCCTTGGAGACGTCGGTGACGACGTAACGAGTGCAGCCGTCACGGTCCAGACGCGCGAGGGTCTCCCACAGATCGCCGCCGTCGGTGACCCAGCCGCGACCACGGGTGCGGTACTGACCGTCGACGAGACGAACATCGAGGCCGACAGCGATCTTGTCGCCGTACTTGGCCAATGCACGCGCACACCACTCGGGATCTTCGATAGCGGCAGTACCGAGATTCACGCGAGCACAGCCGGTGGCCAGTGCGGCTTCCAGGGAAGCGTCGTCGCGGATCCCACCGGACAGTTCCACCTTGACCGTCAGGTCGCCGATGACGCCGGCCAACAGTTCACTGTTGGACCCACGCCCGAAAGCAGCGTCGAGGTCGACAAGATGCACCCATTCGGCACCGTCATTCTGCCACGCAAGAGCAGCGTCGCGGGGCGACCCGTAACCGGTCTCACTTCCCGCCTCTCCTTGCACGAGGCGAACAGCTTCACCGTTGACGACATCTACAGCAGGCAAAAGGACCAGGCTCACGTGCGGTAACCCTAGTAGGTCAGGACCTCGAACCGTCTTCCGGGTCACCGAACGCTTTTCGGGTCATCCGCTTGGATACGACGCCCATTGCCGCAATCGCAGCGACGACCCCCACGAGACCGATCACGAGGCCGACGCCCGGCGATGGTTTGAGAACAACGATGACGACGGTTGCGACCGCCAGCGCAGCCACAGCGGCGCCGAGCGAGAACAACGCCAGACGGGCGAGGGAGAAATCGTCACCGCGGTTCGGTCCGGATCCCCCGGTCACAAACTCTGCACCCAGTTGCTCAGCAACTCGGCGCCTGCGTCACCGGATTTCTCGGGGTGGAACTGCGTTGCCGACAACGCACCGTTCTCGACGGCAGCGAGGAACTTTCCGCCGTGATCGGCCCATGTCAGCTTCGGGGGTGCAATGTGCTCGGACGGCGCGAGCTCCCAACTCTGCACACCGTAGGAGTGGACGAAGTAGAAGCGGGTATCGGCGTCTATGCCCTTGAACAGGGTGCTGGACTCCGGCGCCTCCACGGTGTTCCAGCCCATGTGCGGCAGGACCTCTGCTTGGAGCCTCTCGACGGTGCCGGGCCATTCGCCACAGCCCTCCGCCTCGACACCGAATTCGACTCCCCGGTCGAACAAAATCTGCATGCCGACGCAGATGCCCAGCACCGGTCGGCCACCGGCCAGGCGTCTGCCGATGATTCGGTCACCCTGCACTGCACGCAGACCTTCCATGCAGGCCGCGAACGCGCCGACGCCGGGCACCACGAGACCGTCGGCCGCCAGTGCAACCTTCATGTCGTTGGTCACCTCCACCTGCGCCCCGGTGCGCGCCAGTGCGCGAGTAGCCGAATGCAGGTTGCCGGAGCCGTAATCGAGTACAGCAATCGTGGAAGCGCTCATGCCCCAACTCTATCGGGCA
The DNA here is from genome assembly GCF_001445685.1 of Rhodococcus sp. KB6. Lineage (NCBI taxonomy): Bacteria > Bacillati > Actinomycetota > Actinomycetes > Mycobacteriales > Nocardiaceae > Rhodococcus > Rhodococcus sp. KB6. The sequence goes on along the minus strand of NZ_LNAK01000163.1, from coordinate 421,662 downwards.
ACCCTGCTGCCGATCACTTTGCCGCCTGCGGCCAGTGCCGGGAGCAGAGCGACAACGACCGCAGAGACCGCGAAGACCCACGCATAGCCGGCAGTCGTGGCCACGAATCCCAACGCCAGTGCACCGATTCCGGTGCCGGCGTCGTAGCCGATGTTCCAGATCGCGCTGGCGGATCCGAGTTGCCTCGGGCCGGCAGCCTGAAACGCCATGACCAAGGATTCGTTCTGCACCGCCCCGAACCCGAGCCCGAAAAGGACCGCCGCGCAGAACAAGACCGGCGTCGACCCGCCGTCGACGTTGATCGCGAACAGCACCAATCCGATGGTCGACGACGCCAATGCCGGCGCGAGTGTCCGACCACTGCCGAGACGATCGGCGATCAGTCCCGCCGAGTACCGGCCGACCAACATCGACCCACTGGCGGTCGCCAACACCACTCCAGCAACGGCCGCACGCTCCGAGATTGCGATCGGCAGTAGAGACGACAATCCGCCGAACGAGGCGGACACACACGCCAGAGCGAGCACCGGAACCAAGACGGCGAACACACTCAGTCGAACGGATTCCCCGGTCGGCTGGGCGAAGATCTTCGGCAACCCGGCAATGGCCACCAGCGCGAGCGCCGGGATCAGCGCACCGAGAACGAACACCGGTGTTGCCGACCACCGTTCCATGATCGCAAGCCCCAGCGGAAGCCCCGCCATTTGTGACGCTGCGATCGCGATTCCCTGAGCGCCGGTGGCACGGCCCAGAATTCGTTTGGGCGCCAACTCGGCCACGAGCGCGCTGCCGGCGACCGTCAGCATGCCGAAACCGATTCCTCGCACCGCGGAAACCGCCAGGACGGGGCCGGCGTCGGCCGAGATCAACAGCACCAACGACGGTGGACCGAGGAGCAGACACCCGACCGCCAGCACGCGCCGGTAGCCCTGCGTCCGCAACAACCGAGGCACGAGCAGTTGCGTCAAGACCGTGGCCGCCATGAAGACACCGGTCACCGATCCGGCAAGCGCATCCGATCCGCCGGACTGCGCAACCAGCAACGGCACCACCGGCAACAGCAACGACCAGCCACCGAAAGCTGCTGCCGCCATGATCAGGACACCGATCATGCCCGGAGTGCGAAGCAACCCCGGCGATGGAGCAGGATCTTGCGTCTCAGACACAGTCACTTTTCGCGTCACAGACGCAGTGCGCCCGCTACCGCCGCCAGAACCGCCAACGCCAGAAGGATTCCCGACGCAAGCTTGTTGACCTTGAACATCGAGTAGGCGCCGCCCACGGCAATACCCGCGCCGATGAACAGCAGATAGGTGAAGAGGACGCTCACAGTGTGCCCTTCGTCGACGGCACGCCACTCACGCGCGGATCCGGCTCGACCGCCTCACGCAGAGCGCGCGCAACGGCCTTGTACTCGGCTTCGGTGATGTGATGCTGATCGCGGCCGTACAGAACCCGAACGTGCAGTGCGATACGTGCATTCAATGCGATCGACTCGAACACGTGGCGGTTGATCACCGCGTGATACGGAACGCCCGGGTACCCGCCGATGACGGAATGCACCATGTAGTCGGGCTCACCGGTGTGCACGCAGTACGGGCGACCGGAGACGTCGACCGACGCGTGCGCCAGCGTTTCGTCCATCGGGATGAAAGCGTCGCCGAAACGACGGATGCCCTTCTTGTCGCCGAGAGCCTGGCCGAGCGCCTGGCCGAAAACGATCGCGGTGTCCTCGACGGTGTGGTGAGCGTCGATCTCGACGTCACCCTTCGCCTTGACGTCGAGATCGAAGCTGGCGTGCGTACCCAGGGCGTTGAGCATGTGGTCGAAGAACGGAACGCCGGTGGAGACGTCGACGATGCCGGTCCCGTCCAGATTCAGTTCGACGACGATGCTTGATTCCCGAGTTGTTCGTTCGATCCGCGCGATGCGATCGCTCATGCCGTCTCTCCTGAATTCGTGTCGACCAGCTGGGTGCCTGCGATTTCGTCACTGGCCTTGATGAACGCGTCGTTCTCGGCTTCGAGTCCCACGGTGGCCCGCAGGTATCCGGGGATGCCGATGTCGCGGATGAGAACCCCGCGGTCGAGGTATTCCTTCCACGCCTGTGCACTGTTGGTGAACTGACCGAACAAGATGAAGTTCGCGTCACTGGGAATCACTCGGAAACCGTTGTCCGCCAGCGCCTTCGACACTCGATCGCGCTCGGCGGACAAGGCGTGCACACTGCCGAGGGTCTCGTCGGCGTGACGCAGGGCGGCACGTGCCGCCGCTTGCGTGACCACCGAGAGGTGATACGGCAAGCGCACCAACAACAGTGCGTCGATGAACGCGGGAGCGGCGGCGAGGTAGCCGAGTCGGCCACCGGCAAACGCGAAAGCCTTGCTCATGGTGCGGGTCACAACCAGCTTGGCCGGGAACTCGTCGATCAGCGTCATCGCGCTCGGGGCAGCGGAGAACTCCGCGTACGCCTCGTCCACGATCACGATGCCCGGCGCCACGTCGAGGATGCGTCGCAGTTCTGCAATGCCGACGCTGTGTCCGGTCGGGTTGTTGGGGCTGGTCACGAACACGACGTCGGGTCGACGTTCCGCGATCACGGTGACGGCAGCATCCACGTCGAGTGCGAAGTCGTCCCGACGGAAGACCTCGACCCACTCGGTATCGGTACCGTCGGCGATGATCGGGTGCATCGAGTACGAAGGCACAAAACCCATCGCGCTACGTCCCGGACCTGCGAACGCCTGAAGAAGTTGCTGCAGAATCTCGTTCGATCCGTTTGCCGCCCACAGATTGTCGACGGTGACCGGTACACCTGTCTGCTTCGCCAGGTACGCCGCCAGATCCGTCCGCAACGCCACAGCGTCACGGTCGGGGTAGCGGTGCAGTTCCTTCGCGGCTTCGCGCACGGATTCGGCCACATCGTCGATGAGCGCCTGGGTCGGCGGATGCGGGTTCTCGTTCGTGTTGAGCTGCACCGGAACCGTCAACTGCGGTGCGCCGTACGCCGACTTTCCACGCAGGTTCTCGCGAATCGGAAGGGCGTCGACCGAAATCGACTCTCCAGGAGCACTACTCATCGCAGAGCCTCGAATCGCAGACGCACAGCCTCGCCGTGAGCCGGCAGATCCTCCGCATTGGCCAGCGTGATGACGTGTCCGGCAACGTCTTTCAGTGCAGACTCGGAGTAGTCGATCACGTGGATTCCACGAAGGAACGTCTGCACACTCAGACCGGAGGAGTGGCGTGCACACCCGGCCGTCGGCAGAACGTGGTTGGAGCCGGCGCAGTAGTCGCCGAGACTGACCGGCGCCCACGGGCCGACGAACACGGCACCAGCGCTGGTGACCTGAGCTGCCACCCCGGTTGCATCCTCGGTCTGGATCTCGAGGTGCTCTGCCGCATACGCATTGACGACGCGCAGACCAGCGGAAACATCAGAAACGAGCACCGTGCCCGACTGGCTACCGGTCAGTGCCGTGGTGACGCGCTCGCGATGCTTGGTGATCTCGAGCTGCGCAGCCAGAGCCTTGTCGACCGCGTCGGCCAAGTCGACGCTGGTCGTGACAAGAACGCTGGCGGCCATCACGTCGTGCTCGGCCTGGCTGATGAGATCGGCGGCAACGTGGACCGGGTCAGCGGTGTGGTCGGCGAGGATCGCGATCTCGGTGGGACCGGCTTCCGCGTCGATGCCGACCAGTCCGCGGCACAGACGCTTGGCGGCAGTGACGTAGATGTTGCCGGGACCGGTGATGAGGTCGACCGGGACAAGCTCGGTTCCATCGGTGTCGGTTCCGCCGTAGGTAAGGAGGGCGACGCCCTGCCCGCCGCCGACGGCCCACACTTCGTCGACGCCGAGCATGGCTGCTGCGGCAAGGATGGTCGGGTGCGGCAATCCGCCGAAGTCGGCTTGGGGCGGCGAGGCGACAACAAGTGATCCGACGCCGGCCGTCTGAGCCGGCACGACGTTCATGACAACGCTGGACGGGTACACGGCATTGCCGCCGGGCACGTACAGCCCGACGCGCTCGACCGGAACCCAACGCTCGGTGACCGTGCCACCCGGAACGACCTCGGTGACGGTGTCCTTGCGACGCTGGTCGGCGTGCACCGTGCGGGTGCGCTCGATCGCAACCTCGAGGGCTTCCTTGACTGCGGGGTCGAGTTCACGAAGTGCGCGCTCGAGCTCGGCCGCGGGTACACGAACCGAAGCCGGACGAACGCCGTCGAACTTCTCGCCGAACTCGAGGGCGGCTTCTGCCCCGCGATCACGGACGGCTTCGACCATCGGGCGAACCTGATGCAGTACCGCGTCCACATCCACTCCACCTCGGGGAAGCGCGGCGCGAAGTTCGGCCGTGGATGGGGTACGACCACGCAGGTCGGTGCGGGCAAGCATGAGAGTTCCTCTCGTACGCAAACGGGGTGCCTGTGCAAGCGGCAGCAAACCGGTCCGGCATCACAGGCCCTGAACAGCGCGCCTGAAACACAGAACTGATGTCAATTATCCAGGATAGGCGCACCCCGTTTTTCACCGGTCCACCTGCAACGCTCACTGCAGGTCCGGCGCCCGCCGCCGGGCGAGTTCGATCAGCTCGTCCCTTCGAGGTGTTGCCACCGAGATTTCACGGCCGTCATGCAGACGAAAGCGGACCCCGTCGCCGGGTGACGCGAGAATTACCCGCATACCTGGGCCGGTCATTCGATAACCGATTCCGGAGCCCATCCCGATATGTACTGCAGTGGCAGACACAACTTCGTCCCACCTAAATACCTGACGCAGCCCCGGAGACAGCGCGATCGACACTCGTTCGACGTCTGTGGTGATGATCACGCGCACCTTCCACATGTACGCGGCCAACCCGAAGGACAGGACCGCGGACAACACGGCGCCGACGTAGCCCGCCGAGTCGCGATCCACGATTGCCGCGAACCCGCAGACAATTACCAGGACAATTCCGAGGACGACGCACAATGCGACCGCCGAACGCCGCAGTAGTGGGCTCAGGGGAATGGACTCGTGAAATTCGCGCACAGCACCCCCCGCCTCGATCGCCGACAACCCCACCCCGAGGAATGACACCGGGAACACGACCATCCCATTACTCGCGCTTTTATAACAAACACGTCACGCACAGCTAGGGTCCAAAGTCGTGACAGACAGTGACGTGGCCACGACCGCACCTCCGGCCTTGCCGACCCCTCAGCGATCCAGCGGACCGAACCGAGCACGGATCGTTGCGATTGTCGCATCGATCCTCGGCATAGTTTTGTGCGGATCAGTGCCGTTCCTGCCGATCGAGCAGGACACCGCCGTCGTCAACTGGCCGCAGGCCGGGTCGACGACAAGCGTCGAGGCGCCATTGGTCTCGTACACACCGTTGCGCATGGAGGCATCGATTCCGTGCGCGTCGATCAGCGAGTTGGCCGCCACCGGCGGAACACTCGTCTCGACTGCACCTCCGGGTGCCCCCGATGCGCGCCGCTACGGATTTGTTGCCACCGTCTCCCCCGAATCCGCCGACGCTCCCGCTCGGGTCGACGTTGTCCTGCGTGATCAAGTGTTGCTCTCGACACCCGTTGCTGATCTGCAGACTGGATGCGCGCTCACGCTCGCCGCCGAGCCGACCCGAACCACCTTCAGCGCCACCGGTTCCGAACCGCGCGTCATCGAGGGCGACAGCCGACCACAGGTAGTCGGCGTCTTCAGCGACCTCGATTCGGCGGCAGCCGGTTTGAACGTCTCGATCGAGGCGGACTCTCGCTTCACGTCGAGCCCGTCGGTGATCAAGACTCTCGCCATGATTCTCGGGGCACTCACGGCTGTCGTGTCCCTCTTCGCGCTGCACCGCCTCGACAACCGCGACGGCCGGGGCACACGCAAATTTCTGCCCGCCCGATGGTGGAAGTTCACCGTCCTCGACGGGGTCGTCGTCGGAACTCTGGTGCTGTGGCACTTCATCGGCGCTACCACCACCGACGACGGCTACCAGTTCACGATGGCAAGAGCCTCCGAGCAATCGGGCTACATGTCCAACTACTTCCGGTGGTTCGCGGTCCCCGAAACCCCGTTCGGAACGCCGTATTACAACATCCTCGGACTCCTGGCCCACGTCAGCACCGCAAGCCCCTGGGTCCGTCTGCCTGCTCTGTTGGCAGGCATCATCACCTGGCTCGTCATCAGCCGGGAGGTTGCGCCTCGGCTGGGCGCCGCCATTCGCGGAAATCGACTCGCCCTCTGGACCGGCGCGCTTGTCTTCCTCGCTTTCTGGCTTCCGTTCAACAACGGACTGCGCCCCGAACCGATCGTTGCCCTCGGCGTGCTGCTGACCTGGTGCTCGATCGAACGCGCCGTCGCGACGAGACGACTTCTGCCGGTCGCAGTCGCGATCCTGATCGCCGGATTCACCTTGACTGCCGGCCCTTCCGGCCTCATCTGCTTTGCCGCACTCATCGCCGGAATACGCCCGATCATGCGTATCATCATCGAACGTGCGCGCACCACCGGTTACGTCGCGGCTGTCGGGCCACTGCTAGCTGCCGGACTCTCGATTCTCATCCCCGCGTTCGGCGATCAAAGTCTGGCCGCCGTCATCGAGATGCAACGCGTCCACTCGATCTCACCGAATCAGCCCTGGTTCGACGAGTACCTCCGCTATCAGTACCTCTTCAACATCTCCGTCGACGGTTCCCTGACTCGCAGATTCGGTGTGTTCGTCATGGTTCTGTGCCTTGGCGTCTGCACCGCGATGATGCTGCGCAAGGGGGGCCGGATTCCCGGTTTGGCCGCCGGCCCGTCACGCCGCGTCGTGGGGCTGACGATCGGCGCACTGCCACTGCTGATGTTCTCGCCGACCAAGTGGACGCACCACTTCGGAATCTTTGCCGGACTCACCGCCGTTCTGGCGATGATGACGGCCGTCGCCGTGGGAACAAAACTCCTGCGCTCGCCGCGCAATCGGGCCCTCTTCGCGGCGGCCGTCCTGTTCCTCCTCGCGGTGGCATTCACCGGCAGCAACAGCTACTACTACGTGTCCAGCTACAGCGTTCCGTGGTGGGACAAGCCTGTGTCCATCAGCGGACTCGGCGCGAGCACCGTCCTCCTCGGGCTGACGGTGCTGATGCTCGGCGTCGCCGCGTGGTACTTCTTCCGTGAGCCGTACACCGCGGGGAAGGAACCGTCCGCGAAGCACGCTCGACTGCTTGCCATCTCGCCACTGACGGTTGCCGCAGGTGCCATGGTCCTCTTTGAGGTGCTGTCCATGGCCAAGGGCGCGGTCACCCAGTACCCGGCCTATTCGGTGGGCCGTGCAAACGTCGACGCCGTTCTCGGCCAACACTGCGGACTCGCCAACGACGTTCTGCTCGAGACCGATCCGAACGCCTCGATGCTGACGCCCCTCTCGGGCAGCGTCGCCACAGGACTGTCCGCCGGTGGGGCTACGGGATTCGATCCGAATGGCGTCGCCTCCGACCTTCGAGCAGACAAGGAAGCCACGGCTACCGGCGGCGCGAACACCGTCGACACCTCCGAGGACACCGCCGGCAACTCGGCCGGAACCGGCGGTGGCGCCGGACAGACCGGAGTCAACGGCAGTTCGGTCGCGTTGCCGTTCGGTCTCGACCCGGCGACAACACCCGTCATGGGTAGTTACGGTCAGCCCTCCCCCGGCACTCTGACCAGTGACTGGTACCAACTCCCCGACGTGGGCGAGAACGCCACACGTGGCGACATCATCTCGATTGCCGCGGCTGGTCGTGTTCGGTCCGTCGACAAGGACGGAATCGTCACCTACGGCCAGAACGTCGAGGTCGAGTACGGCACAGCGCGTGGCGTCGACGATGCCGAAACAGACGCTGTCGAAACACTCGGAAAGATCGCGCCCCTCGACATCGGCCCGGCGCCGTCATGGCGGAACCTGCGTGTGCCGTTGGATCAGATTCCCGTCGAAGCCAACAGCATTCGACTGGTCGTCAGCGACTACGACAGCAAGCCCGACCAATGGGTGGCCGTCACCCCGCCGCGGGTTCCGAAGACCCAGAAGCTCAACGACGTCGTCGGTTCACAGGCGCCCGTCATGCTGGATTGGGCTGTCGGACTGGCATTCCCATGCCAACGCCCCTTCGATCATCGGGTCGGTGTCGCCGAGGTCCCCGAGTATCGGATCCTTCCCGACCATTCCGGCGCGCTCGTGACCAGTGCCTGGCAGGACCACTACGGTGGTGGACCGTTGGGGTGGATCGATCTGCTCCTGACCGCTCAGACCATTCCGTCGTATCTCGACAACGACTGGGCTCGCGACTGGGGTTCGATCGAGAAGTACACACCGATCGATCCGAGTGCAGTACCTGCCCAGGTCGACGAAACGACCGTTCAGCGCTCCGGGACGTGGAACCCGGGATCGATGACCATGGTTTTCTGAGCGGAATTTCTGAGCGGCTGGGTCACTGAGTGACACGGTCCTGCCGCGGGCGGATCGGACGAAACGCCTGCGACTGGACACTTGTATGACTTAGTCTCCCAGGCATGGGAGCCCTGTCACGGTCTATTGCGCCTGCGCTGATGGCACTGACGTGCCTGTTCGGGGTGCTGGCCCTTCCCGCTCACGCCTCGGCTGAGGTACCGGATGACTTCCTCTGGGGCGTTGCCACCTCCGGGTTCCAATCGGAAGGTTCGTCGCCGGACAGCAACTGGTCTCGATACTCCGATTCCGGACGAACCCACGACAAGATCGGTGACTCGGTCGACTTCCGTCATCGCTACGCCGAGGACATCGACCGGGCGGCCGATCTGGGATCGAAGGTTTTCCGATTCGGCGTCGAGTGGGCGCGAGTTCAGCCCGCCGCCGGGAGCTGGAACGAGACCGAATTCGCCTACTACGACGACGTGGTAGCTCACATCCGCGCGCGGGGCATGACTCCGATGATCACACTCGACCACTGGGTGTATCCGGGATGGGTTGTCGATCAAGGCGGCTGGACAAATCCGAAGACGGAAGCCGATTGGCTGGTCAACGCAGAGAAGGTAGTCGAGCGGTACTCCGGAATCGGGGCGCTCTGGATCACGATCAACGAGCCGACTGTGTACGTTCAGCGCGAATTGACCTACGGCGGAATCGCACTCACCCAGGCGCCGTCGATGTTCGACTCATTGGTCCGAGTCCACCGGGCGATCTACGACCGCATCCATGTTCTCGATCCCGGTGCCCGCGTAAGCAGTAATTTCTCCTTCATTCCCGGCGTGTCCGAGGCGATCGATTCGGTATTCACGGATCGAGTGCGCGACAAGCTCGACTTTCTCGGCATCGACTACTACTACGGTGTGGCCCTGAACAATCCGACTGCCGCGTACGCCGCACTCGACGAGTTCTACAACGTCACGCCGCAGCCCGAAGGCCTGTACGACGCATTGATGCGGTACTCGGGCAAGTATCCGGAACTCCCCCTCTACATCGTCGAGAACGGCATGCCCACCGACAACGGAGCGCCGCGCGCCGACGGATACACACGCGCGAATCACTTACGCGATCACATCTATTGGATGGAACGCGCCCGAGAAGACGGTGCCGACGTGATCGGCTACAACTACTGGTCCATCACCGACAACTACGAATGGGGTTCGTACCGACCTCGATTCGGCCTCTACACGGTCGATGTTCTCGGCGATCCCACTGCGGCCCGAATCCCGACCGACGGCGTCGCCGCCTACCGCCGAATCATCCACGACAACGGCGTCGGAGCCGACTACGTGCCCGTCATGGCCCCGGCTTTCTGCTCGCTCGTCGATCCTCCCCGCAGCTGTACGGCTACTCGATGAGGGCCGTTTTCCGAATTTCCTCCACTCCTCGTCGTTAGGATGTCCCATGCGAACACTGCGAAATATCGCCGGAACTGCCGCTGCCACCGCTGTCCTGATCCTGGTTGCCGGAGGCGCTGCGACGGCAGCCCCGAACCCGGCCGATTCACCCCGCGAGGCGCAAGCACGCGCCTACATCGACGCCCTCGTCTCCCATGACGTCTCCGATGTTCATTTCGCCCCGGATGCGACCCGCGTCGAAGCCGGACTCAAGACGGGGTTCTCCGGACCACAGATGTCCGCCGACCTCGAAAACGGCATCCAATACCGCGTTATCCAGGGCGTCCGAGACCTCGAGATGTCGGAGGCCGGGGACATCGTCTCGACCACCTACCTGCTCGACGCGGGAATCGGCGGCACTCGCCTCATGACCGTGGAGATTCGTGAAACCTTCGAAGTCCGTGACGGTCTCATCCACGACGTCGTCGCCGACATCATCCCTGTGTCTGTGTCGTGACGCGCGCCCGATAGCTACTGGGCGGTGCACCCGAGACTCGGGTGCACATCGCCGCGAAGGCAGCCGGCGTCGAGTATCCGAGTTCAGACGCAACGGCCGTCACACTGGCCCCGGCAGAAAGTTTCGGAAGCGCGTGAAGAATGCAGGCACGCTGCATCCACGACGACGCGCTCATCCCCGTTTCCGAGATCAGCAAGCGGTGCAGTGTCCGTTCACTGACGTGGAGTCGGTCAGCCCACCGCGTGGGCGAGTCATGGATCGACGGGGCTGCGAGATACTGCGCGCACAACGCCCGCAATCCCGGGTGCCGAGGCAGCGGGAGTTCCACAGGTAGGGGCGCAAGATCGCGAAGTTCGTGCAGGATCAGCTGAAATACCGCGGCGCTGCGTCCGTGTGCGGGGAAGTCGTCCTCCACATTCAGCTCGACATCCACGTCGACTGCAGCGACAAGTAACTCACGCAGGAGCGACGATACTGCGACGACTCGGCACCTGACCGGGAACCACGGCGCTGCGGACGGTTCGATGTAGAGGCTTCGCGTGCTGACGCCGTCCATTGTCACGGCATGAGCGACACCGGCGGGAATCATGACCGCATTGGACGGCAGAACAGTCCACTCACCGTCTTCGGTTTCGACGTTCATCGCACCGTTCACAGCGAAGAGAAACTGGGCTCGTCGATGTTCGTGGGCGGCCAGCACGTGACCGGGTGGGTAGTCGGTTCCGATTGCGAGAACACCGCGGGGTGAGTGATCGACGTCGTTGATCGAGATGTTGCGCACCGGAGGAACCTACCGAGTCCGTGTCTGATTGACAATGGAACCTGGCGAACCTTCGAATGTGCGCCAGCGGAGAAATCGCTACCGTTCATCGAGTGCTTCACTACGCCCTCATCCTTCTCGCTTTCGGCGCCTTGACCGGAGTCACCACCGTTCTGTTCGGATTCGGTGGCGGGTTCGTCACTGTCCCAGTCGTTTACGCTGCATCGACGCTGAGGCCGGACGTCATCGATCCGATGCATGTCGCCGTAGCATCCTCGGCGGCCGTGATGGTGGTCAATTCACTCGGTGCCACAGTCGCATTCAGGAAGTCAGGACGGCTTCGGACGGAGTACATCAGACCTCTGATCGGCCCCGTCGCACTCGGAGCCGGGCTAGGAGCGGTTGCGGCGGGCCACGTAGACGACGGCGTCGTCCGGATTCTGTTTGTGCTCTACCTGCTGGTGACAATCCTGGACAGTCTTCTGCGACAAGGGTTTCTGACACCATCTGAACCTCGCGAACATCTTGACCGTCACGGCGTCCGCGCTGTCGGGATAGGCATCGGTGCCGTCGCAAGTTTCCTCGGAGTCGGCGGGAGCGTCATGACGGTTCCGATGATGCGACGCCGCGGAGTTCCGATGGCCGACGCCGCCGCGAGCGCCAACCCGTTGAGCTTGCCTGTCGCCGTCGTCGCGACTGCGGTGTATGCGGTCTCATCAGGGCACAGTTCAGCCTCGGATCTGTCGGCGGGCAGAGTCGGCGCTGTCGACCTTCTGGCCGTCTGTGCACTACTCGCCGGTTCCCTACCGGCGATCGCGCTGAGCCGACGAATCGTCGGTGCCATACCGGACCGAGTCCATGCCGCCGCCTACATCGCTCTACTCGGCGTCGTCACGGCAGTGATGGTGATTGCTTAGCGAACGGCGTATCGCAGATAGATGACGCCGCCGTCGAAGGTTTTCTCCTCGAGCAGTTGCAGATCAAGCCGGCTTTCCGGGAGAGCTCGCAATCCGCCACCGATATTGACCGGACACAGGAACAGTCTGACTTCATCGACCAAACCCGCCGCGAAAGCACTAACCGCAACCGTCGGTCCACCGATCGAGATATCTTGTACCGCTTCACTCTCGAGCAAACGGATGAAGTCTTCATCGAAGCTCGGGACAATCCTGGTACGTGCGGTCGACACCTCGTTCAGCGTCGTGGAGTACACGATCTTGTCGATTCCACGCCAGATCTGAGCGAACTCGGCGGTCGCCGCCTCGATACCGGCAAACTCGTCCGGAGCCGAAGGTCCTCCTGCCACCGAAGAACGCTCGGGACCCTCGGACGCCATTGTTTCCCAGGGAATCATCGTCTCGTACATCCGGCGCCCGAGCAGGTACGTGCCGACTCCCCTCTCTAGCCCGTTGACGAACGCGTGGACCTGCGCGTCGGGAACCGCCCAGTCGAAGTTCCCCTGCTCATCGGCCACATACCCGTCGATCGAGCAGATCGCCGAGTAGATCAGGCTCACCATCGGTCCACGTGCAGCACGTTGTCGACCGGTTCACGGGCGGCGGGTTTGAACGTCTCGCCGGTGAAGTACGCCGTCGGGATGAGCGCAGCCTGATGGAATCCGGCCGGAATGCCCAGCAGCTCCGCAACTTCCGCTTCACGCTGCAAATGCAATGTCGTCCACGCCGTACCGAGCCCACGTGCCCGCGCGGCCAGCGCGTAACTCCACGCAGCCGGGAGTAGCGAACCCCACAGGCCGGCTTGGTTCCCCTCCGGCAGCGTCTTGCCCGCCTTGATACACGGAATGAGAAGGACCGGCACCTCACCCATGTGCTCACCGAGCCACGCGACGCTGGTGCCCACGCGTTGTTGAATCGGCGCGCGATCGGGATCATCGGCGAAGAGTTTTGCCGCCGAACCGTGAGAGGCAAGGTACTCGTCGGTGACTTCCTTGTAGATCTGCCCGACTGCTGCACGCAGTGCCGGATCGGTCACCACCATCCACTGCCAGCCCTGGCGATTCGAACCGGAGGGCGCTTGCAGGGCGATCTGGAGGCATTCCTTCACCAGGTCCAACGGCACGGGACGGGTCAGATCCAGACGCTTTCGAACGGTCCGCGTTGTGGTCAGCAATTCGTCGGGTGTCAGGTCGAGTACGGGATACGACGTCATCTCCCGATCATTGCACTGTCGCGAGCAGTGAGCAGGACTGTCCGTCTACACTTTTCTGATCCCGTGCGTGCTCGTTGTCGGGAGTATTTCCCGATCAAAGGACTTTCGACATGAGTTGGCACGTCTGGTTGGCGTTCTTCGGAGCAAGTTGGGTGATCAGCCTGTCGCCGGGGGCCGGCGCCATTGCGTCGATGTCGTCGGGACTTGCCTACGGCTTGCGACGCGGATACTGGAACATCTTCGGGCTGCAGTTGGGATTGTTGCTGCAGATCGGAATTGTCGCGGCGGGGGTCGGTGCAATTCTCGCCAGTTCGACCGTGGCCTTTTCCTTGATCAAGTGGTTCGGTGTCGCATACCTCGTCTACCTGGGGATCAGGCAGTGGCGATCGGCGCCCACCGAGGTGGAGACCGACGAGGCAGCCGCGAGCAGCTCCGGTCCGATGATGATGCTTCGCGGATTTCTCGTGAACGCGAGCAATCCGAAGGCCGTCGTTTTCATGCTCGCAGTGCTCCCGCAGTTCCTGGACCCGTCGGCGCCGCTGCTGCCGCAGTATCTGATCATCGCCGCCACGATGTGCGCAGTCGACGTGATCGTGATGACCGGATACACCGGCCTGGCCGCCCGGGTACTCACCTTGATGCGCTCCCCCAAACAGCAGCGAACCACCAATCGAGTGTTCGCCGGTCTGTTCTTCGGAGCCGCCGGCTTCCTCTCGAGCATCGGGCGTGCAGCGGCTTGATCGGTAACACGGCTCGAGAGATCACAGGCCCGCAATCAAGTTGACGACGGACGCCACGATCACCGAACCGAACAGGTACGACAGCAATGCGTGGCCGAGTGCCATCGCGCGCATGTCCGACGACTTCAAGTTGGTGTCGGAAATCGCGAAGCTCATCCCGACCGTGTACGCCACGTAGGCGAAATCGCTGTACCTCGGCGGTTCTTCCTGATTGAAATCGATTCCGCCGTCGGGGCCGGAGTAGTACAGCCGTGCATATCCGAGGGCGAAGAGCGTGTGTACCGCCAGCCACGAGATCACGACGCTGCCGACTGCAACCGATGCCGCCACTACTTGGTAGTGATGTCCGTCGGGTGCCGCCAGGAGCAGGAACGCGATACCGACCAGGCTCGCGACGGCGGCACCGAGAATCAGCAGGTGCGCGACGTTTCGGGCCGGCTCTTCGCGCGTTGCGTGGCTTGCGGTGAGCGTCGCGTCGAAGGGCCAGACCAGAATCCACGTCCACACCGTGAACACCATCGCCGCCACATCCCAGCCGATCAGAAACGCGAATCGGGGGTAGCCGACCAACGCCGTGACGACACCGGCGGCCACACCGAGCAGCAGACCCGTCGACACTCTCAGCGCCGGCCCGGCACCCAGGGCGCTCCGTGGAACCGGGTTGATCGGAAGGTCGTGCGGTCGATCGTTCACGGGCTCAGTCAACCACTGTTAGAAGTGAGACGGTGGTTACGTGACACGGCGACTCAGGCGTTGCACGCACCGACTATCGGCTTGCCGTTGAATCTGTCCAGCACATACTGCAATCCGACGCCGAAATCCGCTACGGCCGGCGCGAGGTGGTTGTTGCCGCTCCCCGGATTCACCGCAGGCAGGGTGTCGGTGAACAACGTCGCCTCGGCCCCGCGCGCGCACCAGTCCTGAACCAGGCGCCGGGTTTGCTCGTACGGGATGAAATCGTCGTTGAGCGCTCCGTTGACCAGAATCGGCGAGGCCGGGGTTCGCCACCCGATGTGTTGTTCCTCGATCACCTTTTGGATCTCCGGTACCGATTCCACCACGTCGGCGAGTGGTCGTCCGTCTGTGGTCCACGACGCCGTCGACTGCTTCCCGTACTTGGTTCGGGAATCGATGAGGCATTGCCCGGCGACGTCGGCGAGCACGGACCGGCCGTAGTCGTTGAGTCGAGATTCGATTGGCTCTCGGGCGGCAGGATAGCGGTCGAGGACGCCGTTGATCGTGTAACCGATCGCGGCCATCAGGCCGGTACCGTCGATATGACGCAGAACGCTTGCCAGGTCTGCCGGGGGCGCGCTCGCGTAACTCCCGACCAGATTCAACTCAGGCGCGTATTCGGGTGCCAGTTCGGTTGCAGCGGCAGTGGCGCCGCCGCCCTGCGAATGGCCCCACAGCGCTATCGGATCGTCCTCTCCTGCCTGCGCGAGGGCTCGGGCAGCGCGTGCACCGTCCAACATCGCATGGGCTTCCTCGGCGCGATTGACGTAGGTATGGACGCCGGGTGTTCCGAGTCCGATGTAGTCGGTGACGAATACACGAACGCCCTGGGCGAGGAAAGCGAAAGCAAAAGCTGACTCGTAGTTGACACCGACACTGTCCACACCGGCACCGTAGTTCGACGGATTCCCGGGTTCCGCCAGGCGGAGCTGACCGGCAGTGGGAAACATCCTCGACGGCGCGCACTGATCACCTTGGCCCTGCGTACCCGGACCGATCACCACCGTCGGGCGGGGGCCCGCTCCTGACCACGGGGCAGCCGGCTCCAGGTACGAGCCCGACACAGCAACCTTGGATCCGTGGGCGTCGGTACTCGAATACAGGATCCGGGTCCCCACACCAGGCACTCCGCCGACGGCACCGGCCAGAGCCAGCGGTTCCGTCCGAATCACCGAACCCGGATCACCGACGTCGCCCGGAATCGCATCGTAGAAATCGTTCACAGGTTCGGCGTTCGACATCGGTGTGAACAGCAGCGAGGTCGGCAACAGCGCCGATACCGCAACGGCCGAAACCTTCAGTGCCGCGAGGACAACCTTCCGGGTGCTCATGGAAATCCAACGTATAGGCCTCAGTCGACGCGCGGACCGGTTTCGATCTGCGGGACTTCAATCGATCGATACCAACTGTCACGCGAGCGGGCCATGCCGCTGGCCCCCCGATCCCCTGGTTTCACGGCCAGAACCTGATGAATCGTAAGCCTGTGCGGCTCCTCGAAACCCAGGGCACTGGCAGCGAGATACAGCAACCAGGTACGCACCCGGGGAGCACCGACCTGTAAGACCGATGCGTCCCAGTTCTCGCGGAGGTTCTGCACCCATGCGCGCAGTGTCAGTGCGTAATGCTCGCGCAACGCTTCGCTGTCACGCGTCTCGAAACCCGAAAGTTCCAGCGCATCAATGGTTTTACTCAACGGAAGGATCTCACCGTCCGGGAAGATGTACCTGTCGATGAAGCTGGGACCGTCATCGACGTTGTCCGACAACGACTTCACCGCGGCGATGGCATGATTGAGCAGACGACCCCGCGGCACGAGCAGGTCGTAGAGTTTTGCCGTGTACACCGGCAAATTGACCAGGCCCACGTGCTCGGACATGCCGATGCTCGAAATCGCGTCGTAAGGGCCGTCGTCGACGTCGCGGTAGTCCTGCACCCGAATCTCGATGCGATCGGTCAAACCCGCGTCGGCAACTCGCCCCTTGGCGTATTCGACCTGCTCGTTGCTCAGCGAGACTCCGACGACGTCGACGCCGTAGTTCTGGGCGGCGTGCAATGCCATCGATCCCCAACCGCAGCCGACGTCGAGCAGTCGCATTCCCGGCTTCAGATCGAGCTTGCGGCAAATCAAGTCCAGCTTCGCGTACTGAGCAGCTTCGAGGGATTCGACACCTTCCGGCCAGTATCCGCACGAATAAACCATGCTCGGCCCGAGGAACAGTTCGTAGAAGCGATTCCCGACGTCGTAGTGATGGGAGACAGTCGCCGAATCGCGTGATCTACTGTGCCGCTTGCCTCGCTTACTACGCATCTCGATCGCCGGGGGTGACGGTGGTGGACCCACCGCCCCCAAGCCGGCGAAAGTACCGGCGGCGCGAACAATCGAGCGCAGCGGCAACGTCGACAAACGATTCTCACCGAGCCGCGTGACCAGTTCCGGGACGTCGAGGAGCGCGAAGATGTCGCCGTCTACGTCCAGATCGCCGGAAACGTACGCCCTCGCCAGCCCTAATTCGTTGGGAGAGTAGAGGACCCGCCGTAGGGCACGCCGATTCCGGAAGTGAACCTGCGCAGCGGCGTCCGGTGGCCCTGCCTCCGAACCGTCCCAACATCGCACGCGAACCGGAAGCGGAACCCCGATCACTTCCTCGAACACCGTCAAAATCTTGGCCGCGGCACCAGTCACTGATCAACCCTCCGACAAAAGATGGTTAGCCGATGACAGAAAACTTACGCCCGATTCGCGAATCTTTCGCGCCATTTGTCCGAGTTTTGGACAGTGTTCATCGCGGTTTCGGTATTCATCGCCGAGTTCAGGGCTCCACCATTCCGGCGAGGAATTCCACCAGCAGTCTCTTCGTGACCTCACGTGGCAGCGATTCCACTGCCGCGAGGACGGCCGCCATGTCCAAGGGAGAATCGGAAGAGCCCCGAGGATCCAGCCCCGCCGACGTCAACGCTGCCGCGACGGCGTCACTGGGCAACGCAAGAACATCGGCGACGGTGACATCGCCACGTTCGAATGCTCCGGCCAACTCTGCCAGGGCCGGCGGCGCCTCGGCTGCCGCCGAGCCGCGAACGTCGTCGGCACCGAGGACGAGTGCGCTGGTCAACTCGCCGAGCACAGATTCCGTCACCGGGGTGACGGTGAGGTGGGTTGTTCGAGGCAACGTCGTCCCGTCAGGTTGCGTCGACGCCGGCTGCCCTTGAAGGACGAAGCCGCGAGCACCGACAGCGCTCACCCAGCGATGCGGATCCACTCGCCGTTCGAGCGGCACGGAATCGTCGGTAGCGACCGCGAACAGTGGTCCCACCGGCGAGCCCACGACGCGAAGACCCTCGATTGCCTCGACCGTGCCGATCAGTGCACGAGTGGCCCGCTGCGCCCGGGACACCAATTCGGCGTACCCGGATTGCCCGAGGACTTGCGAAATAGCCCAAGCACCGGCAAGAGCAGCAACGGATTTGGAACCGAGAAGCGTGGGATTGACCACCGGGTACCCCGGCCAGTCCGTGAGTCCGAAATACTGCTTGCGATGCAGATCTCGCCCTCGGTGCAGCAGAACCGAAACGCCTTTGGGCGAGTATCCGTACTTGTGGAAGTCGACCGACATGCTGGTGACCCCGGGCACCCGGAAATCCCAGGGTGGCAGATCACCCCACCACGGCAACGCAAGCCCACCGATGCAGGCGTCGACATGCAGTGGAATCGAATGTGCACGAGCAACTTCCGCGACATCGGCGATCGGGTCGAGCGCCGCGAACGGGTAGCTGGGCGCGGAGACGACGATCAAGACCGTGTCTTTCCGAACTGCCGTCGCAATATCTTGTGCGCCGACGCGCCCCGACGTGGGATCTACGGGTACCAGGATCAGTTCCAGTCCGAGCAGGTGAGCTGCCTTGTGGAAAGCGGCATGCGCGGTGGTCGGAAGAACCAGCGAACCCTCACCCGGCGGGAGCCCACGGAAGTCGCGAGCTGCCTTGACGGCCAACACACAACTCTCCGTTCCGCCGCTGGTGACATTGCCGACGACTGCGCCTCCGGCGTCTGTATCTGCGGCTGGGTCTGAAGCTCCATGGAGGAACTCGCGTGCGAACGCAACCAACTCACGCTCCATCACCGCGGTGGACGGGAACACCGTCGGGTCGAGACCGTTGACCGGCTGAACCAATCGAGCTGCGTCCGCTGCCAACTCGTCGAGCGCTGCGAGG
Source organism: Rhodococcus sp. KB6 (assembly GCF_001445685.1). NCBI lineage: Bacteria > Bacillati > Actinomycetota > Actinomycetes > Mycobacteriales > Nocardiaceae > Rhodococcus > Rhodococcus sp. KB6. Next base: position 402,736 of record NZ_LNAK01000163.1, on the reverse strand, counting down.
CCGCTGTCGTACACGTACGACAGAACCCGGCCTCCGTGCGTCGGAGCGTCCTGCTCGCGAAGCGAACGCAACCGACTCAAGATGTCGGCCGCCCTCTTCTCGAGGTTTGCGCTCTCGACGATCTTGCCCTGAAGTTCCTCGGCCCGAGTGGAACTCATCGTTCACCTTTCGTTCTCGTGAGTGGATTCTTGTTCAGTGCGGTAATTCCGCAATACGACCAGGCTGATCGCAACCAGGATCGCCGGCACGACCGAGAAGCCAAGGGCTATTCCGGTCAGCGCCGATTCCGGTTGCACGACAGTCTCGCCCGCAGTTTTCGAGACGAAGCCGGTCACCGCGAGTACACCCAAGAACACCGCGGGTCCCAGGGCAAGGCCTGCGGTTTCCGCGGCGGTCCAGATACCACTGAGCGAACCACCGCGTTGGCGCCCACCGATTCGCGCGTCGTCCTCGATGACGTCCGGAAGCATCGCCAGCGGGAACACCTGCATGCCGGCGTAGCCGACGCCGGCAAGCGCGACGGCACCGTAGATCCACGAACCCGCGTGGACAGCCGCAAGCGTCAACAACGCCGTGGCGACGACGAACAGAACCGAAGACACCACGTAACCGCGAAGCTTTCCGTACCGATGCGAGAACCGGTACCACAGCGGCATGACGACGAGAGCTGGTCCGACGAGTGCAACGAACAGACCGGTGAGCGCACCTTCGTTGCCCATCACATAGGTCGCCAGATATTGCGCACCCGCCAACATCACGGCGGTGGCAAGAGCTTGGAGCACGAAGACGCTGACCAGCAATCGGAACGCGCGGGTACGTCGTATCGCGTCGAACCCGTCCCGGTACTGCGAGAGCAACGAGCCGACCGGCGCGTCCGCGTGAGTCACCGTGTGGCGCGCGGCTCCGCGAACTGCCCAGATCATTGCCCCGCACATCAGCGCCGACACCCCGATCGCCATGACCAGATAACCGCGTGCTCCGCCCCCGGCAGCGTCGCGTAGCTCGGGTCCGCCGGCGCCGATGACCAGAATTGTCAGGGCCAACACCGCAATTCGAACCGATACCAACCGGGTGCGCTCGTGGTAATCGCCGGTCAACTCGGTCGGCAACGCGATGTACGGCACCTGAAAGAGGCTGTAGGCACTCGCCGCGAGCAGGAAGAAGACGAGCACCCACATCGCCCCGACTCCTGGGCCGGCCGACACCGGGGCCGAGAACGTGAGAATGAAGAGCAACGGCAGTCCCAGAGCGCCTGCGAGCATGAGTGGCACTCGCGTACCAGTTCGATGAGAGCTTCGGTCGCTGATCGACCCGATCAGCGGATCGATCAGGACGTCGGCGATTTTCGGGACAATGACCACAAGCGACGCGAGCGCCGCGGCAACGCCGAGCGTGTCGGTCAGGTAGTACGCCAGTACCAGACCTGGCAGAACACCGAATCCACCCGTACCGACACTTCCCGCTGCGTATCCGGCCACCACACCACGCGAAAGCCTGTCGGGCGATCTACCTTCACGAAGACGTACCGGTTTGTCTGTAGTCACCGTCCACACACTAATGTCACGACTTCGTACCGCGAGGGCAAAAGAATCCCGATGACCAGAAGTCGCTCACTCGGACGGGCCTGGCATGCCAGACTGTGACCCGATTCGCACACGAAACGAAGGTCTGAAGACGATGGTTGACCCACTGCGAGAGATCTGGCCTCCGTACGGAGTCACGATCACGTGTGGGCCCGTCACCTTGCTCCCTGTGCGCGACGATCATTTCCCCGAACTCACTGCGCTGGTCCGAGCCGGCATTCACCCTGCCGAACAGATGCCGTTTCTCGTCCCCTGGACGGTGGGCACTCCCGACGAAGTGTCGCGAAGATTCATCCAATACCACTGGTCGGTCCGCGGAGCGATGACCATGACCGACTGGAAATTCGAAACAGCCATTGTCGTCGACGGAGAAATCGTCGGCTGCCAGGCGTTCGCCGCGACGGACTTTCCTACCAGTCGTACCGGTGAAACCGGCTCGTGGATCGGACGCGGGTTCCAAGGCCGGGGTGTCGGCACTCTCGCCCGACAGGCAATCTGCGCATTCGCATTCGACTCTTTGGGTGCACGAAGCGTCGTGTCGTCGGCATTCACGGACAACCCCGCCTCGATCACGGTGTCCACCAAAGTCGGGTACCGCGCAGACGGCACAGTAGAGGAGTTGGCTGCCGACGGTCGCATGACCGTGCGTCGTCTCTTCACCCTCAGCCGCGAAGATTTTGTCGCACCGCCGTATCCCGTCGAAGTGACCGGCGTGCGCGCGTTCAAGACGATGCTCGGCATCGACTGAGCGAGCTACCCGTGCACCGTGAGAACCGAGAGAGCAGCGACAACCGGAAGACCAGTGACAACCGGTAGAACAGACACATGGAACCCTCCGACATGATGGCCGCAGTCACCTCGTCCATGCGCGACCGTACCGGGCGCACCCTCGAAGAATGGGTTGAGGCCGTACGGACGTCCGGGGTCGACCCGCTCGATCAGAACGAAGTGCGCAAGTGGCTGAAAGCAGAGCACGGTGTACCGCAGAATTCGCAGTGGGCAATTGCATTCGAGACTGCCGAACAGTCCGGATGGGTGGAGCCGACCGTCGAGCAATACATCGACCAGCAGTACAGCGGCCCGAAGGCAGCACTGCGGCCGATCTTCGATGCAGCCCGACGTCTGATCGAAGAACTCGGAGCCGATGTTCGGGTCGAAGGCCGCGGAACCTACACGCCCTTCGTTCGCGCTCGCCAATTCGCCGCCATCGCAGCGGCCACCAAGGCCCGAGTCGACCTCGGACTACGTTTTGTCGAGGCCCCCGAATCCGAACTTCTTGTCCCGGCCAAGGCTCCCGGGCAGTCGACCCACAAGATCGGGCTCAGCAGCACCGCAGACGTGAATGACGAAGTCGGATCGCTGACAGCGATCGCGTATCAACAGAACGGCCGGTAGGTCACTCACTCACCGCCACGCAAACGCTCACCTGCAGGCTGCACGAAAGTCCCTGTTCTCCTTGTCGGAGAACAGGGACTTTCTTCACCGCGGGGGAAGGTCGCTGCGACGTGTCAGCTCAGGCCGAAGAGCGCGCCGATGATGGTCCGAGCAGCCTCGAAGAGCGCGTCGACGGACGGAACACCGATTTCAGAGCTGATGGAAAAAAGGGAACCCAACATACGATCCTCCGGAGATAGTTTCTGAATGGCTTACTGCCACAAGGGAAATGCTACAGATTCTACTTGCGGAACTGAAGCAAGGGGACCACGGGAGTGACAATTCCGGACCAAAGTCCCGGCCCGTTAGATCTACTGCACCCCAGTATGATTGCGATCCTTCGAATCCGAATCGACACCTTCGAGATAGCCGACGAGAACTTGGGCGACCTCTGCCAACACCTCAGTGCTCGACATTTCCGAGTGGGAGCAGTCGACCAGGTACGCCCGCAACGGCCCCACCAGTTCGGACCACCTTTCGACCAGGTGACGATGTTCAGGCAGATCATGCTGCGCCACAAACAGTTCCACTGACCCGAAATAGTGCCTCGGCGTGTGGTCCCGAACGATTCGCGACAGTTTTTCCACCCGACCCACTACGGATTCGAGTACCGTATCGGAAAGGAAATCCATACCGGTCTGCCTTCGGATCTCTGCCGCAACGTCTGTGAAAGTCAGTGCTGCAGTGTCAGTTTCAACCTCGGATAGCCCGATCTGCGCGAACAGTTCGGAAGGTTTCGGAGCCGCTTGTACCGATGGCATCATCTCCGGTAACAGCGCGTCGAGCATGACAACCGAACCGACCAGATCGCCGGCCTCTTCGAGCTGGCTCGCCATTTCGAGCGCGATCGTTCCGCCGGCAGACCAACCGAGTAGATGGTATTCACCCGACGGCTGCACCGTCCGTACGGCATCGACGTACCCCGACGCCAACTCCGCCACCGTGCCTGGCAATTCACCTGCTCCCGTTGCCTGGATGCCGTACACCCGTCGACCCCGCAGCTGACCGACGAGTCCGGCGTAGCACCAGGCGATTCCGCTGACCGGATGCACACAGAACAACGGCGGCCGTTGGTCATCGGGGTCGCCTCCGAGCATGACGACCGTGTCCAGCGGATCCGAACGAAGCGAATCACCCTCGAAGACATCGGCATGAACGAGATCCATCCGAGAGGCAAGCTCCGCCACAGTTCGGTCGGTGAAAATCCATTGAACCGGGAATTCCCTGTTCAGGCTCTCACGCAAGCGCGTAGCCACTCGAACTGCACCCATCGATGTCCCGCCGAGCTCGAAGAAGTCGTCGTAGCGGCCGACCGATATCGCGCCGGTCACGCCCTCGAATGCCTGTGCCACGTGACGTTCGGTATCCGAGATGGGTCGATCCACACTCGACCCTGGCTGCGGTGAAGGAGCAGGAAGTGCCGCTGCGTCTATCTTCCCCGAAGCGAGCAACGGTACCTCGCCCACTATCGTCACCGACGAAGGCAGCAGGTGCTTCGGCAGCAGGCCGGAGACGAACCCGCGAAGCTCCGATTCCGTCGCCGAACCGTTTTCCGCCAACGTCACATACGAACGGAGCTCAGCGGATCCGTGCCCGTCGTCACAGACAACGGTTACCGAGAAGGCCACTGCTCCATGGCTTGACAGAGCCGCGTCGACCTCCGCCGGTTCCACGCGGACACCCCGCACCTTCACCTGCGCGTCGTTGCGACCCAGGTACTCGAGCGCTCGGTCGTGACGCCTACGACGCACGAGGTCACCCGTGCGATACATCCGAGTCCCCACCGCGTGAGGATTGGCAACAAAGCGCTCGGAAGTCAGAGCCGGGGAAGCGACGTACCCCCGTGCCACATTCTCACCGGCGAGGAACAGTTCTCCCGCAACGCCATCCGGAACCGGTCGGAGCCTCTGATCGAGAACAAATGCTGTCGTACCAGGGACTGGAGTGCCGACAGTGACGTCCGCGTCAGTGATCCGTGCGGAAATCGATGCCGCGATCGTTGATTCGGTCGGTCCGTATCCGTTGACGATGCGATGTCGGGGTGACCACGCCGACGCAAGGCGCGCAGAGAGCGGCTCCCCCATCGATTCGACGATCAACGGTTGCACTGCATCCGGATCGACTGTCGCCAGGACCGTCGGCGTCACGATCAGATGTGTTACGTCGGCGGCTATCAGCAGATTCGTGAGTTCTTCTCCCCCGTAGACGAAGTCGGGAGTCAGAATCAGCGTTCCACACCCTGCAGCCGCGAGAAGGATCTCGATCACCGACGCGTCGAAGGTCGACGACGCCAATTGCAGGACTCGGGGGCCACGCTCGAGCTCGGCGATCTCGGCGTGGGCGGTGCAGACGTTCATGATTCCGCGATGTGAAACCTCCACGCCCTTGGGTCTTCCCGTGGAACCCGACGTGTAGATGACGTAGGCGAGGTTGTCGGGGTGAGCCGGCGTTACCGATACCTCGGCAGCGCCACCAGCAGTGCGGGATTCGTCCATCGCCACCCACTCGACGCACTCGGGCAAACTCTCGGATGCACCTCCCGCTGTCAAACCGACAACCGAACCGCATTCCTCGACCATCGTCTGCCGGCGCGCTGTCGGCAGCGCCGGATCGAGCGACAGCCACGCTGCGCCTGCACGCGCTACTGCCCACAACGCAACGATCCACAGATGCCCGCGCCCGAGCGCAACGGCCACCACGTCGTCGGGTCCGATTCCTCGGACCACCAACTCGCGTGTCCAGTGCGACGACTCCTCGTGCAGGTCGCGGTAAGTCCAGCGTCTGCCGTTCTCTTCCAGCGCTACGCCGTCGGGCGCCTGACGCAGAGCGCGTTCGAAAATGTCGGCAATCGTCAGAGGTTCGACGTGGCGAGGATTCGCAGCAGTCAGCGCCGAGCGTTCGAGTCCGGACAGCAGTTCGATCTCCCCGATCACAATCTCGGGTTCCGCGGTCACTGATTCGGCGATACGTCTCACCCGCTGCATGAACAGTTCCGCGGTCGACTCGCGGAACTTGTCCGTCGCATACAGCAATCGAATAGTCAGACTGTCACCGGTGTCGACCAGGTCCCACGTCAAGTCGTAACCGGTCGACGCCCCTGAATTCTCGATGTCGAAGACGGTAATGCCGTCGATCTGCGGCAACTCCAGCGCTCGCCGGTACGCCAGCATGACCGTGAACAGCGGATGCTCGTTCATCCTGCGCGGCGGATCGACCTTCGCAACGACGTCGTCGAACGAGACGTCCGCGTTCGCCATTGCTTCCAGATCGACACGGCGAACCTCGTCCAGAACAGCAGCGAAGCGATCGGTGGAGTTGATCCTCGTGCGCAATGCGACAGTACCCACCATCATTCCGGCGACGCTCAGCAGCGCCGGATCGTTCCGCAGACTCACAGCTGCTCCCACCACGACGTCGTCCGTGACGCACTCGCGAGCGAGCAGCACGGCAATCACGCTGTGGACGACCATGAATACCGTGACGCCATGCGAACGAGCCAACGCCGACAACGCGTCGTAGGTGGCGCCGTCGAGGACTTCCGTCACCATCTCCTCGGATCGTGAAGACACGGGACTCCGGGGGTTGTCGACGGGTAGAGCCAACACATCCTCGACGCCACAAAGTGCGTCCGACCAATAGTCGAGTTGCCGGTGAGCCATGCTGAGAGAATCCTCGGGGTCACCCAAGCTCTCTCTCGCCCAGAAACTGTAGTCGCCGTAGCTGATCTCCCCCGACGAGCGATCCCAGGGAAGACCTGCCGACCTGGCCTCGAATGCTGCCACGAAATCGGTCAGGATCGGGCCCATCGACGCTCCGTCGATCGCGATGTGGTGAACAACGATGACCAGGACCGTCAGTCCTGAAGAGTCGACTCCTGCCTTTTCGGCGAACACACGCACACGGAACGGAACATCTCGTTCGAGATCGAACGGCACAGTCGCGAATGCCGAAGCGCTCGCACGGATATCGCCGACGTGTACCGCAGTGAGATCGAATGCAACAGAGTCCATTTCAAGTTGTTGCGGACCGAATTCACCCGGAACACAGACAGTTCGCAATACGGCATGGTGATCGACGACGTCGCCGAGCGCGCTGCTCAAGACCGAACGATCGACGTCGTCTGCAAGGACCGCTGCAAACGTCAGGTTGTACGCAGTCGATTCCGGCTGAAGCTGATTGATCAGCCAGAGTCGTTGTTGCGAGGGCGCCAGCGGGGCCGGCTTGCCGGGATCACGTCGAGTCAGTTCGCGGCGTTTGCCATCGGACGCGCTCGCCGACAGCCACTGAGACATCGCTCGCGGCGACGGATTGTCGAAGACGGCGCGAACAGGCACATCTCGCGCGAAGATCGAGGCGAGTCGACCTGCCACCGCTGCCGCGGCCAACGAATCACCACCTGATTCGAACAGGTTGTGCAGAGCGCCGAAACTTCCGGACACGTGTTCCGACATGACAGCGGTGACGAGTTCCTCCGAAACCGTCACTGCTGCATCGGGCGCCTGGCTCTCGAACACATGGCGCCGCAACGCATCTGCGTCCAGTTTTCCGTTCGTCGTGAGCGGGATCGACTCCAATACGACCACGCGGCCGGGCATCAGATACGCAGGCAACATCGCGGCCAACTCGATTGTCAGCTGATCCGCCTCCACACCATCGCCGACCGCGCACGCAACGGCGATGTCGTCGACGAGGACAACCGCCGCAGCCTCGACGCCCGTGCACCGACGCAGAGCTGATTCGATTTCGGCGGGCTCGACGCGGATTCCTCGCACGCTCATCTGACGGTCGGAGCGTCCGACGAATCCGAGCCTGTCATCCGTGCGGCGATGAACCAGATCACCGGTCCGATAACGGCGGTGCCCACCGGGTGCTGCGATGAACGACGTGGCGGTGCCGGCAGGATCTCCGGCATAGCCCATCGCAAGCCCGGGCCCGCTGACGTACAACTCACCGATCCCGGCCCACGGCACCGGACGCAGTCGCGTATCGAGCACCTCTGCACCGATTCCGGCGAGCGGGACTCCGATGGTGACCCGATGATCCACCTCGGCGACAGTGGTGACCACCGTGCATTCCGTCGGTCCGTACGCATTGAGCATTCGCGCGCGGCGACTCCACGCACGCGCGGTGGAAGGTGAGAGCACATCGCCACCGACTGCCACCACCTCGAGCGAATCGAACCGCTCTGGAGCCATCGTGTCGAGTACGGCTGGAGTGGACAACATGTGAGTGACGCCGCGTTCTGCGACGAATTCTTCGAGTGCCCTTCCGCCGAAAGCCTCCCGAGGAGCGACCGCCAAGGTAGCCCCGGCGCCGATCGCCAACATCATCTCGAGGATTGCTGCATCGAACGTCGGTTTGTAACCGTGCAGCACAACCGAGTCCGAGGTCACGCCGTACTTGCGGACAGCATCGTCGGTCAGCAGGCCCAGTCCTCGGTGGGTGACTGCAACGCCTTTCGGTTCACCGGTCGACCCGGACGTGTGAACAACGTACGCGACTGAATCCGGATACTGCCGACCGGGAACAGGGCTGCGATCGGAGAGGACTGTGCGCAGCTGCTTCAGACGTGCCGGTGGCAGGTCGGGGTCGATCGGCACGAATGCCGCTCCCGTTTTCGAGATCGCCAACATTCGGACCAGGTACGCGATAGTCCGCACCGCCGGAATCTCGTACACAGCACCCGGTCCTGCTCCCCGAGCCACCAGTTCCCAGGCTTGGGCATCCGAGGCAGAGTCGAGTTCGGCATACGTCACCGTGCGGTGTCCGTCGTCGAGAGCAATGTTGTTCGGGAATCGCGCCGCGGTGGCGGCGAAGATCTCGGTCAGTGTGCGGGACGAATCGACCTCGGCAGCAGTCCAACTGGGCGCCGCGCCCACCACGAGATCCGAAACGAGTACTGGTACATCCTCGGCAATCGAGGTGAGCACTCTCGACAGCTGTCGGGTAACCGCGTCGGCGCTCGAAGGATCGAATGCGCTCGCGGCATAGATGAGCGCTCCGGTCAATGAACCGTCGTCAGCGGGTGCGAGCGAGACATGCATGGGGAACTTCGTTGTCGCGGTCTCGATTTCGCGAGCCTCGATCGTGAGGCCGGAAACCTCCACGGCAGGGATCGCGAAGTTCTGCAGACCCAGCGCAATCTGGGGAGTTCGTCCACCGAGCAGCTCACCAACCAACTCGGCAGGAACAGAGCTGTTTTCGAACGCTGCCACATCAGCATCGAAAGCTGCACCCAACAGAAGATCGATCGGCACGTCCCCGTCGATCCGAAGGCGAAGAGGCACCGTATCCACGAACATGCCGACCACGCCGTCGAGCTGAGGCGCCCGCCGTCCGTCGACAGCTGTCGCGATCACGACATCGGGATTTCCACTCAGCTTGGCAAGCACCACCGACAACGCCGCATGAACCACCGCGAACAGCGAGACCTTCAATCGGTCGGCTCGCGCCTGCAGTGCCGAGGTGATGACGGCTGGTATCACGAAGTTCACTCGCTGCGCTAAGGTATCCGGCCCGCCATCGGAGTGATCCACCGTCAGCGGAGACACAGATGTCACACCGTCCAGCGTTCGGCGCCAGAACTGCTCGACGACAGGGGAAACGTCACGTGCTGCCTCCCACGCGGCAAAATCCCCGTACTGGATCGGCAACGGAGACCATTGCGAATCCAGTCCAGCTCGTCGCTTGCCGTACGCGGTCAGCAGGTCGCCGACCACCGTTCGCATCGACACCCCGTCGACTGCGATGTGATGAAAGCTCACTGCCAGAACGTGCCTGACCGGTGACACCTGGAGCAGCATCCAGCGCACCGGCAGGTCTGCCGCTACATCGAAACCACGCGAGCCGAACTCTCGCAGCAGCACCTCGACCTCGATGTCGGCGACCAGCCGCGTTTCCATTGTCACGGAGGTCGGAGGATCCACGACCTGAACCGGTGGAGTGCCCGGATACCGGGTTCTGAGGACATCATGACGACCGACAAGATCCGTTGCTGCCTGACGCAGCGCGGCCGCGTCGAGTTCACCGTCGATCTCGATGCAGATCGGCAGGTTGTACGCGCCGCTCGCCGTGTTTCGCTGATTCAGTACCCACATCGCACGCTGGTTTCGTGACAGGGGTGCGGGCGTGGGGTCGCGGCGCGGTTCCAGTCGGACAAGATCGGTCACCGAGTCGTTCTGCTCGAGCGAATCGAGCCGGGCTGCCAATGCCGCAACTGTTGGATGCTCGAATACGGTCCTGAGCGGAACAACCAGCCCCAGAGTACTACTCAAGAGCGAGGTAACCTCCGCGGCCGACAGCGAGTTGCCCCCGAGCGAGAAGAAGTCTGCGTCGCGGTCGTCCTCATTCCCACCGAGGACGGAACCAAAAGCTCCGGCTACAACACGTTCGGTGGCGGTGGCCGGCCCCTCTGCACGGGAAGCATCCAGTGTCGGCGACGGGAGACGGGCGAAGTCGACCTTGCCGTTCCGCATCGGAAGCTCGCCCTCGATGTCGACGATGGCATGCGGAACCATGTACGTCGGAAGGACTTCTGCGGCGGCAGCGCGAAGTTGACCAGTGTCAACTCTTTCGGCACCTGAACTTCTCACGTAGGCGACCAACAGAGGACTTCCACCTTCGGCCGACCGAACCCCGACGACACAGAAGTCGACGTTCACGACAGACTGAATGACTGCCTCGATCTCACCCGGTTCGATCCGGACACCGTTGACCTTCACCTGCACGTCGGTCCGCCCGAGATAATGCAGGCGATACGTATTTCCCTCGGATTTGGGGCTTTCCGGCTTCCACCTCACCAGATCGCCCGTCCGGTACATCCGGGCGCCTGAACCGGTTGCCACGAATCGTTCCGCAGTTCGGGCCGGTTGGCCGGCGTAACCGCGAGCGAGCATTCGACCTGAGAGATACAGTTCGCCGACGACTCCCGGCGGCACCGGTTCGAGTCGATCATCGAGTACGACGGCGTCGACCCCGGCCAGTGGATACCCGATCGATCCGTCGTGAGTGTCAGCCGACAGTTGTTCGATCGACAGTTGTTCGATCGACAGTGGTTCGGTAGCAAGCGAATACATCGTCGACTCGGCAGGTCCGTATCCGTTGATGACTCGGCGTCCGGCTTGCCAGCGCTTCGCCAACGCGCCGCCGAGTCGCTCGCCCCCGAACATCACCGTGGAAAGGTCCGGCAGCGAAGGATCGCCGATCGAGGCGACGACAGTAGGTGTGGCGCACAGATGAGTAATTCGCTCGCGCCTCAGTGCTGATGCGAGTCCCGAGCCGAACAGTTCTTCGTTCTTCGCCAGAACGAGCGTGGCCCCGGACGCACTCGCGATGAGCACCTCGAGCAACGTCATGTCGAATCCTGGCGCTCCGCGATGGAATACGCGAGAACCTGGCCCAGCCGAGAATCGACCGGGCAGGTCTTCGGCGATCACACCGAGCCCGCCGTTGGTCACGACCACAGCCTTGGGGGTTCCGGTCGTTCCTGACGTGAAAACTACGTAGGCCGCCAGGTTCTCGGAATATTCGCGCACCGAGTCGGTGACTTTCTCACCACCAGCGTCTTCAGCACCAGCGTCTTCACCACCAGCGTTGCGGCCGCCGATCGCTCCGGTGCCCAGTGTTTCGAGGACATCGCGTACTCGCGCCTGCGGCTGTTCCGGGTCCGTCAATGCCGGAGCTGCACCGACCTTCGCGATTGCCCACAGTTGCACGATCGACGCAATCGACCGATCTGCAGTCCAAGCAGCGACCTGGTCGACTCCAACTCCCCGGGAGCGCAACTCGTCGGCTGCGACATCCGACTGGGCATCGAGTTCCCGGTAAGTCAGTGTGTTGCCCTCACCCTCGACCGCCACAGCGTCCGGGGCGGATTCGACGCCGAAGCGCAGCATGGAGGCAAGTGTCGTACCGGAAAGTCGAGATCGATCAGGCCGGTCGACCGCGCCGTGTGCGGGGACGAGAAGAGCTCGTTCCGCACTGTCCAACAGGTCGATTTGCCCTACGGCGACATTCGGGTCGACAGACACTTGATTCAGGAAGCGCTCGAACCGGCCCGCAAAGCTCGATACCGTCAGATCATCGAATAGATCAGCGTTGTAGACGAATTCGAGACCGAGTTCGCCCCCGACCCCCTCGTCCGTGACGTTGACCTGCAGATCGAAATTTGCGTGCCTGACTTCAGGAGCAATCTGTGTGATGTCCAGCCCTGGTATCGACCACGCGGCGGTCTCAGCAGTTCGGAACGAGAGCGCCACCTGGAACAACGGATGTCGCGAACGCGATCGCGGTGGGTCGATCAGATCGACCAGCGATTCGAAGGGCATCTCTGCGTGCGCGAACGCCGCTACGTCACGCTGACGAACCTGCTCGACCAACCGGCCGAACGAGTTCGACGGATCGACTTCGGTTCGAAGAACAATCGTGCCGGCAAACATGCCGACCAGCTCGTCGAGTTCAGGTGTGACGCGTCCGGACACAACAGTGCCGACAGCTACGTCATCGATACCGTTGTACCTCGCCAACAGCGCCGCGAGAGCGGCGTGTACAACCATGAACATGGTCGCGTTGTTCGATCGTGCGAGTGTCTGAAGGCCCGTTCGTACCGAACCTGAGATCTCCACCCGACAGCTCGACGCACGGGCGAACGTCGAACGTGGACGATCGAGGGGAAGCGTCACCTGCTCGGGAAGTCCTTCGAGAGCCTGCATCCAGTAGCTGCGTACCGTCTCGGGAATCCCCGATTCCCTTTGCCATGCACTGTAATCGGAGTATTCGAGCGCGAGCGGCGACCACTGCGGAGCGTGCTGCGCCGAGCGGGCGATGTACGCCGCAGTGAAGTCGCGGACCAACAATTCGAGTGATCGAGCGTCGGCGGCAATGTGATGGACGACGACAGCCAGGATGTGCTCGACAGGTGAAACCTGGAGAAGTGCCGCACGTACGGGCGGATCAACGGTGACATCGAAGCCCGAACCCACCAGTTCTGCTACACAATTCTCGGCGTCGCCGCCGTCGAGTGCCTCGAGCTGAAAGGCCGGAAGCGCATCCTCGGCGTCGAGCACCGTCTGAACCGGGCCGCCGCCGACAACCGGGTACACGGTCCGCAGAGTGCGATGGCGATTGATCACGTCACGAATTGCCAGTTCGGCCGCAACCACGTCCAGCTCGCCTGCCAAGCGCAGCACGATCGGGATGTTGTATCCGGCGGAGTCTGTATCCAACTGATTCAGAATCCACATTCGATGCTGGGAAGCTGACAGGTGCACTTCCGTGTTGTCCGAACGAGGCCCCAAGGACACGTCAGACGCGTGCTCCGCGCCGGTTCGCCCTACACCTATCCGCGCAGCAGCGATGTCTGCGAGCTGATCGACGGATGGGTGCTCGAACACATCGCGGACGTCGAGGTTACAGCCCAGGGCGGAGTTCAGACGCGACGAAAGACGAGTGGCGATCAAGGAATTGGCGCCTTGATCGAAGAGGTTCCGGACCGGATCGACATGCGGAACTTCCATCAAATCGCTCAGAATGGCTGCGACTGTCTGCTCGAAGAAGTCTCGCGACTGCCGAGTCGGCTGCGTGAGAGACACCGGGGTCGGCAACGATGCTCGGTCGATTTTGCCGTTGATCGTGACCGGTAATGACGCGAGCGCCATCAAAGCCGACGGAACCATGTGCGCGGGCAGCAACGAACGAGCAGTCCGCAAGACGCCGTCGAGGTCGTGTCCGCTCCCCGGGGTGATGTAACCGACCAAAGTCGGCCCGCTGTCGAGTTCTCTCACCACTACCGCGGCCTGCTCCACCGACGTGTGAGCCAACAGCGCGGATTCGACCTCGCCCGGTTCGATGCGGTAACCGCGCAGTGCCATCTGACCGTCGGCGCGGCGAACATATTCGAGTCGGCCGGCTCGCCAACGGACCAGATCGCCGCTGCGGTACATCCGTGATCCATCGAATCCGGGTTCAGGCACGAATCGCGAAGACGTCATCGCGGGTCGACCCAAGTAGCCTTCGGCCACCTGCGGACCCGCAACATACAGTTCGCCGACAGATCCCGGAGGGACGGGCTTCAACGACGCGTCCAGTACGTAGCTGCGCAACCCTGGTAGTGGGGACCCGATCGGCGAGACAGTCTCGTCACCGGGGACAAGATCGAAACTGGTGACATGGACTGTGGTTTCGGTGATTCCGAACATGTTGACGCCCCGCACGTCCGGGTGCCGATCGAACCAAGCCTCCACGCGCCCGGCGTCGAGGCGATCACCGCCGAAAACAATCGTCCGGAGCGGAAGCAGCATTTCCTGCGTGACTTCCGCCAACGCATAGAAGGCGGCCGGGGTCTGATTGAGAACGGTCACTCGTTCCCGCACAATCAGATCCGCGAATCTTTCGGGTGAGCGCGCGACATCACCGTCCACGATCACGAGGGATCCGCCAGTGGTCAACGAACCCCACATCTCCCAGACCGAGAAGTCGAATGCGTACGAATGAAACATCGTCCATACATCTTCGGCGTTGAAGTCGAAGATCTCTCGGGTCGAGGCGAGCAGCGCCAACACGTTGTCCTGAGACACCACTACGCCTTTGGGTGCTCCAGTTGATCCGGAAGTGTAGATCACGTAGGCGGCGGACTCCGACTGTGCAACGGGCCAGTCGGCCGTAGCGTCAGTCGTCTCGTCCACGAAGATGACAAGTTGCTCGTACCCAACGAACCGCCCAGCAGATTCGTCCGTCGACAGAATCGCTTTCGGGCCTGCATCGGCAAGTACGTAGTGGATACGAGCGTCGGGATACTGCAAGTCGATCGGTACGTACGTCGCGCCCGCGCGAACGACAGCGATGATGGCTACGACGAGGTCGACCGATCGAGGCAGGGCGACCGCCACGCGATCACCGACTCGAATTCCTCGATCGATCAAGACAGCGGCAAGGCCCTCCGAACGAACTCGCACCTCTTCATAGGTGAAACGAGTATCGCCACTCGACACCGCGATTGCATTCGGATGCCGGGCTGCGACGGCCCCGAAGAGGTCAGGCAGCGACTGCGCGACAATCGACGGCGCCGGCACCCGAGCCGACAATTCTTCGCGTTCCGCAACACTGAGAACATCGATGTCACGCAGCATGATTGACGAGTTCTCGGTAATCGAGCCACACACTCGACGAAGCCGCTCGACCCAGCTCTGCACGGTGCCTGCATCGAACAAATCGTCGGCATATCGGAATGTACCGCGAATACCGCTCGCGTCGCCGTCAATCGTACGATCCTCGCGCACCGTCACTTCGAGGTCGAAGCGAGGGTGCACGGGGGGTAGCGGAGTGCCGTGCGCCGTCAGAGTTCCCATCGCGATCTCGGAGTCGGGCGCTACCGGATCGACAGCGAGAACAACTCGGAGGAAAGAATTCTTCTCGCCTACGGCCCCACCGACCGCACGGTCGACCACCCAGTCGAACGGGACGTCCGCATTGGACAGGGCCGCCACATCAACCTCGCGCACCCGAGTCAAGAACTCACCGAACGTGTCTCCGCCGCGAAGGAGCGTTCGCAGCGCGACGGTCCCGACGAACATACCGACGACACCGTCGAACGAAGGATGCGTTCGTCCGGAGGTCGGGGTCCCGATGACCACATCGGACGCACCGGTGATCTTGCTCAGTGCGATCGCAAGGCAGGCGTGCAACACCATGAAGGTTGTGCAGTCGTGCGCGCGAGCGATCTCGTTCAGCGCCGCATGGATAGGTGAGGGGAACTCGAACGTCACGTCCCGCGCCGACGACGGTTGGTCCGGCCGGCGGGATCTGTCCACGGGAAGCGCCAGAGTCGGATCAACACCGGCGAGTGTGTCGGACCAGAATTCCAGCTGGCGTCCTGCCAAGCTCTGTGGATCCGCGGGATCACCGAGAATGGTTCTGTGCCAAGCGGAATAGTCGCGGTAGTCGAGAGCGGGCGAAGGCCAGATCGGCGACCGTCCGTCGGCGCGAGCGTCGTACGCCGCGATGAGGTCCGAGACGATCGTCGCGAACGAAAGGCCGTCCAGGGCGATGTGATGGGCAACCACGGTCATGCGGTGGTCGGCGTCGCTGCCCGAGGCGAGGATCAAGCGAAGAGGCGCATCGGTCGCCAGGTCGAAACCCGCCGCAACCAAATCCGCTGACGCAGCCTCGTAATCCTCGGACGCAACCTCGATCAGAGTCACCGGAGTCGCGGTCGCAACCTGGATCGGCCACGCATCGTGATTCTGGTCGAACGAGAAAACAGTACGCAAGACGAGATGGCGATCGGTCAGGTCACCTACCGCCGCCCTCATCGCCTCGATATCCAGAGCACCACTGAACGCGACCTCGAACGCAATGTTGTACGCCGACGACTGGGGATCCAGACGGTTGAGTAACCACAGGCGTTGTTGCGCCGGTGCGATTTCCACGACGAGGTCGTCCGAAATGCGTTGGGGTTCCACCATCCACTCCGCCCGCCCCGCACGGATCACCCGGGCCAGGCGCGCCGGCGTCGGGGCACCGAACACGTCCCTGACACCAACCCGTCTTCCGAGAGCGGAACTCACTCGCGCGGCACAATACACGGCGTCGAGTGAACTACCGCCCCAGGCGAACAAGTCGGAGTGCGGTCCGAGAACTCCGACGCCGAGGACCTCGGCCATCACCGAGGCAATCAATTCCTCGTCGTACTCGATCGGACGGTTGACCGCCGCGCGCTGCTCGGCCGGCGCGGACGACGCCGGTTCGGGGAGCGCTGAACGGTCAGTCTTTCCATGGCTCGTGACGGGCAATGCTGCCAAAATAGTCACCGAACTCGGCAGCATGGAACGAGGAAGTCGGGAAGCCAGATGATCGAGCACCATCGTCTGGCTCAACGGATGAGCTGCACCTTCGGCCACGGTCACATACGCCGCAAGCAACCCGGATCGCTCGACCACCGCTGCTTGCGCAACGCCGGGAGTCGACAGGAGCACAGCCTCGATCTCGCCCAGTTCGACGCGTACTCCACGGATCTTGACTTGTTGATCAGAGCGACCCAAGAACTCGAGTTGACCGGCATCGTTCCATCGCACGACATCCCCGGTGCGGTACATGCGCTCGCCGGCACCAGTGGCACCAAAGGGCGCCGCTACGAAACGCTCCGCGGTGAGCGTCGGAGAAAGGTACCCTCGCGCCAGTCCGTGTCCCATCACGTACAGCTCCCCCGCGGCGCCGACCGGAGTCGGACGCAACCACGAATCCAACACCACAGCGGCAACGCCGTCGATCGGACGCCCGATCGGAGTATCACCGCCAGGCTCGAGTGGCTCGCTCATGAATGCCGCGACGGTCGCTTCACTGGGGCCGTACGAATTCACGATGTCGACGTGACTCGACCACGCATCCACTAGCGCTCCCGGCGGTCGCTCGCCGCCGACGTTCAGGACTCGAAGTTCCGGCAAAGCCCGAGGATCCATCGTCAACGGAACCGATGGCGTCGAGTTCAGGTGCGTGACACCTTCGAGCCGCAAATAGTCTTCGAGGTCCACTCCGCCGATCAATCCGGGAGGAACGATCACTGCGGTCGCGCCGCAGCCGTGTGCAAGCAGAATCTCGAGGATCGCCACGTCGAACGATGTGTTTGCAAGGAGCGCGACGCGGGAGGAACTATCGATGTTCAGACGCCGTGCGTGAGAACGCAGCAACGGCACAATGCCTCGGTGCGTGACCGCGACACCCTTCGGTCGCCCGGTAGAACCAGAGGTGTAGACCACGTAGGCGGTGTCGTCCAGAGACAGGTCGGCGATAGATGAACCCGCCCCCACGCGTCGATCCACCGGCCCTTCGACGGTCTCGTCGCCACTGGGATCAACGACGCACACCCAAGCCGGCACGTCCACGAGTTCGCCACCGACCACAACGGACACGTCGGCGTCGTCGAGAATGAAAGCGACACGCTCGGAGGGTGTTTGAGGATCCACGAAAAGAAGGACAGCACCAGCCCGCACTACCGCGTGGAATGCAACTACGGAATCGGTCGAGCGCTCGGTGAGGATCCCGACGACGTCGCCTCGTCCGACTCCGTTCTCCACGAGCAAGGCGCAGAGTGCATCCGCGCGAGCGCCGAGCTGGTCATAAGTGACGTCCACACCTTGCTCGCGGATCGCGACAGCACTCCCCTGCCCTGCGCCGCCTCTGATGACCGAATCGAGCGTCGCGAATCCGTCCGTCCGCGGACCCAGCGCGGGGACCAGATCCTTCACTTCATCCGTCGAGAGGATGCGGAGGTCACCGAGCGCACGGGTAGCAGAGTCGAGGAACCCCTCGAGTAGCCGAACGAACTGACGATGATGCATCGCCAGGTCACGTTCACTGTAGAGGTGCGGATTGGCTTCGAAGGAAAGGCGAACGTTCTCCCCCGCGATCGACGGATAGATGCTGAAGAACAGGTCTTCGGTGGGGCCGGATGTGAGGACGTGAAACTCGCCGACGACGTCGCCGAGCCGAATGGCTTCGTGAAACATCATGACGTTCACGGCCGGGCCCGCCGCCTCACGGGATCCGCCCTGACCTTCCTGGAAGCCCATGTCCTCGTAGCGGAATCGCTGGTGGCGTAGCGCACCGGTCATTTGAACCGAGATCTGACGCACCAGTTCTCGTGGCGACAGATCCCGTTCGAGTTGCGCACGAACAGGCACGATGTTGGACAGCATCCCACCTGAACGTCTCGACGTCGCCGTGGTGCGGCCGGACACCGGCAAGCTGAGGACTACGTCATCGGAATCAGTCATGCGACCGAGATAAGACGCGAATGCACCGACGAGGACCGCCACCTCGGACGTAGTCCACTCGGTCGCGACATCCGAAAGCTGTTTTGCAAGAGTTGGATTCAGTGTCCGAACCATCATGCGCTGCGGCATGGACGTCAGGCCGGCGCCGTCGGCGAGGCGAACCGGGCGGGGCAGGCCTTCGGACATCTCCGTCCAGTACTGCTCGTCCGATCGATACCGCGACGAGGATCGGTAATCGACGTCGAGGTCATGCAGTGCACGTACCCCGAGACCACCGAAAGGAGTCAGCGTCTTGCCATGAACCAGATGCGAATAGCGCTCGGCCACCCGAGCGGTGAGTGTCATCGCCGCATGTCCGTCGAGCACGAGGTGATGGGCGTGCGAGTACCAGTAGTAGTGCTCATCTGCCAGGTGAAGCAAGGTTGCCGAGATCAGGCGGTCAGACATCACGTCAAGTGGCCGTGAGTATTCCGCTGTCATCCACTCGTTCGCGCGCTGAACCGGGTCGCGGTCGCTGCGTAAGTCGAGGTATGCGAGATCGTCGACGATCGAATGATCGACGACCTGTGCCGGCTCGGCATCGGTAGCGACGAGGCGAACGAACGGCGACTCCAATTCATGACATGCCGTATTCGTTGCCTCGATCAGCGCGTCGACGTCAACCGGTCCGCGTAGTTCCACGTACTGAGCCACCACGAACGGAGTTGACGGACTCAATTGCTGCGCGAACCACAGCGCGAGCTGAGCCCGAGACAACGGAAAAGCACTCAACCCGTCACCTCACATTTCACCAGCCTTGTTTTTCACGAACGTTCGGTGGCTGATCACGTGAATCCATGGGAGCGAACACCACGAACGGCCGAACCGAACCCTACTGTCTCGTCTAAGTTTTCACCACTGGGCCAACACTGCTAGACATGTCGACGCAGCTTTCACGCACTCAAACGTCAGGAGCTTCAGCGGATGAACAACGACACGGTGGGACCAAAGTCCGACGACGATTCCGGGGCTGAACCGAGCGGCTCCAACACCATCCCACCGAGGGGCCCGGAGCGCGAAACCAAGGGGGCGGCCGCTTTTCTCCGAAGCCGTAGAACGGCAGTCGCGATCACCGCAACGACGCTGGTAGTGGGCGGTTTCGTGGCATGGCTCGGGTACACGGCATACGAGGCGAAAGACAACCTGGAGGCGGCTCGCGACCACGCACAGTCGGCGAAGAGCGCTCTCCTGGCCGGAGATACGGGAGTCGCAGAGTCTGCCGCGGCGGAAGCCGATCGCGAAGCATCGGCCGCATATGACAACACCCATTCACTCCCCTGGAACATCACCGCCGCAATTCCCGTCATCGGGTCGCCGTTCGAGTCGACGCGCCAGATGACCGAGGTCGTTCAGGGGCTTACGCGTGACGTTCTCGGCCCTGCCGTGACTACCGGAACTTCACTCGCACCAACGGAATTGGTGCAGCCCGGTGGGCGCTTGGCACTCGCACCGTTACGCGAAGCGGAACCGAAACTGGCCGAAACAGCTATCGCCGCGGAATTGCTGTCGTCGCAGGCACAGGAAGTTCCCGAATCGAAGTACCTGGGCCGAGTTAACGATGCCAGAGCAGAATTACAGTCGCAGACAAGCGAACTGGCTACCCTCCTGACGAACACCGCCACCGCGGCGCGCATCGCACCGGCGATGCTCGGCACCGACGGACCGCGCAACTACTTCATCGGTTTCCAGACCAATGCGGAAGCGCGAGGAACCGGCGGCCTGTTGGGTGGATACGGCATCGTCCGAGTCGACAACGGCGCCGCTCGGGTGGACACACTCTCCCCCAACTCCGAACTAACACTGGACAATCAACCGATAGACCTTGGTCCTGACTTCAACCAGCTGTACGGAAACAGTCGACCGACCACCGATTTTCGCAACAGCAACCTCAGCTCGCACTTTCCCTACGCAGCGCAGATCTGGCAGTCCCTGTGGTCACAGGAGTCCGGGGGTGAGCTGGTCGACGGCGCGATAGCGACCGATCCGATAGCACTGAGTTACCTCCTCGCGGCGGTGGGACCAGTAGAGATGCCGGACGGAGAGTCGGTCACCGCCGACAACGTCGTTGAGTTGACCGAGTCGACCGCGTACGCACGCTTTCCCTCCGACAACAAGGCACGAAAGCAGTATCTGCAGACAATCGCGGCCCGTGTCGTGGCGAAGATGACCGGGAACATCAAGTCGCCGAGCGCATTACTGGAGGCTCTGGGCAGAGGTGTCAGCGAGGGCAGAATCGCAGTGTGGAGCTCTCACCCCGACGAACAATCGGTTCTTGACGACACCGTCCTCGGGCACACCATTCCCGATGATGCGGCTCCGTATGCCGGTGTGGTGATCAACAACCAAGCCGGCAACAAGCTCGACTACTACCTCACACGAGAAATCGACTACACAGCCCAGACGTGCACCGGCGACACCCGAAAGACAACGGTCACCGTTCGACTGACCAACAACGCGCCCGACGCCGACCTGACCGAATATGTCAGCGGGATCGTCGACAACCCCGGACGACTGCCCAATGGCACCAATGTGGCTGCAGTCACTCTGCTTGCGACAGCCGGCGCCAAACTCGATGCCGTCTCCGTGGGTGGACAGATTTCGTTTGCCGTCAACGGAACTGAACAGGGTCACCCGGCCTACATGACCAGGGCCGTCATTCCGCGAGGCCAGACGGTTGAGCTGAAGTTCGATCTGACCGAGCCCACAGCCGAGGGCGAAGCTCGCGTACCGGTCCAGCCGCTTGTCGACGACCCGAAGATTACCGTCGACGTTCCTAGCTGCTGAGCTTGTCCGGCAAACGTCGACGAGGCCCCTGGCATGTCGCCGTTTGTCGGACTCGTGAACTTTCAGCAGATTTGAAACTTTGGCAAAGGCTAGCCTATGCTTCCTGACGCGCCTGGAACCGGCCGTCGGCTGCGATCCGTCGGAGTCTCACTCCTCGGCGCATCGACAACGGAAGGTACCCCATGCGATACGCCCGTGTGCGCTCACTTCGCCGAACTGTGGCGCTGAGTGGATTGGTCATTGCCGCCCTGGTAATCGGCGGATGCAGTAACAACGACACCGCAACCGAATCGAGCAGCAGCGACTTCGAAACCGTCACCATCGAAAGTGCGCTCGGAAACGCCGTCATCACCGAAAAGCCCGAGCGAATCGTGACTCTCGGCATGGGGTCGGCGGAGACCGTAATAGCGCTCGGCACGATCCCCGTCGGCGTCGAAAAGTACGCATGGGGCAGCGACGACACCGGGTATCTGCCGTGGGTCCACGAAGCGGTCACGAAGCAAGGTGGCGAACTGCCAGAGCAGTTTACCGGCGGAACCGATCTCAACATCGAGGCGATCATCGCTCTCGAACCCGACCTGATCCTCGCCCCCTGGTCCGGCATCACACAGCAGCAGTTCGACTCACTCAACGCGTTCGCGCCGACCGTCGCCTACGCCGAGAGCCCCTGGACCATCACGTGGGAAGACCAGATCAACGTCATCGGCAAAGCCATGGGTGAATCCGAGAAGGCAACGTCCGAAATCGACAAGATCAAGTCGCAGTTCGCGGAATCGACTGCAGCACATCCGAACTACGCCGACGTCAGCTTCTCCTTCATCTACAACACGGGCCCAGGAACCCTCGGCGTCTTTTTCGCCGAAGAGCAGCGTGTGGCCATGGTCCGCGCACTTGGCCTGCAGGTGGATCCCGTCGTCTACACCTTGACGGAATCTGAAGGAACAGACTCCGCCGTCATCGGCCTCGAGAACGCAAACCTCCTCGACAAGTCCGACCTGCTCTTCACCTTCTACTCGGACCCGGCCAACCGGGCCGAGATCGAAGCGCAGCCCGCTTACCAGGCAATCCCCGCTGTGGCTCGGGGAACTGTCATCGCTCCGACCGAACAGCCCTTCGTCACCGGTTCCTCGATGATCAACCCTCTGACCGTGCCCTGGTCGCTCGAGCGCTACGTGCCGATGATCGACGAGGCAATCGCGAAGCTGAACAAGTGATGTAGATCAGCATCGTGCGATCGAGAAACCCGCGTCCTATTCGGACGCGGGTTTCTTGCCGTCGCGTTCAGCTTTGAATCGCATCCACTCACTGCTCAGCATGCGATTGTCGATGATCCACCCCATGTAATCGCGCATGTTGAGCACACGAATGTACGCGGGACCGTTGGGATTTGCGTACTGCAGGGCCTCGGTCGCAAGCTTGCGTTGATTCTCGAGATACACGTGCTCTGTTTCGAGGAATCCGCCCCACACGTCGGAATCCATGACGTAGTAGTGAGTCCGATCCCGAGGCCTGCGCGTGAGCTTGACGAACCCCCGGTCGATCAACCGACGAATATAGGTGGACACCGATCCGCGACTTGCTCCGAGTGCCTGCGCCAACTCTTCGGCGCTGACCCCTGGCGACTCGCTGATCAACAGATAGCCCGCAATACGTCCTTCGATGCGGGCCCCACCGCCGGACTGCCAGTACACGGAGAACTGGTCGATGAACCAGGTGGAGAAATCGTCACCGCGAGCAGGGCTGGCATCGCCCATTCGTTGAGCCTCCGACGTCTCTGGGTACGAACAATTCGCCACTATTGTGCCAGCACCACCGTCACCGAGCCGAAATCACCAGCCCTGGAGTGGTTGCGATGAACTCGAGCTGTTCGATTGTCAAAGGCGACGCCGATGTGGAGCCAGCCGATGTCACGAACTGGGTCACCACTACTGTTTCGCCGGAGGGGTGAACAACCCGGACCGTGTCATCGCCCGAGCCATCGGGATCGACCAGGCGAGTCACGGTGGTGGAGCCTGGCAACGTCAGTGTCTCACCCGGTTCCGGCACAGCGGTACCAACTGATATTTCGACATCGCTGCTGCCGTCCGCTGTCGAGGCGACGATCCGCTCGCACACTCCTCCCTGTCCGTAATCATCTGGAACCAACGAACCGAGCGGGCGCTCCAAAGTGACGCCTGCCGCGCCGAGATCCTTCCAACGTGCATCGAGCAACTGATTCAGTCGGTCGATATCCATGCGCGACGCAGGTGGACCGGCATTCACAGAATCGGTGTAGCAGGATGCCATCGGCGGCGGCGTCGAGTCTGGAACCGGCGCAGTCACCGCAAGCCCCGGCGCGGTCGCTAACGCGATCAGTTCGTCCATCGTCAAGAGCGGGGAAGCATCCGACGAAGTTCCGGTCGACGTGTCGACGCTGGCAACAACCCGGGATCCATCACCGAGATACGCGACGACTCCGCGCTCGCCCCCGACTTCCGAACCGTCTGTGTCTTCGAAATCGGCTCTGTCCTCGAAATCGGCGATGTCGAGCACTGTTCCGTTTTCGAGATGCTCCCGCCGATCCACCAGACCCTCCAAGCACGGCGGCACCGGCTGATCCCATGCACGCACCTGAACCGAGATATCCGCAGTCCGCCCGACGCGAGTCAAGGTTCCCTTCGCCGACGTAGAACCGCTGAACTCGATCGGGTCGACCCCGTCAGGAAACGAGGCACCCCGGTAATTCTGGATCGGCGCAAACTCGAGCGATTTCGATGGACTCGCAAATGCAACGTCGACATCGGAAGGCAGCGATTCGAGTAGTGCGTCGCTCATGGCGGTGGCCTTCGGTCCCGAGAACCATGGATAGTCCGGGTCGTCATAGCCGGGCTCACCGGCAAAACCGTAGTTGATACGCACCGGCGGACCCGGCGATGCCACCGAATCGCAGCCGGGAATCGACGCGCCCGTGTCCTCGTTCGTCACCGCCGCGACAACAGTTCCCAAGGCGACGATCGAGACGATCACCAGCCCGTCACGCCAGGTCCATTGCTCGCGGCGACGGTTCGACTCGTGTGCGGTGCGCCCAGACATTTCTCGATCATTGCCTACCACAACAACTACGTCGCTATCCGACATACCCGCTGAGGTCGTAGATCGTGGAATTTCCCACCGTTGTCGACGTGAAATTCGCTTCGACCCATTCCTGGATGACATTCGACGTGCTGTCCCCGCTTTGGCGCTCTCGCTGGCTTCCGCCCTGGCCACCGGCAATGTAGTAGTGAATTTTTCCGTCTGCCACGTACTGGATGAATTGATCCAATGTCGGTGCGGGATCGGAACTCCAACCGCCGATCGCCATCACCGCGGTATTGCTGGCCAACTCGTAGGTTGCTGCGCTTTGCGAGCCGTTGGTCGCGGCCGACCACGTGGTGCCCGAATTGACCAGCATTGCCGTCAACTCGGAAGTACTTTCACTGCCGCTACTCAGTTCTTGCCCGTTCGACGCCGGATTTACAGTCGCGTCAGAAGAATTCGGCGTAGCGTCACCGTTTTGCAGCTCTGGGCCCCCACCCATACCTCCTCCCCCGCCGATTCCGGAGTCGGACACGGCGCCGGTCGGTCCGGCCGTCGGGATGGACCCACCGTGCGCTGTTGCGGCAGTGGCAATCGCGTAAGACGCAGAACCGGTTATCCCTGCCAACGATCCAAGAATCAATCCAGCGACAGCGAGCTTGCGAAATCGATCCTTAGCTCCCACGAGAACCAGGATCGCGCCGACGACAGTGCCCGCCAACAGAATCCACTTCAGCATCGGCAGCCAGTCGGCATTGCGGTGCAACAACACCCAGCTCCAGATTCCTGCGGCCAGCATCGTCGCAGCCAACCCGCAACGTCCGATCCAACGGGCACGGACCAACCACAGAGCGTATCCACCGGTCCCGATCATCCCCGCGACGGCGGGCGCCAGCGCAACTGTGTAGTAGGGGTGGATCGTGCCGGACATGTAGCTGAAGATCAGGCCGGTAACGAGAAACCAGCCACCCCAAAGGATCAACGACGCACGGACAAGATCTGTGCGCGGTGCGCGCCCACAGGCGAGCAGGCCGAACACCAGCGCAATCAAAGCCGCAGGAATAAGCCAGGAAATCTGGATACCCATCTCGCTGCCGAACAGCCGTTCGAGTCCGGCACTTCCCCCGAAGCTCGAACCTGCACTGCCACCGGCCATTCCGCCACCGCCACCGGTGCTCCCGAAAAGTCGACCCAATCCGTTGTATCCCACTACCAAGTCCATGACGCTGTTGTTGGTCGATCCGCCGATGTACGGGCGAGAATCCGCGGGCCACAGCCACACTGCCAACACCCACCACCCAGCCGATATGACAACGGACGCAGCACCGATCACCAGGTGGACCAGGCGAGCCCGCAAGCGCACCTGTCCGGCGATCAAATACGCGGCACCAAATGCAGGCAACACCATCAGCCCTTGCAGCATCTTGGTGAGAAAGGCAGACCCCAGCGCTACTCCTGCGAGCGCCACCCACATAGCGGCTCGACGACCTATCGCCGTGCACATGGCGCGAATAACGAAGTAGCCGGCGAGAGTCATGAGCAGAACCAACAGTGCATCAGGATTGTCGAACTTGAACATCAGGGCGGCAGCGGGCGTAGCTGCCAAAACAGCTCCCGCCACCAAACCCGCAGCGGGCGACGCCACTCGTTTGACGGCCGCATACACGAGCGCAACCGATCCGACGCCCATCAACGCCTGCGGAACTAGAAGACTGGCACTCGAGAATCCGAAGATTCGTCCGGACACACCCATGACCCACAATGAAGCGGGCGGTTTGTCGACAGTGATGAAATTCGAGGTATCGAGGGAACCGAAGAACCACGCTTTCCAATTCTGGGAGCCGGCCTGCGCCGCCGCAGCGTAGAAGGTGTTGGCGTAGCCACTCGCAGTCAGATTCCACAAATACAGGACTGCCGTTGCTGCCAACAGGATCGTCAGCGCCAATCCTGTACTGCGCGTGCGGAACCACGACGGCGAGAACTCCGCTCGATGGGCAGTTGGTGCCGGGCGCTGAGGCGGGGCCGGATGCAGAACGGCGGTCATCAGGAAGTCCCTTCACGAGTTACTGTCCTGCCAACGATCGCGTCTCCAACCCTGGCGGCACTGGGAGCCGGCTGGAAAGTTGCTGTGAATGGCTCAGGTCAGGGAGCGCTCGAATAGCACGACGCTGAACCAACCGTTGTCGGCATCGTCTCCGAAGTCACGACGCCCTACCTCGGCGAAACCCGCGTCTCGGTAATAGCGGCGCAACCGCACGTTGGTTTCTACACAATCGAGCCGCAGGTACTGCGCGTTCTCCTGCGCGGACCGTCGATGGGCCCAGACGAGTAAGCGTTCGCCCAACGAGGTGCCCGAGAATTCTCGATCGATGACCAATCCGTGCACGTAACCAGCACGCTCGTTCGAATCGGGCCAGACCACAGGGTCCGACCAGATCAACCGCAGGGCGCCGACAATCCTCGACTGCGCCCGATCTCGCGCAACAAAGAACTCCCCTCTCGAAATCTGCTGCTCGACCTGCTCGACAGACACTTCACGCGGGCGCCACTGGATGATTCCGCGTTCTGCCAACCAGTCTTCTGCCGCATGCCGCAGCGCCAGAATCTCCGGCCCATCGGTCTCGACCGCTTGCACAACGTCCACAACCATATGACCTCCCCCATATCTGCAGCCGTTCACAACAACACGGCCTCCAGGCCCCAACCCGGGTGTATCTCCGAGTTGAAGCCTATCGGCGTGAAGTTGTGCGCCTGAACGGGTGTCACCACTCAGTCAGGTTTTGAATGTGGTGTTGGCCGGCCTCGGTTGCTGCTGCGGGTCAATCGAGGGTGGTGGGATGAACCACGGTTTGTTGTCGGCGCCTATTCGGATTTCCCATTTCCCGACGAACCCGGATTTTCGGTGCATCAACCGATGATGTGAACGGCACAGCAGGACCAGATTGTTCATCACCGTCGGGCCACCGTTCGCCCAGTGCCGGATATGGTGCGCATCGGTCCACGCGGGCACACATGTGCAACCCGGGAACGCACAGCCTCTGTCTCGGGCAATCAACGCCACTCGCTGTTCGGCGGTGACCAACCTCTTCCCTGGTTTCGCATCGAGCGGCGCGCCGTGATCGTCGAGCAGGACCGTGGAGAGGAAACAATCACACCCGAGAAGCCTGGTCTGCGACACCGACAGCGGTCCCAGCCAGGGCATGTGCCCGACATCAAGATCGGACAGCTCCAGTGAGCCGTCATCACCCGAATCCGAAGACTGTGCGGCCCAATCCCGATGCTCCGCCAAATCACGAGCATTGATGTGCACATTCACATGCGGACGCTGACCACCATCGGTACCAGTCTTGGCGCAATCGAGATAACGCCGGATCAGTTCCGTGAACCCATCCGCAGTCCGCTTCGCCGCCGACCGGGCATCGGGAGTCCCGTCCGGTGCCGGGGTCGGCATCGTCAGATTCGACAACGCCGACAACAACATTTCCCCGCTGAGGGCATCGAAATCCCCACGCACCACCACTCGACCGTTCAATGTCGAAGCAATCCGCAACTCATTGAGATCGACATCCTCGGCGGGCGGAATCTCATCGGATTCGAAAATTCGCTCCAAAGTCGCGATCACGTTCCGCACTTTCGTCGTCGTCGCCTCCACCCCCGACGCAGCAGCCAACAACAAATCGATGCACTTCGGTAATGCCTCCTCCGGCATCCCCTTCGGCGGTGACTCGCAGAACGCCACGATCAACACCGCATGCTCGAACGAGCAATCCCCGCCATCGAACCGAGCAGCCACCGCCGGAAACGGCCGCAAAGCCGCACCCAACGCGGCGATCTTCTTCCCGTCCCGAACCTGCAGCATCGTGTTCGCCGCCAACCACGAACCGACACCGCGGCTGGCAATCACCTGATCATCCGGGCGCAACGACAACTCGTCCACCACCGCCACACGCACCGCCTCGAGGCGCAGAATCTCCGCACTCGCCTCGACAGCAGCAGCACGCAACTCAGAAGCAGACAACTGCCACAACCGTCCGCGTAACCCCACCGCAGAACCAGACACCACATCCGACAACAAGACGCTCATTGAATCCCCCGATCCCCTCCCCAAATCATACTCGAACACCCGTTCGAGTCAAGAGTGGTAGACCTCGAGCGCCCGCGCTACCGATTCGTCACCCGCAGGTAGCAACGGCAGTCGCACATTGGGAGTCGGAATCTGTCCCAACGCATGCAATACGCCCTTGATCACAGTCGGGTTCGGTTCGGAAAACAGAGCTCCGGACAGCTTCGACAAACTCCGCCCGAGGTCACGGGCGCCGTCCACATCGCCACTGTCCCAAGCTTTTACCAAGCGGACGAACTCAGCGGTCGACACATGAGCGGACGCCAAGATGCCACCGGCCGCACCCAAGGCCAGAAGAGGCGCGAGAAACAGATCATCCCCCGCCAGTACGGCGAAGTCGCCTGGAAGATCCGCGAAGAGTTCGACGGCAGCTGCGTCGATACCGCCCGCGGCATACTTCACACCAACAACCCCGGGCAAAGTACCCACCTCCTGCATAGTGCCGCTGTCCAGATCGCACGCAGTTCGGTACGGCACGTGATAGACGATCAGCGGCACTGGGCTCGACGACTGCAGATGCGCGAAATGCGCCACCACACCGGCTTTCGACGGCCTCGTGAAGGAGGGAACCGGCACCAAGGCCGCCGAGACCTCAGGCCACCGAGCCAGCCTCCCGAGCGCCTGCGCACTGCCCGCCGTGTCGTTACTGCCCGCGCCGACGATCAACGTCGCACCTCTCGCACGGCACACATTCGCACAGATATCCAGAACGGTCACTCTCTCCTGTTCGGTGAGTGTTGCGGCTTCCGCTGTAGTCCCCAGCGCAACGAGTCCGACCGCACCCTCGGAGAGGACCTGGTGCGCAAGCTGTTCGAGTGCATCGGTTGCAATACGACCGTCGCTCTCGAAGGGCGTGATCAGTGGAACATGGATTCCGGCCAGGTCAACTCGAGTCGTAGTCATAGAACTCAGCCTCACCGAACAAACCTTGTAGGTCTAGTTCGCATTTCCATCGTCGAGCGTAAGCTGAGCTGATGCTCGATGTTCGCCGACTGAAGCTCTTGCGCGAACTAGCGCTGCGCGGAACCATCGTTGCCGTTGCCGAGGCGCTGTCGTTCAGTCCCTCCGCGGTGTCGCAGCAGTTGGCCGTCCTCGAACGTGAAGCCGGCGTGCCGCTGCTGGAACGAACAGGCCGTCGCGTCCGACTGACACCCGCCGGTGAGAACCTCGCACGTCATGCCGAAGCCATCCTGCAACGCCTGGAGCAGGCGTCAGGTGAATTGGTCGACGCACGTCGTGGACTGGCGGGGCCGCTGCGCATCGGAACGTTCCCGACCGCGGCACGGGCGATCCTCCCGGCGGCATTGATCGCCCTGTCTCGCGAGCATCCCGGGTTGGAACCGATGGTTTCGGAGATCGACCCGGCGGACGTCGCCGACGACCTACGAGCTGGGACTCTGGACTTGGCATTGATTCACGACTACGACTTCGTCCCTCGCCCCACCGAACCGGGCCTGACGACATTGCCGCTGTGCAGCGAAGCCGTGTACCTCGCTTCGAGTGACATCGAGTCAGATTCCCACGACGCTGTCGCATCGCTGACCGACTGCGTAGAACGTCCCTGGATTACCGCAATTCCCGGAACTGCTTGTCATGCAATGACTATTCGCGCATGCCAGGCAGCTGGATTCACCCCGAAAGTGCGACACCACATCGACGAGTTCGCCACCGTTCTCGCCCTCGTCGCTGCGGGACAGGGTGTTTCGCTGGTTCCTGAACTCGGAGCAATCCATCCGCCGCTAGGTGTGCGCCTGACGCCGATGCCCATTCGACGAAGGACGAAGATTGCACACCGAGCGGGCTCCGACGCTCACCCGGCGGTCGCAACCGTGACAAACGCGCTTCGCTCGGCCGTCCCACAACTGCTGGACGCCGAGCAATAGCGGCATCTACATGTCGAGCCCGAGGTCGAGGACCGTCACCGAGTGTGTCAGGGCACCTACAGCGAGGTAGTCGACGCCGGTTCGGGCGTACTCTGCGGCAACGTCGATGGTGAGACCACCGGATGACTCGAGTTTGGTTTCTGGAGCAACAGCGTCTCGGCGCTGGACCGCGATCTGCGTCTGCCACAGCGGGAAGTTGTCCAGCAGAACAAGTTCCACGTTCTCCGCCAGCACCTGATCGAGCTGAGTGAGGTTGTCGACCTCAACTTCGCACTCGATGTCCGGGGCGAGCTCACGGACCGCACGAAGTGCTGCGACCACCGAACCGGCAGCAGCAACATGGTTGTCCTTGATCAACGCCGCGTCACCCAATCCCATACGGTGGTTGACGCCTCCGCCCACGTGGACTGCATATTTCTGCAGAGAACGCAGTCCGGGCAGCGTCTTTCGGCTGTCCCGCACTTTGGCACGAGTGCCGACGATGGCGTCGACCCACTGTGATGTCGCCGTGGCGATTCCCGAGAGATGGCAGACGAGGTTGAGCATCGTGCGCTCTGCCGTGAGAAGTCCGCGGGTGGGCGCGACAACGGTGAGCACCGATTGACCTGGCGCAACCCGAGTTCCGTCGGCCACCCGATCAACGACCTCGTAGTTACCCGCGCCGATCACCTCGTCGAGAACAAGCAGTCCGACGTCGATGCCGGCGACAGTACCCGAGGAGCGTGAGACGACCGACGCCTTCGCGACCGCATCGGCGGGAACCGTTGCGGTAGAAGTGATGTCGGGTCCATAGCGCAGATCTTCGTCCAGAGCGAGCCTGACCAATGTGAGCAGCTCGTCACGGTCGAGCGGCGCGGGCAGGATCTTCTGCTCGGTCATCAATGAACTCCTGTCAACAACATGTCGGGTATTTCGAGCGCTCCGTCGGCACCCATCTTGATCCGAGTGCTGCGACGCTGATTCGGATCTGTTTCAGGATAGTCGGTGCGGGTATGGCAGCCACGGCTCTCGGTTCGCGCCACGGCCACGTCGACCAATGCAGTCGCGGTCAACGTGAGCGCCGCGTCTTCGAGGTCCGGAGCAGCCACCGCCACTGTCTGTTCGGCGTCGGCAAGCGCGGCTCGCGCAATCTGGAGACCGCCTCCGTCGCGAACCACCGACGCGTGTGCCGTCATGACGGACTGCACGGTCTCTCGCGGCAGGATCGGCATCGGCTTGCGCACCACGTTGACCACTTCGGCATGAACCTCGCGACGCTCGGCAGCTGCGATTCCTGCACGCTCCCCGACTACCAAACCCTCGAGAAGGCTGTTGGACGCAAGACGATTCGCGCCGTGCAATCCCGTGCGAGCCACTTCGCCTGCTGCGTAGAGACCAGGCACTCCCGTTCGTCCATGGACGTCGGTGGCGACTCCGCCGCACGAATAGTGCGCGGCCGGAGCGACCGGAATTAATTGGGTGCGTGGATCGATGCCCGCTTCGAGGCAGGACGCCGTGATGGTCGGGAATCTCGAATCGAAACCGTCGAGCTTGCGAGCGTCGAGATAGACGTGATCAGTGCCGAGATCGCGTAGGCGTGCTGCGATTGCCCTCGAGACCACGTCACGCGGGGCGAGATCACCCAGCGGATGAACACCTGCGGTGACCGAATCACCGTTGGTGTCGACAAGAATCGCGCCCTCGCCGCGGACCGCCTCACTGATCAGGGGTCGGCGGCCTACCCCGCCCGGAGTGAAGAGCACCGTCGGATGGAACTGAACGAACTCCAGGTCCGCAATCGCCGCACCGGCTTCGAGTGCCAACGCGATTCCGTCGGCAGTCGCTCCGGGCGGATTTGTGCTGCAGGCATACAGCTGACCGAGTCCTCCGGTAGCGAGCAGCACCGCGGGCGCATGGATCACTCCGAGGCCTTCCGGCGAGGAGACGATGAGTCCGCACACCCCACGCCGGTTGGTCACCACCTGGACTGCCGCTGCACCGAACAGAACGGGGAGCCCGGCAGCATTGAGAGCCCGCTGCACTTCCGCGCCAGTGGCGTCGCCGCCGGCATGGATGATCCGACGCGTGCTGTGCCCACCCTCGCGGGTGCGCGACACCTCGCCGTCTCGCCCGCGATCGAAGACCGCTCCCAACGCGGCCAGCGCAGCAACAGCGTCGTGACCAGCTTCGACGATGGAATAGACAGCTTCCTCGTCGCACAAACCGACGCCGGCCTCACACGTATCCGAAACGTGCGACTCGACGGAATCGGTATTCAGATCGTCGACGACCGCGATGCCGCCCTGCGCGTACTGAGTCGCGGTGTCCGTCGGACCGCCCTTGCTGACCGTGAGTACTTTCAGTCCCCGCAGAGAAGCGGTGCGCGCAGCGGTGAGGCCCGCGACACCGCCTCCCACGACGACCAGGTCGGCATGAGCCTCCCAGGCGAAACGCCCGGCAGGGCTGGTCACTCGCCGCCGCCCGGATTACCGATCTCGATCATGCGCTGCACCGACTTCTGTGCACGCTTGGCCATCTCGAGATCGACGTGGACCTCGTCCTTGCCCTCGAGAAGGCAGCGAAGCAACGCGGCAGGCGTGATCATCTTCATGTACGGGCACGACGCGCGGTCGTTGACGGCCTGGAAATCGACGTCGGGCGCCGCCTTGCGCAACTGGTGCAGCATCCCGATCTCGGTCGCGACCAGAACCTGCTTGCTCTTGGTGACGCGGGCAGCGTCGAGCATTCCGCCGGTGGAGAGAATCTTGACCTTGTCCGCGGGGACCGCGCCTTCGCCGGCGAGGTACAGAGCCGAAGTGGCGCAACCACATTCAGGGTGAACGAACAGCTCGGCGTCCGGGTGCGACTTGGACTTGGCCGTCAGCTCGTCACCGTTGATGCCGGCGTGCACGTGGCACTCACCAGCCCAGATCTGCATGTTGGTACGGCCCGTCACGCGCTTGACGTGAGCTCCCAGGAACTGGTCCGGCAGGAACAGAACCTCGCGGTCGGGATCGATCGAGTTGACCACGTCGACGGCATTGGACGAGGTGCAGCAGATGTCGGTGAGACCCTTCACCTCTGCGGTTGTGTTCACGTACGACACCACCAGCGCGTTCGGGTTGTCGGCCTTCCACTCACGAAGCTGCTCGGCATTGATCGAGTCGGCCAGAGAGCAGCCGGCTCGCTCGTCCGGGATCAGCACAGTCTTGGACGGCGACAGGATCTTCGCGGTCTCGGCCATGAAGTGCACACCGCAGAAGACAATCGTGTCCTCGGGCGCCTCGGCAGCGATTCGCGACAGCGCCAGGGAGTCACCGACATGATCGGCGACGTCCTGAATCGCAGGCAGCTGGTAGTTGTGCGCAAGAATCGTCGCGCCGCGTTCGCGAGCCAGACGTTTGATCTCAGCGGCCCACTCGGGGGTCGCTTCGACTCCGTTGTATCCGCCGGGGCCGTCGTGAATCTGCGAGGCCGATCCCTCCCATAACGTCGTGGTCGTCATGGCGTTCTCCTTCACCGTGAACCCGGGCTCGTCACCCAGTTCAAATCCGGACGGGCTGGCCCGGATTTCCGTATTCGAGGTTTTCGACTTAGGATCGAAAACGTGCCCAATAGTAACACCACCCACGAAGTGCTTGCAGCGGTGTTCCAAGTTCGCACCTTCCCCGCAAGCATCGCCGCAGGTGACGGCGATCACTGCCCGCAAGGTCGTGAAGAGTTGGCCGTGCTGCTGTGGCAGCGTGCACTCAACCCACAGAAGGGCACGTGGTCCCTGCCCGGGGGCACTTTGCGCGACGACGAGGACCTGACGACCTCCGCTCGACGACTCCTCGCCGAGAAGGTCGACCTACGAAAGGTCGCCCACCTCGAACAGCTCTCCGTCTTCAGTGATCCACAGCGCGTGCCGGGTCCGCGCCGCATCGCGTCGACCTTCCTCGGACTCGTTCCCCTCAGCGCCGACCCACAACTGCCACCGGACACGGCCTGGCACCCCGTTTCGAAGTTGCCGGAGATGTCGTTCGACCACGGAACCGTCGTACGGCACGCACGCAATCGACTTGCCGCGAAACTCTCGTACACCAACATCGCATTCGGGCTGGCCCCGGAAGAGTTCGCGATGTCGACACTGCGCGAAATCTACTGCGCTGCCCTCGGTTACCAGGTCGATGCCACCAACTTGCAACGCGTGCTGGGGCGTCGAGGCGTTCTGACTCCCACCGGCAACACCGCACCGTCCGGCAAGTCTGGTGGACGTCCACCCGCCCTGTACCGTTTCACCGACTCCACCTTGCGGGTCACCGACGAATTCGCCGCACTACGGCCGCCAAGCTGACACCGATCGCACTGTCAGGCAACAGCTTCGAGACTTCCGCGTTGCAACCACACCGAGGTCACGGCGCCGGCCGGATCAATGACCCGGTTGATTACACCGAACCGAGTCGTCACCCGATCGAGAATCCGATCGGCCTGCCAACGATCCGTCGGATCGGCGACAATCGCAAAGAAGCGATGGCCAGGTTTTCCCGCCATGACGCGAACCAATTCGGTGACCGTCCGCGCCGTGACTGCCACGCTCCAACCAGCGTCGAGAAACTCGGCGGCCGTGCGCGCACCGTGCTCGAATCCGATGTCCGTGACAAGTACAACTCCCCTGTTGGGGGCGATCTCTGAAACACTCATTGCCGAACCTCCACTCGGAATCAAACTTCTTGACTCCTATGTAAGTCCGCAATCTTGTGCTTCCCTTGTGCTGGTTCTGTGAGAACTCTGGGGAATTGCGCGCCCCACCTCAGACAGCCCTGGAAAGGCCCGCCCAGAAGACCGTCGAGGCCGCGTTCACGACCTCGCCCACCGGCACGTCGCCCAACATTCCGCCCGCAGCAAGCGTCGCGACGCCGTGGAACGTCGCAAAGGCAACCAGCGCAATGCTTTCCGGATCATCGGCGGCAATGTCACCTGCGGCCTGAGCTTCCGACACGAGCCGGACGGTCAGGTCCATCGTCGCGTGCCCCGCGTTGACGACAGTTTCGGCGGCGCCCGGCGCATGCTTGTTGCTGTACATCAGAGAGAGCAGGCCCGGATGCTCCAGCGCAAAATCCACGTAGGCATTGGCGAGCGAGGAGAACCGGGCCCTCGCGGTCGGTGGAGCATCCGCGACTGCCCGCTCGAGCGCACCGGTCATCCGATGGAATCCACTTTCGGCCAAGGCATCGAGCAAAGCCTGGCGATCACGAAAGTGCTTGCCCGGAGCCGCGTGGCTCACGCCCGCCTCACGCGCGAGTTGCCTCAGCGACAACTTGTCGACACCATCTCGTTCGAGTGTTGCTTCGGCCGACGCCAGGAGTTCCTGTCGCAGGCTGCCGTGATGATACGGCTGTTCGTGGGCGGGCATGGTGGCACCATATCAAAATGTTGTCATTGACAACTATGGTGTCAGTGCCTACATTTGGGATCACCCGAACCGAAGGAGCCACCATGGCCATCGACGTAGCCGGAACCACCGTCCTCATCACCGGAGCCAGCGCTGGGCTCGGAGTGGAATTCGCTCATCGCTTTGCCGCTCGCGGCGCAAACCTGGTTCTGGTCGCCAGGCGGGCCGACCGCCTCGAGGCACTCGCCACCGAACTCCGTGGCGCCCACGGCATCATCGTGACAGTCCTGCCCGCCGACCTGGCCGCACCCGGCGTCGGTGCATCGCTGCACCAGGAGCTGACAAACCGTGGCATCACCGTCGACTCGCTGATCAACAACGCCGGATTCGGAACACACGGGGCATTCGTGGACGAAGATCTCGAGCGCGTCACGTCCGAGATTCAGCTCAACATCGCCACGCTGGTCGAGCTGACACACACATTCCTGCCCGACCTTCTCACCGGCCGCGGAGCACTGGTCAACGTCGCCAGCACAGCGTCGTTCCAGCCGACACCGGGCATGGCCGTCTACGGCGCGTCCAAGGCGTTCGTACTCAACTTCACCGAAGCACTCTGGGCCGAAGCTCGCGGCAGCGGATTGACTGTATTGGCGGTGTGCCCCGGTCCGACGCGCACCGAGTTCTTCGACGTAGTCGGCTCCGAAGACGCGGCGGTCGGGCGAATGCAGACGGCAACTCAGGTGGTGGACACCGCTTTCCGAGCACTGGATCGACGCTACGCGCCGCCGACCGTCGTATCGGGACTGCCGAACTGGGTGTCCTCGATCAGCACTCGCTTCGCAACCCGCCGGTTGGGCGCGCTGATTTCCGGGCGACTGTTGGGTGACGTGCGAATGAAAGCCGAAACCAAGCGCTCGTCGACCTCGCCGGCCTAGCGACGCAACAGTTACGGAAGTTTCGGCTGGCTCTCGACTTCGGTCTGTTCGGTGTCGGTGGCCGGATCCCCAGATTCCGGATCCCCGGATTCCGGGTGGTCCCCCACCCCGAGGTCGTCGTACGGATTGAGCACTGCAAGAACCAATGTCACGACGCACGCCGCGAGCGGCTGAAACAGAAGCACGAGCAAAGTTCCGACGTTCGGGGCCCGCGCGATGATCTCCCCGACCGCCGGATTGTCGGCCGTAGGGAAACGCAGTTTTGTCACGCCCGAACCCACGAGTGCCATCAGTCCGGCACCTGCCACTGAACCGACTATCAACCCGCCCAGGGCATAAGGACCTCGACTCAGGCGTGCCAACCAGGCCGCCACAGCCGACAGCACACCGACGATCAGTGCCAGCCAGATGAACACGGCGCTCGCGTCGAACTGATGAAGGCTCTCACCCGTCAACGCGACGCCGCGCCCCTCGGACACCACCAACAGGTGCTCGGCCGGAGCCAAGAACGCCCACAGCACACCGACGAGCACGCTCACGCCCGCAATGGTTGCGGCGATCACGATCGCGGTGCGCAGACGAGTCTGCCGAAGAGAGATCACACAGAGTGACGCTACCTGCGGGCGACGTCGATCGAGTCGACGACACCGTGTCGGGAGCATTTCGCCCACCATCCGTCAGGGCTGACCTGAACGATCATGCGGCGCCCGCACTGCTCGCAGAAGCGAGGAGGCTCGAGCCCCATCGACGCCGCAGTCGGCGTCGGATCGTCGACGCCGTCGACGATCCGACGCCCGGTGAACGGGTTGTACCGCTCCTCGGTCACCGGAGTGCTCACAGAGTGTCGTTCAGTGCTTTGATCGGCATCTGCAGATCCACCAACAAATCCAGATCCTTCTCGGCGGGACGTCCGAGGGTCGTCAGATAGTTGCCGACGATCACGGCGTTGATTCCGCCGAGGATGCCCTGCTTGGCACCCAGGTCGCCGAGAGTGATCTCGCGTCCACCTGCGAAGCGCAGGATCGTGCGAGGCAGCGCGAGACGGAAAGCGGCCACGGACTTGAGCGCCTCACTGGCGGGCAGCACGTCCAGATCACCGAACGGCGTACCCGGACGCGGGTTGAGGAAGTTGAGCGGGACCTCGTCCGGCTCCAGTTCAGCCAGGTTGGCCGCGAATTCTGCGCGCTGCTCCAGCGATTCGCCCATGCCGAGGATTCCGCCGCAGCACACTTCCATGCCTGCTTCACGAACCATCCGAAGCGTGTTCCACCGCTCTTCCCACGAGTGCGTGGTCACGACGTTCGGGAAATGCGACTTCGAAGTTTCCAAGTTGTGGTTGTACCGGTGCACACCCATGGCGGCCAGTTGGTCGACCTGCTCCTGGGTGAGCATGCCGAGCGAGCAGGCGATCTGGATGTCGACCTCGTTGCGGATCGCCTCGATGCCTGCGGCAACCTGAGCGAGCAACCGGGCGTCGGGTCCGCGGACGGCGGCCACGATGCAGAACTCGGTAGCGCCCGACTTCGCAGTCTGCTTGGCAGC
This sequence comes from Rhodococcus sp. KB6, assembly GCF_001445685.1. Classification (NCBI taxonomy): domain Bacteria; kingdom Bacillati; phylum Actinomycetota; class Actinomycetes; order Mycobacteriales; family Nocardiaceae; genus Rhodococcus; species Rhodococcus sp. KB6. Next base: position 364,239 of record NZ_LNAK01000163.1, on the reverse strand, counting down.
TTCCACCAAGCTCGGGATGTCCAACCACGCCGCGCGAACCGGCGACTGGAAGAGTCCGGACTGCGAGCAGAAATGGCAGTCCTCAGGGCAGCCGCCCGTCTTCAGGCTGATGATGCCCTCGACCTCGACCTCCGGTCCACACCACTTCATACGCACATCGTGGGCGAGAGCCAGCAGGTCTTCGAGCCTGTCGTCGTCGAGTCGGAGTACGTCGAGCACCTGGCTTTCGGTCAGGCCAACTCCTCTTTCGAGAACTTGCTCGCGCGCCTGGTCGAGGATGTCGACCGTCGCAGGGGCCGTGCTAATCGGGGGCGGGGTCACAGACGTCTCCTTCGAAACCAGCAAAATTGAACACCGTACAAGTTGAACGGTGTTCACGTTAGAGACGTGGTGGAATACTGTCAAAGGCGGGTCCGATCGACATTCGATCGAAAGCGCTCCACAGCGGGACGAAACGAGGGGAACAACAAGTGCAGTTGCGACGCGGCGACGTGCTGGACGGCGCCATGGCGATACTCGACGAGTTCGGACTTGCCGACCTCACGATGCGCAGGCTCGCAACCTCACTAGGCGTCCAACCCGGCGCCCTGTACTGGCACTTCCCGAACAAGCAGACCTTGCTCGGCGCGGTCGTCGACAAGATCCTCGAAGACCTCGACGCCCCCGTCGACGCAGACACGTGGCAAGAAGCGTATTCCGAACTGGCACACAGACTTCGGTCTGCCCTACTGGCGCACCGCGATGGCGCCGAGTTGGTCAGCGCCACCTTCGCTTCGCGGATGACGAACAGCAAGGTGCGCGAGCATTTCGTACAAGCCGGGCAAGAATCCGGTCTCTCACGCGAGCACGCCCAACTCGCGGCGTACGCCCTGCTGTATTACGTACTCGGCCATACCGTGGACGAGCAGTCCCGAGCGCAGATGGAAGAAATGGGGGCACTGACCAGAGCACCCATTTCCCCCGACTCCCCCGAGGTGATCGGCGGCGGTTCCGACGAGGACCTCCTCGACGGCGATCCGACAGTGCGCTTCCAGTTCGGCCTGGACCTGTTCATCGACGGCATTCGCACTCGCCTGAATTCGATCCCCGATTCAACGCCCATCGAATCGGCTCTACGACACTCCTGACAGTCGGAGTACTGCAGTAGTGCCGGCCGCGACAATCACCACGACCACCAACGGCGCCTTGAACCAGGCGCAGATGCCTCCGGCCACCACGCCGAGCATCCGCGCCGGCCCCGCAACGTCATGCCCGGTGAAGACCGTCGATGTCACAACCACTGCGAGCAGCAGCACCACGACAGCACGATCGAGGGTTTTCTCGGCGAAGCCGGAGAGCTTCACCCGAGCGCGGAGCAGAACGCCACTTGCCCGCAAAGCGTAAGAACCGCAAGCGAACACGACGATACCGATCCAGACCGACGCGGTATTCATCGAACCTTCTCCCGGAACGATATCGTCACCGCGATACTCAGCAGCGCAACGAGCGGAGCGGTACCGGGCGGCAGGAACGGCGACGTGGCCACCGCGACTGCTGCACCGATCAGGGCGGCAAGCAGCGTCACCTTCTCCTTCAGCGCAGGAAAGACAAGGGCCAGAATGACAACCGGAAACGCGGCATCCAATCCCAACGCGCCGGGGTCTCGGACGACGCTGCCGAGCAGCCCGCCCAGGAGAGCTCCGATCGGCCACGACACCGCGATCCCGATTCCACAGAACCAAAAAGCCGCACGCTTGCGCTCCACCGATTCCTGCGCCATGGCGACCGCGACGCTTTCGTCGTTGACCAGGTGCGCGCCGACCAACTTGCGCCAGCCCGAGCCCCTGCACCAGCCTGAATCCGTGTGGCGAGCCTCGCCGAGAAAAGATCCCGCTGCCAATCCGTAGGCGAAGTTTCGGGAGTTGATCAGCAAGCCGGCTACAACTGCAGCGACGGTGCCGCCTCCGGCCGCGATGATTCCGATGAACAAGAACTCCGAAGACGCTCCCAGAACGAGTACAGCCAACGCCAAAAGCTGCCACAACGAGAATCCAGCCGATCCTGCCGTCACACCGTAGGACACACCGACGATGGCCACGGAGAGACAGATCAGCACGCTCACCCGAACCGTGTCTCGATCAACTGTTCGCCATAAAGAACGCATGTATTCTATGTTGAACGAAGTGACACCGTTCGTCAAGTAGAACGATCGATCGGAGAATCGAACGATGCCCAGTAATGAAACGGATACAGCGGAGACTCCTCAGAAACTGGTCGCCGTCGCACTCAAACGCGAACGTGCCCGAGCAGGCTTGAGCCTTTCGGAGGTCGCCCGGCGCGCCGATATCGCCAAGTCCACACTCTCCCAACTCGAATCCGGACTCGGAAATCCGAGCCTCGAAACTCTGTGGGCACTCGGAAACGCATTGGGTGTGCCGTTCTCACAACTCGTCGACTCTCAGGCACAGACCGTTCAGTTGATTCGAGCCGGAGAAGGTCCCGCGATTGCGTCGGCAAACGCGTCGTACATCGCGACGCTCTTGGCGCCGAGCCCACCGAACGCGCGACGCGACCTGTATCGGATAGTCGCCGAACCGGGCGAGCCGCGTATTTCCACTCCGCATGCACGCGGCACCACCGAACACGTCGTGATCGGCACCGGACGGGCGGAGGTCGGGCCCACTGCAAATCCGATCGAACTCGGACCGGGCGACTATCTTGCTTATCCCGGCGACGAGGAGCACATCTTTCGGGCGCTCGAACCAGGGACGACAGCGATCTTGGTGTCGGAACACACCTGAGCCGCGATGAGTTTCGCCGCTGCGGGAAGTCTGTATCTGGGAGGTGATGTGGCCAGAGCCTCGATTGCCGACGACAGTAACGACCGACAGCAGGAGGACCCATGTCCGGATCCAGCATCAGCAGCATTTTGCTCTCGAGCACCGACCCCGAACGCTTGCGCGACTGGTACGCCGAGGCGTTCGCCCCGAAGGTCGACCGGACTCCCGGCGAACCCGGCTACGACGTGCTCGACTTCAACGGTTTCTACGTGATGCTCGACAGACGCGACGACGTCGACGAGACCAACCCCCAGCCGGGTCGCATGTTCCTCAACGTCGAAACCGACGACGCCCGGTCGATCGCACAGCGCATCGATGCGCTCGGCGGAAAATGGCACGCTCCACTCGAAGACCGCGGGGGCAGTTTGTTCGCCACTGCGATCGACCCCGACGGAAACTACGTTCAGATCATCGAGTTCAGCGAGGAAGCCAGGGCCGAGATGGAATCCGGAATGACGGATTCCCAAACCACCTAGTCCGGCAACCGCTGGGAACGGAGATAGTCATGCTTACAGACACGAAAGCATTCAGCGGATTTTCGGTGACAGACATCGACTCTGCAAAGAAGTTCTACGGCGAAACACTCGGGTTGAAGGTAACCGACGGAGACATGGGACTGATTCGCCTACATCTTGCCGGCGGAACCGAGATCCTCGTTTATCCGAAGCCGAATCACGAAGCGGCGACCTACACGATTCTCAACTTCGTCGTCGACGACATCGACACAACCGTCGACCAACTGACCGCACGTGGCGTGGAGTTTCTCAAATACGACGGATTCCCCCAGGATGCGCGAGGCATCATGCGTGGCAACGGCCCCGACATCGCCTGGTTCACCGATCCCGCCGGCAATGTTCTGTCGGTGATCAAGGAGTCCTGACGCGCTTAACCGCTGAACAGCTGCGACTGCCGCTGTTCAGCGGTGTCGGTGTTGGAGCGTTCTGCTGCCGCAGTTTCACGCTCGGCAGCCAGTTGCTCGGCGCTTTTTGCGTCGACAACGGGCTCCGACGCGCTGAGGTCGGAAAACAAGCCACTGCTCGATTCGTTCACATGCCACCCTTTTGCCTGGTCATCGTTGCCGCGCGCAGATAAACCTGCGTTAGAGATCGGTCGATGGCTACTCAATTACTGCCGCCCGTACGGCGCCGACAAGACGCCGATGACTCAGCAGTTCTTCACCCAGTGTTGCACGCCTGTGTTTTCCACGAGAAATTCGGTCCAGACGGGTTGTCATCGCCCGCACGGCGGAGCAATGTGAAAGATGAGCGCGGAGCAGGTCGGCAGCACTTTCGTCGGACACCTGGCCCCTCAATTCACCGCACAATTTTTGGAGGAATCATGTTGGGAATTGCTTTGGGCCTCGGCAGCGCCGCTGTCGGAATCGGCCTCGGACTGCTCGGCGCAGGAGCGGGAATTCTGCTGAGCGACAAGACCGTCAAAACCGCACGACGTGAACTCACCGCCTGACGAGGGCGAGCGCACTGAATTTTTGGGCACTCGGGTCGGTATTCGGGTGAACGCCGCGATGCGACACCCCGCGCAGTGGGTGTTCGCACGGGCCGCGCATCGACGTGGCGTGCATACCGGCGTAGATGTTCCGACGAGCGCGCAGGACGTGCTCGACCGGTTGACGGCACTCCGAATAAGTACGTGGAGTTACGGATTCGACCACAAGTCGGTCCGTCACCTGGGTCCGATGGCGCAAGACTTTGCGGCGATTTTCGGCTTGGGATCCAACGCCCGCCGGATCTCCGCCGTCGACGCGAACGGCGTCTGCATGGCGAGCATCCAAGCGTTGAACCGCAAAATCAGTGCCCTCGAGACAGAAGTCAGCGCGCTCGAGAAGGACGTGAACAGACTGAGACGGGAAACGGGAGACACGAGCACGACTCGGAATGCATTGGAAACAAACAACAATCACATATCCACACCGCTCGACGAATTCGGTGGATCCACCGGTCTGTAGTTTGTTCGGTGTGACCGCCCCTGATTCAGACTCCGACTCAGCGCCCAACGTGATTGCCGCGCTGTTCGACGTGACGTCCGATTCAGTCGGCGACGAACATGTCGAACAGGTACTTGCCGAATTCGGCTTTGGCGCAACGGAGGTCGCGGAGACCGCGGCCCGCATCCGGGCCAGTCGGTCGGAATTTCGGCGACTTCGCCGTCGCGAGAACGAATTGGCGGTTCTCTATTCGAGTGCACGTGAGCTCGCGCAGGTTCGCGACGTGGACACACTGCTGCAGAGGTTGGTCAACCGCGCACACGACATCATGGGCACCGACGTCACGTACCTGTCCGAGTTCGACGTGATCACTCGTGACCTGAATGTTCGAAAGACGGCCGGCGCGGTCTCGCCGGAACTCCAGCATCTGCAAGTTCCTGCCGGCGCGGGACTGGTCAGCGCGATTGCCGAATCTCGAGCAGCCCAATGGGTTCAGAACTACAGCGACTACACGCAGTCGCGCCATGACGAAGTGGTCGATGCCGCGATCGTCGCCGAGGGTCTGGTGGCGATTCTCGGCGTGCCGATGCTCTCCGACGGCCAGATCCTCGGAGTCCTGTTTGCCGCCGACCGTCGGGAACGGCGTTTTACCGCAGATCAGATCGCCCTGCTCTCGGCGCTGGCTGATCACGCCTCGGTGGTCCTGCAAACCGCGCGGGCACTCGACCGCGCCGAGGAATCCGCTGCCGAGACCGGGCGAGCACTCGACGAGCTGCGCGAACACGTGTCCGCGCGGGACAAATCGAACGTCGTCCACCAGGATCTGATCCACGCCGTTCTCCGCGGCGGCGGATACGCCCAGGTTGCACGAACTCTCAGCAGCTCTCTCGAGCGCAGCACCGTCGTCGTCGACAGTGAGCTACGCCCTCTCGTGAAATCCTCTGGCGAGCAGATCACGACGGTGCCGATGTCTCTTCCTCCCGCCGTGTCCGAGGCCATCGACCAGAGTCGCCGAAGCGGCCGATGCACGTTTGTCGCCGATGACAGTGAGACCGTGATCCAACTCGTCAGCGCCGTCACCGCCGGAGAATCGTTCCTCGGGGCCATCTTGCTGAATCGTTCGGACGCGCCGATCGGCCCCGTCGAACTCCGGACCGTGGAACGGGCAGCTCAGGTCACTGCCATCCTCGTGTTGCAACACTCGGCGGCGGCAGCAGCGGACCGGCGTGCACGTGACGAACTGGTCGCCGACTTGCTGAGCACTGCCCCCGAGCGCAGGCGCGATCTCGAACGTAGGACCCGAAACCTCGGCATCTCACTCGGCGAACTGGACACCGTCCTCGTGGTGTCGGTCGCTCCGGAACTCCGCACCGCCGCGCTCCGCGCAATCGGGCAGTCTCTGCCGGTAGCGGGGTTGGCGGCGCAGCATGCCGGATTGATCGCGGTGGTCTCGCGCTCGGGAAACCCGGCAGCCGCGGCGACGGTCATTCACCGTCAGATCACCGGTTCGGTAGGACCGCACGCAGTAGTCATTGCGCCGGCGACGGCGGAACGCCCCGAAGAGCTCCCGGCGCGCTTCACCTCGGCGCTGCGCACGGCCCGCCTACTCACGGCATTGGGCAAGACCGACGGCGCGGTCACGACGGCGTCATATCTGCCGTACACCGTTCTGTTCGGCGAAAATCCGGAATCACTTCATCAGTTCATCGACGAAGTAATCGGCCCGGTACTCGCGTACGACCGCGACAAGGACACCGATCTCACCGCGACCCTTCGTGCCCTGGTACGCAACGACGGGAGCCCGACCAAGGCTGCCCGCGCACTCAACTATCACCCCAACACCGTCGTTCAGCGTCTCGACCGCATCCGTACGCTCCTCGGTCAATCGTGGCGGGAAGACGAGAACTTTTTCCGGGTGTCCATGGCGACGAGGCTCGACGAACTTCGGGACGTGGGAACCGAAGAGGCCGGAAGCGGCATCACCGACAGCGCCGATGGTGCATGACACTACAATTTCGACCGATCGATGTGTCGTGAGCACGTGGCCTGGCAAGCATCGACCTCCCTACTGTGAAGCGGAGCACAGAACCACTTCAGGAGGACGACCCCCCGTGTCATCAACCAGCAGCCGATCAACCAACAGCCGCATCGCCGATTTCCGGTCCTACGACGTCGCCGCACGGCGCGCCGAGATCGTTCGCCAGACCGACCTGACCGAAGCAGACATCGCGGTCTACGACGCTGCCGACGGCCTCACCATCGATCAGGCCGATCGCATGGTCGAGAACGTCCTCGGCGTCATCGGCATCCCGGTCGGCGTGGCCACCAACTTCACGATCAACGGCACGGACTACCTGATCCCCCTCGCCACCGAGGAGCCGTCGGTAGTCGCAGCCGCGAGTAACGCTGCTCGCATCGCACGCGGACTCGGGGGCTTTCACGTCTCGAGCACGCAGCCGATCATGCAAGCCCAGATTCAACTCGTCGACGTCGTGGATCCGGCAGCTGCCCGCATCCGACTCCTCGAGGCACGTGAAGAAATCATTGCACTCGCCAACGAGCAGGACCCGAAGCTGGTCAGCGTCGGGGGTGGCGTGAAGGACATTTCGGTTCGCATCGTGTCCTCGGACAAGGCCGCCTACGTCGTCCTCCACCTTCATGTCGACGTACGAGATGCCATGGGCGCCAACGCAGTCAACACGATGGCAGAGGCAATCGCGGATCGAGTAGCCGAGATCGGCGGCGGGCACGTCGTTCTTCGCATTCTCACCAACAAGGCAGATCTGCGGCTGACGCGCGTTCGTGCCGTGTTCGACGCCGAATTGATCGGCGGCGCAGAGGTTGTGGACAACCTGATCCATGCCGCACGCTTGGCGGAGCTGGATCCCTACCGCGCCGCGACACACAACAAGGGCATCATGAACGGCATCAGCGCCGTGGTGTTGGCAACCGGAAACGACACGCGCGCAGTCGAAGCCGGGTGCCATTCCCATGCAGTCAACGCCGACGGGATCTACTCGTCGCTCTCGCATTTCGAGAAGAATGCCGACGGAAACATCGTCGGCACCCTCGAGCTACCCATGCCGGTCGGCCTCGTCGGCGGGGCCACCAAAGTGCACCCGGTAGCGCAGGCCGCAATCAAGATGCTCGGCGTCGAGAGCGCCGAGGAACTCGCCGGCATCATCCTGGCAGTCGGCCTGGCGCAGAACCTGGCTGCGGTCCGCGTTCTGGCCAGTGAGGGTGTCCAGCGCGGACACATGGGGCTGCACGCCCGCAACATCGCTGCCACCGCCGGAGCGCAGAAGAGCGAGATCGACGCCGTGGTGGCACGCCTGATCGCGGACAAGAGCATTCGCGTCGAGCATGCCGAGAAGGTTCTCGCCGAGATCCGCGGCGGAAACTGACGACAATGACCGAAACAGTTGCAGGATCACCGGTGTGGAAGCCGGCGCCTCATCGAGTGCCGGCGCCGGGGCTGCCGACCTCGGTCCGGATCTACGAAGTCGGGCCACGCGACGGACTTCAAGCGGAAACAGCGGTGATCCCGACCGAGACGAAAGCCCAGTTCATCGAACGCCTGGTCGCGGCCGGCTCCCGCACTGTCGAATTGACGAGTTTCGTCTCACCTCGATGGATCCCGCAACTTGCGGACGCGGAAGAATTGATGGGTCGGCTGCACCTGCCGGACTCGGTACGTACGGTCGTTCTTGTCCCGAACCGCAAGGGTCTCGAGCGGGCCGTCGCCGCCGGAGCAAGCGAGGTTGCAGTATTCGTCAGCGCCACAAAGGAATTCGCGAAACGCAACCTCAATTCCACGGTGGACGGCGCGATCGCCGCGGCTGCCGAGGTCACTACGGCCGCCCGAGCCCTGGGACTTCCCGTCCGCGGCTACATCTCCATGTGCTTCGGCGACCCCTGGGAAGGCTCCGTGCCCGTCGAGCGTGTCGCCGACATCGCAAAGACCCTGATCGACAGCGGTGTCACGTCACTCTCACTCGGCGACACCATCGGCGTCGGCACACCTGGCCATGTACTCGCTTTGCTCGGCGCCCTCCGAGAACGTGGCATCCCCACATCGCAGATCGCCATGCACTTTCACGACACCTACGGCCAGGCGCTGTCGAACGTCTATGCGTCGTTGACCGCTGGGGTATCCGAATTCGACAGTTCCGCAGGTGGTCTCGGACGGTGCCCATATGCCAAGGGCGCGACCGGAAATCTCGCCACCGAGGATCTGGTGTGGATGCTCCACGGCCTCGGGATCGACACCGGCATCGACCTGGATTCGCTCACCGATACAAGCATCTGGATGGCCGAACAGATCGGCCACTCGAGCCCGTCCCGAGTTGTCACCGCCCTCCGCGCAGCACGCACCTGACACTCGCAACGCAAGCCCCTCATCTCGCAAGCCCCTCCCTGTACGACCCCGCCATGCATGACACTGGAGAAGACTGATGTCACCACCGCAGCCGGCAACGACGCCGACCACCACAACCGAGCCGACCGAGCAGCAGACATACCTCGAGGTCTGGGGCGACACCGTCAACGGTCGACACCTCGCGATCTCCGTTGCAGTCGGCAGTGTCGTCGGCGCCTCGGCCCTTCTCGCGGCCCAGGCACTGTTCGAACGGGTCGTCAGCGAACCGTCGTTGGCCCAGGCGTACAGCCTTCTGGTCGGCATCGCGGCCTGCCTGCTCGCCGGCGTGGTCTGCGGAATCTTCATCAAGCCGAAGCGGATAGTCGCCTTGGCCGCCGCCGACGCGGAGTCGATCGACGGTGTCATCACGACGATGAGTGAACAGCGCCAGGGTCTGGGCACTCTCGCCGACATTCCGGAGCAGAGCCGACAGGAACTTCGCGAGCTGGGTCTGTACGACCACTTCGCCGCTGCCGAGGCCGAGCACGCACGGGTCTCGAACACACCGAAGGACGGTGGGCGCGCATGAGTTCGGTTCTGACCAACGAAATTCTGATTGCCGTTCTCTTCGGCATCATCGGTGCGGTCGCATTCACGTTCATCGGATTGATCTCCGGCACGGACGAGACCGCCACGATCGCACCACTGACTCTGCTCGTGATTCTGCTCGGCGCTCCCCCGGCGGCGGTCTTCACGTTCTTTCTCTCCGGTGCGATCGCCAAACACATGACACACGCGGTGCCGACGATGCTGCTGGGCATTCCCGGCGACACGATGGCGATTCCACTCTTGCCGGAAGCGCAGATGATGCGCTCACTCGGCATCCCGCACATCGCACTCCGCAAGGCGATCTCGGGAGCAGTGATCTCGGCGTTCGTCGCTGTGCCGGTTGCCGTTTTGTTCGCGACCATCCTCGCGCCGTTCGCGGACACCGTTCAGTCGATAGCACCGTGGCTGTTCCTGGTCGCCGCCATCGGCATCGCCTACGCCTCACCAGGCCGCTGGGCCGGGGTTGTCGCCCTCGTTCCCTTCGTCATCTTGATCCTCGGCGCCCGCGCGTTGACGTCGAATTACGATGTGTCGCTGAACATCAGCTACTTCCTTGCGATCGCAGTCGGGCCGCTGATCGCGGACCTCGCATTGACCTTGGGCCCGTCGAGCCGTAAGGACATGGAACGCAGTGAACCCAAAACCGTTGCATTGGCCCCGGACATCAAAGGATGGAGGGGATACTTCCCCAATCCTCTGAAGGTCCTCGATCGCAAGCAGATCGGTTACACCGCCGCCGCTTCCACGGTGTCGAGCGCAACCTTCGTCTTCAGCCCGGTCGCCATGACTGTTCTGATGGGTGAGCTGGTAGGTGCGCGGATCAAGAACGGCTATCACCGACTGACCACAATGGTCTCGGCGAAGAACGGTACGACGGAATCCACCTACATCGCGGAAACCCTCATCCCACTCGTCGCTTTCGGCCTTCCGCTCAGCCCGCTCGCGGCAGGCCCCGCAGCCCCTCTGTTCAACGCTCCACCGGTGTTCGAGACCAATCAGGAAACCGGAGTGATCAACAATCTCTCCACGTACCTGACGCAGTGGGAGTTCCTGCTCTACGGCCTGCTCGCAGTGGTCACGGCAACGGTCATCGCATACCCGTTTGCCATGAACTACGCGTACCGCGCTGCGTCAGCGGTGGTCAAGCACATCAGTCACGAAGCTGTGATCGCGGTGTTCACGGGACTCGTCGTCGTCATCAGCATCTGGGAGGGCGGCGTCCTCGGGCTTCTGATCACCGTGACGGTCGGCCTGGTCGGTGGCCTTCTCGGGCGCCTGTTCAAGATTCACGGCGGAGTTCTGTTCATGGGTTACTACGTAGCGCTGTTCAGTGTTCCTGCCCTGATCAATCTGTTCTGAATCGGTCGACTCCACCACCACGTGCGGACCCGCAACAAACTGCGGGTCCGCACGTATTTCTTCAGCTACCGACCGTGAGCGCCACGGTTCGATTGCGGTCCAACTTCTTCGCTCGATACAACGCCTCGTCAGCGCAATCGACCAATTGCGTCAGGTCTGCGTCGCCGTGGGGTGAACACGCGACACCGATGCTGACCGTCGGCCCGAATTCACCCAATACTGCCGACGAATTCTCCGCTTGCGCGCGTCGAATCATCTCGGCTGTTTCGGTCGCACCCTCGAGATCGACACCGGCCATCAGTACGACGAACTCCTCGCCGCCCAATCGGGCGAAGAGATGCTTGTCATCGAGGTGCCGCCGCACCTGATCGGCAAAACTCACCAACGCTGTATCGCCGGCACGATGACCGAGGTTGTCGTTCACCATCTTGAAGTGATCCAGATCCATCATCAGGACGCTGACCGGACGTCCAGAGTGGCGACGCGGATCGGTCGCACCCGTCACGCTGCCGCCTCGCCGCAAGAATTCGTCCCGGCGCAACGCACCGGTGAGATCGTCGTGGGTGACGGCCTGGGTGAGTGCCTCGAGCGCGCGGCGACGCTCGAGGATCACACAGGCCACCGCGATCGGCGCTACCGCCAGCAGCGACAATCCGATCTGGACCGACGCGCTGACCGGCGAGACGCCCTCGCTGGACAATCCGAGATGGCCGTCGGCCGTCAGTACCAACGTCCAGGCAGTTGACACAGCTGTGAGCACCGACGTGACAAATACATTGGTGAGCAAGGCTGCAGTCACCAGCGCCGGCATGGCAAACGCGATCGCTCCGGCACCGCCTATCACCCACTCCAAGATGATGCAGACGGCCAGCAGCGCCGTCGGAACGACTGATCGACGCACAAGCGTGGCAACAGCTTTCGGTTCTCGATCCACTCGTCGAAGCGAAGGGAATGTCAGCACCAAGGGGACGATGGTCATGTAGTTGACGAACTCACTCGAGAACCAGAGCAACCAGCCGTCCCACCACTGCCCGCCGAACAGCACGCGGTTCGCGATTCCGCCCACGAGCGCCGCCATCGACGCGGCGGCGACAGTCACAGACACGAGATAGCCGACGGACTGAATACTGGTCAGTCGACGGTCCTCACTGTCGACCCAGCGAAAGGCGTAGAAGCCGCTCGCAACCCCGACGATGTTGGCCGCGTTGAGCCACACCGTGGACTCCCATGCCCCACCGGTGATCAGGTCGGCTCCGACATAACCGACTACGACGCAGATCCAGGTGAGCAGTGTGGCGGAACGCGGCGACCGAAAGAGGATCCCGAGTAGCAGCGCGTTCGCCGGCCAGAAGACTGCAAGCGTGCCCGGCAGACGGCTCAGAATTCCGACCAGGCACGAGACGAAGACGACTACGCCGATAAGCAGTGCGCGACGTACGGCCGATGACGACAACGACTTTTCGACCGTGCTCACCACCTACATTCGACTGACCTACTCACAATTCGACAACCACTGTCGGCGACCAAGGCGCCCCGGATGCGGGGTCGCCGCAAGACACCCGTCGAAATATACCGACCGGAATCGTACGCGAGGGACGTCGAAACCCGAGGCACCCCACTGTGCCTTGGCTATCGATGCGGACAAATCGGATGTTACGTCGTCAGTTGGTCAAATGAAGTTCACCGAGCGTGATCGAAGCGGTGCGAGCAAACTCTCGGACACTCGCGCCTCCACTTCCGGCAGGCATTACCCCGAGAAGGGGAACACCGCTGACCGAGACCAGATCCTCGCGATTGCATCTCTCGGCGAGGTCCGGTTCCTGCGGCCACGAACCGATCACCAACCCGGCGCAGTCCACGCCGGATGCACGTAGGGCTTCCACGGTCAGTGCGGTGTGGTTGAGCGTGCCCAGGCCGGACGCAACTACCAGCACCACCGGTACTGCCAGAACTGCGGCGAGATCGCGCGCGGTGAACCCGTCCACCCCCAACCGAACCAGCAAGCCGCCGGCACCTTCGATCAGGGTCAAGTCGTGGGTGGTGTCCAGGTCGCGAGCAACTCGGACTACGTCGTCGAGCGCCAACAACGGGAGACCACTTCGACGGGCAGCAGTATCCGGCGCCAAAGGTTCGGGATACCGCGCCAACTCGACCAGCGTCACGCCGCCCCCGGTCAGACGCTCGATCTCGGCCAGATCACCCGCACCGTCCACGTCGACGCCGGTCTGGGCCGGTTTGAGCACCGCAACCGACTTTCCCGACTGCAGGGCGAGCGATGCCAGTGCTGCCGTCACCACTGTTTTTCCGACGTCGGTCGATGTGCCGGTCACCAGGAGAATACTCATGCGCGAGCACCTGCCAATACCTCGCGAAGTACGAGTGAGATCTGCTCCATCTCGGAAGGAGACAGCGTCGCTCGTGCAGTCAGACGCAGCCGTGACGTTCCTTCCGGAACCGACGGCGGGCGGAAGCAACCGACATGCAACCCCTGATCCCGGCACGCGGACGCGGCATCGAACGCCCGCTGCGGATCACCGAGAACGACTGAGACGACAGCAGATTCAGGCGACGGAGCACCGGTGACGTCCGCCAACTCGGATGCCCGGGCCAGGACGTCGAGCGCTCGCGTCGGCTCACGCTGGAGTACGGCGAGTGCAGCCCTGGCCGCGCCTACGGCGGCCGGTGCGAGACCGGTGTCGAAGATGAACGTTCTTGCCGCGTCGATGAGATGCGCGCGGATCTTGTTGTCACCGAGCACAACTCCACCCTGGCTGGCGAGCGACTTGGACAGTGTTGCCGTCACGACGACGTCGGGTTCACCGGCCAGGCCCGACTCGTGGACGAGTCCACGTCCACCGGTACCGCGCACACCGATGCCATGCGCCTCGTCGACCAACAGGATCGCCCCGTACTCGCGGCACGCCTGATGCATCTGCCGCAGTGGCGCAAGGTCTCCGTCGGCGCTGAAGACCGAATCGGTGACGACCAGTGCTCGCTCTTCCACTCTGCTGCGCAACGTGTCGGCGAGAAAGCCCATGTCCGAATGCGGAGCCACGGCAACCCGAGCACGTGACAGGCGGCAGGCATCCACCAGCGAGGCATGCGATCCCGCATCGGAGACGATCAACGACCCTGGACCCGAGAGCGCCGTCACCGCGCCGAGATTGGCTGTGTAACCGGAGGAGAAGACAAGTCCGGAGTCCGCCCCGACGAACTCGGCCAGTTCGACTTCGAGCAGTTCGTGTTCGGTGGTGGTGCCGGTGACCAGACGCGAGCCCGTGGCGCCCGCGCCCCAACGGCGCAGAGCCGCCGCGGCACCCTCGATCACATCGGGGTGCCGCACGAGTCCGAGATAATCGTTCGACGCCAGGTCGATCAACGGGGAGTCGACCGTGCGAGGACGGAGTTCGCGACGCAGTCCAGCGGCCCTGCGGTCCGCTTCGACGGCCGTCAGCCAATTCAGCGAGGTGTTCACTTTTCCGACCATACTTGAACACCGTTCAACTCAATGGTTAGGGTGCATCCGTGCTCACAACCGGACTTGATCCCCATGACGTCTCCGCCATCGATGCCGATGTCCTCTGGCATCCGTACGGATCGTTTCCCGCGTCGACTCGTCCGCTGATCGTCGACTCTGCGCAGGGGGCTACCCTGACGCTCTCCGACGGCCGCCGATTGGTCGACGGGATGAGCTCGTGGTGGGCCGCCATTCACGGCTACCGCAATCCCGTGCTCGACACCGCCGCCGCACGGCAGCTCGGCAAAATGAGCCATGTCATGTTCGGCGGACTGACGCACGAACCCGCCGCTCGCCTCGGGCGACTGCTCGTCGACATCACACCACCTCACCTCGACAAGGTGTTCCTCTCCGACTCCGGTTCGGTGGCCGTCGAAGTCGCAGTGAAGATGTGCCTGCAGTACTGGCGGAGCCTCGGAAAGCCGTCGAAGAATCGTTTGATGACCTGGCGCGGCGGATACCACGGTGACACCTTCACCCCCATGAGCGTCTGCGATCCCGACGGCGGCATGCATTCTCTCTGGACCGACGTCCTGCGCCCTCAGGTCTTCGCGCAAGCTCCCCCGGCGGGCTATCTCCCCGAATACGTGCAGGAGTTGGAATCGCTCTTGGCCGAGCATCACGAGCACCTCGCAGCGGTGATCGTGGAACCAGTGGTCCAAGGTGCCGGCGGAATGCGTTTCCACGATCCCGCGTACCTGATCGACCTGCGTAACCTCTGCGACAAGTACCAAGTCCTCCTGGTCTTCGACGAAATCGCGACCGGATTCGGACGCACCGGAGAATTGTTCGCCGCCGATCACGCCGGCGTCAGTCCCGATGTCATGTGCGTCGGCAAGGCACTGACCGGCGGGTACATGAGTCTGGCGGCAACGCTGTGCACCACGGAGATCGCGGAGACCATCACTGCCGGTGAGGGCGGCGGGCTGATGCACGGCCCCACCTTCATGGGCAATCCACTCGCGTGCGCCGTCGCGGTGGCGTCGACCGAACTTCTGCTTGCGATGGACTGGCGGCGTGACGTCGCAACCCTCGAACGTGGCCTCGCTCGAGGCCTCGCCGAAGCCGTCACAATTCCCGGGGTCGTCGACGTCCGCGTCAAAGGCGGAATCGGAGTGATCGAACTCGAACAGCCGGTCGACATGCAGAGCGCGACCGATGCAGCCGTCGACGCCGGCGTCTGGCTCCGGCCGTTCCGCAACCTCGTGTACGCGATGCCTCCGTACCTGTGTTCGGAGGCAGAGGTGGAACAGATCACAGCCGGAATGCTTGCAACCGCCCGCAGCCAGGCGAAACGGTGATCGGCACCGTAGACAGTCGACGAGATTCGATCGGCTGCACCCGATAGGGTCTGATTCATGGATCAACCGCCGAGCGAGACCTCAGCCACTCCCATCCCGGTATGGCCTGGCAGTGCGTACCCACTCGGTGCCACCTACGACGGCGCGGGGACCAATTTCTCGCTCTTCTCCGAGGTCGCCGAGGCCGTCGAGCTGTGCCTGATCGCCAAGGACGGAACCGAAACCCGCATTCGGATGGACGAGGTCGACGGTTACGTCTGGCATGCGTACATTCCGTCGGTATCCCCCGGCCAGCGATACGGCTACCGCGTACACGGGCCGTACGATCCGGCTGCAGGTCTGCGATGCGATCCGAGCAAGCTCCTGCTGGACCCGTACGGAAAAGCGTTCGACGGAGACTTCGACGGAGACCGTTCGCTGTTCTCGTACGACGTCGAATCGGCGGCGGACCCCGAACCTTCAGGAGACGACGAATCTCCCGCCGTGGAGCCGCAAGAGGCTACCGACGACACGAGTTCGGAAGCCGAATCGGACGAGGTGGGCCTCGAAGACGACTCGCCCACGGGCGATCAGGAATCGGAAGAGATCCTCGAGCCCGAACCCTTCGAGCCGGAACCACTCGTCGACGAACCCGCCACCATCCCTTTCCCCCAACATGATTCGCTCGGCCATACGATGTCGACCGTCGTCATCAACCCGTTCTTCGATTGGGCGTCCGACCACTCGCCGAAGCGTCCGTATCACGAGACGGTCATCTACGAAGCGCACGTCAAGGGTATGACCGCGACGCATCCCGGAGTTCCGGAGGAATTGCGCGGCACGTACGCGGGGCTCGCTCATCCGGTGATCATCGAGCACCTCACCGATCTGGGTGTCACGGCGATCGAACTGATGCCGGTCCACCAGTTCATGCACGATCAGGTGCTTCTCGACCAAGGTCTGCGAAACTACTGGGGTTACAACACCTTCGGCTTTCTCGCTCCGCACACCGACTACTCCTCGGCCACGAAACCCGATGCGGCCGTAGCGGAATTCAAAGCCATGGTGCGCAGCTTCCACCAGGCGGGTATCGAAGTGATCCTCGACGTGGTCTACAACCACACCGCCGAGGGCAATCACATGGGGCCGACCATCAGCTTCCGCGGAATCGACAATGCCGCCTACTACCGCCTGGTCGACGGCGACGAAGAGCACTACATGGACTACACCGGAACGGGCAACAGCCTCAACGCCCGTCATCCGCATACGCTGCAATTGATCATGGACTCTCTGCGGTACTGGGTCACGGAGATGCACGTCGACGGTTTCCGCTTCGACCTCGCCTCGACACTCGCCCGTGAACTGCACGACGTGGACCGCCTTTCGGCCTTCTTCGATCTCGTGCAACAGGATCCGGTCGTCAGTCAGGTGAAGCTGATCGCCGAACCGTGGGACGTCGGCGAAGGCGGTTACCAGGTCGGCAACTTCCCCGGCCTGTGGACCGAATGGAACGGCAAATACCGCGACACCGTCCGCGACTACTGGCGTGGTGAGCCGGCAACGCTGGGGGAGTTCGCCTCCCGTCTCACCGGATCCTCTGATCTCTACGAGGCCACCGGACGTCGCCCTGGCGCGAGCATCAACTTCGTCATCGCTCACGACGGTTTCACCCTGCACGACCTCGTCTCGTACAACGAGAAGCACAACGAAGCCAACGGCGAGAACAACAACGACGGCGAATCGCACAACCGATCTTGGAACTGCGGGGTCGAAGGCCCCACCGACGACCCGGAAATCCTCGAACTGCGTGGCCGTCAGAGCCGGAACATACTGGCTACGCTGATGCTCAGCCAGGGCACCCCGATGCTTGCTCACGGCGACGAGATGGGCCGAACTCAGCAGGGTAACAACAACGTTTACTGCCAGGATTCGGAACTGTCATGGATGGATTGGACTCTCGCGGAAACCAACGCCGACCTCGTCGAGTTCACCAAGCGCGCAATTGCCTTGCGCGCCAAGAACCCGGTCTTCCGGCGTCGTCGATTCTTCGAGGGGCGACCTATTCGAAGCGGCGATCAGAGTCGCGACATCGCCTGGCTCACGCCGTCTGGCGAAGAGATGACTCCGGCCGACTGGGACAGCGGTTTCGGCAAGTCGTTGGCTGTCTTTCTCAACGGTGACGCGATCCCGGAACCGAACTACCGTGGCGAGCGCGTCACCGGAGATTCGTTCCTTCTCTGCTTCAACGCCCACTACGAAGATCTCGAATTCTCCACCCCCAACGCGGACTACGCGTCGGAGTGGACCGTCGTACTCGACACCTCGGTCCCCACCGGTGAGAGCGATACCGTGATCAAAGCCGGAACAATATTGGATGTAAAAGCGCGAGCATTGACGGTACTTCGCAGAACCGCTTGAGGGAGACATGCACATGGCCCCGATAACCAGCACCTACCGACTGCAGTTGCGACCGGATGCATTCACTCTTCGTGATGCGGCCGCACAGGTGGACTACTTCGAGGCATTGGGGGTCTCACATCTCTATCTCTCCCCCATCCTCACTGCAACGTCCGGATCGACGCACGGCTACGACGTCACCGATCCGACAACCGTGTCCGAAGGACTTGGTGGCCGCGAGGCCCTGGTGGAGCTCTCGCGCGCCGTTCGATCACGTGGGATGGGCCTGATCGTCGATCTGGTCCCCAACCATGTCGGTGTCGCCAAACCTCGCGAAAATGCTTGGTGGTGGGACGTTCTCACGCACGGGCAGTCGTCGGAGTACGCGCATTTCTTCGACATCGATTGGGCCGAGGACAACGGAGCCAACGGCGCCGACGGCAAACTCTCACTCCCGGTACTGGGCAGCCCGGACGATCTCGACGCACTGACTGTCGAGAAAGATGGCGAGGAAACACTTCTCGCGTTCTACGAGCACCGCTTCCCCATCGCTGCCGGTACTGAATTCGGATCTCCACAGGAGGTGCACTCCAGGCAGTCGTACCGACTCGTACCGTGGAACGCCGGGATCGTCAATTACCGACGGTTCTTTGCCGTCAACGAACTCGCTGCGCTGCGCCAGGAGGACCCCCAAGTCTTTGAACTCTGCCATCGGCAGGTGAAGTCGTGGGTCGACGAAGGACTGATCGACGGCGTTCGCATCGATCATCCGGACGGACTCGCGAATCCGGCGGAATATCTCGGGCGCCTGCGAGAACTGATCGGACCAGATCAGTGGCTCGTGATCGAAAAGATCCTCGGCCATACGGAACCACTCGATCCGATGCTCCCGATCGACGGCACCACCGGATACGACGCCCTCAATCAGCTGGGCGGCATTTTCGTCGATCCCGCCGCCGAACTCGAATTGACCGAACTCTCGGCAGATCTGACCGGCGACGACGGGGACAGTACGTGGTTGCATCACACCGAACGTCAGTTCAAACGCGACACCGGGCGCGGTGACCTGGCACCGGAGGTTCGCAGGCTCGTACGTGCAATCCGACGCGAAACCGGAAGTCGTTGCAGTGAGACCGAACTGAACGACGCAGTTGTCGTCGCGATCGCTCGGATGCCGGTGTACCGATCCGACTACAGTCCCCTCGCCGGTTTGGCCGCTCGGATCGTCGGTGACATGCACGAATTGGCTCCCGGACATGAACCATCGTTCAACGTGTTGGCGCAATCCCTGGTGAACAGCGGTGAAGCCTCAGTTCGCTTCCAGCAGGTGTGTGGCGCTGTCATGGCCAAGTCCGTCGAAGATCGACTCTTCTATCGGACGGCGCGCCTGGTCTCACGTCAGGAAGTCGGCGGCAACCCGGCATCGCTTGCCGTCTCCGTCGCCGAATTCCATCTCCACAACGCGGACCGAGCGAAGCGGTGGCCGCGCGCGATGACGAGTCTGTCCACTCACGACACCAAACGCGGCGAGGACGTGCGGGCACGGATCGGTGTTGTGTCTCAGGTGCCGACGCTGTGGGCCCGGCTGATTCGCGAGTGGGAAGACGTGTGCCCCAGCCCTGATCCGCTTACCGGATTGTTCTTGTGGCAGAACATCATCGGTGTGTGGCCGGCGGACGGCCGCTCGGCAGCCTCGGTTCCAGAGCTGCGCGAGCGTTTGCACGCCTATGCGGAGAAAGCCGTCCGCGAGTCCGGCGCCAGAACTTCCTGGAACGATCCGGACGTCGACTTCGAGTCGGCAGTGCACCGCTGGATCGACGAGGTGATCGACGGCCCAGTCGGTGATTCGGTCAGCGAATTCGTCGGCAGGATCGCGCGTCACGGCTGGTCGGACTCTCTGGGCCAAAAGCTGCTCCAACTTCTCGGGCCCGGCGTTCCCGACGTCTACCAGGGCACTGAGCTGTGGGAGGACTCGTTGGTCGATCCGGACAACCGGCGGCTTGTCGACTACGGAACGAGGCGATCACTGCTCGATTCCGGCGCCGCGCCGATCGACGCAACAGGAACCGCAAAGTTGCACCTCGTTCGCACGGCACTGACACTGCGGCGGGAGAACCCCTCGTGGTTCGATCACGGTGAGTACCGGCCGGTCTTCGCTTCAGGTTCCGGATCCGGTCATCTGGTCGGCTTCTCGCGCGGCCCGGCAGGTGATCCGCCCATGGTCGTTGCTCTGGCGACGCGACATTCGCTCAGACTCTCGTCGCACGGTTGGAGAGATACGCGAGTGGACCTGCCAGATGGCGAATGGGTCGACGCACTGAGCGGACAACCCGTCTTGTCTTCGGATGCGCGGGACATCTTCGCTGCCGGGCCATGTGCCCTGTTGACCAGGGTGCGCTGAGCGGTTTCCGCTGACTGGGCATTCACCCCCGAAAAGAACTTCGTCGCGCTAACTTCCGAAGAGCAGATCATCACCACTAGTCGGAGGTTTGAGCATGGCCGCCAGTCGATTCACCGGAAAAGTTGCCTTCATCACCGGAGCCGCCCGTGGTCAGGGGCGCGCCGAAGCTGTCCGGCTGGCAGAAGAGGGCGCAGACATCATCGCCGTCGACGCGTGTGTTCAATTCGAATCCACCTCGTATGCCGGCGCCACCGACGACGACCTGGCCGAGACAGTCGAACTGGTCAAGGCCCTGGACCGTCGAATTGTCGCTACCAAGACCGACGTTCGCGACTTCTCTGCGCTGTCCGCGGCGCTCGCGGCCGGCATCGACGAATTGGGGCGACTTGACGTCGTCGTCGCGAACGCCGGAATCTGTTCTGCCAACATGTCCTGGGAAATCACGCCCGAGCAGTGGCAGGAAACGCTCGACGTCAACCTGACCGGCGTCTTCCACACCGCCAAGGCAGCGATCCCGCACCTGATCAAGCAAGGCACCGGTGGCTCGATCATCTTCACCAGCTCCGTCGC
Organism: Rhodococcus sp. KB6; assembly: GCF_001445685.1. NCBI lineage: Bacteria > Bacillati > Actinomycetota > Actinomycetes > Mycobacteriales > Nocardiaceae > Rhodococcus > Rhodococcus sp. KB6. The sequence continues at coordinate 342,985 of NZ_LNAK01000163.1, read as the reverse complement.
CGGCCTGCGCGGCCTCCCCTTCCTCGGCCATTACGTCGCGAGCAAACACGGCATCACCGGTCTGGCCAAGACGATGGCCTCGGAGTTGGGGCAGTACAACATTCGGGTCAACACCATCCACCCACACGGCGTGGAAACCGGAATGCAGATGACGGACATGCGGCCGCTCATCGACGCCAACGCCCACACACTCGGTCCGATCTTCATGCAGACCTTGCCCGACCCGGTCAGCCAGCCGGAGGACATCGCCGCCGCCGTCGCGTTCCTCGGTTCCGACGAGGCCCATCACATCACCGGCATCGCGATGCCGCTCGATCTGGGCACCCTGATCCGCTGATCGAATCTTCTCGAGTTTTTCCCGTCCTCGGGGAATATCGCTTCCCCGAGGACGGTTGCGCGAGACATGACCAAAACTGTTGTAGCGCAGACGTACGGCACGCCCGAGGTCCTGAAGCTGGTGGACGTCGATTTACCGGCACCGAAATCAGGTGAAGTCCTGGTCGACGTGAAGGCGATCGGCGTCAATCCCTTCGACTTCAAGCTCTACAGCGGCGCTTTCGGCACCGACCCCGAGAAACTTCCCATCCGCCTCGGCGGCGAGGCAGCGGGCGTCGTCTCGGCTGTCGGCGACGGCGTCACAAATGTGAACGTCGGCGACGAAGTGATCGTCAGCCCCGGCAACGGCCTCTACTCCGAACAAGTAGTCGTGCAGGTCTCCTCGGTGACCGCGAAGCCCGCAGGCATCAGCTGGGAACAGGCAGCCGGCCTCCTTCTGGTCGGCGGAACTGCAGTCGACGCCCTCGACACCGTTCGGGTCCGCTCCGGCGACACCGTTCTCATCCACGGCGCGTCTGGCGGCGTCGGCGCGATCGCTGTTCAGCTGGCAGTTGGTCGCGGAGCTACGGTGATCGGCACCGCGGGAGCCTCGAATCAGGATTACGTGCGCTCGCTCGGCGCGACGCCTGTGCTCTACGGCCACGGCCTCGAAGCGCGTGTCCGTGAACTCGCGCCGAACGGCGTCGACGCCGCCTTCGACACCGCCGGAACAGATGAAGCCGTCGATACTTCGCTGGCTTTGGTCTCCGACAAGAGCCGTATCGTCACCATCGTCGCGTTCGGACGCGCCCAGACCGACGGCTTCGCGTCCGTCGGCGGAGGCAATCCGACAAGTGCGGAAGCGCGTTTGAAGGCTCGATCCGAACTGGTCGAACAAGCCGGTTCCGGACATCTCACCGTCAAGATCGCCAAGACTTTCCCACTAACGGACGTCGCGCTCGCTCACACCGAGTTGCAGAGCTCCCATCCCGCCGGGAAGTTCATCCTCATTCCCTGACGTTGCTTGCGGTTCCCTGTGTCTGAGGGGCGAGTGGAACCAACAGGGTGGTGCCGAACGCGACGAGCACGGATTCGCCTTCGCGTTCGGCATGTACCTCGGCAGTGACGAACACCTGCTTGCGCCCGGCCTTGACCGAGCGCGCCGTAGCGACAAATGCGGTTCCGACGCCCGGACTCACGAAATTGACCGCGCAGTTGGACGCCGCCACGACACCTACCTGGGTGAAAGCAGCAAATCCGCACGCGGTGTCGACGAGTCCCGCCACGAGCGCAGCGTGCAGGTGTCCCGAGTACTGGCCCAGATCCTCACGCCATTCGAGCCGCAGACAGACGCGACCCGGTTCGGCCTCCGTGACTTCGAATCCGGCCCACCGGTTGAAGGCCGCCGAGGCGTTGACCGCGCGCAACTGTTCGAGCATTTCAGAATTTCCCATGTAGACCAGTCTACATAGATTGTGGTGGATCGCTGGGGTGTTTAAGCTCCAACTCGTGGCGACTCCCCCGAAACACCGCGAAGCACTCGTACGAGCTGCGGCCGATCTGTTTCGCCGCCAGGGGTATGCGGCAACGGGCCTCAACGAGATCCTCAAGTCGAGCGGGGCGCCGAAAGGTTCGCTCTACCACTACTTTCCCGGCGGCAAAGAGCAGATCGGCGAAGAGGTCGTCCGCGTCGGCGGGCAGTTGGTCACCGACACCCTGACCGAACTCGCCGACAGCCAATCGGACGCCGGGTCACTGCTGCGCGAGTACGCGCGGTTGCTCGCCGGATGGGTGAGCGATTCGGATTTCCACGAAGGCTCGCCGATCACGACGGTGTTGTTGGAACTTGCCCCCGATTCGGAGAGCGTGACAGCCGCCGGACAGGCGGTGTATCGACAGTGGACTTCGCTACTGCGCGACACACTGATCGCGTCCGGGGTCGGACGTGCGCGAGCGGAACGGCTTGCCGTCCTTGCAGTGTCCGCGCTCGAGGGCTCGCTGGTGCGGGCTCGCGTCGAACGATCCGGTCAGCCGATTCTCGACTCCCTCGGCGAGGTCGCCGACGTGTTCGACGGAGCAATCGCCGCGGCGCACTCGCACTGAGCGAACGCGACCTGAGCGAACGGCACTCTCGGTCTCATGAAGGCGCCGAAAGGTACGTTCGCTCGGAATCGGAGGGTGGCTCAGTCGGCTTCCGGGCGCCACCTCGAGCACCACCGCGGGCCGCGCCGATCCCTGCGACGACGACGCACGCGATACCTGCCACGGCCAGAACACTCGGAACCTGTTGCAGCACAACCAGACCGATAAGCTGCGCGAAAGCAGGCTCGAGACTCATCAGCGTGCCGAACGCCGCCGTGGACAGCCTTCGCAACGAGACCATCTCCAGAACGAACGGCACGACGGGCAGCAAGATCGCGAGTCCGAGGCCCACGAGAATCAGATGCGGAGTCAGCCGCCCGATAGCCGAGTGGCCTACGGCAATTGTCGCGGCCAACCCGGCTACCGCCATCGACACCGCCAGCCCGTTGATACCGGCAACCTCGTCGCCGACGCGCTGGGTGAGCACTATGTACATCGCCCAGCAGAGCGCCGCACCGAGTGCGTACGCCACACCGACCAGATCGACTGTCCCGGCCCATGGTTCGGTGAGAAGCACGACGCCCACGCCTGCCAGAACCGGCCACAGAACGCGGCCACGCCCCCGGAGCAATGCAACCGTCAGCGGACCCAAGAATTCCAATGCGCTTGCTGTTCCCAGCGGAAGTCGCTCCACCGCTGCCATGAACAGGAGCGTCATACCTGCGGTGACCACACCCAGAACCACGCAAGCCAGAAACGCCTTGCGAGTGAACACCGAGGGGCGGGGCCTGACGATGATCAGAAGAATGATGCCCGCCCAGGCGAGTCGTATCCACGCCGCTCCGTCTGCGCCGAGCTGATCGATCAGACCCACCGACACGGCGAGCCCGAGCTGCACGCACAACATCGCCAGAACAGCCAGGCCCACTCCGGCCCGCGCTTTCGTATCCATAGCTGAATTGAACGGGAGGCCAACCGTTCGTGTCCACGCGATTTTGACCTACATTATGTTCACGATTAGTGAATGATCGAAGGATGGAAACCCGTCGACTCCATCTCCTCCTCGAACTCTCCCGCTTGGGTTCGATGCGTGCGGTCGCCGAAGCGCACAACCTCACGACGTCGACAGTGTCCCAACAACTCGCGGCCTTGACCGCGGAGACCGGTACCGCACTGATCGAGCCCGACGGTCGCCGGGTGCGGCTGACGCCGGCCGGTCAACGACTGGCCGATCATGCCGTCACCATCCTGGCAGCCGTCGATGCAGCTCGCCTGGACCTCGATCCGGACGCGGAACCGGTGGGGACCCTGCGAGTCGGCGGATTCGCAACTGCGATCAGAACCGCGATGCTCCCCGTCGCTCGAAGCCTGCGACGCAGTCACCCGCAGGTGGACGTGATGATCTACGAATACGAACCCGTCGAGGCTTTTGCACTCCTCGAACGCGACGATCTAGACCTCGCACTGACGTACGACTACAACCTCGCCCCCGCGTCGCCGAGCCCACTACTCGAAGCAATTCCGCTCTGGTCGACGCCATGGGGACTGTGTGTTCCCGACGACGCCAAAGCTCCCGACAAGTCCACAGAATCCGGAATCGATCTCCGCGCCTTCGCCGACACGTCATGGATAGTGAACTCACGCAACACGGCAGACGAGCGCGCTGTGCGAACCCTCGCGTCGCTGGCCGGGTTCACCCCTCGGATCACTCACCAGATCGACAGTCTCGACTTGGTCGAACTCTTGATCCTCAGTGGTTACGGCGTGGGGCTGATGCCGCTCGAACGCAAGACTCGCGAAGGCGTGCGCGTCGAACCACTCGTCGATCCGCCCGTCATCCTCACTGCCTATGCGGTGACGCGTCGCGGCCGATCGTCGTGGCCGCCACTTCGGCTCGTGTTGGACCGACTCACGGCCTACCGATAACTCACATCCGATCAGCGTCGCCGTCGCGGCGCTGCTGCTTGGCAATTCGACGCTGCTCTTCCGCCCGTTCGCGGCACTGACGCAAGAAGGCTTCGTCCGCCGCCGGATCCTGCGCAACGGCACGTCCCGGGCGCTCGTATTCGCCGTAACCGGTTGGGCCGACGTAACCGCGGGGCGCGTTCTGTCCGCGCCCGACCACCAGCCACAGAACCGATCCCAAAGTAGGAAGGAAGATGATGATCAGAATCCAGACGACCTTGGGTAGGTACTGGATGTAGGCGTCATCTCTCGTGATGGCGTCGACGATGCAGAAAATCCACAGCAACATCGTGATGAGGCCGAACAAGGCATAGGGCACGCTGGCGATTCCTCCCGAGAATAAAAAACCCTCGCCATGCTAACGAAAACAGACCAATTAGTACATTAGATTCTGGCGAATGTTGAACTCGAGCCATCCTCGGTACGCATCGACGTCCCATCCACTGACCCGACGCAATTGCTGATGAAGCTGAGGCGAGACGAAAGCGGCAAGTATGCCCGCGGCTTTCTCGAGCGAAATCTCAGGCCTCAACAAGCCATGCTCGGAGAGACCCTCGGCTATCGACATCGCATTGACGGCCGACTGATCCGACGACTCCTCGGATAGTCGACGCATGTCGGCATCCGCACCCGAGGATTCGACCGCGACCATCATCAGAGCGCCGGCACGTTCGAGCAGTCCGATGCCCTGAGCCACGATCTGGGAGACGATCCGGCGAACGTCATCGGGGTCCGAGGCCAGGTTCGGCGCGCCGAGTGGAGCCTCTTCGGCATCGAGCGCCGCAGCGAGGGCCGCTTCGAAGATCTCGAGTTTCCCGCCGGGGAAGGCTGTGAACACCGTCCGATCGGCGACGCCGGCCGAGGCGGCAATCTGCTTGACGGTGGCTTTGACATACCCGTCTCGAATAAACAAGGCCGTCGCCGCATCACGAATGAGCTCACGCGTTCGCTGCGCGGAAGCTTCACGCACGCGGGAGTGGTACTGGCGTCTGCCCTCCATTGCGCACACTTTAGCCGCATTCGATGCAACGACCATGCATGGAAAGAATCGTGCAGCTCAGGAGCCTTTTCCGGGGTGATCTATCCAGCCGTCGCTACCGGGAAACACCAACGCCTCGTGGCCGTTGTCGTACCTGACCAGATACGGAGGACCGCCGTCCTCGCCGTGCACCTCGAGAACCTCGGCAGTTACCTCCGCCTGCCCCACCACGCGCCCCTGGACGTGGAGACGGTCACCCACTTCGGCATGCATCACTCCTCCTCGCTGCCCGCTCGCGCAGGCGCAGACCAACCACTGACGTTGTTCCCGCCATGCCGACTCGGAAACCCTGGGGCGAGTTGCCGTCGTGAGAAATCGCATATTCACCGAAGGTGACAGCGACGGGTGAACAGTGGTTCACTCATGGGTGAATTCCCGTTCACCATCGCCGCGTGAAGGACCGTCTCTTGGCATTGCACTCGTCTCCGACCACTCGCCGTTCGAGTCGGCTCATTACCGCAATTCTCTGTCTTTCCGGCACCGTGGTCGCGCTGCAACAAACGATGGTCATTCCGTTGTTGCCCGATTTCCCGAAGATCCTCGGCGTCAGTGCTGACGACGCCTCCTGGCTCGTCACCGTCACGCTCCTCACGAGTGCCGTCGCCACTCCGATCGTCTCCCGCCTGGCAGACATGTTCGGAAAACGACGCATGATGCTGATCTCGATGACGATGATCGTGGTCGGATCACTGGTCGCGGCGATCGGCGGCAACTTTGTCGCCCTGCTGATCGGACGTGGTCTCCAGGGCTTCGCGATCTCGATGATCCCCGTCGGAATCAGCATCATGCGCGACGAACTGCCCAAGGAGAAGGTGGCGTCGGCAACAGCGTTGATGAGTGCCACTCTCGGAATCGGCAGCGCACTCGGGCTCCCGCTGTCCGGGTTGATCTTCGAGCATCTGGGCTGGCCCGCCATCTTCTGGCTCTCGGCGATCGTGGGCGTCCTGCTGATCATCGCGGTAGCCGTCGTCGTCCCGGAATCGAGTGTTCGTACCCGCGGCAAATTCGACTTCCTGGGCGCGGTCATGCTCTCGACAGCACTCACGGCGATCCTCCTCGCCATCTCCAAGGGCGCCCGTTGGGGATGGACGAGCGAACTGACATTGCTGATGTTCGTCATCGGAATCGTGACTCTCGCATTGTGGTTCCCTTACGAACTCCGCGTCACCCAGCCGATGGTCGATCTACGAACGTCGGCCAAGCGGCCTGTTCTGCTGACCAACGTCGCCTCGATCCTCGTCGGCTTCTCGATGTACGCGAACAACCTCTCCACCACCCAACAACTTCAGATGCCGAAGATCTCCGGCTACGGCTTCGAACTGGGCGTGATGGCGGCCGGACTGTGCATGATTCCGGCAGGCCTCGCGATGGTCTTCTTCGCGCCCGTCTCCGCGAACATCACGAAGCGATTCGGAGCCAAGATCACCCTGATCGTCGGCGGCACGGTGCTCGCGCTCGCCTACATCGCGCGAGTGTTCCTGACCGGTTCGATAGCACTGATCATCATCAGCGCGGCGGTGGTCAGCATCGGAACCGCAATCGCCTACTCCGCGATGCCGATGCTGATCATGCGATCGGTTCCGATTACCGAAACCGCGTCGGCAAACGGCCTCAATTCGCTGCTCCGCTCAGTCGGTACTTCCACGTCCAGCGCGGTGGTTGCCGCCATGCTCACTTCGATGGTCATCCCGTCCGGGCCGGGCGAGGGCCTTCCGTCGATCGACGCCTTCAAGAACATCTTCTGGCTGGCCGCCCTCGCCGCCGTGGCTGCTGCCGCTGCCGCTGCGTTCATTCCTCGCCGCGGCGCAAAACCGGAAGCGGCACTTCGCCCGGTGACCCCGGAAGGGTTCGAGCTTCCCGACGCCGCCGTGTCCGAAACGGAAATTGTGGTTGCCGGTCGTGTGATCCGGGCCGACAGCCGACCGATCCGGCAGGCCGTTGTCACCGTGATGGACATGGAGGGTCGACCGATTGACTGGAGTCGCGCCGACAACGAAGGCAACTTCTCCCTCGCCCTACCCCGGCCCGGCCGGTACCTGGTGGTCACGAGCGCCGACGGTTGGTCCCCTCGGTCACAGGTAATCGACTTCGACAGCGCGCAATCGACGCACACCGTCGAACTCGGCGACCGCCTCACCATCTCCGGCAAGGTCGGAGTCGGCGGCCGAACAACCTCGGGAACTGTCGTCACACTCACGAAACCGACCGGCGAATTCGTCGCATCCACGGTCACCGACGGAACCGGGCACTACGGAATCGCACTTCCCACATCCGGCCGGTACATCCTGACCGCGCTGACCGAGAGCGGACACGGCACATTGGCTCGTCAGATAGCGGTCATCGCGCAGTCCACCGTCGTCGACTTCGACGTACCCGTCGATGCCGAGCCGTTGACGACAGTATGAACGCCAGTACGAGCAACCGAACGCATGGCGATCGGGTATCGAGGCGAGCGACATGAGCAGCGGCGAAGCCAGCATCCTCACAGCAGCGAAAGCCTTGTTCGCGGAACGAGGTTACGCATCGACGACCATCAAGGACATCGCGGTCGCAGCCGGCTACTCCCCTGCCCTGGTCATGAAGATCTACGGCAGCAAAGCTCGGCTGTACTCGGCTGCGATCCCGTCCGCACCTCCGATGGACGAGGATCCGAATGCCGACGCCACCGGAGACATCGGCTGTCAACTGGTCGAGAAACTTGTCGCTCGTAGAGAATCCGATGAAACCGATCCGTGGGCAATGCTCGCAGTACACGTTCACGAGGCGCCAGATCCGGCCGCCGCTCGGGCCGAGATCAAGCAACGATACGTTCACGGGATCGCGCGCCGCATCGGCGACACGGAGCCCGGTTTGGTACGCAGCCAGATCGTCGTCTCACTGCTGCTCGGACTGGCCACCGGCATGCGGACGCTCGAACTCCTCGGTGAGGATTCACTGTCGTCGGAGGATCTGATCCGGCGCTACGGAAGGCTGATTCAAATAGCCGTCGACGAAATCGAACCGGTATCCGAGCACGAATCGTTCATCAGTGACACGGTGGAGGAATGACTACTTACCGATACCTCGACGCCGACCGGAATCTCCTCGAAGAGAAAGATTTCGAAACCGAGCAGGACGCACAGGAATACCGACTCTCCGTCCTCGGTGCCGAACACATCGAGCCCGCGGGCGAATGATCCTGTCGAGTCCCCGATCGGTCAGGAAGACTTCGCGGCAGTGGTGAGTTCAGCGATCAAGGCTTGAACGCGCCGCTCGATTTCGTCACGGATCGGGCGAACTGCTTCAAGGCCCTGTCCGGCCGGGTCGTCGAGAACCCAGTCTCGGTAACTCTTGCCGGGGAAGATCGGGCACGTGTCGCCGCAGCCCATGGTGATGACGACATCCGAATCCTGGACGGCGTCGACAGTGAGGATCTTCGGAGACTGCGCTGAGATGTCGATACCGCGCTCTGCCATCGCCTCGACCGCTGCCGAATTGACGGTCTCGGCGGGTGCGGATCCGGCGGAACGGACCTCGATGGCGTCGCCCGCGAGATGGCTCAGTAACCCCGCGGCCATCTGAGATCGACCGGCATTGTGGACGCAGACGAACAACACCGATGGTTTGCTCATGACCTCGCTCTTTCTCGACTGGATGAAACCTCTTCGACTGCAAAGCGTTTGCGTAGTGCAAGGGAGACATAGACCAGCCCGACGAGCACCGGTACCTCGATCAGCGGGCCGACGACACCGGCAAGAGCTTGCCCCGAGGTGGCGCCGTAGGTGGCGATGGCTACCGCGATCGCGAGTTCGAAGTTGTTGCCCGCGGCGGTGAACGCCAGGGTCGTGGTGCGTTCATAGCCCAATCCGATTGCGGCGCCGAGGATGTAGCCTCCGCCCCACATGAGCGCGAAGTACGCGAGCAGGGGCAGCGCGATCCGGACGACATCCCAAGGCTGGGAGGTGATCTGTTCGCCCTGCATCGAGAAGAGCACGACGATGGTGAACAGCAGACCGTAGAGCGCCCAGGGGCTGATCTTGGGGATGAACTTGTTGTCGTACCAGTCGCGGCCTTTGGCGCGTTCGCCGAAGAAGCGGGACAGAAAACCTGCCAGCAGCGGGATACCGAGGAAGATCAGAACGGATTTGGCGATCTGCCAGGGCGAGGTGTCGATGGTGGTCTGTTCGAGGCCGAGCCACCCGGGCAGGACCGAGAGGTAGAACCAACCGAGCACGGCGAACATGATCACCTGGAACACCGAATTGATGGCGACCAGCACCGCGGCGGCTTCGCGGTCTCCGCAGGCCAGGTCGTTCCAGATGATCACCATCGCGATGCAGCGAGCGAGACCGACGATGATCAAACCGGTTCGGTATTCCGGCAGGTCAGGCAGAAACAGCCAGGCGAGGGCGAACATCAGCGCCGGGCCGAGAACCCAGTTCAGGAACAGGGAGCCGGCGAGGAGTTTCTTGTCCCCGGTGACTGTGTCGAGGCGGTCGTAGCGGACCTTCGCCAGGACCGGGTACATCATGATCAGCAGACCGAGGGCGATCGGTAGCGAGATGCCGTCGATCTGCACCTTGTCCAGGGCAGTGTTCACACCGGGGATCCAGCGTCCAACCAGCAGGCCGACGACCATGGCCACGCCGATCCAGACCGCCAGATAGCGGTCGAGGGTGGAGAGTTTTCCGACGACTTCGGGGTGTTCGGTGGTGGCAGCGGTGTTGCTCATGCGGTGACCTCAGCGCAAGCGTCTGCGGCACTCACGCTCGCACCTTCTACCAGCAGAACGGCGGAAAGCTGTTGCAGCGCAGCCGGAATAACCCAGTAGTACACCCAGGTCCCGCGTCGTTCACAATCGAGCAGCCCGGCCTGGCGCAACACCTTCAGGTGATGCGAGATAGTCGGCTGAGACAAGTCGAACGAGTCGGAGATGTCGCAGACGCAGGCTTCACCACCCTCGTGACTTGCCACCAAGCTGAGCAAGCGGAGACGAACCGGATCGCCGAGGGCCTTGAACATCCGAGACAAGTCTCCGGCCCAATCCTCAGTCAACGGTTCACGAACGAGCGGGGTGCAGCAAGCCTCGGAGTCCGGCAGCTCTTGATTCGACATTCTTCGATATTGACAGATATCGAATCAACGCGCAATCGGGCATCCGGTCAGCCGGATCCCGGACTCATCCCTCGGCGATCGCCGTTCGACGCTCGAGCAGAACAGTGTCGCGCCACACGCCGTCGAGTTCGGCGATCTTCTCGCGAAGGCCGACCGTTCGAAACCCGGCCGAATGATGGAGCGAGATGGAGGCACGGTTCTCCGGGAACATCGACGTCTGCAGAGTCCAGAGTCCGTCGGCGTCGGCGGCCATGACTTGCTTGCGCAACAACGCCTTTCCGACGCCACGACCACGCATGCCGTCCGCAACGTACACGGAGTTCTCGGCAACCCCGCGGTAGCAGTCACGCTCGGAAACCGGACTCAACGCAGCCCATCCGACAACAACACCCCCGATAGTCGCCACCCATCGATGCTGCGGCAGCCACCGTTCGTGGAGATGCTCACGCGAGGGGACCTCAGCGGCAAAGGTGGCATTTCGGGTGTCGATACCCTCGCCGTAAATACGGCGAACCGCATCCCAGTCGTCGTCGATCATGGCCCGGACAGAGACATCGTCGGGCAGATCACTCGGGCAGCACGGACGCGGAGCAAGGACTCCCATCACCACATCCGCCGCCTGCGGCAAGGCAACGCAACACGTCGGACTCATCGCGACGACCGTGCTCGTCCCTTCCTTACGCATGGTCACAAAACCCACATCGGCGAGCTTGCGCAGGTGGTGCGACACCGTCGGTTGCCCGATCCCCAACGCCTCGGCGAGCGCTCCGACGGTAATACCACCGACCGCGCTCGCTACCCGGTGAAGCAATCGGACGCGCATCGGCTCGGCAAGGCAGGCGAACCACTGCGCGTAGGTATCGGCATCGCCCTGCGCGAGGACGGAAGAACGGATCTGATCCGGGTCCGAATCGCCGACTCGCACCGTCGGAGTCTGCAGCGAAGTCATCTCTCCACTATATCGACAGCTGTCGATGGTTGCCTACATTGATGATCGTCGATACAGTTCTCCGTAGATCGATAATCGTCGATGAAAGGCACGAAAATGAACCCCCTACCCGTTGTCGTGATCGGGGCCGGCCCGATCGGCCTGGCAGCCGCAGCAGAACTGCGCGAGCGCGGACTCACACCCCTTGTATTCGAGCGCGGAACCACAGCCGGTGCTGCGATCTCCGAGTGGAATCACGTTCGACTGTTCTCCCGGTGGTCCGAACTCGTCTCCCCCGCCGCGCGGCGACTCCTCGACCAGAATGGATGGAGCTCACCCGACGGGCAGACCTATCCGACCGGCCGGCAATGGCGCGAGCTCTACCTCGAACCACTCGCCTCGGCCCTCGCCGACCTGGTCCAGTTCGACACCGAGGTGATCGGCGTCGCTCGACGCGGACGTGACCTGGTCGTCGACGCCGGACGCGACAGCGAACCCCTCTCGATTCACCTGCGGCGCCGGGACGGAACCGAGGATCGGATGTTCGCCCAGGCCATTGTGGATGCGTCCGGCACCTGGGGCACCCCGAACCCGCTCGGTGGTGAAGGTCTTCCTGCACTCGGCGAAGGCGCTGTGGGTACTGCGATCCGGTACCGGGTTCCTGATCTCGACGATCCGGCAGTGCGGGCACAGTTCGCCGGAACGCACACCGTCATCGCAGGTAGTGGCCACTCCGCGCTGACGGCGATCGTTGCGCTGTCAGGGTTGGCAGAGCAGGCTCCGAGCACCCGCATCACCTGGGCGGTCCGCCGAGGAAACATCGGCTCTGCATTCGGAGGCGGCGACGCTGACGAACTGCCCGCGCGCGGCGCCCTGGGATTGCGCGCAAAGAAGGCCGTCGAGGATGGCCTGTTGAGCGTCGTCAGCGGCTTCCGCACCACAGAGGTGACAACTACCCCTTCGGGACAACTCATACTTGCCTCCGATGCGGGTGATCGCATCGAGAACGTGGACAACGTCATAACGCTGACCGGCTTCCGCCCCGATCTGTCCTGGCTCTCGGAAATTCGACTCGGCCTCGACCCGGTCTTACAAGCACCGGTCGAGCTTGCTCCGCTGATCGACCCGAACGTCCACTCGTGCGGCACCGTTTACCCGCATGGCGCGAAGGAGCTTCGCCATCCGGAGCCGGGGGTGTACTTGGCAGGAATGAAAAGCTACGGCCGAGCACCCACCTTCCTGGCGATGACCGGCTACGAGCAGGTTCGCAGCATCGCAGCCGAGCTCGCCGGCGATCACGAGGCAGCGGCCCGTGTCGAGTTGATCCTTCCGGAGACCGGAGTCTGCGGCGGCGCAGGCATTTTCGACGAACCTGACACAGCAGAAACCGACACAGGGAAAGCCGAGGGCGGATGCTGCAGCGCCCCCGCTCCGAAACTGATCACGCTGTCTGCACCGTCCGGCAACACCTGCGGATAGAAACAGTCCTTGACGACGGAACCAGCCCGCCGGGCTGCCACATCCGGCCGAACAAGGCATGCTGATCGTGTGCATACATTCGAGGTCTGGGCGCCAACACCGGAATCGGTCCGGGTCGAAGTCGACGGCATCACGCACGAGATGGACCGGACCGACGACGGGTGGTGGCGCGCCGAGGTCGACTGCGACAACCGCGCTCGCTACGGCTTTGTCGTCGACGGTGAAACACTCCCGGATCCGCGTTCACCACGCCAGCCCGAAGGCGTGCATCTCCGCTCCCAACTGCACCAACTCGACGAGGCGTCCTGGACCGACTCTCAGTGGACCGGACGACAACTCCCAGGATCATCGGTCTACGAACTGCACATCGGAACGTTCACCCCCGAAGGAACATTCGACGCCGCGATCGAACGTCTCGATCACCTGGTAGACCTCGGCGTCGGCTTCGTGGAAATCATGCCGGTCAACGGCTTCAACGGAACTCACAACTGGGGCTACGACGGTGTGCTCTGGTACACGGTCCACGAGATCTACGGTGGCCCGGACGGATTGCAACGCTTGGTGAATGCGGCCCACGAACGCGGACTCGGCCTGATTCTTGACGTGGTCTACAACCACCTGGGCCCGTCGGGCAACTACCTCGAAAAGTTCGGCCCCTACATTGCCGATGGAGCGAACACCTGGGGCCGAACGATCAACATCGGAGGCCCGCAGTCGGGCGAGGTTCGCGAGTACATCATCGGCAATGCCCTGCGATGGATGCGCGATTTCCACATCGACGGTCTACGCCTCGACGCCGTCCACGCGTTGGTCGATCACACCGGAACGCACATCCTCGAGGAACTCGCCGTCCGAACGGAAACACTGTCGGCCCATCTGGGTCGACCGCTCACGTTGATCGCCGAAAGCGATCTCAACGACGCCACTCTGATCACGCCACGAGCGGCCGGCGGGTTCGGCTTGGACGCGCAGTGGGACGACGACATCCACCACACCATTCACACGGCCGTGTCCGGCGAACGCCAGGGTTATTACGCCGACTTCGGATCCTTGGAATCCCTTGCAAATACATTGCGGCGCGGTTTCTTCCACGCCGGAACGTATTCCTCGTTCCGTGGACGGGTTCACGGCCGGCCGATCGACATCACGCATCAGCCCGCCAGCGCCCTGCTCGCATACACGTGCACCCACGATCAGATCGGCAACCGCGCGATCGGGGACCGCCCGAGCGCCTATCTGACGCCAGGACAATTGGCGATCAAGGCGGCGCTGGTCCTGCTCTCGCCGTACACGCCGATGCTGTTCATGGGCGAGGAATGGGGAGCGACCACTCCGTTCCAGTTCTTCACCTCGCATCCGGAACCGGAACTCGGCGAGGCCACTGCCAAAGGCCGCAAAGCGGAGTTCGCGGCGCACGGCTGGAACAGTGACGACATTCCGGATCCGCAAGACCCACAGACATTTCTGCGATCGAAACTGGACTGGGACGAGCGAGACGACGAGACACGCGCTCGCGTCCTGGCCTGCTATCGCGATCTACTTGCCCTGCGCAGGAAGCGAATCGAGATCACCGACCCTTGGCTGGGGCACCTGCACGTCGACTACGACGAGGACGACCAGTGGATCACCCTGCGCCGCGGCGCATTACAGATCGTGTGCAATCTGGGAACGGACGCGGCCTCGGTCCCGGCCGGCGGAACCCCCATCCTCTGGTGGGATCCGCCGACACAGGACGAGACCGCGTCCGCAACAGTGGTGCCGGGGCACTCGTTCGTCGTACTCGAAAGCTGACTAACTCTCGAAATTCCGGTATTAACGCTTCGCGTTCTCTGGTGTACTCCGCAGCATCCTCAACACCAATGCGGCACTGACGAACAGAACCAAAGCTGTTGCACCGGCAGCAACGTGCATACCGTCGACAAACGCCGACTTCGCGGAATCGGCAAGCACCGAACCGAGTTCACCAGGTAGGTACGTTGCTTCCTGCAGGGCACCGCCGAGTGTGCCCTGTGCAGCATGCGCCTGATCTGCTTCGAGCATCGAGGTGTCGATTCCCTTGCGGAAGATCGCCATCACCACGCTGCCCAGAATCGCCACGCCGAGCGCGATGCCGAGTTCGTACGCGGTCTCCGACACAGCGGACGCAGCGCCGGCGCGTTCGGGTTCCACCGAGCTGACCACGAGATCCGATGTCAACGTCAACGCGACACCGACACCAGCACCGGCCAGACCGAAGCCGAGCACGAACATCAACGGGCCGCTGTCGACGCCGAGCGCGAGCAGCATCGCAGCACCGATACCGGCAACCGCGAGGCCCGCGCTGAGCACGTGAGACACCGACCACCGGCGAATCAACCAGGCCGCCGCAACCGCGGTGAATGCGCTGAGCAACATACCCGGGAGCATCAGCAGCCCGGCGTCGAGCGCCGAGTTACCGAGCACCAACTGCAGGTACTGCGAGCCGAAGAACAGGACACCTGCCAGCGCGAAGATCGAGAGCAGGTTGGTGATGACGGCGGTGGAGAACGACGCGTTGGCAAACAGCTTCAGATCCAACATCGGATCCTTCAGCATCCGCTGACGACGCACGAACACGTAACCCGCCGCGAGACCAACGAGGCCGATCACCAGCAACGTGATGCTGACGCCGTGCACCACGGATTCCTTGACCGCGTACACCAGCGGCAACATGGTCGCCATCGACAGACCAGCGCTGATGAGGTCGAATCGACCCGGATTGGGGTCCTTCGACTCCGGGATCAGGATCGGGCCGAGTACAACCAGCGCGATCATGACCGGAATGTTGATCAAGAAGACCGAACCCCACCAGAAGTGCTCGAGCAACCAACCACCGACCAAAGGGCCTGCCGCGGTACCGCCACCGGCCATCGCGCCCCAGACACCGATCGCCTCGGTGCGCTGACGCGGGTTGACGAAGATCGTGCGGATCAGACCGAGGGTGGCCGGCATCAGCGTTGCACCGGAAATACCCTGCAGCACGCGGGCGGCAATGAGCATCTCGGGACTGACAGCGAGAGCGGCGATGATCGAGGCGAGACCGAAGCCGACTGCGCCGATCAGGAGCAGTTTTCGCCTACCGATCCGGTCGCCGAGCGTACCCATGGTGATGAGCAGACCGGCGAGCACGAACGAATAGACGTCGATGATCCACAGCAACTGCGTGCTGCTCGGTTCGAGGTCGGCGCTGATGAACGGAAGCGCAAGATCGAGCACCGTGCCGTCGACTGCGATGAGCAACACAGCAAAGGCAAGGACTATCAAGCCCGCCCAGTCACGCTTTGTCGCCCGAACCTCGTCGGGATTGATTGCAGACGTCTGATCTGCCGACACTGACATTGCTCCCCTGCGACTTTCTCTGAGTTCTTTCGAAAAGACTTCACTGCACCGTCCAGCCGGTACAGTAGGTCTACGGTAACAGTGAACCGTCCGAGCGGTAAAGTTATTTCCGGGTAGGGTCACATCACATGGCTGCCGACACTCGCGATCGAATTCTCGACGCACTGGAGAAGCTGCTGCTGGTCAGCGGCGTCGCCCAAGTCACGCTCGAAGGCGTTGCCGCCGAAGCCGGGGTTTCCAAGGGCGGACTTCTCTATCACTTCCCCAGCAAGGAAGCACTGCTCGCGGCGATGGTCCGCAGACTCGGAGAACGCTCGGATCAGCAACTCGAAGACGCCGTAGCCGGCGGTACGACGGTCACCGAGTTCTATCTGCAGATCCCCGATGCGAACGAAAGCGAAGAACTCTCACTCTTCCGGTCGATCATCGCGGCACTGCGAACAGTCGACGGACAACACGACGAGATCCAGAAAGCCGTCACCCACGTGATGCGGAGCTGGGACAAGGGCCTTCAGACCGAGATCGCCGACCCTGTGCAGGCCGAGATCATCCGACTCGTCGGCGACGGCCTGTATCTGGCGGCCATGCTCGGGCTCCCCCAGCCGGATCCCGAATTGCATCGACAGGTGGTCGAGCGACTGCGGCCCTGACCGGGGGCGTCCCTTACGTCAGATAGCGGTACGCCGGGCTTCCCGGCTCGAGCCTCTCGGACTGCATCGGCGCGCGCTCCATCCGCTCGAGTAACGCCGCCAACCCGTCGGCGGAACCGAGTTCGATACCCACCAACGCGGCACCCGTCTCGCGATTGTTTCGCTTGACGTACTCGAACAGCGCGATGTCGTCGTCCGGCCCGAGCACGTCCGAGAGGAAGCGACGGAGCGCTCCCGGTTCCTGCGGAAAGTCGACCAGGAAGTAGTGCTTGAGCCCGAGGTGAACGAGCGAACGCTCGAGGATTTCGCCGTAACGAGAGACGTCGTTGTTGCCACCGGAGATCAGGCACACGACGGTCGAACCCGGCTCGAACGTCAAATTCTGAAGTGCCGCAACGGAAAGCGCTCCCGCGGGTTCGGCGATGATGCCCTCGCTCTGATACAGCTCGAGCATCGCCGTGCAGATAGCGCCCTCGTCGATCTGATTGACGACAAACGATCCCGAACCGGACCGTGTCTGAAGTTGACGAGCCACGAGCGGCAACGACGCGTGCGACACCACGGCGGCACCCAGACGTGAGACGACCTCGTAGGGAACATCGCCGATCCTCTTGACCGCTGCTCCGTCGACAAATGGATCGACGTCGGGAAGAGTCACCGGGCCCCCGGCAACAAGAGCGGCCGTCATTGACGCCGCACCGGACGGCTCGATCCCGACGATCGACGTCTTCGGCGACCGTTCGTGCAGGTAGGTGGCGATGCCCGCAATGCAACCGCCGCCGCCGACCGGCACGACGATCGTGTCGAGAGGGGCGTCCAATTGCGTGAGAATCTCCGCTGCAATGGTTCCTTGCCCCGCAGCGGTGCGCACGTCGTCGAACGGCGGAACCATGGTTGCGCCGGTTTCGGCTACGTCCTCCGCGGCCGCAGCAGCGGCGGCGTCATAGGTCTCACCGATCATGAACAGTTCGACAAACGCTCCACCGTGCGCGCGGATGCGATCACGCTTCTGCTTGGGGGTATTGGCCGGAACGTAGATCCGACCCTTGATCTGCATCGTTCGGCACGCGAAAGCAACACCCTGCGCATGGTTACCGGCACTGGCAGTCACTACGCCGGCACCGCGTTCGGCCTCGTTGAGCTGAGCGATCAGGTTGTACGCGCCACGAATCTTGTACGAACGAACGCCCTGGAGGTCCTCACGCTTGAGATACACGTGTGCCCCGGTCAACGCCGAAAGACGATCGCTGTACTGCAGGGGCGTCGCCGCAATGACGTGCTGAATTCGCTCGATGGCCGCGTCGATCTCCTGCGCGTCGAGCGCGGGGACGGTGGACTTCGTTACTACGACATCGGGCGAGTTAGACACCCCGCCATTTTCGCACGTCGGAGATCAACCTTCCCACCACCCCGCCCCGCATGGTCTGCGAGGCAGGGTGGCGGTAGGTCAGCCGCGCGGATCCAACTGTGAGGGACGTGGCACGTTCCGCAGATTCGACTTGGCCATCTGTACTGCCTCGCCGACGCCGCCGTTCATCACCATCTTCGACATCGCCAAAGCGAAGCCCTTCATCTGACCACCGGTGATGGTGGGCGGCAACGACAATGCCAACGGATCGGTCACCAGATCCACCAAGGCCGGACCGTCATGATCGAGCGCGGCGCGTAGGCCCGCTTCGATGTCCGCAGGATTCTCGATTCGGCGCGAGAAGATACCGAGCGCAGCAGCAACCGCCGCGTAGTCGACCGCGGGCACGTCGACCCCGAAATCCGGAAGGCCGTCGACCAGCATCTCGAGCTTGACCATTCCGAGCGTCGAGTTGTTGAACACCACGATCTTGACCGGCAACTTGTACATCGCGACGGTGACCAACTCACCGAGCAGCATCGACAATCCACCGTCGCCCGACACCGAGATGACCTGACGCCCCGGACTCGACCATGCAGCACCCATCGCATGTGGGAGCGCATTGGACATCGATCCGTGCAGCGCCGAGGAGATGAAGCGTCTCGATCCGTTCGGATTGAGATAGCGCGCCGTCCACACGTTGCACATCCCGGTGTCGGCGGTGAAGATTGCGTCGTCGGCTGCCAGATCGTCCAAGATCGAGGCCGCATACTCGGGGTGAATCGGCGTGCGCTGCTTGACCGGATCCGTGTATGCACCAACCACTTTGGTCATCAGAGTGTTGTGCTTGGCGAGCGTGTCCTCCAGGAACCCGCGGTCGGTCTTTCGATCGAGCTGCGGAATCAGTGCGCTCAAGGTGCTCGCGACGTCGCCGTGCACAGCCAGGTCCAGGCTGGTTCGACGCCCCAACCGCTCGGCCGCGATGTCGATCTGAGCGGTACGAACGTCGTCGGGCAAGAACTGATCGTAGGGAAAGTCCGTACCGATCAGGAGCAGGAGATCGGCGCCGTGGATACCGTCGTGCGCCGCACCGTAACCGAGCAATCCGGTCATCCCGACGTCGTATGGATTGTCGTACTGGATCCATTCCTTGCCACGCAGTGAATGCCCGATGGGAGCGCCGACGGTTTCGGCCAACGCCAGAACCTCCGCGCGCGCATCTCGCACGCCCGCGCCGGCGAAGATCGCAACTTTGCGTGCGCCGTTGATCACGTCTGCCAACGCCTTGACGTCACCGGCATCCGGAACGACTGTCGGCCTTCGAGTTTCGACGAGTGTCGGCGGGGTGCCTTCTGCCGGACAATCGGCGATGTCCCCGGGAAGCACGATCACCGAGACGCCGTTTCGAGCCACCGAATGCTGAATCGCCGACTGCACCACGCGTGGTGATTGGACTGCCGTGCTGACGAGTTCGGTGTAACTCGAACATTCGATGAAGATCCGCTCGGGATGCGTTTCCTGAAAGTAACCCATTCCGATCTGGGCGCTGGGGATGTGCGAGGCGATCGCGAGGACCGGCGCGCCCGAACGATGAGCGTCGTACAGGCCGTTGATCAGGTGAAGGTTTCCGGGACCGCAGGATCCGGCACACACTGCAAGTTTTCCGGTGATCTGGGCATCCGCTGCGGCCGCAAAGGCGGCTGCTTCCTCATGCCGGACGTGTATCCAATCGATTCCGCCCTTCTCGGAACCACCGGTGCGACGAACCGCATCGACGATGGGATTGAGACTGTCACCGACAATGCCGTAGATCCGACTGACACCCGCGTCAACGAGCTGCTGAACCAATTGATCTGCAACGGTTTTCGGACTCATCAGACCTCCATGACACACTCACGGGAGTCGGGATCGCCGACCCCCGGGAGTGACGATTTACTTGTGATTGATGCAGCGCTTCTTGTGGAATGCGGGGTTACTTGGGTTCGAGCACGAACACCGGAATCTCACGATCGGTCTTCGTCTGATAATCGGCGTAGTCGGGGTACGCAGCGACAGCGCGCTCCCACCAGACCGCCTTCTCGTCGCCGGTGACTTCCCGAGCAACCAGGTCGAAGACCTGCGTCGCGTCACGCAGCGTGACGTGCGGGTCGGCTTTGACGTTGTAGTACCAGACCGGATTCTTCGGGGCGCCACCGAGCGAAGCCACAACGGCATACGAACCGTCGTGCTCGACCCGCATCAGCGGCGTCTTCCTGACCTTGCCGGACTTTGCCCCGATGGTCGTGAGAACGACGACGGGCATGCCGTTCATGTCGTTTCCCTCGGTGCCACCGGAGTTCTCGATGCGTGCGACCTGATCGGCGGCCCACGACGCTGGACTGGGTTCGTACTCACCTGTGATTGGCATGTGTACCAGTGAACACCCACTCGAGCACCTTGGCCACCGAACCACGCCGACCAGGCCTGTCGCCCGCGCACTCCCCTGGTTGATCGATTAAGTGAGCTGCCGATCAATAAAGTTCGCTTGCCCGAACTCTCATCTCTGGCTACTCTGAAACCACAGCTTCGAACAGCCGTATCGGAAAGGGACGAGATGACCACCGCAGATATCTCCACTCGCGAATCACGCCCCTCCCCCGACTATTGCGTCGATCTGGCCGGAACTCGGTGGCCGCTGTACAAGATCGAAGCTCTCGTGGTCGGGTTCGTGCTGTTCGTCGTCGCCGGTGCCGTCACGCAGTCGATGCAGGTGGCCGTACTGACTGCCGCAACGGCCGCTGTAGTCACGTGGTGGGTACGGCGCGTGCACTACTCACGCACCACCTGATCACCGCACTCCCCCGAACTCCCGCGAACCACGAAGGGACCTTGCTGCATCAGCAGCAAGGTCCCTTCGTTCGGTTCAGGTCCGCTCGGCGGTCAGACCGTCAGGCAACTCGGTCCGAGCAATGCCTTCAGGTCGCCCATCAGTGCCGAGGACGGTTCGACCCGAAGGACGTCGTCGACCTTCCACAAGCTGATTTCGGTTCCACCGATCAGCCGAACGTGAACGTCGGATGTTCCGGGGTGCCTGGTCAGCACCTGCTTGAGAGCACTGAGCTTGTCCTTGGTGCATTGGCGAAGCGGCAGCGAGACCGACAGGGGACGCGCGACCCCGATCGCCGAAATATCAGGCACCGCAAGGTCGTTGCCGATCAGCGACATCCGATCGTCTCGGATCGAAACGCGAGCCTTGACCAACACGATGGCATCCTCGGCGATGTCCATCCCGTAAACGGCGTACGCCTGCGGGAAGAACAGCACCTCGATTCCACCCACGAGATCTTCGAGCTGCACGATGCACCAGGTCAGACCGTTCTTGTTGACCCGGCGGTCCACCGAGGCAATGATGCCGCCGAGAGTTACCTGGGCACCGTCCTGAACGCCGCCTTCGAGTATCGCAGCGATGGACGTGTCGGACTGCTGGCGAAGAATGTGCTCGACACCGTTGAGCGGGTGACCGGAAACGTACAGCCCCAGCATCTCTCGTTCGAGTGCCAGGCGATGCTTGGAGTCCCACTCCTCCTCGGGAATCTTGACGTCGAACACCGAGGTGATCGACTCGTCCGCCTCGGCACCGCCGAAGAGGTCGAACTGTCCGATCGCCTCTGCCTTCTTGGTGCTCATCACGGAATCGATGGCGTCGGCATGAACCAACATCAGGCCCTTGCGCGGGTGACCCAACGAGTCGAAAGCACCGGCCTTGATGAGAGATTCGGTGACCTTCTTGTTGCAAGCCATCGCGTCGATCTTGCCGAGATAGTCGGAGAAATCGGTGAACTTCGATTTCTCGGTGCGCGCCTTGATGATCGAGGCGACGACGTTGGCGCCGACGTTGCGCACCGACCCCATACCGAAACGGATGTCGTCGCCGACGGTCGCGAAGTCGACGCGTGACTCGTTGACGTCCGGTGGGAGAACGGTGATGCCCAACTTGCGGCAGTCGGCGAGGTAGATCGCGGACTTGTCCTTGTCGTCACCGACGGAGGTCAGCAGACCCGCCATGTACTCGGCCGGGTAGTTCGCCTTGAGGTACGCAGTCCAGTACGACACGAGTCCGTAGCCGGCGGAGTGCGACTTGTTGAACGCGTACCCGGCGAAGGGAAGGACCGTGTCCCACAGCGCCTTGATGGCGGCTTCGCTGAAGTTGTTGTCCAACATGCCCTGCCGGAAGCCGGCGTAGGCCTTTTCCAGCTCGGACAGCTTCTTCTTACCCATGGCGCGACGCAGCAAGTCGGCCTGACCCAGGGTGTAACCGGCCACCTTCTGCGCCAGTTGCATGATCTGCTCCTGGTAGATGATCAGGCCGTATGTCTCCGAGAGGATCTCCGCTAGCGGCTCCTCCAGCTCGGGGTGAATCGGCTTGACGTCTTCCAAGGCGTTCTTGCGCTTGGCGTACGAGATGTGGGCGTCCACACCCATCGGTCCCGGTCGATACAGCGCCAATGCGGCGACGATGTCGCCGAATCCGGTGGGCTGCATCAGTTTCAGCAACTCGCGCATACCGCCGCCGTCGAGCTGGAACACACCGAGAGTGTCGCCGCGGGCGAGCAGTTCGTATGTTGCCGCATCGTCCATCGGCAACGTGTCGAGGTCGAGGTCGATGCCGCGGTTGGCTTTGATGTTCTCGAGCGTGTCGCCGATAACCGTGAGGTTTCGCAGACCGAGGAAGTCCATCTTGAGCAGACCGATGGCTTCACACGAGGGGTAGTCCCACCCGGTGATGATGGCGCCGTCCTGGGCGCGCTTCCAGACCGGGATTGCGTCGGTGAGCGGTTCGGACGACATGATGACCGCGCAGGCGTGCACACCGGCGTTGCGGATCAGCCCTTCCAGACCCACCGCGGTCTTGTAGATCTTCGCGACGTCCGGGCTGGAGTCGATGAGCGCTCGAACCTCGACTGCCTCCTTGTACCGCTCGTGCTTCGGGTCGGTGATACCGGAAACCGAGATGTCCTTGGCCATGATGGGCGGCGGGAGCGCCTTGGTGATCTGATCGGCGATGGCAAAGCCCGGCTTGCCGAACTGGACGCGAGCCGAGTCCTTGATGGCAGCCTTGGTCTTGATGGTGCCGAAGGTGATGACCTGGGCGACCTTGTCGTTGCCCCACTTGTCCGTCGCGTAGCGAACCATCTCGCCGCGACGGCGATCATCGAAGTCGATATCGATATCGGGCATGGACACACGCTCGGGGTTGAGGAATCGCTCGAACAGCAACCCGTACGGGATGGGGTCGATGTTGGTGATACCCATCGCGTAGGCCACCAACGAACCGGCAGCCGATCCACGGCCGGGCCCGACACGGATCCCGACGTCCTTGGCGTGGTTGATCAGGTCGCCGACCACGAGGAAGTAGGCCGGGAAGCCCATTTCGTTGATGACGCCGATCTCGTAGTCGGCGCGGGCGAGGTACTCCTGCGGCGGTCCGCTCGGGAAGCGGCGATCGAGTCCGCGCATCACCTCGGCGCGCAGGAAGGTCTGCTGCGTGTGTCCCTCCGGGACCGGGAAGATCGGCATGCGGTCGTGGAACGCCCACACGTCCTCGTACGACTGCACACGCTCGCCGATGGCAACGGTGTTGTCGCATGCCCCCGGAACCTCGTTGTCCCAGATGGCGCGCATCTCGGCAGCGGACTTGAGGTAGTAGCCGTCGCCGTCGAACTTGAAGCGAGTGGGGTCGGAGAGCGTCTTGCCGGTCTGAATGCAGAGCAGCGCCTCGTGATTCTCGGCGGCGTCCTTGGTGACGTAATGGCAGTCGTTGGTGGCAAGTGGCGGAATACCGAGTTGCTTGCCGATGTCGAGCAGACCCTCTCGCACACGGCGCTCGATCGAGAGACCGTGATCCATCAGTTCGAGGAAGAAGTTGTCCGGGCCCCAGATCTCCTGCCACTTCGCGGCAGCTTCGAGAGCCTCGCGATCGTGACCGAGACGAAGGCGGGTCTGGATCTCACCGGACGGGCAACCCGTGGTCGCGATGATGCCCTCGGCGTGCGCGGCGATGAGCTCCTCGTCCATCCGTGGCCATTTACCGAGCTGGCCCTCGATGGACGCGAGCGACGACAGCTTGAAGAGGTTGCGGAGTCCGGTCGCGTTCTCGGCCACCATCGTCATGTGGGTGTACGCACCGCTACCGGAGACGTCGTCGGACTTCTGGCTGCGATCGCCCCACAGAACTCGCTTGGTGTTGAAGCGAGACTCGGGTGCGATGTAGGCCTCGATGCCGATGATCGGCTTGATGCCGGCGCTCTTTGCCTCGTTGTAGAACTGGCTGGCGCCGTACATGTTTCCGTGGTCGGTCATGCCGACTGCGGTCATTTCGAGACGAGCGGCCTCCTCGAACATGGCGCCGACCTTGGCCGCACCGTCGAGCATCGAGTACTCGGTGTGATTGTGAAGATGTACGAACGAGTCAGCCACGTGCGCCTCTCTGAAGGTCTGGGAGCGAGATCGAGTGTATGCCGCGCTGCCGACACGACCGGCGACCGAGGTAGCGGAGTCGCCGTGCGCCGCCTCCGGTCACGTGACCGGAACCTCGGGTTCGGCGCTCGACCTCACCGAACGCCGCGAACGTCGACCGGCGACGAAGGTGTCTGTCGTGAAGATCACCAGTGCAGCCCAGATCAGAACGAAGCCGATCCACCGTGACGCCGGCATGTCCTCGTGCATGACGGCCACACCCCACGCCATCTGGAGCGCCGGGGTGAGGTACTGCAGCATGCCCATCGTCGCCAACGGAACTCTCTGAGCGGCGACGCCGAACAGGAGCAGCGGCAGCGCGGTGACCGGGCCGGCGGCAAGCAGCAACAGGCTGTGCCCGGTACCGCTGCTGATGAATGCACCGGCCCCGGTCAGGCCGAGAAACACGAGGTAGCCGACCGCGAACGGTGCGGCAACGACTCCCTCGGCAGTCAAACTGGTTCGAGGATCGAGCGGAACCACCTTCTTGACCAACCCATAGGTGGCAAACGAGCCGGCGAGCAGCAAAGCGACGATCGGAGGTTTCCCGAAGTCGACCGTGATCACCACAACTGCCGTGGCAGCGAGAACGAGCGCGGCGATCTGGGCGGGACGCAATCGTTCGCGGAAGATCACGACGCCGAGCAGAACGGTGACCAGCGGGTTGATGAAGTACCCGAGAGCCGCCTCCACGACGCGGCCTGACACCACGGCATAGATGTACGTCCCCCAGTTCACGGCGATCGCCGCTGACGCCGCGGTCACCAGCAGCCAGGTGCGTGCGCTGATTCCGCGAAGCGATCCGAGGCGGCCGGCAAAGGCCAACACGATCAGCATCAACAGAAGGGTCCACACCACCCGGTGCGCCAGGATCTCGACCGGATCGGCGAAGTCGAGTAGCCCGAAGAATGCCGGGAACGTTCCCCACAACAGGAAAGCCGCCACACCGTAGAAGATCCCCGAGGACGAACGGGACTCAGCGCGTTCGTCCTTGTTCACAGAACCGGAGTTCACGGGACCGGACCATCGTCGGGGCCGGGAGCAACGACGTCCACGTACTCCGGCAGCAAGGGACGGACGGCTGCCAACCACGGCGAGGCGTCGGACGGCAACGCTTCCACTGCACGGACGTTCGAGTCATGTTCGATCGCTTCGAGTCCTTCGGGAGTCGCTCGCACCAGCACGCCCACCGCGCAGGCGCACCCGGCGGACAATTGCTTCGCCGACGCGAGCGCCACCTGTTGCTGACGATCGGTGTCGCCGCCGAGCGAGACCAGTCGCGTGGCTGCAACACCGGGCGATCTGCGTACTGCTTCGTCGTTGTCGGGAACGGGCACCGACATGAGCGGCGTCTGGACGCGCTCGATCGGAACTCGGAACATGACCCTGGACACGCGAACGCCCGAGACCTCAGCGCCCGGCACCTGAACACTGCTGGTCGACGTGATGACCTCGTCGACGGTGAGTGCCTTCGTGAACGAGACCAACGCCCATACCGGCCCATCGACCGACGCGACGGAATCTCGCGCTCGGTCGAGGTAGTCCGGGACAGCTTCCCCACTGTCCGGACCCAGGGTGTCCGTCCGGATCGGCGGGGTCGGCACGGGATTCGCGAACCCCACGCCCACCACCGCCGCCACACCGACCACCACCGCGACGACGGCCGGCGCGGGGGTAAGCCCGCGCGGTGTCATGAGGACCGGAGAACTTCGAGTGCGTGTTCGAGATCCTTCGGGTACTTGCTCTTGATCTCGACCCAGCGACCGTCCGCCGGATGTGCGAATCCAAGAGACACGGCGTGCAACCACTGGCGCTCGAGGCCGAGCCTTTCGGCAAGTCGAGGGTCCGCGCCGTAAGTCAGGTCACCGCAGCACGGATGGCGCAACGCCGAAAAGTGGACACGGATCTGGTGTGTGCGACCGGTTTCGAGGTGCACGTCCAGCAGACTCGCTGCCTGGAACGCCTCGATGGTGTCGTAGTGCGTGACGCTGGGCTTGCCGTCGGCCGTGACCGTGAATCGCCAGTCGTTCCCGTGATGGCGTCCGATGGGCGCGTCGATCGTTCCGCTGCTCGGGTCGGGATGTCCCTGCACGAGAGCGTGGTAGCGCTTGTCGATGGTCCGCTGCTTGAAAGCGCGCTTGAGCAACGTGTACGCGCGCTCGGATGTGGCAACCACCATGACTCCCGACGTTCCGACGTCCAGACGGTGGACGATGCCCTGACGCTCGTGGGCACCGGACGTCGAGATGCGGAAACCGGCCGCGGCAAGTCCGCCGATGACGGTCGGTCCCGTCCACCCGACGCTGGCGTGCGCGGCAACTCCGACGGGCTTGTCGACTGCCACGACGTCGTCGTCGGCGTAGAGGATCTCCATTCCCTCGACCGGTGTCGCTTCGATGGTCAGGGGCCGCGGCGGTTCGGGCAGGACTACCTCGAGCCACGACCCTGCGGTCAGACGATCGGACTTGCCGACGGCCACACCGTCGACGAGTACCGAGCCTTCTTCCGCGAGTGTCGCGACCACGGTGCGCGAGAGTCCGAGAAGGCGCGCGAGGCCGGCATCGACGCGCATGGCATCGAGACCGTCGGGCACTGGCATCGAACGGGATTCCCTCACTTGGTTTCTCCCTCGGCTGCAGCCTTCGATTCGGTGAACTTCTTGTCGTCCGCCTTGTGATCACGCAGGCGTTCACCGTTGGGTTCGAAGCCGAACAGTGTCAGGACGACGAGCAGAATCGCGCCACAGACGATCGCGGAATCCGCGATGTTGAACACCGGCCACCAGCCGACGGAGACGAAATCCACCACATGTCCGCGCATGATTCCGGGAGAGCGGAAGAATCGGTCGACGAGGTTACCCAGCGCGCCGCCGAGAACGAGGCCGAGACCGAGCGCCCACCACGGTGATCGGAGCGTGCGACCGATCTTGATCACACCGATGACCACACCGATTGCGACGAGAGTGAGGATCCACGTCATCGACGTCGCCATCGAGAACGCTGCCCCCGGATTGCGCACCATCGTGAATGTGACCACGTCACCGATGATTTCGATCGGCTGCCCCGGTTTGACCGCGGCGACTGCCCACACCTTCGTGAGAATGTCCGAGAGCAGGATGACAGCGGCGATGGCAATGAGCATGGTCAGCCGGCGGGGCTTTTCGACCGGCGCAACCGCCAGGTCACCGTCTTCCGATTTCACGGCTTCCGGTTTCACGGTTTCGGGCTCGTCGGCCTTCGAGATTTCGGTAATCGGCTGATCCTCCGCGTTGACATCTCGGTCTGGGTGGTCTGTACTCACGCAACCATCATCCCTCATGTTCACCGCACCGGGTCACGCACTCTGCAACTGCGGCTAGCCTGGAGCGCGTGCCACTGCTGTCCACGACCGGCCGACGCGTTCCGTTCGCCCTCGCTGCCCTCGCTCTCACCACCGTTCTCACCGCTTGCGGCGACTCGGATCAACCTCCGAACACCCCGACCTCCTCGCCGAGTGAGGTGACTGTTCCGGTGACCGCCGCGACGGTCGAAGTTCTCGAGGCGGGAAGCGAGCCGCGCGAGGTTTTGCGTACGAACTTGCCTGTCGGCACCACGCAGACGGCGACGCTCGTCACCCAGGCCGTCGTGAGTCAGCAGATCGATCAACAACCGGCGCAGGATTTCTCTTCGCCGGAGATCACGATCCCGCTCTCGGCAAACGTGACCGCTGACGATCCCACCGCAGTCGTTGACCTCACGCTGTCGTCGATGACCTCGCCCGATGCAACGCTGCAGGCTGCGCTGAGCGGGGCCGACGGGTCTGCGGCCGGATTGTCGGTCACGGATTCGGGCGCCATCACCGCCCTACGGTTGAAGCCCTCCGCCAACTCGGCCAATGCTGCCCGCGCTGCAATCGAACAAGCGCTGGGCCAAGCGGTCTACCGGACCGTCGCACTCCCCGACGCTCCGGTCGGTGTCGGCGCACGTTGGGTGGTTCGGCAGCAAGTCAGCAGCGAAATCCTGCTCGATCAGACAACCACCGTCACGCTCACCGCGCGCGAGGGCAATCGGCTTTCGCTCGCGGTGGACGTATCGCAGACCCCGCAGAGCCCGGTCTGGAACCTGGCTGGTGACGCCGGAACGCTGAACATAGATCAGTACGTCATGGCCGGCTCCGGAAACCTCACCGTCGACCTCTCACTCCCCTTGCCGATCGACGGACAGATGACCGTCGGCGGCGACCAGGCATACGGCGACCCGGACAGCTCCTCGGTGATCCGGCAGACCATCTCCAACAGCATTCGGTGGGAATCGTGACACGCCGGTCGCTTCTCGCACTTGGTCTGACCGCAACGGCGGCACTGTTCGTCGTGACCGGTTGCGGCTCGGACGACTCGCCTGGTGCCGACACGACTACGCAGGTTTCCGCCCCACAGGTCGGCTTGGCGCCGTTCACGGCTGCTCCGGCCGCACCGCTGAGCGGGGCGCCTCTCGACCGTGACGGCCTGCAACGAGCCGCGCTCACCCTGTCCGAGCTACCTGCCGACTTCGACGTAGTTCCCGACCCGGTCGACGACCTCGGCCTCGCACCGGCGCCGGAAAACTCGGAGGCGGACAAGTCGAGCACCGACCCCGCCGTCTGCGCCCAGGTTCTGGCGCCGATAGCCACCCAGGCTCCCGGATCGGTCGCCGACCTCTCCGACATGTTCACCGGCCCCGATTTCACGAGCATCGATCAGGACTCTGCTTCGTACGCCGACGGCACCGCGGCAGCAGCAGCTTTCGAGAAACTTCAGACCACGCTGGCTGGGTGTGCGGAGTATTCGGGAACCGATGCCGACGGAACGACAATCACCTATCGCGTCGGCGGAGCGTCGGACCCGAACATCGGCGACGCGTCTTTCGCTTTCCGAATCATCACGGAGAGTGGCGGTTTCACCTTGGTTGCCGACGCGATCGTGGCCGTAGTCGGGACGACGTTGACTCAGCTGTCCGCGACGGCGCCGAGTCCGATCGCCCCCGATGTTCTCCTCTCGATGGCATCGGCCGCCGCAGATCGCCTGCGCGCACAAACGCCCTGACAACGAGCGGATTGGTCCCGTCTCGGCCTTTCGCGAATGATTCGGGACCACAGACCCTTTGACAACTGCCCGTCCACACTGAACGGTGAGAGTAGGTACGAAACAGACCAACGCGACACACTGATGTGAGGAGCCAGAGTTCATGCCGGAACCCAGAAGGTCAGATCACACCGATTACGTAGCCGTCAATCCGATCTTCTCGAGGCCTGGCGAGGATTCGGTTGCATCGAAGTACACACTCGAACCCGATGGCATGCTTCCCGAGACCGCGTATCAGATCGTCCACGACGAAACGATGCTCGACGGCAATGCGCGGCTCAATCTCGCGACGTTCGTCAGCACGTGGATGGACGATCACGCCACCAAACTGTATGCCGAGTCGTTCGACAAGAACATGATCGACAAGGACGAGTATCCGCAGACCGCCGCGATCGAAACCTATTGCTGGCGCATCCTTGCCGATCTCTGGCACTCACCCTCCCCCAAGGACGCAATCGGCACCTCGACGATCGGTTCGTCCGAAGCCTGCATGCTCGGCGGCCTGGCGATGAAACGACGCTGGCAGCACGCACGAAAAGCCGCGGGCAAGTCGACCGAAAAGCCAAATCTCATCATGAGTTCCGCGGTCCAGGTGTGCTGGGAGAAGTTCTGCAACTACTGGGACGTCGAAGCGCGTTACGTGCCGATCAGCGAGGAACACCGCACCCTCGACGGTCACGATCTGGACAAGTACGTCGACGAGAACACCATCGGCGTCGTCGCGATCATGGGCGTCACCTACACCGGGATGTACGAGCCGGTCCTGGAAATCTCGAAGGCACTCGATGAGATCCAGGCGAAGACGGGACTCGACGTCCCCATCCACGTCGACGGCGCTTCCGGTGCGATGATCGCACCGTTCCTTCAGCCCGAACTCGAATGGGATTTCCGACTACCGCGCGTCCACTCCATCAACACCTCGGCGCACAAGTACGGGCTCGTCTATCCCGGCCTCGGATGGGTGGTCTGGCGATCGCAGGATCTACTTCCCGACGACCTCGTCTTCAAGGTGAGCTACCTCGGCGGCAGTATGCCGACCTTCGCACTGAACTTCTCGCGTCCCGGCGCTCAGGTGATCCTGCAGTTCTACTTGTTCCTGCGTCTCGGCCACGACGGCTATCGCGCGATCCAGCAGTCCTCCCAGGACGTGGCGAAATTTCTCGCCGAAGGGATCGGGAAACTCGACGCGTTCGAACTGTGGAACGACGGTTCCGACATCCCGGTCTTCGCGTGGCGCCTCGCCGAGGGGCACACGTCCAACTGGACGCTGTACGACCTCTCGGACCGGTTGCGAGGCAAGGGCTGGTTGGTGCCGGCCTACCCCATGCCGGACGATCTCGCGGATCTGACAGTGCAGCGCATCGTGGTTCGTAACGGACTGAGCATGGACCTGGCGGCCAATCTGCTGCGCATCATCGAAGAGGAAACCGCGTTCCTCGACGAACTGGACAGCCCGATGCCGCGGCCGCGCGTCACCGAGGGATTCCATCACTGACGTCGCTTACCACGTGAAGAGCGGCCGCCCACTCCCCTTCGGGAGTCGGCGGCCGCTCTGGTGTTTCAGGTGTTACCGAGAGATCAAGCAGCGCAAGCCGGCGAGGTCAGACCTGCAACGCCGACGATCTGGCAAGCCGTGGTCTTCGAGAGCTTCCAGACGCCGTCTTCGTAGACGAACGAAG
Source organism: Rhodococcus sp. KB6 (assembly GCF_001445685.1). Taxonomy (NCBI): domain Bacteria; kingdom Bacillati; phylum Actinomycetota; class Actinomycetes; order Mycobacteriales; family Nocardiaceae; genus Rhodococcus; species Rhodococcus sp. KB6. The sequence continues at coordinate 311,456 of NZ_LNAK01000163.1, read as the reverse complement.
CCTGCAGGCCCTGCTGCAGCGGCTGGCCGTTGACGACGATGTTCAGCGAAGCTGCTGCCGTCTCGCTGCCCGTGTCGGTGACCGGGTCGAGGATCTCGACCTGCGCGCCGGCAGCCTTGGCGGCAGCGGCGACCTGGTTGATCAGCTCGGGATCAGCCTCGGCGCCCTGGACGAGGTTGACCTTGTCTGCGGCCGGAACGCTCTCGTCGAGTGCCTGAGCGACCTTGGCGTTGAGCTCAGGGGCGGTCGGCAGAACAACCTCGGACGTGGGTGCCGCAGAGGTGGTGGTCGTGGGCTTCGCCGAAGTCGTCTTGTCGGAGTCTCCTCCGTCTGAACCACACGCGGTCATCGTCAGGGCTGCTGCGATCGCCACGGCTGCAACGGTCATCTTCTGAAGCTTCAACTTCTCAGTCCTATCCATTCGGGTGTTCACATTCGAGCGTCAGTCGAACATCGTGCTTGCTCGAGGATCGTCGACAACATTACCCAACGGTAAGCGGAAAAAGTCTAAGGACATCCTCAGAGAAGGCTGTCGACCGCATCTGCTACCGCGAGCACCTCATCCGATTCGGCGAAGGTTTTGGCTATTCCCGTTCCGCTGGAACGGGTTTCGAAGCGAACGGTGACCACACCGTGCCCGGCGCCCTGCACCCAACCGTGTCCGTATTCTGGATGCTTCACGTCCAAACCGGGGTGCCAGTAGCGCTGAGGCACGCGTGCGGCCACCGGAACGTCGAGTTCAGCCTCATCGAGGGCGCCCGTGAGAGTCTCGACCGGATAGCCGGGAACATCCTGATCCAACTCGGGAAAAAGTGATCCTTGCCGAACGGTGGACAAACCGGCGAATCCCACACCGACCAGGCGAATCGGCCCCAATTCCTGTGGATCGATGACCTGTTTCTGCGCAGTCGCGATGAGGATTTGGCGGTCGATGGTGGCAAACGGCAGCGTCACGGATCGAGTCAAGATACTCATATCGGACTTCTTGAGCTTCAGTACGACGGTGCGAGCAGCTCTTCCGTCCTTCTCCAGCCTGGAAAATGCTGCACGACCACTACTTTCGACGGCGGCGCGCAGTTGCGCCATCGTGACGATGTCTGCGGCGAAAGTGGATTCCGCGCTGATCTGCTTGGATTCGGCACGCTCGGCGACCGGCCGATCGTCGATCCCCTGTGCGAGCCGATGCAACCCCGGTCCGACAGTGGTTCCGAGTATCGACGCCACCTCCGCTATGGGAGTGCGGGCAAACCCTCCGATGGTTTCGATGCCGAGACGCTTGAGCTTTTCCTCGGCAACAGGGCCGATCCCCCAGAGCTTCCGCACCGGCAGTGGATCGAGCAACTCGTGCTGCATCCCGGGAGGAATGACTGCGACGCCGTCGGGCTTTGCCAGTCCCGACGCGATCTTGGCGACCTGCTTACCTGCGCCGGCACCGATCGAGGCGACCAACCCGGTCTCGGCTTTGATCAACGCCCGCAAATCTTCGCAAAACGCGCGGACCTCGTCAGCTCCGACACCGGCCAACTCCACCGGCTCCCCGAAAGCCTCGTCCACCGACAGTTGCTCGAGGATCGGCATACGAAGGCGCAACGCGTCGAACGTGCGTTTACTCAGAACCGAATACAACGACATCCGCGGTGGCAATACCACCGCTCCACCACCGACCATCCGGCGTGCTTGATGCATCGGCATCGCCGAACGCGCACCGAAAACTCTCGCTTCGTAACTTGCCCCGGCCACCACTCCGCGCCCGCCCAAGCCGCCGACCAGCACCGGGCGACCTCGCAGCGTGGGACGGGTCAACTGCTCGGCGGAGGCGAAAAACGCATCCATGTCGAGATGCAGCACCCACCTGCGACTTCGTGTGGGATCACCTTGATTCATCGGGAGTTACGGTTCTCTCAAAAGTAGGTGCAGAATCTACGTCCGCGCCTTCTTCTTGGGCGACTTCTTCTTCGGCAGCGGCAATACGTCGGCAGTCCGTTGAATGAAGGCGTGCAGGTGATCGAGGTCCTGCAACCGTTCCTCCGTCACCCGGTAGTAATCCTTCGCTCCCGGGTACGGCGGAGCCAGATCCGCCTCTGATCCGAACTCCGCACTGACCTCGGTGGGTTTGACGAACAGAACGTCTCCGCAGATCAAGCCCACGATCTTCTCGTCGCAATACAATCCGTACTCGCCGAACATCGCCCTTGCCCGCACGTCGAGCGGTTCCAACTGCTCGAGAATGCGCGCCACGGTTTCCTTGCTCGTACTCATGAGAGCAAACTACTCCGGCACCCCGACATACAGACATTCTTCGGGGAGCCGGAGTAGTTACGGCGGTATTAGACCTTCGTGATCGCGGCGCGGATACCGTCACCGAGATCGACGGCGTCGTCTCCCGCTTCACCCACCGAGAAGGAGGTGGCCAGAACCTCACCGGCGATCAATTCGCGATGACGCTCTGCCCACTCCTTGCAGTCCTGCGGAACCTCGAGCACGACGTTGATCCGGTCCGAGACGTCCAAACCGGCGGCACGACGCGCATCCTGCAACTGACGGATACGGTCCTTCGCCCAGCCCTCGGCTTCGAGTTCCTCCGTCACGACGGAATCGAGTACGACGAGTCCCGCACCGTCGGGCAATGCAGCCGTCGAATCAGGCTCGGCTGCAACCAGTTTCTGCGTGTACTCCTCGGGCAGCAGTTCGATGCCCGCCGCAACCACGACGCCGTCCGCGTTCTCGGTCCAGTCGCCCGCCTTGACCGCCTTGATGACAGTCTGAACGGACTTGCCCAGACGCGGTCCTGCAGCACGCGCGTTGACCGCGATCTCGAAGCGCCCGTGCACGTCGACGTCATCGGTCAGATCGACCTTCTTGACGTTGACCTCGTCGGCAATCAGTCCGAGGAACGGACGCAGACGCTCGGCATCCGGCGCCGCAACCGTGACCTCGGGCAGCGGAAGACGAACACGCAGATTCTGTGCCTTGCGCAGGCTCAGCACCGTGGAGCACACGGTCCGGACGTCGTCCATCGCCGCTACCAGGTCGGGGTTCGCGGGGAGCTCCGACGCCTCGGGCCAATCAGCCAGGTGAACCGAGCGCTCCCCGGTCAACCCGCGCCAGATCACCTCGGACACCAACGGCAACAGCGGCGCAGCGAGACGCGTCACGACCTCGAGCACGGTGTGCAGGGTGTCGATTGCGTCGCGATCCTCGTCCCAGAACCGCGAACGAGACCGTCGCACATACCAGTTGGTGAGTGCGTCACAGAACAACCGAAGCTCGTCGCACGCGCCGGCGATGTCGTTGACCTCGAGGGCCTCGGTGATCACGTCGCGGGTGGTAGCGAGCTTGGCCAGGATGTACTGATCGAGGATGTTCTCCGAATCGGTACGCCACACACCGGATTCCGGCGCGTACAACTGCAGGAAGCTCCAGGCGTTCCACAGCGGGAGCAATGCCTGACGCACACCTTCGCGGATGCCCTGCTCGGTCACGATGAGGTTTCCGCCGCGCAAGATCGGCGAAGACATCAGGAACCATCGCATGGCATCGCTGCCGTCGCGGTTGAACACCTCCTTCACGTCCGGGTAGTTGCCCTTGGACTTGCTCATCTTGAGTCCGTCGTCGCCGAGCACGATGCCGTGCGCAGCAACGGTTTTGAACGCCGGACGATCGAAGAGTGCGGTGGCCAGCACGTGCAGCGTGTAGAACCAGCCGCGAGTCTGCCCGTTGTACTCGACGATGAAATCGCCCGGGAAATGACCCTCGAACCATTCACGGTTCTCGAATGGGTAGTGCACCTGCGCGTACGGCATCGAACCGGATTCGAACCAGCAGTCGAGCACCTCGGGAACGCGGCGCATCATCGACTTCCCGGTCGGGTCGTCGGGGTTCGGGCGGACCAGGTCGTCGATCATCGGGCGATGCAGATCGGTCGGACGCACACCGAAGTCTGCCTCCAACTGATCGAGCGATCCGTAGACGTCCGTACGCGGGTACTGCGGATCGTCCGACACCCACACCGGGATCGGGCTGCCCCAGTAGCGGTTTCGGCTGATGTTCCAGTCGCGTGCACCTTCGAGCCACTTGCCGAACTGGCCGTCACGGATGTGCTCGGGCACCCACGTGACGGCCTTGTTCAGCTCGACCATGCGATCGCGGAACTTGGTGACCGCGACGAACCACGAGGGAACCGCCATGTAGATGAGCGGCTGCCCACTGCGCCAACTGTGCGGGTACGAGTGCTCGATCGTCTCGTGCCGCAGCAGCTTTCCGGCAGCCTTGAGGTCCTTGATGATGACCGGGTTGGCGTCGAACACCATCAAGCCCTCGTACGGCGGAACCATCGAGGTGAACTTTCCACCCGGATCGAGCGGCTGCACGACCTCGATACCGTTGGCCGTGGCGACATCCATATCCTCCTCACCGAAAGCCGGTGCGAGGTGGACGATTCCGGTTCCGGAATCGGTTGTCACGTAGTCGGCCGAAAGCACGACGTGCGCGTTCGGATGTCCGAGGAAGAAGTCGAACGGCGGTGTGTACGACAGTCCGACCAATTCGGCGCCCTTGTGACGGGAAACGACCTCGGGGTCCTCCCCCAGCTCACGTGCGTAATGAGCAACCCGTGCTTCCGCGAGCACGTACCGCTTTCCGTCCTCGCCGAGCACCTGGACGTAGTCGACCTCGGGATGAACCGCAGTGGCCAAGTTGGACGGCAGTGTCCACGGAGTCGTGGTCCAGATGATCGCGTTTGCGCCGTCCAATGGTGAACCCGGAGCGACCAGCGGCATGTCGACCGTGACTGCAGGATCCTGACGCATCTTGTACGCGTCGTCGAGACGAGTCTCTTGATTGGACAGCGGAGTCTGCTCGTACCAGCTGTAGGGCAGCACGCGGAAGCCCTGATAGATCAGGCCCTTGTCGTGCAGCTCCTTGAAGGCCCACATGACGGACTCCATGAAGTCGACGTCCAGGGTCTTGTAGTCGTTGTCGAAGTCGACCCAACGTGCCTGGCGGGTGACGTAGTCGCGCCACTCGTCGGTGTACTTGAGCACCGAGGCCTTGCAGTACTCGTTGAACTTGGCCAGACCCATGACTTCGATCTCGGCCTTGTCCTTGATGCCGAGTTGCTTCTCCGCTTCGAGTTCTGCGGGCAGTCCGTGGCAGTCCCAGCCGAAGCGTCGCTCGACCTTGCGTCCACGCATGGTCTGGAAGCGCGGCACCAGGTCCTTGACGTACCCCGTCAGCAGGTGACCGTAATGCGGCAAGCCGTTTGCGAAGGGCGGTCCGTCGTAGAAAACGAACTCTTCGCTGCCGTCCCGATTGGAAACCGACGCACGGAAGGTGTCGTCGTCGTCCCACTGTTTCAGGACTTTCTGTTCCAGTTCGGGGAACTTGACTCCGGTGTCGGCGGGGACACCGTAGTCGACTTTGGGATACCCGTTACTCGCCATGGCGATCTCCTCGTGCCAGTCGGACTCGGCACGGGGACGACGTGGCGCTTGTGCGCCGACACCGCGGTACCACCCCGTTTGCACCCCGTAGATCCGCGCTTGGATCCCGAGGTGCCACTCGATCGAGCTGTGACGGGCTCACCCGTTCGGTTCTACTGAGTTCTGGGCGCCTGAAGCGACAAGAACCGTTCTTCCGAAAGCTCCCCGGTGATTGCCGGATCACAGCCTGGTATTCGTGTTGGACAGTCTAATACTCGTCCTGGACCTTGTCGGAACTCGCCCTAGGACTTGTCGGGGCCACCCGGCGACTCGCCATGATTTCTCTGATTGTCATCGTTGGCGGTGGCTGCATCGTCGATCGACGAATTCGAGGAACTCTCGACTCGACCGTAAGGCGACGACATTCCGCTGCCCGATGCCGGGTCATCCAACGAAGGAACCGCCTTCCTGCTGGTCAGCGCACTGACCAGCAGGAGGACGGCACCTGCTACACAAATCGCGATACATGCCCACGCCCAGATCAACGACCCTGTGGTCAGGGCGACGATCAGGAGAGCGAAACCAACTCCCGCGAGAACCAACGTCACGACCAGCACGTATCAACCTTTGTCCGGTCCGATAGCTGAGCCGACGGGGCGCTCTCGGTCAGCTGTTTCCCTTGGCGAAGGACGGGCTGTAGGAATCCTGTCCACCGTCGACCGGAACGGCCGAGCCGCGCTGTTCGAGCTCTTCGAGCTGCGATTCCAGGTAGGACTTCAGGCGCACCCGGTACTCGCGTTCGAACGTCTTGAGCTGCTCGATACGGCCCTCGAGGACCGAACGCTGCTGGTTGATGGTCGCCATGATTTCGGTGTGCTTCTTCTCGGCGTCCGCCTTGAGAGCGTCTGCCTTCTCCTGAGCCTGGCGAAGCTGGGTCTCGGAGCGAGTCTGAGCGTCGGTGAGCATTGCCTCCGACTTGTTGCGCGCATCCGCGATCATGCCGTCAGCCTTGCTGCGAGCCTCGCTCATGAGCTGCTCGGAGTTGGTGCGGGCACTGCCGAGCAGCTGCTCGGACTCGGTCTTGGCATCGTTGGTGAGGCGATCCGCCATCTCCTGAGCCAGTCCGAGGACCTTTGCGGCCTGCATGTGGGTGTCGCCACTCTGCGGCGCTGCAACGGCAGCGGCGGCGGGAACCGGCGCTGCAACAGGTGCAGGCTTGGGCGGTTCGACGACCCGAGCGGGCTCCGGCTTGGGCTGCGCTGCGACGGGTGCTGCCTGCTGAGCAGGTGCCGGCGACTTCTTGGCAGCCGCGAGCTCCTGATCCAGCTCACCTACGCGCTGGCGCAGGTCCGCATTCTCTTCGATGAGCTGCGACAGCGCCTGCTCGACGAGGTCGAGGAATGCGTCGACCTCGTCCTCGTTGTAGCCACGCTTGCCGATAGGCGGCTTGCTGAACGCAACGTTGTGCACGTCAGCTGGAGTCAGTTGCGGCATGGAAGGATCCCTTCACGCGTCATTTGGCGGTCTAGCAAGCATTCAGTTGCAACACAGTCTACGTAGTGGCGAACCACTGGATGAGTTATGGCATCCATTCTGGCACACCACTAACTCGGACTGCGCTCAGCGAACAACCGACATCAGGATGATGACGATGAAAAGCAAGACCATGATGGATAGATCCAAGCGAACTCCACCGAGGTTGATCGGGGGGATCAACCTGCGGAGCAGTTTCACCGGAGGATCGGTGATCGTAAAAATGGTTTCGAGAATGACTGCGACCAATCCGGTCGGTCGCCAATCTCTGGCAAACGAACGAACGAACTCGACGATCACTCTGCCGATCAGCAACAGCCAGAAGACAACCAGCACCAGATAGATCACAGAGAGAAGCGCGTCCACACCCTCACTCTGCCTGACTTCTGCGGTGTGTCCAAAACAGACACACCGCAGCAATTCCGGAACCGGTCCGCATCGAGTCCGTCTTGTAACGGCCGGCGATGGGTCCGAATGCGGCGTCCGCCGAGGCGGGCCGCCGTTCGAATGTGCTCACGTCACCCCTGCTCAGGGGCCGGACTGCGGTCGAGACCATCATTTCTGGCTGTAGAAACCCGTCTCGGCGATCCGACGGCGCTCCTCGGCGGAAACGTCGATGTCGGCCGGTGAGAGAAGAAACACTTTGGTGGCTACCTTGTCGAAAGAACCACGCAATGCGAACGCCAGGCCGGCCGCGAAATCGACCAGACGCTTCGCGTCGGCGTTGCTCATGTCGACCAGATCCATGATGACGGGAGTGCCGTCCCGGAACCGCTCACCGATCGTGCGGGCCTCTGCGTAGCTCTGCGGACGCAGTGTCGTGATCTTGGCGAGCGGGCCGCCGTCGTCGACAACCGGCGCACGTCGCGCTTCGGGTCGCTCTGCGCGCGCGTCGACCGCGAGGTTGCCACGGCTTGCCGGGCGCGGCGCCATCGCCGGGCGGCTGCTGCGGCTGGGAACGGTGTCGACGCGGGGCCGGGAATCGTAGCGATCGAACTCCGCGTCCTCTTCGTCACGACGACTGGGCGCGTAGCTCGCCTTCGAGAAGGCAGGTTCGACGAACTCGCGGTCGTCGCGCTCGGCATAGCCGTCGTGACTACGACGGGGTGCGCGGCGAGCCTGATCGGGCTCCTCCACGTATTCGTCCTCGTAGTCATCGAGGGGAACCATGCCGAAGTAAGCCTTGAACTTATGCAGGTTGCTCATTGATCGACCTTCCTTGGCGCGGCGGAATCAATCCGACTGCGACCGGTCGCAGCGGTGTGGACGGGTTGGGCGATCACCTGAGCGATCACCTCGAGATTACTGGTCGTGAGCCGAGCAGTGCGGTTCCGACACGCACGCAGGTTGATCCGTGGCGCACTGCAGCCTCCAGATCGCCGGTCATACCGGCCGAGAGTTCGGTTGCCCGGGGATGCGATTCGAGGATCAAAAGATGTGCCCTGCGGAGGATTTCGAACTGCTCGTCCGGATCTGATCCAAGCGGCGGGACGGCCATCAGTCCCGCGAATTCGAGACCTTCGGCTGATTCGATCCGCTCGGCGAGAGGCGTTAGCTCGCCCGTCGGAACTCCGCCACGCGCGGGGTCTCCGTCGAGACTTACCTGGATGAGCGCCCGGAGCGGCTCCGTGCGCTCACCGTCCGACAAAGCACTCAGCGCAGCCCGATCGAGTGCATCGGCCAGTCGCGCACTGTCCACCGAGTGAATTGCATAGGCCCACTTCGCTACCGATCGAGCTTTGTTGCGCTGCAACTGTCCGATCATGTGCCAGCGAACCGGATCATCGATCGCGCCCGTCTGTGCAGCGCCGTCGAAGTCCGCGACCTTCTCCACTGCTTCCTGCTCACGCGACTCACCGAATTCACGGCAACCCAGTTCGTACAGAATTCGAGCGTCGGACGCCGGAAAGAACTTGGTCACCGGCAGCAGTGCTACGTCGGAAACCTCGCGACCGGCGGCAAGGCAGGCGGCCGCCAATCGCGCCCTCACCGAGTCGAGTGCCGTCGATATTTCTGTCAGCCGCATTTCCGTCTCGCGCATTTCTGCCTAGACGGTTTCCCGCGCTGCGGGCGCTTCCATCCAGATCACTGCAGCTTGACGCCCGGTCAGAGATTCTCGGCGATGACTGAACAACGCGCGATCCTCGATCGTGCACCGCGGGTCCTCGGCGACACCGGACACACCCGCGGCGAGCAACTGCTTACGCAGTCCCGCACGCAGATCGAGCCCCGGCGTGCCCTTCTCGGTGCGAGTTGCACTGCCCGGCAAGTGCTTTTCCACGTCCGCGCGCATCGCAGCGGGAACCTCGTACTGGCGTCCGCTCGCAGCCGGACCGAGGAAGGCGCCGATACGCGAAACGTCCGCGCCCTGACGCACCATCTCCGCGAGGACGCGCGGGACGATACCGATGCGGGCACCGATCCGTCCGGCATGAACGGCCGCGATCACACCGGCCTCCTCGTCGGAGAGCAGAACGGGAACACAATCTGCACTGAGGGTGGCGAGCGCCAGGCCGGGAACAGTGGTGACCAGAGCATCCGTCACCGGAATCACTTCGTCGGTCGGTTCCGTCACGACAGTGACGTTGCGCGAATGGATTTGTTCCATCCACACGAGATGGTCAGGCTCGACGCCTATTTCGCGTGCCAGACGTCGGCGATTCGCATCGACGGCTGCCGGATCGTCTCCGACGTGATCGCCCAGATTGAACGACTCGTACGGTGACGCGGAAACACCACCGGCTCGGCTGGTCACGACGCGGCGAATGCGGGTGCGGGTGGTCGACTTCTCGGTACTCAAGATAAGTGTGCTCACAAACGTCGAAAGTTGTCGTCCGGCTCAGACGTGACCGGACATCCAGTCAAGAACAGGGTACCCAGAAATTCCGGGCACCCTGTTCTCGAAACTGTTTGTAGCCCTACGTCAGCGACGCATGAAGACCGGCACGTCGACGTCGTCGTCGCCCTCGTCTTCCTGGACCGGCGCATGGCGGGGGCCACCGATCGGAGGCAAGCTGCCCGAACCGGTGGTCTCGCGCGCTGCGGAAATCGGCTGCTCGCCAGCAGGTTCGGCGGCCACCGGCGACCGGCCGACCTCACCCGCGCGCCCGGCGCCGATAGCTCCACGTCCCTGCGCGGTCGACTCCACGGGACGACGAGCCGGAGCTCCTCCGTCGAATCCCGCAGCGATGACCGTCACACGAACCTCGTCACCGAGTGAATCGTCGATGACCGTTCCGAAGATGATGTTGGCGTCGATGTGGGCAGCTTCCTGCACCAGCGAAGCCGCCTCGTTGATCTCGAACAGACCCAGATCGCTACCGCCGGCGATCGACAGGAGCACGCCGCGGGCGCCTTCCATCGAAGCTTCGAGGAGCGGGGAATTGATCGCGGATTCCGCCGCCTTGATCGCGCGTCCCTCACCCCGCGAGGAACCGATTCCCATCAACGCACTACCGGCACCGGACATGACACCCTTGACGTCCGCGAAGTCGACGTTGATCAGACCCGGAGTGGTGATGAGGTCGGTGATGCCCTGGACGCCGTTGAGGAGAACCTCGTCCGCGCTGCGGAACGCGTCCATCAGGCTGACGGCCGCGTCACCCAGCTGGAGCAGGCGATCGTTGGGAATGACGATCAGCGTGTCGCAGGACTCGCGGAGCGCCTGGATTCCGGTATCCGCCTGTCCCCCACGACGCTTGCCCTCGAAAGAGAACGGTCGCGTCACGACACCGACGGTGAGTGCGCCCAGCTTCCGGGCGATGCTTGCCACGACAGGGGCACCACCGGTTCCGGTGCCACCACCCTCGCCTGCCGTCACGAACACCATGTCGGCGCCCTTGATGACCTCTTCGATCTCGTCCTTGTGATCTTCGGCTGCCTTGCGACCCACTTCCGGGTCGGCACCGGCGCCGAGGCCACGGGTCAATTCACGACCGACGTCGAGCTTGACGTCGGCGTCACTCATCAGAAGGGCTTGCGCGTCCGTGTTGACCGCGATGAACTCGACTCCCTTGAGTCCCTGTTCGATCATGCGGTTGACTGCGTTCACGCCGCCGCCGCCGATGCCGACGACCTTGATTACGGCGAGGTAGTTGTGCGGGGGCGTCATCGGCTCTCGCCTTCCGTGTCGTGTTTCACGCTGCTTGTCAGTGCTGCTGTCTTTGTTACTGCTGTTTTTGTAGCTTCATGCTTTTCGTGAACAACCCTAAACCTCAACCACAGGGTTAGAGTTATGTCAAGTATTCGATCTGAAACGAAACGCTATGCACCGTCGTCGCGTTCCGCCATTAGGCGCGCCGAGACACACCGAAGTATTTGCTGCGCACTGACGCACGGCTGCACCGTGCGCTATCGGACCGTCGGCAGATCAGGACTGGACACGTCGTACGTCTGCCCCGGTTGGGTCAACAGCGGAAGCGTCACAGCAGCCTTACGATCCGAGTGCTCGACACCGCCCCAGTTTACGACCCGACCGTCGAGCAGAGTCAGCGTGACACTCGAAATCGACCGAGCGGCAACCTCTCCCACCTGAAATCTCAGATCCGGCGGCAACACCGACAACACCTCGAGCGCGGCAAGCGTCGGCTCGTCGTTCCACCCGGGCGTCGGTGTCACCAGACGCGGAACCCCGGGCGGCGGGACGCCCATCTCGAAGTCGACGCCCTTCTCGTCCAGCAGGTGTGCACCCTCAGGTGAGTCGACGAAGACGACCGGTACCCGTTCGGTGACGGTGACGCGGATAGTCGACGGATACATCCGCTGCACACGAGCCGAGGCCACCTTCGGAATCGTCGCCACACGTGCGGCGGCGGCGCCGGTGTCTACCCGCATCAACGGCTGACCGGTCGGTACGGCCAGGAGCGAAAGGATCTGTTCCTCACTGACGGTCGTCGCACCGAGAACTTCGGTGCCCCGGACCGAGAGCACCGGAGACAACCAAGCCGTCAACGCAATTCCCACCACCAGCACGATTGCCAGCGGTGCCACGATCAGCGGTCGCTTGAACCACTTACGAGTCGGTGTGGGTTCGGGAGCCGGCTCCGTCGACCGCGTCGAGTATCGCGATTCGGTGCGAGTACTGCGCCGACGCGTACTGGTGGCTTGTCTGGCTCGAGGATCTCGACGCCCGCGCCGACTTCGTGCGTCGGGTGTCATCGCGGCGCGGGATGCGGCGCCGAACGCAAAGCATCGAGGATCTGTTTGCCGAGCATGGTCACGTCACCGGCACCCATCGTGATGACGATGTCGCCGGGGTGAGCCAACGCCGCCACCTGCTTCGGCGCCTGTGACAGATCCGGTTGATAGTGAACAGGTTTCGTGACCGACTGAGCGACCAGCGCACCACTGACGCCCGGCATCGGCTCTTCGCGAGCGCCGTAGACATCGAGAACGACAACCTCGTCGGCCAAGTCCAGCGCCTGCGCGAACTCCTCGGCAAACGCGGCGGTGCGTGAATAGAGATGAGGTTGGAAGACCACGATCACGCGTCCGGCTGCCGAATTGGTCGACGACGAATCGTCCTCCGGTCGAACCAGATCCGCCGCCGCGCCGAGAACCGCACGAACTTCGGTCGGATGGTGGGCGTAGTCGTCGAACACCCGGACACCACGCTCGCGGCCGGTGAACTGGAACCGGCGGTGTACGCCACCGAATCCGGCGAGCCCCTCGACGATCTCCTCCGTCTCGGCGCCGGCGTCACGGGCAGCCAGTAGAGCCGCAAGTGCGTTGAGCGCCATGTGACGACCCGGCACTGCCATCCGCACGGTTCGCGCGGCGCTCTCGCCCGCCAGGTGGAACTGCAGGACTCCCCCGACGTCGTGCGCATGGAAGCCCAGTAGTCGGACTCCGACCTCGACACCGTCGACAGGCTCGAAGGCGGTGCCCGCCTCCACCTCCTGCGCGTCTGCCGATCCGTAACCGAGTACCCGGATGTCCGAACGGCCCGAGGCCACGATTCGCTTCGCGAGATCCGCCGATCCCGGGTCGTCGAGGCAAGCAATCAAGAGCCCACCCGGACGCAACTTGTCGACAAAATCGTCGAACACCTTCACATACGCTTCGACGCTGCCGAAATAGTCGAGGTGATCGGCCTCGATGTTGGTCACGACGATCACGTTGGGGTCGTACTGGAGCAGCGACCCGTCGCTCTCGTCCGCCTCGGCGACAAAGACGTCACCGCTGCCGTGATGGGCATTCGTTCCCGCTTCGTTGAGTTCGCCGCCAACGGCAAACGAAGGGTCGAAACCACAGTGCTGCAGGGCGACCACGAGCATCGAGGTCGTCGACGTCTTGCCGTGTGTACCCGAAACCAGGAACGTGCGATTGCCCTGCATCAGTGATGCAAGGACAGCCGGCCGAAGAATCACCGGGATTCCGCGGCGAGCGGCCTCGACGAGTTCCGGGTTGTCCTTCGGGATAGCCGCGTGCGTCGTGACGACGACGGTCGGACCACCCGGCAGCAGGTCGAGAGCATCGGCGTCGTGGCCGATCCGGACCTGCGCCCCGCGTGCACGAAGCGCCAGGACTCCTCGGCTCTCCTTTGCGTCCGAACCCGAGACAAGGCCCCCGCGGGAAAGCAGAATTCGCGCGATGCCGGACATACCGGCACCGCCGATTCCGACCATGTGTACTCGCTCGAGGTGGGCGGGCAGCGCGGTCATCGGTTTCCCCTTGCGTTTTCCTGGACGGCGTTTTCCTTTGCCGCGATGTCGAGCACGATCCGTGCGATCTCGGTTGCCGCGGTGCGGTGCCCGACGTTGGCAGCACCACTGCTCATCTTGTCGAGGCGCGCGCTGTCGCTCAGCATCGGGACGACGGTACCGGCGACGAACGTCGGCGTGAGCTCGTTGTCGGAGACGATGATCGCACCGCCCGCTGCGACAACGGGTTTCGCGTTGAGTTCCTGCTCACCATTGCCGTGCGGCAACGGAACGTAGACGGCCGGTAGTCCGACCGCCGAGACCTCGGCGACCGTCATCGCGCCCGAACGACAGATCGTCGCGTCGGCTGCGGCATACGCGAGATCCATCCGCGAAAGATAAGGAACAGCCACATACGGTGCCGTCTCCGAGTACTGCGTGACCTCGAGGGAGTTCTTGGGTCCGTGTGCGTGAAGGACCGAGATCCCGGCCTTCGCCAGTTCTTCCGCTGCTCCGGACACCGCGTCGTTGAGCGACTTCGCGCCTTGCGATCCGCCGAAGACGAGCAGAACGGGACCGTCCTGAGGCAGTCCGAAGTACTCGCGAGCTTGCGAGCGGAGTCCCGCTCGATCGAAATTGGCGATCGACGCGCGAACCGGGATGCCAACGATCTCGGCGTCCTGATCGCCGCGGTTCTTCACTCCGGAACCCGGAACAGCGGCAAGCACCCGCGTCGCCAGGCGAGCACCGATCTTGTTCGCGATACCGGCACTGGCGTTCGCCTCGTGGATGACGATCGGAATCTTGCGCCGGCGCCGAAGAACACCACCACGTGCGGCAAGATACGCCGGAAGCGCGACGTAACCACCGAAACCGACGATCACGTCGGCGTCGACGGAATCGAGTACCTCGCGGGTCTTGCGCACCGAGGCGAGGATGCGTGTCGGCAGTTTGACGAGATCCATCGTGGGCTTGCGAGGAAGCGGAACCGGCGGAATGAGCTCGAGCGTGTACCCGCGAGCCGGCACCAAGGTGGTTTCGAGACCACGCGCCGTCCCGAGCGCAGTGATTCTGGTGTCGGGCGCAGCGGCCTTGACCGCGTCCGCGACAGCAAGTGCGGGTTCGATGTGACCAGCCGTGCCTCCCCCTGCCACCACTACCGACAGAGCCGATTTGTTGCCGCTCACCTACGAATTCCTCGCTCTCGAACTTCTCGTGGATCTTGTGCCCTACGTGTCGGCGCCTGCCGACGCTGACCATTCTGCCCTCCCGCGGTGCGCTTCCGTGACCCAGCGGCCGCACCTCGGTTGGAATCCGAGGAAGGGCGAGCACCTTGATCTGCCCGCTTGCGTCGATCGCCCGTCTCGATCGCGCGCCGGCCGTCGCGTCCGCGTGCCGGTTCGATCTGCCGTGCGGGCTTCGGTCGACGGATCGGCCGGCCCCCTGACGGCGGGTGGTACAGCACGGGCTTCGGCAGTCTGAGCAACTTCGAGATCTTGCCGTCCTGCCCGGAGTTCAGAGCGGCAACTGCTTCGGGCTCGTGGCGCGCTGCATTGGCGATGACACCGAACATGAACAATGTGATCGCCAAGGACGAACCGCCGGCGGAGACCAAGGGCAACTGGAGTCCGGTCACCGGCAGCAGTCCGATGACGTAACCGATGTTGATCATTGCCTGGCCGACGATCCAGGTAGTTGCAGTGGCCGACAGGAGCCGCCAGAACGGATCGATGCTGCGGGCTGCGATCCGCAATCCCGTGTAGACGAATACAGCGAACAAACCGATCACCACTGCGCAGCCGACAAATCCCAACTCTTCGCCGATGATCGCGAAGATGAAGTCGTTGTGCGCGTTGGGTAGGTAGTTCCACTTGGCGACGCTCTGACCGAGTCCGCGTCCGAAAAGGCCCCCGTCGGCGAGCGAATACAAAGCCTGCTTGGCCTGATAGTTGTTGCCCTGCAGGTCGTCGCTCTTGTTGAAGAAGGCTTGAACTCGATCGGAACGATAACCGGCCGTCATCGCCAGCACGCCCGCCACGACGACGCCCGTCACCGCGATCGAGCCGAAGAGCTTCAGTGGCAGCCCACCGAACCACAGCAGGGCCCCGACGATGATTCCCAATGCGATGGTCGTACTGAGGTTCGGTTGCGCGACGACCAGCGCGAAGACCAGCATTGCTGCGGGCACGAGCGGAATCAGGATCGACTTCACGGATCGGTCGTCCGGCCGCCGCGAAGCCAACAGATGGGCGCCCCAGATCGCCAACGCGACCTTCATGATTTCCGAGGGCTGCACCGAGAACCCGCCGACGTTGAACCAGCGACGCGCGCCCTGCGCTTCTGTGCCGATTCCCGGAATCAGGACGAGTACCAGCATGATCAGCACGACGACGAACAGCGGAAACGAATACTGCCGGAGCACTCTCGCCGGGATCCGCAGCGCGACGTAGAAGAGCACAGCTCCGAGAATCGCGAAGATCAACTGCTGGGTGAACAACGAATACGCCGAGCCACCGGACACGTACTGCTCGACGCTCGACGCCGACAGAACCATCACGAGCCCCAAGACAGTCAACATCGTGGCAATCGTCACCACCAGGTGGAACGACGCCAACGGCCGCGCCAACCAGGCACCGATTCGGGTCTTGGGACCCTTGGTCATAGCAAGTTCCCGGCTTGGCCAGGCGAATCCGTGAACGGATCGGGTAATGCGGCTACGGCGGCGGCGAAGCTGTCACCACGATGTCCGTAGCTGGCGAACATGTCCAAGGACGCGGCGGCCGGGGCGAGTACAACTGCATCACCGGGGGACGCCAACTCGGCAGCTTCGATTACCACTGCGGCCATGACGGCATCCGCGTCGGCACCCGACGGCAGCCGGATGGTGAGAGTCGAGTTGCTGCTGTTTTCGCTCACCACTGCATCGTCCCCCGACATCACGTGCACCACGGGAACATCGGGTGCGTGTCGCGCGAGCGCGTCCTCGATCACACCAGCGTCACGCCCGAGAAGGACAGCGCCGGAGAGTCGAGGGCCGACTTCGCTCACCAATTGGTCGACGCTGGCTCCCTTGAGCAGACCGCCTGCAACCCAGACGACGCGATCGTGCGCGAGTATCGACGGTCTGGCTGCGTGCGGATTGGTGGCCTTGGAGTCGTCGATGTACACAACGGACCCGACACGGCCGACCAGCGCCCCTCGGTGTGGGCCGACCTTGTGTGCGGCCAGACCGCGTTCGACGACGTCTGCCTCGAATCCGAGTGCCCGCGCCAAGGCGGCGGCGGCCAGCGCGTCCATGACGCCTGCCGGGCCGGCGGGATCTATCGACGCTGCTTCGGCCAAGCGGACGTGATCGCCGAATGCGTTGTCCACGAGGTGTCCCGCTTCGACACCCAGTTCCCCTTCGCCCGGTTCACCCAATCTGAACCCGGTGACAATGTCTGCAGTTGCGCGAGTTCCCAGTTCGGAAGCGATCGCGTCATCGAGGCCGACCACCGCGACCTTTCCGCTCAGCGCCCGCGACTTGGCCTCGGCGTACGCGCTCATTCCGCCGTGCCAGTCGAGGTGATCCTCGGCGACGTTGAGGACCACGCCGGCATCCGGACGCACCGAAGGCGCCCAGTGCAATTGGAAGGACGACAGTTCGACAGCGAGGTACTCCACGCGCGGCGACGTCTCGGCGAGTGCGTCGAGTATCGGCAGCCCGATGTTTCCGCAGGCTCGGCCGACAACTCCAGCGGCGTCGAGAATCGAGGCCAGCATCGACGTCGTCGTGGTCTTTCCGTTCGTCCCCGTCACGACGAGCCATTTACGGGGTGTGCCGAAGTGCCCGCTGTGGTCGACGCGCCAGGAGAACTCGACGTCTCCCCAGATGGGAATCCCGTGACCGGCGGCGGCTGCAAGGATCGGTGCATCCGGCCGAAAGCCCGGACTGGTGACGACGAGCCCGTACTCGGTGATCGAATCCGGAGCATCCTCGATCGAGGTGGTGGTCACCATGTCCGCGCCGAGCTCCGCGCAGCGCTCCGCGAAGTCCAAGGTCGAATCGGCGACCGTCACGACAGCACCGAGGGCGACGAGAGGCTCGATAGTCGCTTGACCGGACACCCTCCCTCCGGCGACCAGCACGCGCGTACCGCGAAGCCAGGACAGATCATTCTCGGAAGCCGCTGAGCTGGTCATGGTTTTCAGCCTCCGAGCGCTGCGAGGTATTCGCTGTAGAAGAGTGCCAATCCGATAGCCGACGCAATAGCTGCCAACAACCAGAATCTGATGATCACCGTGGTTTCAGCCCACCCGGCAAGTTCGAAGTGGTGATGGAACGGCGCCATTCGGAAGACCCGCCGTCGGCTGGACCGGAACACCGCTACCTGGATCACCACCGACGCGGCCTCCGCGACGAACAGTGCACCGATGACCACCATCAACAGTTCCGTGCTGGTGGTGATCGACAATCCGGCGAGCATGCCGCCGAGGGCAAGAGAACCGGTGTCGCCCATGAAGATCTTGGCGGGTGCGGCATTCCACCAGAGGAAACCGATGCACGCGCCGGCGCCGGCCGCGCAGAGCACCGCGAGATCGAGCGGGTCTCGGACGTCGTAGCAACCCTTACCGGGATTCGTCTCGCACGAGTAGCGGAACTGCCAGAACGTGATGATGACGTAGGCGCCGAGAACGAAACTCATCGCTCCGGCGGCCAATCCGTCGAGGCCGTCGGTCAGGTTGACGGCATTGGACCAGGCGCTGACCAGTAGGTAGCAGAAGGCGATGAAGACCACGGAACCGAGTGAGACGGTGGCGATGTCGCGGACGTACGACAGATGAACACTGCCCGGAGTCAGCCCGTCGTCACCGCGGAACTGAAGGGCCAGGATTCCGAAGGCAATGGCAGCGACGAACTGGCCGACCAGCTTCGCTGTCTTGTTCAGTCCCAGATTGCGCTGCTTGCGGATCTTGATGAAGTCGTCGAGGAAACCGACTCCACCGAGCGCGGTGGTCAGACCGAGAACGAGTAGGCCGGACGCCGACGGTCCCTCCGCGTTGTCCATGCCGAGACCGATGAGGTGTGAGCCGAGATAGCCGGCCCAGATTCCGGTCAGGATCGCGACGCCGCCCATCGTGGGAGTGCCGCGCTTGGCCTGGTGACTGGCTGGACCTTCGGTTCGGATCTCCTGCCCGAAACCTTGTTTCGAGAACGCCTTGATCAGGATCGGCGTGAGCATGATGGAGACCGCCAGCGCGATGCCTGCGGCGAGAAGAATCTGGATCACTGCGAATCCCCGCCGTTCTCGCCATCGGTGTTCTCGCTGTCGGTGTTCTCGCTGTCGGTGTTGGGCGTTGCAGCCAGTATCGCTTCGGCGACCGTCCACAGTTCCACCGACTTGGACGCCTTCACCAGGACGAGATCGCCCGGTTCGAGTTCCGCTTCGAGAATGGCGATTGCCGCAGCTGCGTCGGGCACGACGACGGACTCGTCACCCCACGACCCCTCCATCACTGCTCCTTGATGCATCGCACGCGAGGTGCGGCCCGTCCCGACGACGATCAACTTGCTGACATCGAGTCTGACGGCCAGGCGACCGATCGCGTCGTGCTCGACAACTGATTCCGGTCCGAGCTCACCCATCTCTCCGAGCACAGCCCAGCTACGGCGACCGAAGTGCCGATCCGATCGCGCCATGGACACCAACGCTTTGAGCGCAGCGCGCATGGAATCGGGATTGGCGTTGTAACTGTCGTTGACGACGGTGACGCCGTCGGCGCGCTCGGTGACTTCCATCCGCCTCGCGGACGCTGCCTTCGTGCCCTCGAGGACACGCGCGATGTCTGCAACCGCGAGGCCGTTCTCGAGTGCGACGGCCGCCGCGGCCAGGGCGTTGCTCACGTGGTGTTCGCCGTGAACGGCCAGGCGAATACGTGCAGAACCCTGTGAACAGTTCAGTGTGAAGGAAGCCCTGGCCTGGTCGTCGACAACCACGTCGGTCGCCCGAACGTCGCAGTCTTCGGACTGACCGACGAATACGATCCGGGCCTTGGTTCGACTCGCCATTGCGGCGACCATGCGGTCGTCGGCGTTGAGGACCGCAACTCCACCGTCGGCTGCCGACGGGAGTGCTTCCACCAGTTCACCTTTGGCGACCGCGATCGCTTCACGCGAACCGAACTCACCGAGATGGGCAGTGCCCACATTGAGAACTACGCCGATCTTCGGCGGCGCGATCTTCGTCAGTTCGCCGACATGACCGACCCCACGGGCCGACATCTCGAGAACGAGGAAGCGGGTCCTCTCGTCGGCGCGGAGCACTGTCCACGGCAGACCTAATTCGTTGTTGAACGACCCGGGGGGCGCAACCACCTCGCCGCACTCGCGCAGCAGCGCTGCTATCAGATCCTTGGTCGAGGTCTTGCCGGCAGAACCGGTGACTCCGACAAGCGTCAGTCCACCATCGGTCGGTGCGCCGTTAGTTGCCAGTTCGTCGACGACGGCTCGGGCCAGAAGGCCGAGGGCATGCAGGACCGCGGCTCCGGACCCGTCGGTGTCGTGTTCGAGCAGCATCACTGCACTGGGACCGTCGTTCGGCACCGATGGAACGACGATTGCCGGAACTCCGACCGGCCGCGCCGCGAGCACCGCCACAGCGCCCGCTGCCACCGCCGCTTCCGCGTGATCATGACCGTCGACACGCGCTCCGGGTAGGGCGAGGAAGAGCCCACCTGGAGCTACTTTGCGCGAATCGAATTCGACGGTTCCAGTCACCTGCGTCGACGAATCGTCGACGTCGTGCAGGGTTCCTCCGACGATCTCGGCGATCCGAGAGAGCGTCATCGGGATCATTGCTTGCCTCCATGTGCTGTGTTGATCGCGAATCGGCCGATCATTTCGCCCAACACCTCGCGGTCGTCGAACGGGTGTTTGACCCCGTCGATTTCTTGACCTACTTCGTGGCCTTTGCCTGCCACCAGGACGACATCTCCTGGCTGTGCCCACCGGACTGCTTGCTCGATCGCGGCGGCCCGGTCCCCCACTTCGCGAACCTCGCCGCGTTCGGATTCGAGCACGTCCATGGCGCCTTGCATCACCGAAGCGCGAATCTTCGCCGGATCCTCGGTGCGTGGGTTGTCGTCGGTGACGATCAGCAGGTCTGCGCCTCGCGCACCCGCTTCACCCATGAGTGCCCGTTTGCCGGCGTCGCGGTCACCGCCCGCACCGACCACCACGGCCACTCGGCCGGGAACCTGGTTGCGCAGCGTGGCGATCACGGCTTCGAGCGCTGCCGGCTTGTGGGCGTAGTCGACCACGGCGAGAAAGCTCTGCCCCCGGTCGATCCGCTGAACTCGCCCCGGGACGTCCACGGTCCCGAGCGCTCGAACAGCCGCGTCCGGGTCGAGTCCCGCAGCAAAACTGACGGTCAACGCCAGCGCAGCGTTGGCCACGTTGTATCGCCCGGGGAGACGAAGTGAGACTGGCCACGACTGTCCATCCGGCCCGACCAACTCGAAGGTCTGCGAGCCGTCCTCGGCAACCTCGACTGCGCCGACCGTCCACTCGGCCTCGGCCGTCGAGGTCGAGACCGTGGTCACCGCGTCGCTCTCGTCGGTCGCGGCCAACTCGGCCATCCGTCGACCCCACACGTCGTCGACGCAGACGACGGCATGCTCGGCTCGCACCGTCGACTCAGGATCGAACAACCGAGCCTTGGCCTGGAAGTACTCCTCGAAGTCCCGATGGAAATCCAGGTGGTCCTGCGAAAGATTGGTGAACGCGCCGATGTCGAAGCGGATGCCGTCGACGCGTCCGAGAGCAAGAGCGTGACTGGAGACCTCCATGACGACGGTATCGATCCCCTGCTCTGCCATCACGGCGAACAGAGCATGCAGTTGCGGAGCTTCCGGCGTGGTCAGAGCGCTGGGCACCCGGCGGCCGTCGATTCGAGTCTCGATGGTCCCGACCAGGCCGGGCTTGCGGCCGGCTCCGGCAATCGCAGCTTCGAGCAAGTACGACGTCGTGGTCTTGCCCGATGTACCGGTAATCCCGACGACCTGCATCTTCTCCGAGGGCCGGCCGTAGATTTCCGCGGAGATCTCACCGAGCACATCCCGCGGGTTCGGATGAACGAGAACTGGGACGGACCGGTCAGGCGCCTTGTCCGCGGCCTCGATCAGTTCGAGGCCGGCCTCGTCGGTCAAGATCGCGGTCGCACCGCGCCCCAGAGCGTCGACGGCGAACTGAGCGCCATGGGTCCGTGCACCGGGCAGAGCGGCGAAGAGGTCATCGGTCACGATTCCCTGCGCACGCAGGTCGACGCCCTTGACGACGACCTCCGAGGACTGTGATCCCGGTTGCCCCACCCATTCGAGGCGAGCCCCGGACAGTTCGGAGAGCGCCGTGATCGCGGTAGCAACCGGTTGTGTCGGACGCGTCCCGGGAGCGCCGTCCGAGTTCGACGATTGCAAACGATTCGGCACTGTCACTCGACTCCTGGCAATTGTCGTTGTTCTATCGCGGTCGTTGTCTATGGCGGTCGTTGTCTATGGCGGTCGCAACGCAAGCAAAGTTCGGCGCACTGCGATGAATGAGGTTACTGCGACGTTTGAGATTACCGTGTCCGGGATTCACCCGAAGACCGTGTCGAAACCGACACACCGCAATCAGTCCGCCTGCAACACCAACTTGCGACCGGGGTCCGGCGACATCGGGACACTGTCACGCTGGAGCATCCACGACGCGATGTTGTGGAACAACGGTGCCGCCGACTGACCGCCGCCGCCGTCCACGCCGCGAACCGGTGCGTCGAGCATGATTCCGATCACGAATCGAGGATTGTCCGCAGGCGCGATTCCCGCGAAGGTGATCCAGTAGTTGGAGTTGGAGTAGCACTTGCACGCGGGATCCACCTGCTGCGCGGTCCCGGTCTTTCCACTGACCTGGTATCCCTCGACGCCCGCGGCAACACCGGTTCCTCGTTGGTTGCCGGTGTCTTCCTGAGTGACCGACCGGAACATGTCCCGAACGGTCGCCGCTGTCTGGGCGCTGACCACCTCGACGCCCTCGGGCTGCGGCGTCTCGGTCCGCGTGCCGGAAGAGTCGACAGTCGACTTCACGATCCGCGGAGGAATTCGCACGCCGTCGTTGGCAATGGCCTGGTACATCCCGGTCATCTGCAGGGTTGTCATCGAGAGACCCTGCCCGATCGGCAGGTTCGCGAAGGTTCCGCCGGACCACTGGTCGCGACTTGGAACGCTGCCCGCGCTCTCGCCGGGAAGTCCGACGTCGGTGCGTTGTCCGAGGCCGAACCTGTTCAGCATGTCTGCGTAGCGATCCTCGCCCACTCGCTGAGCGAGCATCAAGGTGCCGACGTTCGAGGACTTTCCGAATACACCGGTAGAGGTGTACGGGGCCACACCGTGATCCCACGCGTCCTTGACTGTGGCACCGGACATCGTGATGCTGCCCGGGACCTGCAGAACTTCGTCCGGAGTTGTCTTACCGTCCTCGATGGCCGCTGCTGCGGTGACGATCTTGTTCACCGATCCGGGCTCGAACGGCGTACTGACCGACGGATTGCCCATTTCGGCTGTCGGCGCGTTCTTGTCGATGCCGATTGCGGGGTTGAAGGTGCTGTCGTTGGACATGGCCAACACCTGTCCCGTCTTGGAGTCCATGACCACAACCGAAGCGTTCTTTGCGCCCGACTTGTCCTTGGCGATCTGGACCTGCTGCTGAACGTAGAACTGGAGGTCCGAATCGATGGTCAGCTCGACACCCGAACCGTTGACTGCCGGTTGCTTGTCACGCCAGCTGCCGGGGATCACAGCGCCGTCGGAACCGCGGTCGTACGTTTCGGATCCATCGGTTCCGGCGAGCGTGGAGTCCATCGAATCTTCGAGACCGAGCAAACCGTGCCCGTCCCAGCCGGTCGCGCCGACGAGATTCGCGGCCAGAGAGCCACCGGGGTACTCGCGGATGTCCTGACGCTCGAGGCCGACCTCCCGGAACTTGTCCGAGATCTCGGCAGCAACCGCCGGATCCACGCTGCGCGCGAGGTACGTGAAAGTCTCGTTGCTGTTCATCTTCTGAAGCAGATCTTTTTCCGGAACGGTATCGCCGAGCTTGGCGTGGATTCCGGCGGCGATCTCGGCGAGGCGATCGCTCACTTCCGGCGCCTGCTTGTCACCCTCGGCGCCCTGCTCGATGCTCTTGGCGCGCGCTTCCTCGAGTTCCTTGCGTACCCGCACCGGCTGGAAAGTCAGCGCCTTGGCTTCCATGGTGAAGGCGAGGGGGTTTCCGTTGCGATCGGTTATCGAGCCACGTACAGCCGGATCGACCTGCGTCGTGGTTCGTTGATTGGCAGATTCCGCAGCCAGACTCGGCGCGTCGATTCCCTGAATCCACAAGAGCTGCAATGCCGCAACGGCGAGCGCACCACACATGGTGATACGACCGACTCGCTGACGAAACGGAAATGAGGCGGTGGCCGAGCGGCGCGGACGCCGACCGGGGTTGTTACGGGAGTTCTGACTCACCGACGTTCCTCAGGCGGAGCAGGCACCGCCGTCGTGGTGGCGGGTGCTGTCGTCGTGGGGATCACAGGAACCAATTGTTCACTCTGCGCGAGGTTTCGCGTGTTATTCGGAACGCTCGGCGTGGCTCCGGGAGCAACCGGCGTTGTGGTGCGCGGGGGTGTCGCAGTCGGTGCGGGCACCGATGTGGGCGCATCGAGCGGCGGCATAGCTCCGGCAGTCGCGGGAGTCGGCGTTCCGACGACCTCGACCGAACCGTCCGGATGAACTACCAGTCGTGCAGGGTCCTTGGCGGGGACCATGCCGAGAGCGCTTGCCTGATTTGCCAACTCCGGAGCCGAGTTACGCGACTGGAAGTCACGTTCGAGCGCTGCTTTCTGCTCGACCAAAGACTGGTTGTATGCACGTGCATCACTGAGTTGGTACGAATCCTCGGCAGCGCGAGTGGTCAGCAGCAGAGTCACCGCGAGACCGATGGACAGAAGTCCGATGACGGAGGCCACGAACGGCACTCTCCCCTTGAGCATCGCCCGAGGAGAGATAGACGGGCCGGCAGCAGCGACAGTTCCGGTCCGGCCTGCCGCCCGTGCGGTGCGCTTGTCGTATGCACGTTGCGCTGCACCGGATTTGCCCTGACGACTCATGCCCGCCTCCTGGAAATGCGTTCTGCGGCACGCAAACGCACCGGAGCTGATCGTGGGTTCTCTTCGATTTCCTGCTCTGACGCACGTTCTGCGCCACGGGTGAGAATGCGGAACTCCGGTCCCATACCCGGCAACTCGACCGGTAGTCCTTCAGGACTGGTGGACTTCGAGCGGGGAACCAACTCCGCCTTCACAACTCGATCCTCGAGCGACTGGTAGGACATGAACACCACTCGCCCACCGACTGCCAGTGCGTCGAGCCCGGCAGGAACGGCTGCACGAAGCGAATCCAACTCGGCATTGACTTCGATCCGCAGCGCTTGGAAGGTGCGCTTGGCCGGGTGTCCCCCCGTACGCCGCGTGGCTGCCGGGATTGTTCGGTACAGCAATTCGACCAGAGCTGCACTGGTGGTGAAGGGTTCACGCTCACGCTGCCGAAGGATCTCGGACGCAATCTTTCCCGCGAACCGTTCTTCGCCGTACGTGCTCAGAATGCGAGCAAGGTCGCCGTGACTGTAGGTGTTCAGGACCTCTGCCGCGGTCAGCCCGACCGTCTGATCCATCCGCATGTCGAGAGGGGCGTCGATCGAGTACGCAAAACCTCGGTCGGCTTCGTCCAACTGCATCGACGACACACCCAGATCGAAAAGGATCGCGTGAACCGACTCCGTCGACGGTAGACCTGCCTGTTCGAGCGCGTCCTCGATCCCGTCATACGTGGTGTGCACGAACGTCGTTCGGTCCGCGAATGGCGCCAGACGCTCGGAAGCGATCCGGAGTGCGTTGGTGTCGCGATCGAGACCGATGAGGTGAAGGCCCGGGTACTTGCCCAGGAAGAATTCGGAGTGGCCACCGAGCCCCAACGTCGCATCGATCATGTATGCGCCCGCTCCACCGTCACCGACGGCGGTGATGGCAGGGCCGAGAAGATCGTCGGCGCGGTGCAGAAGTACAGGGACGTGCGCGAAGCCATCGGCATCCGAGGGTTCGTTCACCTCGTGATCCACCATGATTGCTCCGGCTCCTACTTTCATGATTTCCGATGACTTTTCGAAAAGGTGCTGACTTTCCGAGAAGGCGATGACTGTTCGAGAAGGCGAATGCTTCGAGGTCCCTGCCCGAAGGAGAACCTGGCGCTGGGGAAGTGCGTCAGGGTCTTTCCGGGCAGAGGCCTCGCGGCATTCGCCGGGGGCTCTTCGCCTAGACGATTTCGCTGAGAGATTCGCCTGTTGCCTGCGAATAGTCCTCTTCGTTGTCTCCGAGATACCTCTCCCAGGCTGCTAGATCCCAGATCTCGAGGTAATCGACGGAGCCGGTCACTACGCATTCCTTGGACAGGTTTGCGTAACGCCGATGATCAGCCGAGAGGGTGATTCGCCCCTGGGCATCGGCGTGCTGTTCATCTGTGCCGGCGGCCAGGGCACGGACATACGCCCGAGCTGCCGGATCATTGCGTGGAGCTGCCGCTGCCTTTCGAGCAAGCTTGACGAACTCGTCCCGGGGGTAGATGGCGAGGCTGTGATCCTGACTCTTGGTGATCATCAATCCTCCTGCCAGTTCGTCTCGGAACTTTGCCGGCAACGTGAGCCGACCTTTGTCGTCGAGCTTCGGCGTGAAGGTACCGAGGAACACTCGACACCTCCTGCGAGCTTGCGCTGAAACCCTCCCTATCGAGCGGATCGTGCTTCAGCTCTCCGCCCGAACCCACAGTACCCCACTTTCCCCCACAAACAAGGAGCACATGGTCCCTATTCAGCATCATTTGCTGATAAATAGCAGGTCAGCGCAGGTGGGGAGACGTGGGGGAAATTTGTAACCGTGTCCCGGCCCACACCGCCGTCAGATCGACCCTTTACGCCACGATCTGTTGCTCCCCCACACAAAATCGCAGTACAAGCGCGGTTTTCGAATAGACGTGAGCGGGACGAGGTCTGGTCGTGCGTTGCAGTTCGACCAGGGTGGAGGAAAGTGGAGGGCCGAGTGGAGCGAAGTGGAGGAAGCCCGCGGGCATGCCCTGAGGCAGCAGGAGTGGCGAGTGATTCGCTCGCACGTCACTGATTCACTCGATGGATTGCCGGCGCACACGTACAACACCCACAGCAACGGCGTGTGGCGGTCGGCAACCTTGGTTGCCGACCGCCACACGTGTGATCGTCCGTGCCCTGAAGAGGGCGTCACGTCCGAACTGCATCACTCTCGAAGTACGCCCGAAGAAGGGCGGGAGAGCTAGTCCTGCTCGAACCTGCGTTTGAATCGATCTTCCATCCGCGACGAGAATCCGCCGCCGGACTTCCGGCCGCGTCCCCGCCCGGATCCGCCGGCACTACCCCTACCCGGCGGACCGGAGGGATGATTGCCACCTTCGGAAGCGGAGTCGGCGGCCGGCGCAGACTTACGTCCACCACCCCAGAGGAACAACACCCCTGCGCCGAACATGAACAAGAAACCGAACAGGCTGATGATCGGAAAACCGCCCGGCTTGAGCGGGAGTGCAACCCCCGCGATCAGCAGGACCAGACCCAGCACGAATAGAGCCGCTGCTTGGAACCGCCGTCTACTCGACGGCGCCCGCATACGGCCGCCCCTCACATTGGAGGCGAACTTGGGGTCTTCGGCATAGAGAGCGCTCTCGATCTGATCGAGCATGCGCTGCTCGTGCTCGGAGAGTGGCACGGTACCTCCCCCGGCACTGGAAGTTTGGCAACCACCCCACGGTGTGAGGCGGCGGGTAATCAAGTTGGACGATTACCTGTTTTCATAATACGAGCAGTTTAGGTCTCGGACCACCAACTCCGGGTACGAGTTCCGCCACAAGCGTACGTATTCGTGCCGAAGGGCCCCGATTCGGCTCCATTTGCCTGTGCGGACCAGGAAATTCCCCGGAAACAACTGCCGACACGGACCATTTGTTCACGACGCTCGCAAATGCTCGGACGCGTCCTGACCGATGAAATCTTCGACCGCCGTGAGAAAACGGCCGACCTCGGCGAAGAATGCGTCGGAATCGGAGTCCGTGATCACGATCGACACGCCGGTTTCCACGGCCGCACGCGTAGCGGACCACCCTGCGAAGAATTTCGACCACGCTCCGAACGCGGGCGCTGCGGCGTCCATCAGAACCCACGCGTTTCCACTTCGCTTGCGCTTCGAGCCGGCACCGGCAGGAGCTGCGGCCAACACTGCCCCGGCACCACGTAGGGCCGCCAGGTAGGCACACCGGAACCGGTCGGCAGGATCGCCCGCCCCAATCGCTTCCTCGAGAAGCGCATCCGCCTTCCGGAGCAGCCCCCACGCCACACCGGACTTTCCCACTCGAGCAGTGCGGTGGCTGGCGTCCGTCGCGCCGAAGGACCGCCTCGCCGACATCGGCAATCGAGAGAAATTGCGGCATCCGACGGACTCGACAACTCGGCAGGAAGAGTTCGTTGGCACTTCACACGTTCAGGCTTCACACGCTCGGACATCGGGGCACCTCCTGCACCGTGAGGATCCAAGACCAGGTGGGCCGGAGATGCCCGCTTCCCTTCGGGCATCTCCGGATCACCCACATCGAACATCTGTTCGACCTATTCAATATAACTGCACCCACCGACACGCCGTCAAGAGAAGAGGTGAGACCGGTCGACCCGCAGATCGCCTGGACACCACATACGGTCGACCTCGATCGCGCAGAATTCGCGAGTCGACTCCACGAGGCACTGGCCGTGTACGTCACCGCGATGGACTATCCGCGAGGAACCGAGTTCCATCGCGCACCGATGTGGCAGGAGCACGCGAACCGGCCTGGCTGGAAGGCAGTCGGCGCTTTGGCGGTTCCTCAGCAACCGTCACACGAAAATCTGCCGCTGGTGGGGATCGCTTACGGGTATCGCGGGAGCCCGGACCAGTGGTGGCATCAACAGGTACTGCACGGGCTTCGGCGCTCGGGTCGTCCCCAGAGCGAGATCGACGCGATTCTGAGCGACTACTTCGAACTCACCGAACTCCACGTGCATCCGAACGGACAAGGTCACCGGTTGGGCGAATCGCTCTTGCGTCACCTCCTCGTCGATCGACCCGAACG
This sequence comes from Rhodococcus sp. KB6, assembly GCF_001445685.1. Lineage (NCBI taxonomy): Bacteria > Bacillati > Actinomycetota > Actinomycetes > Mycobacteriales > Nocardiaceae > Rhodococcus > Rhodococcus sp. KB6. Next base: position 282,634 of record NZ_LNAK01000163.1, on the reverse strand, counting down.
CAGTGTTCTGTTGTCGACACCCGAGGTGTACGACGAGGACAACCGAGCCTGGCGGCTGTACCGTCGCCTCGGCTTTTGTGACGTGCTCCGCAGATTTCGTTTTGCCGGCGACAACCGGCCGTTCGCAGTCCTCGGCCGTGGACTCCCGCTGTGAGCGCGCTTCTCGACGCCGTCGTCGTCGGCTCCGGACACAACGCGCTCGTATCGGCCGCCTACCTCGCACGCGAGGGTTGGTCGGTCGAGGTTCTGGAGAAGGACACGGTTCTCGGCGGCGCAGTCTCGACCGTCGAGCGATTTCCCGGATACAAGGTGGACCGGGGGTCGTCGGCACACCTCATGATCCGACACAGCGGCATCATCGAGGAACTCGGACTCGGCGCGCACGGACTGCGCTACATCGACTGTGACCCGTGGGCGTTCGCGCCGCCCGCCCCGGGCACCGACGGGCCGGGCATCGTGTTTCACCGCGACCTCGACGCAACCTGCTGGTCCATCGAACGAGCATGCGGGACAAAGGACGCCGACTCCTACCGGCGATTCGTCGCGGTCTGGTCGGAGCGCAGTCGACATGTCATGAAAGCGTTTTCCGCACCGCCCAGTGGATCGAACCTGATCGGTGCGTTCGGAGGTCTCGCCACCGCACGCGGCAACAGCGAACTGTCTCGGCAGTTCCTCGCGCCTGGCGACGCACTGCTCGACGAGTATTTCGACAGTGAGGCACTCAAAGCAGCGCTTGCGTGGTTCGGCGCCCAGTCCGGGCCTGCGATGTCGGAACCGGGAACCGCTCCGATGGTCGGCTTCGCGGCCCTCATGCACATCTTGCCGCCAGGGCGAGCAGTCGGTGGAAGCGGCGCACTGAGTGCTGCGTTGGCCTCCCGGATGGCTGTCGACGGCGCCACGGTCGCGCTCGGTGACGGCGTGACGTCGATCCGTCGAAACTCGAGTCACTGGACCGCCACAACCGAGAGCGGTCGAGAAGTTCACGCTCGCAAGGTAATCGCCGGGTGCCACATCCTGACCACGCTCGACCTCCTGGGCCGAGGGGGCTTCGACCGAACCACGCTCGATCACTGGCGGCGGAAAATCAGGGTCGGCCCCGGCATCGGCGCGGTACTTCGACTGGCGACATCCGCGCTTCCGTCGTACCGCGGCGACGCCACGACACGGGAAAGTACCTCGGGATTGCAATTACTCGTCTCCGATCGCGCACACTTGCGCACGGCACACGGCGCAGCACTGGCGGGGGAACTTCCTCCTCGCCCTGCGGTTCTCGGAATGAGTTTCAGCGGAATCGATCCCACGATCGCCCCGGCCGGGCGGCATCAGGTGACACTGTGGTCGCAGTGGCAGCCGTATCGCCTCAGCGGACATCGCGATTGGGCATCGGTCGCCGAGGCGGAGGCCGACCGGATCGTCGGCGAGATGGAGGCTTTCGCACCCGGGTTCGCCGATTCCGTCCTCGACCGATTCATTCAGACTCCCCGGGACATCGAGTCGGAATTGGGGATGATCGGCGGAAATGTCATGCACGTCGAGATGTCACTCGATCAGATGATGTTGTGGCGACCGCTTCCGGAACTGTCCGGCCATCGCGTTCCGGGAGCAGACGGGTTGTATCTGACCGGAGCATCGACTCATCCCGGTGGCGGTGTGTCCGGAGCCAGCGGTCGCAGTGCGGCTCGAATCGCACTGTCGGACAGCCGCCAGGGCGCGACTCGTCGTTGGATGCGTCGTTCGAGCAGGTCGTGAAGGTCACCCGCCGAACTTCACCCGCCGACACGCCCCCGCCTCGATGACTGGCTACGCCACGGCTGGCACGATGACCACTGTGCAACAGTCCACCGATCCCGCCGCCAAGCCGACCAGTCGGAAACGTTTCCTGACGGTTGCCGCGCTCGCCCTCATGCTTGTTCCCTTGCTTGCCGGGTGCATCCGCGTGCAGGTGTCGATGGGAGTGTCCGCGAACGATCGTGTGACCGGACAGGTGGTAGCTGCCGCTATTCCGGCGAACGAGGCGGACAAGGGTCCGCAGCTGACCCCACCTTCGTCGCTCGAGGACAAGATACGGGTTCAGGAGTACAAGAAGGACGGGTACGTCGGCAGCCAGGCGTTCTTCAGCGACTTGTCCTTCGGTGACGTCGCCCAACTGGGCTCCATGTACGCCGAGGGGTCCGGGTCGTTCCAGATCACCCTCAAGCGATCCGGGGACACCGTCACGCTCGACGGCAAGGCAGACCTGAAGACGGTTCCAACTCAGGGCGCCGACGTCCAGGTCAGCATCGCCTTCCCGGCACGGGTCGGCACGACCAACGGAACACGAGACGGCGATTCCCGGGTGTCGTGGACCTTGCCCGCCGGCGAGGTGTCCACGATGCGCGCCGAGGTCAACTACGCGGACCCAAGCACCCGAAGCTTCGCCGGGTGGGCAGGAATCATGGCCGGGCTGGCGCTCGGTGTCGCGATTGTCGTCGGTGCAATGGCCTGGATGGCGCGCAATCGAGCACCGATCAAGCGCGCGCCGGCCGCGAAAGCACCGGTCATGAAGACGCCTGTCACGAAATCACCTGCCAGCAAGCAAGCTGACAACAGGAATCCGAAAAACACCACGAAGTAGCGCCTGGCGATTGCCCCCCTCGATTGGTGTCGAGCGGGGCAACGGGATCAGACGGCTTGTGCTGTCCCGACAGAGGTGTCGGGGGTGAGACCGAGTCGCTCGAGGACCTCACTGGTGGCGCGCGCAAAGTTCAAAGTGATGAAGTGCAGGCACGGAGCGCCTTCAGCGATCAACCGCTCACCCATCTCGGTGGCCAGATCGATGCCGAGTTCGCGGACCGCTGCACGGTTCTCGTCCGGACCGCTTCCGGCCGCGGCGTCGAATCGACGCTCGAGAGCGGGGGGCAATGACGAGCCCGAGAGCTCGAGCATGCGCCGCACCGAGCGTAGCGACGTCACCGGCATGATCTCCGGGATGATCGGCTTGGCGCCCTGTTCTGCGTCGTACGCACTCACCCGGTCACGAAGACGCAGGTAGTCCTCCACGTCGAAGAACATCTGTGTGATCGAGTACTCGGCGCCGGCACGCAACTTCGACACCAGGTACTTCGTGTCGTACGCCAAGTCCGGAGCGCGATAGTGCCCCTCGGGGAACGACGCGACGCCGACGTGGAAGTCGCCCAGGTCACGGACCATCCGTACGAGTTCCTCGGCGTACTCGACGCCTTCGGGATGCTTCTTCCATTCGCCGAGCGGATCGCCGGGCGGATCGCCGCGCAATACGAGGATGTTGCTGATCCCACGATCGGCGTAGGCACCGACCATGGCGCGAAGCTCTTCGGTGCTGTGTGAGACAGCAGTCAGGTGAGCAACCGGCAGCAGGGTCGTCTCTTCGGCAAGTTCGCCGGTGACACGCACCGTACGATCGCGCGTCGAGCCACCTGCGCCGTAGGTCATCGAGACGAACGCCGGTCCGAGCCGCTCGAAGGTACGCACCGCACGCCACAGGCGCGCTTCGGCGTCCGCGTCACGCGGCGGCGAAAACTCGACCGAGAACGGAATACGGCTACCTGTCGAGGAAGCGATCCGATCGACGATCGACGGTGTTCGGGTGGCCCACCCCTCGCTGGAGCGGCCCCTGACTGGATCGAATGTCACCGGTCAAGCATATGTTTTCCAGCTGCAAACAAGCTCATCGCCCAGTACTGCGTATCCCGAATGTCAGGATCGCGCAGTTCACGGCCCGACCCGCCGTTGATTCCAACCCCTACTAAGCTGGGCCCCAAGCTCGCTTCCGTGTAACCATCCGGCGCGAGAACATACCGATCTTGGAGGCCACCCTGTCCGCAGGAACCGCGCGCGTTGGACAGAGTTCGACCAACACCGCACCGCATCCGACCTCACTCGAACTGCCAGGTCTGTTCGAAGCAGCGCTCCGCGACTTCTTCGCTTCACGCCGCGAACTCGTCTCGAACATAGGCGGTGGATACGAGGAGGCCGTCAGCACCCTCGAGGCCTTCGTCCTGCGCGGAGGAAAGCGCGTCCGACCGTCGTTCGCCTGGACGGGATGGCTCGGCGCCGGAGGCGACCCGAACGGTAAGGGCGCAGACGCGGTGATTCGTGCGTGCGCCGCCCTCGAACTGGTGCAGGCCTGCGCGCTCGTCCACGACGACATCATCGACGCATCCACGACCAGGCGCGGCTTCCCGACCGTTCATGTCGAATTCGAGGACCAGCACCGAGACGAGGAGTGGAGCGGCGATTCCGCGCACTTCGGCGAGGCCGTCGCCATTCTTCTCGGCGACCTGGCCTTGGCCTGGGCGGACGACATGATCCGAGAATCCGGGATCAGCCCCGAGGCGGCCGCACGAGTGAGCCCGGTCTGGTCGGCAATGCGCACCGAGGTGCTCGGTGGCCAATTCCTCGACATCAGCAATGAAGCCCGAGGCGACGAGACCGTCGAGGCAGCCATGCGGGTCAACCGCTACAAGACCGCCGCGTACACGATCGAACGCCCACTGCACCTCGGCGCCGCGCTGTTCGGTGCGGACGCCGAGTTGGTCGACGCCTACCGGACCTTCGGCACGGACATCGGTATCGCCTTCCAACTTCGCGACGACCTGCTCGGTGTCTTCGGAGATCCGTCCGTCACGGGCAAACCGTCGGGCGACGATCTCATCGCCGGTAAGCGAACTGTCCTGTTCGCGATGGCGCTTGCCCGCGCCGACGCCGCAGATCCGGCGGCAGCAGAACTGCTCCGCAACGGAATCGGCACGCAGCTGACCGACACCGAGGTCGACACTCTGCGCCAGGTGATCACCGATCTGGGCGCCGTCACCGACGTCGAAACGCAGATCGACACCCTCGTCGAGGCAGCTGCGAACGCCCTCGACTCGAGCACGGCAACGGCAGAGTCCAAGGCTCGCCTGACCGACATGGCGATCGCGGCCACGAAGCGAAGCTACTGACCGTGGCACACGTGCACCGCACTCGAACCGTCAGCTCGCCGACCGATCGAGTCGTGATCGTCGGCGCGGGACTTGCCGGACTGTCTGCGGGGTTGTATATGCGTGGCGCCGGCCGCGACGTCACGATTCTCGAGAGCAACAGCTCGGTCGGTGGGCGAGTCGGTGTCTACCAGGGCAATGACTACAGCATCGACAACGGCGCAACGGTGCTCACGATGCCCGAACTCGTCGAAGACGCCCTTGCGGCCGTCGGCGCCGACCCAGCCTCGACAAACCCCAAATTCGTTGTGCACAAGCTCGATCCGACGTACCACGCGCGATTCGCAGACGGCACCGCTCTCGATGTCCACGCCGACCCAGAAGACATGGCTGCCGAAGTCTCCCGTGTCTGCGGGCCGGAAGAAGCGCAGCGATACCGTGCGTTGCGGCGATGGCTGAACCGGATCTTCGACGCGGAATTCGACCGCTTCATGGACGCCGACTTCGATTCTCCCCTCGGACTGGTCAATTCGCGTGACGCAGTCAAAGATCTGAGCCGGCTCGTCGCACTGGGAGGATTCGGGAAACTGGGCGGGCAGGTGGATCGCAAGATCCGCGACCCTCGCCTCCGGCGGATCTTCACCTTCCAAGCGCTGTATGCGGGCGTTGCTCCGTCTCGGGCCCTCGCGGTGTACGGGGCGATCGCTCACATGGACACCTCACTCGGCGTCTACTTCCCCGAGGGCGGGATGCGCACGATCGCCGAGTCGATGGCCGACGCCTTCACCGAGGCCGGCGGAATTCTGCATCTCGGCCGCACTGTCGAACGCCTCGAGGTGAGCGGACGGCGCGTGCACACCGTTCACACACGCGACGGCGAGCGCTTCGACTGTGACGCCGCCGTCCTCACTCCCGACATGGCCGTCACGGACTCGCTCTTGCGCCCACATACGCGATTGCGTCCGCGCCCGGTGCGTACATCGCCGTCCGCTGTCGTGATTCACGGCACTGTTTCCTCCGCGGTCGCCGACGAATGGCCCGCGCAGCGACACCACATGATCGACTTCGGCGAGGCGTGGAAGCGTACCTTCGCCGAGATCACGGCACGCCGCGGCCGCGGGCGACTGATGAGTGATCCGTCACTGCTCGTCACCCGACCGGCACAGACCGATCCGAGCCTGGCCTTCTCGCGAGACGGCCGAATCCGTGAACCGCTGTCAGTCCTCGCGCCGTGTCCGAATCTGGACAGTGCAAGTCTCGACTGGTCGACTCTCGGCCCGCCCTACGTGCGCGAAATCATCCTCACGCTGCAAGAACGTGGCTACACGGGACTGGTCGAAGGGTTCGAGATCGATCACGTCGACACCCCGCAGACCTGGCTCGAGAAGGGCATGGCCGCGGGTAGCCCGTTCGCAGCGGCACACACCTTCACCCAGACGGGGCCGTTCCGACGCAAGAACCTCGCCCGCGGCTTCGACAACGTCGTTCTCGCCGGATCGGGAACCGTTCCGGGGGTGGGAGTACCGACCGTTCTGCTGTCCGGACGGCTCGCCGCCGAACGTATTACCGGTACACGCGAGCGAGCCAGCGCGGTGGGCACTCGTGCGAGCAACTAAACTAGCCCCTCGTAACCGACCATTCATCCACGATTCACCGACTCGGGCGCAGCATGCGCCGATCGACACCGATCTCCTCGGGGGAGGAACCTGCACCGATGACGTCCTCTGCCGCAGCCACTGAAAGACCGTGGCACCTAAGGGCCGCCAATTTCCTTCGGACTCCCGAAGGTCACAGTGCACTGCTCGGTTTCTTCGGCGCAGTCATGATCACTTTCGGCGGATTCGGTGCCGGTAGCGTCCGGCGCCAAGATCCGCTGCTCGAGTCGATGCATCTGTCCTGGCTCCGTTTCGGCCACGGATCGATTCTGTCGGCGGCCATCGTCTGGATCGGTGTCCTGTGCATGATCGCCGCCTGGGTTCGACTGGGCCGCTCGACTCTGCGCGGTGACGTCTCGTTGCGCGGATTGCGCTACGTCGTCCCGGTCTGGACGTTTCCGCTGCTGTTCGCGGTGCCCATGTTCAGCCGTGACGCCTACTCCTACCTGGCGCAAGGCGCGTTGTTGCGCAACGGCTTCGACCCGTATGCCGTCGGCCCCGTCGTCAATCCGGGAATCCTGCTCGACAACGTCTCCAACGTGTGGACGACGACAACTACCCCGTACGGTCCGGTTCACCTTCTCCTTGCCGACGCCATCGTTCGGCTGACCGGTGAGAACGTCATCGCCGGCACGATGCTGTTGCGGATCACGATGCTCCCCGGACTCGCCCTGATGATGTGGGCCGTTCCCCATCTCGCGACGAAGCTCGGCGGAAACACCTCGATCGCCCTGTGGCTCGCAGTACTCAATCCCCTCGTCCTGATCCACCTGATCGGCGGCGTTCACAACGAGATGCTCATGGTCGGCCTCATGGCCGCAGGCATTGCGCTCGCTCTCGAACGCAAGCACCTCTTCGGGATCGGGCTGATCGCGCTTGCCGTCGCGATCAAGGCAACCGCAGGCGTCGCACTTCCCTTCATAGTCTGGATCTGGATGATCCATGAGCGGGAGGACGCCGCAGCGGCCGGGCGAGAACCGGCGTCACCGATCCGATCGTTCGTCAAAACGGCCGGCGCAGGTTTCGCGGTGTTCGTGGCGGTACTCGGATCCACCTCACTGATCGCCGGAGTCGGCCTCGGCTGGACGACGGCACTCTCCGGTTCGGCAAAGATCATCAACTGGCTCTCGCTGCCCACGATCGTGGCGCACATCGGAACCATGGCAACCTCCTGGTTCGCCGGCGACCATTTCAACGACATCCTCGAAGTCTCCCGGACCATCTCGGCGGTTGTGTTGATCGCGATCATCGCCGTCGTGTGGTGGCGCTACCGCAAGACCGAGCGCGACGCCGTCATGGGCATCGTGATCGTGATGGTCGCCATCGTCGTTCTGTCCCCCGCAGCACTCCCCTGGTACTACTCCTGGCCGCTGGCAGTAGCTGCCGGTTTCGCAATGTCGCCGACGACTCTCGCCGTACTGACCGGGCTGTCCACCTGGCTGATGCTGGTGTTCCAGCCGGACGGATCGATCGGCCTGTACACCTTCCCGCACGTGGCTCTGGCCATCGTCGCTGCCGTGATCGCGGCGATGTCCTTGCAGACGGAAGATCCACTGCGACTTCGTGGACGCAAACACGAGAAACCGATCGAAATGACGTCAGCCGCCTCGGCGCCCTCGACGTCAGGATCTGCGTGATCCGCGTGTCATGAACGCACTGCCTGCGTCCTATGAATTCTGCGAGGGCGTGACGAGGGAACACGGCCGAACGTACTTTCTGGCCACCCGGTTGTTGCCCGTACCTCGACGCCGCGCAGTTCACGCGCTCTACGCATTTGCTCGCGTCGTCGACGACGTCGTGGACGAACCCTCGGGTCCGCATGAACGAGGCACGGTGCTCGCCGACGTCGAACGTGCAGCCGTCAACGCACTCGACAACCCCACTGCGACAGGTGGCTTCCCGTCGACGGTTCCCCTCGACCTGACACGCGTACTCCCGGCCTTCGCGGATGCTGTGAAGACGTTCGACATCCCGCGCGCATATTTCGACGCCTTCTTCGAGTCCATGCGGATGGACGCCCCCGACACGGCGAAGTTTCGACCCGTTTACAACACGATGGACGAACTCAGCGAGTACATGTACGGCTCTGCCGTCGTCATCGGTTTGCAGATGCTCCCGATTCTCGGAGTGAGCGTTCCGCAGCAGGAAGCGGTAGTGCCCGCGTCGAATCTCGGTGAGGCGTTTCAGCTGACCAACTTCATCCGCGACGTCGGTGAAGACCTCGACCGGGGACGTCTGTATCTACCGGCAGGCGAGTTCGCCGCATTCGGGGTCGACATCGAGATGCTCGAGCACGGGCGCAGAACCGGAACGGTGGACGTTCGGGTCAAGCGCGCGCTGGCGCACTTCATTGCCGTGACGCGGGGGCGGTATCGGTCTGCCGAATCTGGCATCCCGATGCTCGATCGGCGGGTCCAGCCGTCGATCCGCACGGCTTTCGTGTTGTACGGAGCAATTCTCGACCAGGTCGAGCGCGCCGACTTCCGGATACTGCATCGACGTGTGTCCGTTCCCGGACGCACGCGACTTCGAGTCGCTGCGCCGGGTCTGGTCCGGTCGGCAACCTACGCGGCGAAAAACCGCATGCGGTGAGTTGTCAGAAGGCCGGCAGCTCAGAAAGCCATGGCCTGTGCGCGGCGGATGACCTCACGCGCGAGATCACCATGCAGTGCGTCCACCGGGCGCCCCGGCAGGGAATCGTCGGCCAGGAACAACCAGCGGAGGATTTCGACATCGGTGTAGCCGCCGTCGTGCAGCACCGCCAGCAGACCGGGCAGCCACTTGACGATCTGGCCGTCCTCGCCGAAGAACACTTCGGGGACACCGAGAACGCCATGCCGCTTGACTGCGATGATCTTGTGATCGCGAAGCAACTGGTGAACCTTGCTCACCGGCAACCCGACGTTCTTCGCCACATCCACCAGCTGGAACAGGGAAACCGAAGAATCCAGGACATCATCACAATAAGGAATCGCGCTCACCGCGAGAAGTTTATCCGGTCCGGCGAGCCCGCTGTGTACCGCCCGGTGCAGTGCTCGAAACTGCCGCTCCGCTCAGGTCACAGCGCTCTGTGACGTTCTCGAGACTTCCGCGTCGGTATCGCTGGCTACGATGGACGGGATGCGGCGTATCAGTAACCGGGATTTCGCGGTGGATGTAAATGGGTGCCCTCACTGCGGGAGCCAGTACGCGGTAAACAACCACCCACATGCCGACAGCTACCACCTAGACCGCAAGCAGACAGATCGCAAGCACGGAGGAACAGTCATTACGGAGGTCGAGGGTTGATCGGCGAAATGCTCGAGCGCCGCTATCGAGTGGACGCACCGATCGCGCGCGGCGGTATGTCGACCGTGTATCGAGGCCTCGATACACGGTTGGATCGACCTGTCGCGATCAAGGTGATGGACCCGCAATTCGCCGGCGATCCAGCGTTCCTGACTCGTTTCGAGTTCGAGGCCCGGGCCGTGGCCCGACTCAAGCATCCGGCCCTTGTGGCCGTCTACGACCAAGGCAGCGATCGCAATCACGTGTTCCTCGTGATGGAACTCGTCGACGGTGGAACCTTGCGTGAACTCCTTCGTGAGCGCGGACCGATGCCGCCACACGCAGTCGCTGCAGTCGTGGCACCTGTCCTGGACGCGTTGGCGGTGGCGCATCGAGCGGGACTGGTTCACCGTGACGTCAAACCCGAGAACATCTTGATCTCGGACACCGGCGAAGTGAAGATCGCCGACTTCGGATTGGTGCGTGCAGCTGCGGCAGCAACCACCACCTCCAACAGCGTGATCCTCGGCACCGCGGCCTATCTGTCGCCGGAACAGGTGACGTCAGGAATTGCCGACACTCGAAGCGACGTCTACTCGACCGGCGTGTTGATGTTCGAACTTCTCACCGGTACAACACCGTTCACCGGCGATACGTCACTCTCCATCGCCTACCAACGCATCCACGACGATGTCCCGCGCCCAGGTTCACGTATCCCCGGTGTACCGGCGCAGTTCGATCGTCTGGTCGCCGAAGCCACTCACCGCGAGCCCGCACATCGTTTCGCCGACGCCGGTGAGATGGCAGCTGCACTTCGCAGTGTGAGCGAGCAACTGGAACTTCCGTCATACCGCGTTCCCGCTCCGCGTCGAAGCGCCCAGCACCAGAGCGCGCAAGTTGCCCCGGCCCGGCCACAACCGGCGCCTGCGCCTCCCACGGAGGTACACCCGAACTCTGCTGCGCGCCCGAACCCCGCTGCCACGACGGTATTGGCGTCCGGCGTGGCCCCGGCTGTGGCAGCCACCACGGCGCTCGGCACGGGCTCTCCTCCCCCTGGCGGTATCCAGCACACTCGCGCGGTCACCACACAAACTGCTCGTCCGGCGACGGTCGACGGCGACTCGGATTTCGACGACGGTTCCGATTTCGGCGACGACCACCCGGGGCACGACGATCCGCATGCTCATTTTGTCGAGGCACGTCGTAAATCGCGACGAGCCACCCTGATCTGGCTGCTCGTCATCGCGGTCCTCGCGCTCGCGTTGGGCTTCGGCGGATGGTGGATGGGCTCGGGCCGCTATACAGCTGTTCCCTCGATCGACGGGCTGACCAAGGACACTGCGGTCACCGCTCTGCAGGACGCCGGGCTCTCCCCCGACGTACAGGGTCAGTACTCCGACGCCCAACCCATCGACACGGTGATCGGGACAGACCCGGCCTCCGGCTCGAGGGTTACCAAAGGCTCGACCGTCGCGCTGCTGACTTCGCTCGGGCGTCCGACTGTCCCGCCCATTCCGGCCGGCGGCGACGTCTCGGCCCTGGGCGCACAACTCGCCGACCGCACTCTCGTCGCGGTCGACGGCGGGGACACATTCAGCTCCAAGATCCCGATCGGCGGCGTGGCCGCGCTCGACCCGGCACCGGGAACCGAAGTTGCCGTGGGCTCCTCGGTCAAGGTCATCACATCCAAAGGGTCACCGCCCGTGGACATTCCCGATGTGAAGGGCATGTCCGAGAACGCTGCGCGCGCCGCCCTCGACAAGGTAGGCATCTCAGTCAGCACCACCAGAACAACGTTCGACGACGCCGTCGAGGGCGGTAGCGTAATCGGCACCGATCCCGCAGTCGGGTCCTCCGTCAACGCCGGCACCTCCGTGGTTCTCCTCATCTCCGACTCCGTCAAGGTTCCCTCGCTGATCGGCCGCTCCGTCTCCTCAGCACGCGAAGAACTCGGCCGCCTCGGCCTCGAGATCACCGTGCGTCAGCTCACCCAGAACGACAGCTCGGTCATCATCAGCCAGAGCGTCAAGAACGACCTCGTTGCCAAGGGCACCGACATCAGCGTCGTCGCAATTCCCTGACAGTCCGCTTCGGCCTAATCTGAATTCATGGCCACGTGGGAACCCGAGAGCATTGGGATACTCGACTTGCCGTCGGGGAGATCGATTCGGGGTCGAGGACTCCGCAATCCACTTCCTTCCGGACCTCTCCCCACCTTCGGCGTCTATCTGACCGGCAAAGAACCTCCCGACACCGAATGGGAGTCGGAGTGGGTCCGCTGGCGAGATTTCTGGTTGCCGAGCGATCCCGATGCGCTGCGCAGGGCCTTGCACGAAGTGTGGGTGCGCTCGGAAACCGAAAGAGTCGAGATCGCTTGTGGTGGTGGATACGGCCGCACCGGAACAGCGTTGGCCGCTCTTGCCGTCATGGACGGAGTGCCCAGTAAGGACGCCACCGCGTACGTTCGCGCACGTTACTCACCTCGCGCCGTCGAAATGCCCTGGCAGCGCCGATTCGTCACACGATTCACGCAATAGCGAACGCCCCCACCTGCGCGAGCGGGTGAGGGCGTTTGCCGAAAATCTATGCCGGCGCGAATCAGCTTCGGCGAAGCAAGGTTTCAGCCTCGCAGCATCTCGGCCACGAGGAACGCGAGCTCCAACGACTGTTGGGTGTTCAATCGGGGGTCGCACGCCGTCTCGTAGCGACCGCCGAGATCGAGGTCGGAGATGTCCTGCGCGCCGCCGAGGCACTCGGTGACGTTCTCACCGGTCAGCTCGACGTGGATGCCACCCGGATGCGTGCCGAGACCGTTGTGAACCTCGAAGAATCCCTGAACCTCGTCGACGATGCGGTCGAAGTGGCGCGTCTTGTACCCGGTGGAGGCTTCGTGGGTGTTGCCATGCATCGGATCGCACTGCCAGATGACCTGGTGACCGGTGGCTTGGACCTTCTCGATGATCGCCGGCAGCAGGTCGCGGACCTTGCCGTTGCCCATGCGCGAGATCAGAGTCAGACGACCCGGCTTGTTGGTGGGGTCGAGACGCTCGACGTATTCCACCGCCATTTCCGGCGTCGTGCTCGGCCCGATCTTGAGGCCGATCGGGTTGGACACCAACTCGGCGAAGGCGATGTGCGCACCGTCGAGCTGACGAGTGCGGTCACCGATCCAGAGGAAGTGAGCCGACAGGTCGTAGAGCTTGGGGTGATCGCTGTCGTTGTCGAGACGCAGCATCGCGCGCTCGTAGTCGAGAACCAGGGCCTCGTGGCTGGCAAAGATCTGTGCCTGGTGCAGGCTCGGATCGGTGACGCCACACGCGTTCATGAACTGCAGGCCGCGGTCGATCTCGGCTGCCAGTTGCTCGTAGCGTGCGCCCGCGGGAGACGCTGCGACGAATTCGCGGTTCCAATCGTGCACCTTGTGCAGGTCGGCCATGCCGGCGCCGGTGAGTGCGCGAACCAGGTTCATCGCGGCGCTGGCGTTGGCGTATGCACGCACCAGTCGCGAAGGATCGTGGGCGCGGACTGCCTCGTCGGCGACGAGCGAGTTGATCATGTCGCCGCGGTAGGACTTCAGACCCAACGAGTCGATGTCGGCAGAGCGCGGTTTGGCGTACTGGCCGGCGATGCGAGCGACCTTGACGACCGGCATCGAGGAACCGTAGGTGAGCACGACGGCCATCTGCAGCAACGTGCGGATGTTTCCCTTGATGTGCGGCTCGGTGTTGTCCGCGAAGGTCTCGGCGCAGTCACCGCCCTGGAGCAGAAATGCCTCACCACGCGCGACCTGCGCGAGACGCTCTTGCAGCGCCTCGACTTCGCTGGCCACCGTGATGGGAGGCACGCTCTCGAGCACAGTCCGCATGGCTGCCGCCTGGTCAGCGGGCCACGAGGGCTGCTGAGCAGCGGGCTTCGCGAGCGCCTCGTCGAGCTGCTTACGCAGTCCGGCAGGCAGCGGCGGGAGTTCGGGCAAGCGGTCGATCGGCACGTCGACAGTCCAGTTCACCTCTACAGGATATTCGCTCGCTCGTCGGCGCGTCACACAGGCTCTCGATCGCAGCCCAATCGGAACACTTCCCGCGCACCGAAACCTGGGTCAGCGAAGTGACCGTGCAGCCGAAATGGCGTCGAACTTCACGAGGTTGTGCCTGGCGTCGGCAAGTGCGTCGTGTGCGTCGGCGGGCGCCGACGGGAGGGCAGGACTGCCGTTGTCTTCCCAGAACTGTCGGAGTTCGCGGGTGTACCGCGGCATCGACTGCGGTAGTTCCGTCATGTCGCCCCACAACTGGCACAGCGCGACGTGGTCGTAGGCGGCGACCCACGCCCAGAGCTCCGGAACCACCATCGGCCGCGGAACGAAGAATTTCAGAAGATCGTCGCGGATCTTCTCGCGTGATTTCCACAGCGGCGACGAAGGCTGCGGCAACTTCGGCAGCACGTTCTTGCGCACCCAACTACCGGCACGGGCGGGATCGAACTCCGTCGAAACCGCGTAGTACTCTCGGCCGTCCTCACAGACAACGCCGATGGACACGAGATCGATGGTTCGACCGTCTTCGATGAATTCACAGTCGTAGAAGTAGCGCACGTCCGAAAACTATGCCGCACGCGCAGGCTCTGGAGCCAATGCGCGTGCGGCCGGTGTGGGAAATCTCTAGCTGGCTTGTGCGTCCGGGAGCGAATCCTTGTCGGTCTTCGCGGATTCCTTCGACTCGGCCGAGGCCACGAGATCGACAACCGACTCGCCGCCTTCCGCCGGAACGTCGATGGCAGCTTCGGGTTTCGTGGGCGCCTGGTTCTTGAGGCTTGCCGCGTAGATGTCCACGTACTCCTGGCCGGAGAGTTTCATCAGCTTGTACATCACCTCGTCGGTCACAGCGCGCTCGACGAAGCGGTTTCCGCCCATGCCTTCGAAGCGGGAGAAATCGATGGGTTCGCCGACGATCACGGTGACCTTGGCGGGACGCCACATCCGTGAGCCGATCGGATTCATCTTGTCGGTGCCGACCATCGCTACCGGGATCACCTTGACGCCCGATTCAAGTGCGAGGCGCGCCATTCCGGTCTTGCCCTTGTAGAGGCGGCCGTCAGGCGAGCGCGTCCCCTCGGGGTAGATACCCAGCAGGCTGCCCGAACCGAGGACCTTGAGACCGGCGTTGAGTGCATCCTGCGCCGCGTCTGCACCGGTTCGGTCGATGGGGACCTGACCGACCGCGGTGAAGAACCACTTCTGGAAAGCGCCCTTCAGACCGGAACCGGTGAAGTACTCACTCTTGGCAAGGAACGTGATGCGGCGGTTGACACGAAGCGGAAGGTAGAACGAGTCCAGAACCGCCTGGTGATTGCTGGCCAGAATGGCCGCCCCGTCAGTCGGAATGTTCTCGTGACCCTTGACCGTCGGACGCCCGAGCAGCCAGAGAATCGGCCCCAGCAACACATACTTGAAGAGCCAATACCACACGGCGTCCCTCCCATTCACAGCTGAATTTCGCTGAGTACGACCTTACTGCCGACCGGTAACCCCCGCTACACACGCCCCTGCAGGATCGACCCGATCACAGTCCGGCAGACGTGGTTCCAGCGCCGTCGACCCCACCGAGATCCTGAGGCACTACCGATCGGGCCAATGCGGCGGCGCCGACCATGCCCGCAGCTTCGCCCAGCTGAGCGGAACGGATGCGGGCCAGTGGGCGGTGCTTCGCCCCGGTCAACAATGTCGCGTACTGCTCGCGGGCGTCGTCGAGAAACAGTGGGGCAGAACTCGCGACGCCGCCGGCGATCACGACCAGATCGGGATCGTAGACGTCACCGACCATGGCCAGACCCACGGCCAGCCAACGGGTGAACTCGGCGATCGTTGCCAGCGCGAGTGGGTCACCGTCCTGCGCGGCGTTGGCGATCCGGCGACCGGTGAGCGAACCAGGATCCACCGCAACCTCACGCGCCAGGACCGTCGACGCGGCCGGGTCGGCGGCAAGCAGTTCGATTGCCGTGTCGACGAGCGCCGTTCCGCTGCAATAGCGCTCCCAACACCCACGTTTGCCACACGCGCACTGACGCCCGCCCGGAACGACCTGGATGTGGCCCAGTTCGGGGGCGACGCCGTGACTCCCCCGGTACAGCTCACCGTTGATCAGCAGCGCACCACCGATGCCGGTCCCGATTGCCACCATCACGACATTGCGGCCACCTGCGGCCGCGCCGAATCGATGCTCCGCGAAAGCCGCTGCATTGGCGTCGTGTTCGAGAACGACCGGCAAGCCGAGCCGCTTGCTCAAGTCACTTCCGACCGGCGCGTCCACCCACGGCAAGTGCGGAGCGAACCGAACCGAGCTTCGATCGGAGGTGATGAAGCCGGCGACCGCCAACCCCACGGCCGATACCTCGTGCCTGGTGACCAATTCGCGCACGACGCGATCGAGACCGTCTTCAAGTGCCCTGGCCGACTGCGGGGTCGGGGCTTGAATCATCTCGAGCACTTGTCCGTCGACGTCCACGACGGAGGCCCTGATACTCGTCCCGCCGACGTCGATGCCGACCGTCAAGATGTCGTCCATGGTGGAGTCGGAGACCGCTTTCAAGCGGCGCGCGCTCATCGCGACGATTCCCGCGCGAGCGGCGTCCGCTGGAGTGCGCACCCTGAATCGGTGCCTCGTGCGTCGGTGACCATTGTGTCGATTGTGCTCATCTCGGGCCGTTCGCTCTACCCGGGGTACTGAGTCAGTCCTTGACCGTCACGTTGATCGGGACAAATGCCGCCGTGCGAGTTCGCTCCGCACCTGGCGTCGTCGGACCGCCTTCGGGTCCACGATCGGGGCCTGACGGCCCCCCGAGAAACTCGTCGAGAATCTCACGAAGCAACGCAAGGAATGCTGCTGCTTGACCCGCGAGGAATGCCAACAGTTCGTGGTGCTCACCGCGAACCAGTGCGGCGAGGGCGCACACCGGACACCAGCTGCAGCCGGTGAACACCGGCTGCGTGTCCGTGGACGCCGAGTCACTCGCAACGTCGGCCGTCGCTGCTGCGGCCTTCTGCAGCACCGGTTCCAGGCGCGTCAGAACGGTTTCCGCCAGCGCGCGAAACTCCGCGACGAGGCGCTCGTGCTCTTCGCTCATACCGGCCACACCGCGGGATCCGGGCTGAACCGGATGATCAGGTAACTGCCGTCCAACTCCGCCCCGTTCACGACACAACGACGCAGCACCGACGCCAAACGAACTCTGCGTCGTACGCCGTCTGCTCCCACCAGCACATCGTCCTCCACCCGGCCCAACGACAACGACGACGGATCCACGAGCGGAAGGTACATCCGCATCACGTACACCGAATCGACTCCGGTCCCGGACTCCAACGACACCACGATGTTGTCCGCGGTACCGACGGTGCCCGAATCCGTGCCCGTTCCACCCTCGAACGTGGCCGCGATCTCGCCCAGAGCGGCCAACCCTACCGGTTCGGCGCAAGCGCGTTCGACCGTTGTGACGGACATTCCATCGGTTGATCCCCGCAGTTCGTCCACGACGAGTGCCTGAGCCGCCCGGATCGACGCGAGCCACTGCGCCGCCGGTGAATCGTCGACACCCTTTCCGGCGGACGAGTTGAACTGCGGGACAAGGTTGTTGACCACAATCCCGTCAACTCGCAACCCGGCCAGAGCCAGCCCGGACAACGTCCGACGAGTCGCCGCGACCGACACGCCGTCGGCCGACGTCACCACACGCACGCCGGTGTTCTCCCGATCCGAGAGGTGAACCGCGATCCGATCCACCGACGCGAGCACGCGTTCGACGACGGACACGAGCAGGAGCAGCCGCATGTCCGTACCTGTCACAGCGACCATCCGCCTGTGCCGCGGCCACAATCGCTCGAGATACTCCGACACCATCGACGGCGAGCCGAGTATCCGCAGCGCTTCGGCTGCGGCCGGACAGTCCACGATCACGACGTCGTAGTCGCCGCTGTCCGAGAAGTCGACAATCTCGGCGAGCCCGAGGATGTCTTGGATGCCCAGGGATCCCGTCAACTCTTCCGGTTCCAAGCCCTCGAACGACGAACCGTGTTCGTGATCTCCCGCTCCGAAAGTTCCTGCAGCGTCGATCAACCCCGACAATCCTCGGAACTTGTCCTCGAGGAGCGCTGACGTGTCGAGTTGCCGGACGTCGAGACGCTCGGTGAGAGATGTGGTCGTTCGCGGATTCGGCACGCCCAGGACGTCTGCAAGAGAACCTGCCTGATCGATCGACACGAGCAGCACTCTCGCCCCATCGGTCGCAGCCGACACAGCAGTCGCTGCGGCAAGCGTCGTCGTGCCTACTCCGCCTTTACCGACGAACAGTTGGACGCGCGATCGTTGCTCCGGCACTCAGCCCTCGACTCGCTTCTTCAGTTCCTTCAGAGCTGTGTCGGTGATGATCTTCTCGGCCTTGCGCTTGAACAGACCGATCATCGGAATCGTCAGGTCGACCGTCAACTCGTAGGTGACCGACGTGGTGCCGTTCGGGCCGGGCTCGAGTGTGTACGAACCGAATTGGGACTTCTGAATCTCGCCCGAGATCAGCTCCCAACTCACCGCCATACCGTCCGGTGCCCACGAATACTGCAGTTCGTAGGTGTCCTTCACCATCCCCGCGTCGAGGACGAAACGTACTCGGTCCGCGCGGCCGCCCTGTCCCGGCGCCGTCACCTCGACGGACTTCGCCGCGGCCACCCACTCGGGGTAGCGCTCGAAATCGGCGATGACGTCCATCACGGCGTCGGCAGGAGCGTCGATGCTGATCAACCCCTTGGTCTTCTCGGCCATACGACTGCGCTACCTTCCTTCGTCAAAAGTCCAGAACCTGCACAACGTGCAGTGCTTCGATTATCAGTCCGGTGCTACTCCGGCGGCACGTCCCGCTTCGAGTTCGCGTTTGAGCTGGAACGACATGACCTTGCCGTCGACCCGACGCTTGCGGTTCATCCCGGCGAGGTCGAGGGTCGCCAGATCGGACGGCGATACGCCGACCGGCTCACAGTGCAGGAAGTAGTGCGCGATCGTCCCGTCCATGACCGGTTCGAGCCACACCTCCATGGTGCCGACCAGCTGACCGGACACTCCCCAACGGAATCCTGCGGGACCGCGATCTTCCCGGACTTCGAGCTCGAGATCACTGAACCAGCGACGCCACTGCGCGCGCGAGGACAACAGTTCGGCGACCCGCTCGGGCGGGGCGGCGATGAAAGTCTGGTCTGCGACCTGAATGCTGCTCACCGAAGTAGCTTCACATATCGCGTCCGCGAAGCGTCGAGGGGTGTCGCAACACTACATACCGGACAGACTGTAAGCCTGGCCACAACTGCGTCGGACATGCGACTACAGTAGGAGACGAAAACCCTACTCGTCAGTATTTCGCAGTGTCGGAGGTATTTCGTGCCTGAGTTCAGCGCACCCCAGACGTTCACCATTCCCGAGGATGCCTCCGCGGTCGACTCGGTCTTCGCCTTCGCGAAGACGAAGCCGGCGGCGGTTGTCTACAAGCGCAAAGTCGGAAATGCATGGGTCGATGTCACTGCAGGCGATTTCGCCGCTCAGGTGACTGCCGTCGCCAAGGGCCTCATCGCGATCGGCGTCAAGCAGGGCGACCGCGTCGGCCTCATGTCGGCGACGCGTTTCGAATGGCCGCTCGTCGACTACGCCATCTGGGCAGCCGGTGGCGTGACGGTTCCGATCTACGAAACCTCCGCAGCCGAGCAGGTTCGTTGGATTCTCGAGGACTCCGAAGCAATCGACCTCATCGTCGAGAACGACACTCACGCCGCGACCGTGAAGGACGTCGCTGCAGCCGCCCCCGCGCTGCGCACGGT
Source organism: Rhodococcus sp. KB6 (assembly GCF_001445685.1). NCBI lineage: Bacteria > Bacillati > Actinomycetota > Actinomycetes > Mycobacteriales > Nocardiaceae > Rhodococcus > Rhodococcus sp. KB6. The sequence goes on along the minus strand of NZ_LNAK01000163.1, from coordinate 262,928 downwards.
CTACCAGATCGATGCCGCGGCGGGCGGTAAGGGTGTCGTCGAGGAATTGACCGCACTGGGCGCCGACATCTCCGACGAGGACGTCCACGCCCGCGTCGCGGCACTGAAGGCATCCGATCCCGCGACCCTGATCTACACGTCGGGCACCACGGGCCGACCCAAGGGCTGCCAGCTGACGCACTCCAACCTGATTGCCGAGTCGAAGGGCATCCTCGACTCCAACCTCGGCACGCTGCTCAAGACTCCTGGCGTCCGCACGCTGATGTTCTTGCCGCTCGCGCACGTTCTCGCTCGCGCAGTCAGCATCGCGTCGTTCGACGCCGGTGCAGCGCTGGGGCACACGAGTGACATCCCGAACCTCGTTCCGACGTTCGGCGAGTTCAAGCCCGACTTCATCCTCTCGGTGCCGCGCGTGTTCGAGAAGGTCTACAACAGCGCACGCGCCAAGGCGCACGGCGACGGCAAGGGAAAGATCTTCGACGCGGCCGCAGACACCGCCGTCGCGTGGAGCGAGGCGCAGGACAAGGGCGGCGCCGGCATCGTTCTCAAGGCCAAGCACGCTCTCTTCGACAAGCTCGTGTACTCGAAGCTGCGCGCAGCGCTCGGCGGGCAGTGCCAGCTGGCCATTTCCGGTGGTGCACCTCTGGGCGCTCGACTCGGCCACTTCTTCCGCGGTATCGGCGTCACGATCTACGAGGGCTACGGACTGACCGAAACCACCGCGGCCTTCGCCGTCAACACCATCGGCGCACAGAAGGTCGGCTCTGTCGGAAAGCCGTTGGCCGGCAACTCCGTTCGTATCGCAGAAGACGGCGAAATCCTCCTCTCGGGACCGGTGGTCTTCACCGGCTACTGGCGCAACGAGAAGGCCACCGCCGAGTCGATCGAGAACGGCTGGTTCCACACCGGCGACCTCGGCACCGTCGACAAGGACGGCTACATCACCATCACCGGCCGCAAGAAGGAAATCATCGTCACGGCAGGCGGCAAGAACGTCTCCCCCGCTCAGCTCGAGGATTCCCTTCGCGCGCACCCGCTGATCAGCCAGGCCATCGTGGTCGGCGACCAGAAGCCTTTCATCGGCGCCCTCATCACCATCGACGCCGAAGCTCTCCCCGCCTGGAACGAGCGCAACAACAAGGCCGCAGGAACCACAGCGGCCGACCTGGTTTCGGACGGCGAACTGGTCGGCGAAATCCAGGACGCCATCGACGAGGCCAACAAGCTCGTCTCACACGCCGAGGCGATCAAGAAGTTCCGCATTCTTCCGGTCGACTTCTCCGAGGACACAGGCGAACTCACGCCCACGATGAAGCTCAAGCGCAACGTCGTGCACGAGAGCTTTGCCGCCGACATCGAAAAGATCTACGCCAAGTAGTCTTTCGCCGATCAGTCCTCTGCCGACACGAACGTGCCGACACGAACGGCCCGCACCGAATTCGGTGCGGGCCGTTCGCGTTCGAGTCCCGTTTGCTCAGCCGAGGAGATTACGCAGTTTCGAAGCGAGCGTGTCCCACTTCCAGTCTTCGGCAACCCATGCCCGGCCGGCTGCTCCCATCGCGGCCGCGCGATCACGATCGGACAGCACCTCGATCACGGATTCGGCGACGTCGCGAACAGAGGTGCCGTCGACCACGAGCCCGGTCTTGTTCTGCTGCACCGTTTCCGGAGCGCCACCACTGCGCCCGGCGATGACCGGCACACCGGTAGCCGAGGCCTCGAGGTAGACGATTCCCAGTCCTTCGACGTCCAATCCGGCGCCTCGGGTACGGCACGGCATGGCGAACACGTCGGCGATCGTGTGGTGCGCTGCCAACTCTGCGGCGGGCACCGTGCCCGTGAAGACGACGTGATCGTCCATCCCGGTCTTACGCGCCAATTGGCGGAGATGGTCCTCGTACGGCCCACCTCCGACGATCACCAGTACCGCCCCGTCAATGCTCTTGCGTACGGTCGGCAGCGCCTTGATGAGCATGTCCTGCCCCTTGCGTGGCACGAGCCGCGACAGGCACAGGATCGTGGGCCGCTCGCCCAGCCCGTATCGCTTACGCAGTTCCGCGCGGGCGACCGAGTCCGGGTGGAACACTGACGTGTCCACTCCGGAAGGAAGGTGCTCGAGCGCCGCTTGCGGGCCGAAGGCCGCCGAGAACCGCCCACGGGTGTATTTGCTGACGAACGTCACCGCATCGGTGTGGTCACCGATCACACGCAACGACTGCCGCGCACCGGGAATCATCGACCATCCGACCTCGTGGCCGTGAGTACTCGCGATCACTCGGCTCGCTCCGGCACGTCGAACAACCGGCGCCAACAACGCCAACGGCGCTGCCGCACCGAACCAGACCGACTCGCAGTCGTGCTTCTTGACCAACTTCGCGGCTCGACGAGCGACAAAAGGCGACGGCAGCATCAGCGTCGTCGGGTGCCGAACGACCTCGAAAGGCTGTGCCGCATCGAACTTCTTGTGCGAGTCGCCCCGCCACCGCGGTGCGTACACCACCAACTTGTCCGGCGGCAGATGCCCGGCGAACGTGTGGAGATAGGACTGGATACCTCCGGGGCGAGGAGGAAAATCGTTGGTCACCAAGAGGGTCCGGCGCATCCGTCCACCGTAGGGCACTCGGTGCTTCAAACGTGCGAAGGCACCTCGCCGCTGCAATCGACCCAGCCGCGAACCGCTCAGCCCAGATGGCTGTTGGTCCAGTCGACCCATCCGGCTCGCAGTTCCTCGGTTCCGACGCCAACGACCGCTCGGATCCGCGAATCGAGGTCTTCGGCAGTCATCTTTCCGGAGGCGAGAGCGCGAAAGAGGTCGGTCAGCTTTGCTTCTCCGAATCGATCGGCGATATACGCGTTGATCGACCACGCCGATTCGTACGCCAGTGAACTCACGACCGGTACACCGCTGAACTGCGTGTCGTCCGGAAACTCGGTCGGAGTATCGCCGGAGCGTACCGCTGCCGCCAGAGTCGGCGCGATCTCACCCCAGGCCCGCGAGGATCCACGGTTTCCCGCGTATTCGGCAAACCCTTCCAATACCCACATCGGCGACCCGTCACGGGTTTTCGATCGGGCGGCTATGTGCATCAGTTCGTGGCGCAACACCGTTCGCCTGGTGATGTCGGTCAACCTCGAAGCCGCGGCAGGCGAGAAGACCACCCGCTGGCCGCTCACGTCGGAAGACCCGTCCGCCGTCGCATCCGCGACCGACACTGCGGCAATCGAAGCGCCGTCGTGATGGGAGCCGACCAGTGCGGTGAATTCCTCAGCGGACCCCGCCACCATGAGCACCGCGCGCTCGGACCACCACGGCCCCCACAACTGCGTCGTGTTCTCGATGGCTGAGTCCACATCGGCAGCCAAAGCGTCGACGAACGCCTGCTGACCCGGGTGGCCGATCACCAGCGCGTTACCCGCAGAATTCTCGGCGACGGCAAGCGGGCCGAAGTCCCAGGGGCCGTTCCAGGATTCGCCCGCCGTTCGGGCGCCGTCCAGTCCGACGATCGACCCGTCCGCAAGAACCGACCACTGATCGCCGCGTTTCGCGAGTGTCATGGACACTGCCTTGCGCGTGGGCAATGCGTCGACGCCGTCGAGGGCGTACCGCAACAGAACTTGCGCATTCCATACTTCGACGTCTCCGCCCGGCGCACCGGTTCGCGGCGCCGGAGTCAGGCCGCCGCTGGGAATCTCGTATCCCCAGTCGGAGAATTCGAGCGCTCCCGCTGCAGTGGCTCGTCGAACTTCCGCCTCGAGCACACCGGGTGCGGCGGAACTGTCGACGAACTTCGCCAGCCCCGACGGATCGTCGGACATCTGAGCCGCGGCCCATGCATCGAGAAAGCTCTGGACTTGAGCGCTGCGTTCCGCGTCCTGTTCGGCGGCGGCGTTTTCGTCGGAATCGGACCTGTTCGTCAGGAAGATCGTCAGGCCCAGAACGAGCACCACGGCTACACCGAGCGCCACGAGGGCCGGATACTCCCAACGGCGTGGTCGATCTGCGCCGACGTCGGGCGTCGTCATCGGTTCAGTCGGCACGGTGCCGAGTGTAGGAGAACTCGACTCGACGCTTCACGGCGGCTGGCCACACGCCACTCAGGCGCAGCAAGCCGTCAGTAACGACGCGCAGTGGAGAACTCCATGCCTGCCATCGACTGGACCTTCACCGGTACGCCGAACGTCGACGCATGCAGAATGTTTCCGTCGCCGGCGTAGATGCCGACATGCGAGTTGTCGCTGTAGAACGTCACGACGTCGCCGGGCTGTAGTTGGTCCCTCGACACCGGTACACCGCCCTGCGCCTGCGCTTGGCTCGATCGCGGCAGAGTCTTTCCGATCTGCTTGTAGGCCCACACCACCAGACCTGAGCAGTCGAACTCGTTCGGGCCGGTCGCGCCCCAGACGTACGGGTCACCGATCCGCGTGAGGCCTGCCTGCAGAGCAGCAGCACCCGAGCCAGGGGTCAAGTTAGCCAGAATTTTGCTGAGATCGACGTCCGGCGGGAAAGGCGTACCGCTCAGTTGGTTACGTTCGTCGTCGGTGAGATTCTGGAAGGCTTTGGTCACGTCGGCGATCTGCGTCTGCAGTTCACTCTGCTTGCGCTGCAAATCGTCACTGAGCGCGCGGGCTTGATCGGCGGCGGTTCGCGCTTCTTCGGCCGATCGCTTCGACGCTTCCGAGGCGGCACGCGCATCGGCAGTGGCTTGGTTGAACTGAGAGACCTGTACTGCCGCGTCGTTGGAAATCACGTCGAGCGCAGACATCTGGTCGAGCAACTGCTGCGGCGAGTCGCTCACCATCAACGCAAAGAGGCGATTGGTTCGCGCACCCTGGTAATTCGCTGTGGCAATACGGTTTACCGCCGGAGCGAACTCGGCGACGCGCGCCGAAGCCGCGTCGAGAAGACCCTGATCGGCTGCCGATCGCACGTCCGCATCATTCGCGACTGCCAGCTTCGCGTCGAGGTCGATCTGCGCGTTGTGCAGCGCTTCGTTGGTCTGCTCGGAAACCCGGGAGAGTTCACCGAGCTTGTCGAGCGCCTCGGTGGGGTTGGTGATGACGGGGTCGGCACCGGCCTGCATCGAAGGCCCTGCAACGAGTCCGAACGCCAGCACTCCCACTGTTAATGCGGCCCGTACTCGACTGTTGTTTTTCGATGAAACCACGGAATGCAACTCTCCGTCTCGGTGAAGCGACGCCGACCGGGGCCGGTCGACGATCTGTTAGCTGGCTGTCAACTATCCACAGTACCTGTCTCGGCCGCGCAATGTCTCGATAAGGTTACGGAACGGCATACGTTTGTGTCTACTCGCCGGTAGGCGTGTCGGGGTGAAGTACCGGGCGAATTGTCGCGAAACGAAAATGTGGGCCCCGAATCGAAGATTCGAGGCCCACATTCGAAGATCCGGAGCTCCCCCGAGCTCCGCCGCATCACAGCGGCGGATCGTTCCGACTGCCTACCGGAGACAGCCGTCGAGCGTGTTCAGAAATCAGTAACGGCGAGCGCCGTCGTACGGCATCGAGGACACCGGAGCGAGCTTCACGGGCTGACCAGCGGTCGACGCGTGGATGACATTGCCGTTACCGGCGTAGATGCCCGAATGCGATCCGCCGTAGAAGGAGATCACGTCGCCGACCTGAAGATCGGACTGTGCGACGGCAACGCCGGCTGCAGCCTGGTCGTAGCTCGTGCGAGGCAGGTTGAGACCGGCCTGCTTGTATGCCCACTGAACGAGACCGGAGCAGTCGAATGCGTCCGGGCCGGCTGCGCCGTACACGTACGGGGAGCCCAGCTTGCTCTCTGCGGCGCGAACTGCCTGCTCACCAACACTGGAGATGGGAGCGGCCGGTGCAGCCGGTGCGATGTCGGTGATGCCCGGAATGACCGGCAACTGAGGAATAGAAACGCCCGGAACCTCGAACGTGCCGACGCCGGGGATGGTGATGGGGTCTGCCGAGGCAGGTGCAGCGGTTGCAGCGAATGCTCCGACTGCGAGCGCGCCGGCTACTGCCAACTGCGCTGAACGCTTGAAACTCTGTGACGCCACTTAAGGGGTGCTCCATTTCTTCCATTCATCCGCCGACCGAGTTAGCTGACGGGTTCGGGCTGGGAAGATCAGCCCTACCCGCGTGGTCTGCAGCGATCCTGCGTGCTGCACCCCAGGCGGGATTCACCCCAGTGGAAACTTGGGTTCCCGGTTCGGGTTCCTCGCGGAGATCCCGATTAGGCGGTTCCTGACGATGCCGGTCCTGTTTGGTCCGGCAAGACTTCGTTAGGTCTCAGGAAGGTTACGAAATGATCGCGACGATGTCGACCGCTTCGTGACAATCGTGCCCGATTCGCCGGAAATCGTGGTGCCGCGCCCGCGATACGCCCGGCGGGTCACGGGGAGATAACAACAGGTCGGTTCGGCGACCCACTCCAGGCCGTCAAACCCGCGCCCGCTACCCACTGCCAAGGCTCACCAAACCCGACAATCCGATCTTCCATGCAGTTCAACGATGATTACTTGAAACTAGAACTTGTTCCGGTCACGGACGCGGTTTCAGCCGTCGACAGACGCACCGAAGACCCCCTCGACTCGCCCTACTCACAAGTAGGCGCGCGTCCACATTCGCGAGTTCCCACCGCAAGTGTGATCCTCGTCTCTCCTACTTTTGTCGGGCGTTCATCGACCGATTTCGCAACGGAAGTCCGTGCGGGTCGGATTCCGTGTCTGCACTCTCGAATTCGTGTCGGGGGGTACTTCTACTGTCTGCGGTGTGAGTCCCGCCTCGGCCCGAGAATTTCCGTCTCCGCCCCCGTTCTCCGACGGGGAGAAGTTCGACGTCGGGCGGCAACTGAGCTTCGACGAACTGGACACACCGCTGAGCGAGACAACATTTGTCGTCGTCGACCTCGAGACCACAGGGGGCAGCGCCGACCAGGACTCCATCACCGAGATCGGCGCCGTCAAGATCCGCGGCGGCGAGGTACTGGGCGAAATGGCAACACTCGTCGACCCCGGCCGGTCGATTCCGCCGTACATAGTCGAACTGACCGGAATCACCACAGCCATGCTGATCGGTGCACCTCCCATCGAACGTGTCCTGCCTGCTTTTCTCGAGTTCGCCGAGGGCGCGGTGCTGGTGGCACACAACGCGCCGTTCGACATCGGTTTCCTCAAAGCAGCGGCGTCACGCAGCGCGCGCCCGTGGCCTGCGTTCCGTGTCCTGTGCACCGTCAAACTCGCCCGGCGCGTACTCACACGCGACGAAGCACCTTCGGTGAAGCTCTCCGCACTCGCCCATCTCTTCCAAGTGACCACCCAGCCGACGCACCGGGCTCTCGACGACGCGCGTGCGACCGTCGACGTCCTCCACGGACTGATCGACAGGGTCGGAAACCAGGGTGTCCACAGTTACAGCGAACTAGTCGACTACCTGCCCAACATTTCCTCGCATCAACGGGCCAAACGGTCCTTCGCCGCAAACCTGCCGCGAAGCCCCGGTGTCTACCTTTTCCGCGGTCCTTCCGACGAAGCCCTCTACATAGGAACTGCTACCGACCTTCGACGCCGCGTCCGCAACTACTTCACCGGTTCGGAGACCCGCGGCCGGATGAAGGAAATGGTCGCGCTGGCCACCCGTGTGGACCATGTCGAGTGCGCGCACGCTCTCGAGGCCGGGGTGCGTGAACTACGACTGCTGAGCGCGCATGCGCCGCCGTACAACCGTCGCTCCAAGTTTCCCAAGCGAGGTTGGTGGATCACCCTCACCGACGAGGCGTTTCCGAGACTGTCCGTGGTTCGCACGCCCACGGCCGATTCGATCGGCCCGTTCACCTCTCGCGCCGACGCAGTCGACGTCGCCGACACCGTCGCAGAGTTCAGTCGTCTGCGCACGTGTACCAAGCGTCTCGGACGCGGCGCCGTTCACGGCCCTGACTGCCCCGCTCGCGAACTGGGGGCGTGTCCAGCCTCCTGGACCCCGGAAATCAACGCAGAGGACTACGCGGCCGCCCCTGAGGCCGTGCGTGGATTCTTCCGAGGAACCAACGACGCTCCCCTCCAACAGATGCAGGCCCGGATCGACGAGCTGTCCGCACACGCGTTGTTCGAGAATGCTGCTCGTCTGCGTGACCGAACGGTCGCAGTCGCCACCGCAGTGCGGCGCACTCAGCGACTCGCTGCAATCGCGGCGATCGAACAACTCGTTCTCGCCCGCCCCACCGGAGACGGCGGCTGGGAGCTGTCGGTGATCCGGTCCGGGCGTCTCGCGTCCGCCGGGCTCGCCAGACGTGGGACTCACCCGATGCCCGTCGTCGACGCCATCACCGCGGCGGCCGAAACCGTCCTACCGGACGACGCCCCGTTCCGCGGCGCGTCACCCGAAGAACTGGGACTGATCGCAAGGTGGCTCTCGTCGGACGGTGTCCGAATCGTGTCGGCGACATCCGGATACGTCGAACCTGTGAGCGGCGCCGGCAAGTGGGAAGCCTGGTGCCGACTCGCCCGAGCCGGAACCGAATCCGAACATCGATGACGTAACGGCGGGGCGGCACCCCTAAGCTCGATCGAAACCACCGGGTCATCACAACCCGCAGGGAAATCGAGGAGAGAAATGATCAACGCCATCGTCATGATTCACGCCGAGTCCGCTCGGATCCCGGAAACCGCGCAGGCCGTCGCCGACCTGTCCGGAGTGACCGAGGTCTACTCGTGCGCAGGTGACGTCGATTTGATCGCCATCGTGAAAGTGCGTGACCACGCCCAGATCGCCGACGTGGTCACCGGAGGAATCAACAAGGTGCCCGGCGTTCTCCGAACCGCCACACACATTGCGTTCCAGTCATTCTCCAGCGCAGACGTCGAGGCCGGTTTCTCGCTGGGTGAATAGCCCCTCGATCAGGCTTGGTCGGCCAGCTCGGCGGTGAGCGCCGCCCACTTGTGAAGCAGTTCAGCGCCCGCGCCGCTGTCGATCGCGGCAGCGGCTGCAGTCATCCCGGCAGAGATCGCACTCTCGAGATCGTCGCCGACACCGTTGAATGCCGCGATGGCTGCTCCCGCGTTCAGCAGGACCGCGTCCCGGACCGGCCCCTTCTGCCCGGAAAGCAGCGTTCTGGCGACGGTGGCGTTGATTTCGGCGTCGCCTCCACGCAACTCTTCGAGAGGAACGCGGTCGATTCCGAGGTCACGCGGATCCAGCGTGACAGTTCGCACACTTCCACCGCCGACGATGTGAACCGTCGACGTCGTCGATGTGGTCAGTTCGTCCAGTCCGTCGTCTCCCCGTACCACCAACGCCGAATTGCCGCGCTGCGCAAGGACTCCCGCGACGACCGAGATCAGTTTCGGAAATGCGCACCCGATCAGCCCGGCACGCGGACGAGCCGGATTGGTCAGTGGACCGAGCACGTTGAATGCCGTCGGAATGCCGATTTCCTTGCGAGGCACCGCCGCAAAGCGCAGTGCGGGATGGAAGACCGGCGCGAAACAAAAGCCGATGCCGACCTCTTCGACGCACCTCGCAACCTGCTCCGGCCCGAGGTTGATGCGAACGCCGAGCGCCTCGAGCACGTCGGCGCCACCGCTCTTGGACGAAGCAGCGCGGTTGCCGTGCTTGACAACTCGCACACCGGACGCGGCAACCACGATCGAGGCCATCGTCGAGATGTTCACCGTGTTGGAGCGGTCACCACCCGTGCCGACGATGTCGACGACGTCGGAATCGACCGGCACGCGCCTGGAGTGTTCGAGCATCGCGGCGGCGAGCCCTTCCAACTCCGCGGGGGTTTCTCCCTTCATCTTCAGACCGACCCCGAAAGCAGCGATCTGAGCGGAGGTGGCGTTGTCCGACATGATCTCGCCCATAGCCCAGCGACTGTCGGCTTCCGACAAGTCACTGCCGTCCGTGAGCAAACCGAGAATCATCGGCCAGGACCGCACCACTGCACTCGAATCGACGTTCACGGCGTTGGATGCGTCGGTGCCGGCCATAGTGCCTTGGTCCCCTGTCGTTCAAGTGGGCTAATTTTTTGCTGTCGTTTCGTGCTGTCGTTTCGTGCTGTCTTTTTGTGCTGTCATTACGTGCTGCCTCTGACCCTCGCAGCCTAGTCAGTGAGGTAACGAGGAAACCGAATAGGGCCGCTCAGGACTTTCTGCGACCGCGTTTGGGCGGCGCCTCCGCAAGTATCGGGGGCTGGAGCGCGTCCCACCCGGCGACCGAACCACCGAGTCGCTGCGCCAGACCGGCCATTCGTGACCGCTCCTGGGAGCAATGCAGTGCGTCAAGCACCTGGACACGCTCGAAGACGACGCGAACCGAATTCTCGACCGTCGGAGTCACGTCCTCGGGCCGACTCGAGCCTCGCACATATCCGTCCTGGGCGACGATGTTCTCGGCATCGGCTACCGAGCCCTCCGGGAGGTCGAGATGATGCCGCAGAACCACTTCGGACTCCGCCCTGAACTCCGGCTCGGTGGAGGCGGCACGTTCGAGAGCCGTCGAGCTCGCCTCGGCGTCGTCGAAGCCTTCGGCAACGACGACCAGATCCGACCGCCCTGCATCGAGCGGTGTCGGAATCTTCGTGCCGAAAATTCTCAGGAACCACGGTCTACTCTTGTGTGTAGCTGCCATCGCGCCAGCATATTCCGACCACGCCACCAGCGCGTTCGCCGCCCGATCCCGCGAACTCGAGCCGAGCGACGCGCCGATGGTGGACCCGAGTGGTCGTCTCTTACGACGAAGCGTCATACTTCTGTCTGTGACGAGCGCAGTAGGGACTTCAGGATCGGCAATCACCCAACGCGTGCACTCGCTGAACCGGCCGAATATGGTCAGCGTTGGCACCATCGTGTGGTTGTCAAGTGAGCTCATGTTCTTCGCAGGGCTCTTTGCCATGTACTTCGTGGCACGAGCTCAGGCGAACGGAAATTGGCCGCCGGAGCCAACCGAATTGAACCTTTATCTGGCCGTGCCGGTGACCTTGGTGCTTATCGCATCTTCGTTCACCTGCCAGATGGGTGTCTTCGCGGCTGAGCGTGGCGACGTCTTCGGACTTCGTCGCTGGTACACCATCACCTTGGTCATGGGGGCGTTCTTCGTCGCCGGCCAGGGTTACGAGTACTACCACCTCGTGCACGAGGGCACCACGATTTCGAGCAGCGTGTACGGCTCGGTGTTCTACATGACCACCGGCTTCCACGGTCTGCACGTCATCGGCGGTCTCATCGCCTTCGTCTTCTTGATCGCACGTACCCGGGTCAGCAAGTTCACGCCCGCCCAGGCCACCGCCGCGATCGTTGTTTCGTACTACTGGCACTTTGTCGACATCGTGTGGATCGCGCTGTTTGCCACGATTTATTTCATCCGTTAATCAGCTGTACGCCCCAGGCAGCCCCTGACGTCCAGTTCCGTCCCGACATACCAAAGGGATACAGATGAGTTCATCCCCCCCTCCCGCATCCGATAACTCAGCGAATGCCGCGAAGTCGCGTCGCCAGCGGAAAATCCGCCGGCGCGTCACTGGCGCGCTCGTATTGATGATGGGATTGATCAGCGCAGGTTTCCTCGCTTCGGCGTTGACACCAGCTCCGCAGGTTGCGACCGCCAGTGACGATTCAGCAGCCCTGATTCGTGAAGGCAAGCAGCTGTACGACACGTCATGCATCACGTGCCACGGCGCGAACTTGCAGGGCGTGCAGGACCGCGGTCCCAGCCTCATCGGCGTCGGCGAAGCAGCCGTGTACTTCCAGGTCTCCTCTGGTCGTATGCCGGCAGCTCGCAACGAGGCCCAGGCTGCACGCAAGGACCCCAAGTTCGATGCTGCGCAGACCGACGCCCTCGGCGCTTTCATCCAGGCCAACGGCGGCGGCCCGACGCTCATCCGCGACGAGAACGGCGAAATCGCCCAGTCCTCGCTGCGCGGTGGCGACGTCGGACGCGGCAGTGAGCTCTTCCGGCTCAACTGCGCGTCGTGCCATAACTTCACCGGCCGCGGTGGCGCACTGTCCTCGGGCAAGTACGCCCCGGTCCTGGATCCGGCCAGCGAGCAGCAGATCTACGCTGCCATGGTTACCGGTCCCCAGAACATGCCGAAGTTCTCGGATCGTCAGCTGACGATCGAGGAGAAGAAGGACATCATCGCCTACGTCAAGTCGTCGGGCGAGTCGAAGGACCCCGGTGGGTACGGGCTCGGTGGCCTCGGTCCGGCCTCTGAGGGTCTCGCCATGTGGGCCGTCGGAATCATCGCTGTCGTCGGTGCAGCATTGTGGATCGGAGCAAGGTCATGAGCGACGCTGGCCAGCATGGCGGCGATACGCCTAAGAAGTACACAGATGAAGAGCTCGACGCGATGTCACGCGACGACCTGGTCAAGCTGGGTACCAATCTCGATGGCGTCGATGTCGTCTACCGCCGTGATCGTTGGTCGGTAAAGGGCACCAGGGCGGAAAAGCGCGCCGAGCGCAACGTCGCCTTCTGGTTCGGCCTCGCCGGCGTTTCGGCGATCGCGTTCATCGCGATCTACCTGTTCTGGCCCTGGGAGTACGCAGGCGCCGGTGACGAGAACTACGGCAAGTACAGCCTGTACACCCCGCTGATCGGCTTGACCATGGGTCTGGCGATCCTCGGCGTCGGCATCGGTGCCGTTCAGTTCACGAAGAAGTTCATCCCCGAAGAGGTCTCGATCCAGGACCGCCACGACGGTGGTTCCACCGAGGTCGATCGTCGCACGATCGTCGCCGAGCTCGGCGACACCCTCGAGACGTCCACCCTCCCCCGCCGCAAGGCCATCAAGCGCAGCTTGATGTTCGGCGGCGGCGCACTCGGCGTCATGATGGTCATGCCCCTCGGCGGACTCATCAAGAACCCGTGGGCCAAGGGCGACGACTCACCTCTGTGGGTGTCCGGCTGGACCCCGAACTACCCGGGCGAGACCATCTACCTGCGTCGTGACACCGGCCGTCCCGAGGACATCGTCCTCGTTCGCCCGGAAGATCTCGATGCCGGTTCGATGGAAACGGTCTTCCCGTTCCGCGAGTCCGACCGTGGCGACGAGCACGCTCTGCTCGCAGCACTGCGCGGCATTCGTAACTCGGTGATGCTCATCCGCCTCCGCACGGAAGACACCGCGCGTGTCACCAAGCGTAAGGGCCAGGAAAGCTTCAACTACGGCGATTACTTCGCCTACTCGAAGATCTGCACCCACCTGGGTTGCCCCACCTCGCTCTACGAACAGCAGAGCAACCGTATTCTGTGCCCCTGCCACCAGTCGCAGTTCGACGCACTGACCTACGGCAAGCCGATCTTCGGTCCCGCTGCTCGCGCACTTCCGCAGTTGCCTATTACAGTGAACGAAGAGGGCTTCCTGGTCGCCGACGGTGACTTCATCGAAGCACTCGGCCCGGCATTTTGGGAGCGTCGACCGTGACCACAACAACAACCAAACCGTCCAAGATCAGCGCGGCAGCGGCTGGACAAGCGGAGGCTATGGACTCCCGCTACCACCTCGCCGCAGGCATGCGCCGGCAGATCAACAAGGTCTTCCCGACGCACTGGTCCTTCATGCTCGGCGAGATCGCGCTCTACAGCTTCGTGATCCTGCTGATCTCCGGTGTGTTCCTGACGCTGTTCTTCGATCCGTCGATGGCACACGTCGTCTACCAGGGCGCATACCAGCCGCTTCGTGGTGTCACGATGTCTCGCGCCTACGAGACGACCCTGAACATCTCCTTCGAGGTGCGCGGCGGTCTCTTCGTTCGCCAGATTCACCACTGGGCTGCACTGATGTTCGCGGCGTCGATCATCGTTCACCTCGCTCGCATCTTCTTCACCGGCGCCTTCCGTCGCCCGCGTGAAGCGAACTGGGTCATCGGCTGCCTGCTGCTCATCCTGGCGATGTTCGAAGGCTTCTTCGGTTACACCATCCCCGACGACCTGCTCTCGGGCACCGGCCTCCGCGCCGCCTTCGGTGGTATCACGATGAGTATCCCGATCGTCGGTACCTGGATGCACTGGCTGATCTTCGACGGCGACTTCCCCGGCGACCTCATCATCCCGCGTCTCTACGTCGCTCACGTGCTGCTGTTCCCGGGCATCATCCTGGCTCTGATCGCCGGCCACCTCGCGTTGGTCTGGTACCAGAAGCACACGCAGTTCCCCGGCCCCGGCCGTACGGAACAGAACGTCGTCGGCGTCCGCATCCTCCCGGTCTTCGCGATGAAGGGTGGCGCGTTCTTCGCCATGACCTTCGGCGTGCTCGCACTGCTCGGTGGTCTGTTCCAGATCAACCCCGTGTGGAACATCGGTCCGTACAACCCGTCACAGGTCTCGGCAGGTTCCCAGCCCGATATCTACATGATGTGGACGGACGGCCTTGCTCGACTGTGGCCGGCGTGGGAGATCTACCTGTTCAACCGGTACACGATCCCTGCAGTGTTCGCCGTCGCCCTGATCATGGGCCTCGTCTTCGCACTGTTGATCGCGTACCCGTGGATCGAGAAGCGTCTCACCGGAGACGACGCTCACCACAACATCCTGCAGCGCCCGCGCGACGTGCCGGTCCGTACCGCTATCGGTGCGATGTCCATCGCGTTCTACCTGGTGCTCACGATCTCCTGCATCAACGACATCATCGCGTACCACCTGCACATCTCGCTGAACGCAATGACGTGGATCGGCCGTATCGGCATGGTCATCCTTCCGCCCATCGCGTACTTCGTGACGTACCGGTTCTGCATCGGCCTGCAGCGCAGTGACCGTGCAGTCCTCGAACACGGCATCGAGACCGGCATCATCAAGCGGATGCCGAACGGCCAGTACATCGAGATCCACCAGCCGCTCGGCCCCGTCGACGAGCACGGACACCCGATCCCGCTCGAGTACCAGGGTGCTGCTGTCCCGAAGAAGATGAACAAGCTCGGCCTCGCCGGCAAGCCCGGTAGCGGTAGCCTGATCACCGCCGACCCTGTCGAGGAGAGCGAGGCTCTCGAAGCCGCTCATCACGAAGCTGAGCACGAGCAGCTTCAGATCCTTCTGGACTACCAGAACCGAACCAACGGCAAGTCCGATGGTTCCAGTGGAGAACTCCACTAAGAACGTCAGTTGACCAGTGAGGCCCCGAACCGGATTCCGGTTCGGGGCCTCACTCGTTCTCTGAGCGATTCAGTATGGACAACCTCCAAGTGGGCACCACTCCCCCGGTTCGTCGTCTGAGCGCCGACAACAGCAGGCACTACGCTTTGCTAGACCTCGAGCACAGTCGAATAGTGCTCCACCGTCGGGAACGGCTCGTAGAAGTGATGGAGAAGTTCTCGCCACTTCTCGTATCCTGGCGACTTACGGAACCCGATGGTGTGTGACTCCACGTCTTCCCACTCGACCAGCAGGAGATATCGCTCCGGTGATTCCAGGCAGTGCGAGAGCCGCAGCCTGATGAATCCGGGAACCTCGGAGATGATGGTTCGGGCCACGTCGAATGCGGCCTCGAAACGCGCTGACTGCGACGGATCGACCTGCAGGACGGCATGTTCGAGAATCATCTACCGAGTGTTGCACGTTCTCGGGAGTCCCCTCGAGGCGTTGTCGCCTGGTGAGATACTCGGACCATGACATCCCATTCACGCGGCACCTTCGAGATCGATCTTCGCCCCGCCGATCCTGAGCTCTCCGGACGCGTCGGACGCTTCGAGTTCGACAAGACGTTCATCGGCGGCGTCGAGGGCACGTCGTCCGGCCTGATGCTGTCCGCGGGCGATCCGACAGCCGGTGCAGCGGGCTATGTCGCTTTGGAGTTTGTCACGGGGCAGGTCGACGAAGCTGTGGGATCGTTCGCCCTGCAGCAGTTCGGTCAGATGATCGACGGAACGCAGAAGCTTCTGTACGAGATCGTGCCGGGGTCCGGAACCGGCGAGTTGAAGGGCATCGCAGGCACTCTCGAGCTGGAGGTCGTCGACGGTCTGCACCGCTACGACCTCGAATACTCGCTCCACGATTGACAGAGAGCGGTTGTTGACAGGCACCCTCCTACCACCGAAACTCACATAAACGACAACAGAGGCGCCGTACCCGGGTGGGTGCGGCGCCTCTGTTCGAGTGCGGGTGAAACTAGTGCTTCTCGGGTCCGGTGTAGTACTCGAACACCAGGCCTGCGGCTGCGGCGAGCACACAGACAACTGCGACTGCGATGAGCCACGGCTGGAAGTACGCCAGCGACACTGCCGCGAGTGCAGCAGCAGCGGCAAGCAGGATCGGCCAGAAGCTACCCGGGCTGAAGAAGCCCAGTTCTCCTGCACCATCCGAGATTTCAGCGTCGTCGTAGTCCTCGGGACGGGTGTCCAGACGACGGGCGACGAAGCGGAAGTAGGTACCCACGATGAGCGTCAGACCTGCAGACAGGACGATGGCCGTCAGTCCGGCCCACTCGATACCTGTGCGTGACAGAGCGGTGAACACTCCGTAGATGATCGCGACGAGAATGAAGAACATCGTCAGGATCTCGAAGAGCTTGGCTTCGATCTTCATATCAGCACTTGTCCTTGTTCAGTGAAGAGGCTGGCCGGCTCAGTTGCCTGCAGTGGCGACGGTTGCCTGACGGTACTCGCGGTCGGTGTTGAACGGCGTGGTCGACGTAGCCACCGGCGACTGACCGATTGCCTGCAGAGCCTCAGCGGTCGTCAGACCACCCTTGCCCTCCGCGTCACCCTTGCGCAGTTCGATGTACTTGGCGAAGTCCTCGGGCGAAACCGCACGAACCTCGAAGTTCATCATCGCGTGGAACGTGCCACACATTTCTGCACAACGCCCGACGAACGCGCCTTCCTTCTCGATCTCACTGATCTGGAAGATGTTGTCCGAGTGGTTCTCCTTGGGGTTCGGGAGAACGTCGCGCTTGAACAGGAACTCAGGCACCCAGAAAGCGTGGATGACGTCCGAGGAAGCAAGTTCGAACTGGATCCGCTTGCCGGTGGGCAGAACGAGGATCGGGATCTCCTGGCTGGAACCGACGGTCTCGATCTTGTCGTAGTGCAGGTAGCTCAGGTCCTCGGTGCTGTTGCCGTGGATCGGGCCGGGGACTTCTTCGCCGTGATCGTTGACAGTGGAGCCCTCGGTCTTGGCAGCCTCTTCGGCCTCGACGTCGATTCCGTTGTACTTGGCGGAACCGTCACCGAACTCGATGGAGCGGTAGCCGAACTTCCAGTTCCACTGGAAGGCCGTGACGTCTACAACGACGTCAGGGTTGTCCGTCTTGTCCAGAACATGGTTCTGAACGATGACGGTGAAGTAGAAGAGAACCGCGATGATGACGAAGGGAACTGCCGTGTAACCGAGTTCGAGCGGCACGTTGTATGCCGTCTGACGCGGGAATTCCGGCGAGTCCTTCTTCTTACGGTGGAAGATGACGGCCCAGAAGACCAACCCCCACACCAGCACACCCATGACGAG
Organism: Rhodococcus sp. KB6; assembly: GCF_001445685.1. Taxonomy (NCBI): domain Bacteria; kingdom Bacillati; phylum Actinomycetota; class Actinomycetes; order Mycobacteriales; family Nocardiaceae; genus Rhodococcus; species Rhodococcus sp. KB6. The sequence continues at coordinate 245,504 of NZ_LNAK01000163.1, read as the reverse complement.
GGCGGCTACAACCGACCACGTCCACAGCTCACGCATGCGCGTCGCCTCCGGGGTGATGCCCGAAGGCCACCCGAAACGAAGCACTTCGTTGTCGATGGAGCAACCCGACAGCAGCAAGGCAGCAATGCCCAGAGATACTGCCAGCCCCGCTCGCCGAAGGATCCGACCTTGCGCCACGTTCACGCCTTCCTGATCGCCACAAAATTCAACTAGGGCATGCCCGGAGGGAAGGCCCAATTACTACGCAGCGTAGACCAAAGCCGGGCGCTATCCATCCTCGGGTCCTCGCCCGTGTCGCGGCGGACGTCACACAGCTCTCTCAGGTGCTGCTCAGGAACGGCTCAGGTCGTTTCGGCGACGCACATCACGTCGATTCGTTCCGCCGCGATCGGCAGGGACGTCGATCTGCGGCATACTTTCGTCAAGAGTTCGTTGACCTCTCCCCGACACTCGTGTCCGGGAGCCTTCTGTACAAAAATTCTGAATCGAGGAACCGGACGCTGTGTGTGGACTGCTCGGGCTACTGACATCTGGCGGAACCAGCGAGGACGCCGTCTCGCGGGTCGACCAGGCGATGCATTGCCTTCGTCACCGCGGGCCGGACGAACACGGGACGTGGAACGACGATCACCTCGTCTTCGGGTTCAACCGCCTGGCGATCATCGACATCGCTCATTCCCACCAGCCGCTGCGTTGGGGCCCACCGGAGAACCCGGAGCGTTATGCGCTCACGTTCAACGGCGAGATCTACAACTACTTGGAGATCCGCGCCGAACTGGTCAAGGACCACGACGCCAAGTTCTTCACCGAGGGCGACTCCGAGGCCATCGTCGCTGCATTCCACTACTGGGGTGAGGACGCGGTCCGGCGCCTGCGCGGAATGTTCGCGTTCGCGATCTGGGACACCGACACACGCGAGCTGTTCATCGCGCGCGATCCGTTCGGGATCAAGCCGCTGTTCATCGCGACCGGCGCCGGCGGCACCGCGTTCGGCAGCGAGAAGAAGAGCCTGCTCGAACTCACCGATCTGATCGGCATCGGTACCGAGCTGGATCCGCGTGCCATCGAGCACTACACCGTTCTGCAGTACGTACCGGAGCCGGAAACACTGCACAAGCAGATCCGACGCCTGGAGTCGGGCAGCTTCGCTCGGGTGCGTCCGGGCGAGGAGCCCACGTTCACGCGGTATTTCACGCCGAAGTTCCCGGCCAAGCCTTTTGCACCTGGCACCGAGAAGGCGCGCTACCAGGAAATCGCCGAGGCACTCGAGGATTCGGTCGCCAAGCACATGCGCGCCGACGTCACCGTCGGTTCGTTCTTGTCCGGTGGTATCGACTCCACGGCGATCGCGGCGCTGGCGATGCGCCACAACCCCAACCTGATCACCTTCACGACCGGTTTCGAACGTGAGGGCTATTCCGAGGTCGACGTCGCTGCAGAATCTGCCGCAGCGATCGGCGCGAAGCACGTCGTCAAGGTGGTCTCCCCCGCCGAGTTCGCCGCTGCCATTCCCGAGATCGTCTGGTACCTCGACGACCCGGTAGCCGATCCGGCATTGATTCCGCTGTGGTTCATCGCGAAGGAAGCGCGCAAGCACGTCAAGGTCGTGCTGTCCGGCGAGGGTGCCGACGAGTTGTTCGGCGGCTACACGATCTACCGTGAGCCGTTGTCGCTCAAGCCTTTCGAGTACCTCCCCAAGGGGCTGCGTCGGGCCGCGGGCAAGTTGTCCGAACGCATCCCGGACGGCACTCGCGGCAAGAGCCTGCTCAATCGCGGTTCGTTGACCCTCGAGGAGCGCTACTACGGAAATGCTCGTAGCTTCAACGACGCTCAGCTCCGCGCCGTCCTGCGCGATTTCCGTCCGGAGTGGACGCACCAGGACGTCACCGCGCCGATCTACGCGCAGTCACGGGACTGGGATCCGGTTGCGCGGATGCAGCATCTCGACCTGTTCACCTGGCTGCGCGGCGACATCCTCGTCAAGGCAGACAAGATGACGATGGCCAACTCGCTGGAACTGCGTGTGCCGTTCCTCGATCCCGAGGTCTTCGACGTCGCGTCACGCGTACCGCTCGATCAGAAGATCACGAAGGACACGACCAAGTACGCACTGCGCCAGGCCCTGGAAGGCATTGTGCCGCACCATGTTCTGCACCGTGCGAAGCTCGGATTCCCGGTTCCCCTGCGCCATTGGCTGCGCGGCACCGAACTCTTCGACTGGGCACATCTGCAGATCGAGGAGTCGGGAACCGACCACATCTTCGACAAGCAGGCCGTCGTGAAGATGCTCAACGATCACCGCGAGGGCGTGTCCGACCACAGCCGACGCCTGTGGACCGTCCTGACCTTCATGGTCTGGCACGGAATCTTCGTGGAGAAGCGCATCGTGCCGCAGATCCAGGAGCCGGTGTACCCGGTCAATATCTAGGCCTTCGGCCCCGTGAGCGGTTAGGGAGTCTCCGAACTCCTCAACCACTCACGGGGCGGAGCCCTACTTCGGCAGGATCGTCGCGATCTCGTCCGCTGCCGCGCTGCCGTATGCGTCGGTAAGGCGCTTGAGTGCCTCGTCGCGATTGAACACCCACTCCTGCGTTCCCACGGTCTCGAGAATCAACACAGCGACCAAAGATCCCAACTGTGCAGCACGCTCGAAGCTCAGACCGGCGCCGTGTGCGAGCAGGAACCCGGCGCGGAAGCCGTCGCCAACGCCCGTCGGATCCACCTTGCCGGTCTCGGGCACTACGTCGACGCGCACCCAATTACCTTCGGCGTCAACAATTTCCACACCCTTGGAGCCGAGGGTGGTGACACGGATGCCGACCTGCGCGCGGATCTCTTCCTCGCTCAGACCAGTCTTCTGCTGAAGCAGACCCCACTCGTACTCGTTGGTGAACAAGTACTTCGCGCCGTGAATGAGCGCCTTGGCCTCGTCACCGGACAGGCGGGCAAGCTGCTGCGACGGATCCGCTGCGAACGGAATCCCGAGCAGACGGCATTCGTCGGTATGGCGAACCATGGCCTCGGGGTCGTTGGCGCCGATCAGCACCAACTCGACTGCGCCCGCAGTCTTGGCCACTGTCGCGAGTTCGATCTCGCGAGCCTCGCTCATCGCACCGGGGTAGAACGACGCGATCTGCGCCATGTCCTCGTCGGTGGTGCACACGAAACGCGCCGTATGTGCCTTGTCCGAGATACGGACCGCGCTGCAGTCGACGCCGTTGTCCTCGAGCCACGTGCGGTACTCGGCGAAGTCGGCACCGACTGCGCCGACGAGTAGCGGGGACCCACCGAGCACGCCCATGGCGTAAGCGATGTTGCCGCCGACACCACCGCGGCGAATCACGAGATCGTCGACCAGGAAACTCAGCGAAACGTGGGCGAGCTGATCGGCGAGGAGCTGATCGGCGAAGCGGCCGGGGAAGCGCATCAAGTGGTCGGTGGCGATGGAACCGGTTACCGCAATAGTCACGGATCGTGGCCTTTCAGCGAAGTGAGTACAAGAATGAAAGAGGAGCAAAAGTTCACGTTACCGCCCGTAGCGCCGTCATCGGCGCCCGAGCTGTCGGATCGGAACGGTCTACGTACGAGTCACCACAAACAACTGACGCGAAACCGAATGTCGGTTCCGCGTCAGTTGTTCGTGAATTGAGTTGTGATCGACAGACTCAGTTGAACGAGTCACCGCAGGCGCAGGAGCCTGTTGCATTGGGGTTGTCGATCGAGAAGCCCTGCTGCTCGATGGTGTCGAGGAAGTCGATGGACGCACCTTCGACGTACGGCGCGCTCATCCGGTCGACAACCAGGTTGACGCCGTTGAAGTCGACGGTGAGGTCACCGTCGAGCGTGCGGTCGTCGAAGAACAGCTGGTACTTCAGTCCGGCACAGCCGCCGGGCTGCACTGCGATACGCAGCGCGAGGTCGTCGCGACCCTCCTGATCGAAGAGTGCCTTCGCCTTGGCGGACGCGGCCTCGGTCATCTTGACGCCGTGGGTGGCGGTCTCGTTCTGCACAGTCATGGGCTCTCCCTAATGTTCGTACCAACCCGTGAACGCTTCAACGGTACGCCGCTGCCGACTTATTCCCGCCAGTCCTTTACCGGGTGCGATTCGTCTTCATCCTATCCGGTCTTCCAGACACGGCAACGGCGCGTCGACGCTTGTGGATCCTCACCTCCGGACGCCGCGCCAGAAGTTCCACTCGCGTGCCGTGTGTTCGGCGAGTCCCTCGAGACACGCCGACGCTTCCTCCATCGCACGTTCCACCGACCCGGCGAAATCCGTCACCGACTTCGCCGCGACTATCGAGGTCGACGCATAGTCCGCCTCGTCGAGCGTCACCTGGCCGGCAAAGACGAGCGTCGGAACGCCGTGCGCTGCCCCCGCCGAAGCGAGCGTTGTGACGAGTTTGCCGCGCAGAGATTGGTGGTCGAACTTGCCTTCGCCTGTGATCACCAGGTCAGCGGAAGCCAGTAGCGCGGCCTGTCCGGTGCGATCCGCGACGACGTCGGCCCCGGATCGCCGCTGTGCACCGAGCGCAAAGAGCGCGGCACCGATACCACCCGCGGCGCCGGCACCCGGAAAATCCGACACTCGTTTTCCGGTGGCGGACTCCAACTGTTCGGCCCATCTCGCGTTCCGCGCTTCGAGGACAGCGACGGCTTCGGCGTCGGCACCCTTTTGCGGGCCGAACACCGCTGCCGCACCGTGCTCGCCGAGAAGTACGTGTTCTACGTCGGTGGCGGCGACCAACTGAGTGCCTGCCGTAGCCGCCGCTGCAACCTCCAGGCCGCCCAGCGCCTCCACCAGTCCACGTCCCCCGTCGGTGCAGCAACTCCCACCGAGTCCGACGACAACCGTCTTCACGCCTGCCTCGAGCGCGACAGCGAGCAGCTCTCCCACACCGAGACTGTGCGCGGCGAGTGCGGTGTCCCGCGTCGGCGGACCTCCGAGCAGGCCGAGCCCGACGGCCTCGGCGGACTCGATGTACGCCGTGTCCGACTCGAAAAGCCACGTGGCGTCGACGGCGGCGGTCAAAGGCCCGGACACCCGGGCAGTCCGGATGTCGCCCCCGGCCGTGGCCAAGACGTCGACGAATCCCGGACCACCGTCGGATTGTGGCGCGATGACGACGTCGTCGCCGGGTCGACCGCGCCGCCAGCCGGCAGAAATGGATTCGGCCGCCGCGACGGCAGTCAGGGTTTCGCCGAATGAATCCGGAGCAACTATTACCCGCATAACCGAAGTCTAAGAGTCCCGAATGACCCCGATGTTTCACGATCTCGCGCGTTTCAGTGCCTCGGGCGATTGGGTTTTTCAGAAAGACCGAGGTCGGTTTCCCAGACCGTGCACTTATCCAATAGCCTGGAGGTGTGAAATTGCTACGCCGCGGTGACTCAGACAACTCCGACAAACGTGACGTCGAGGGCACTGAGGCATCCTCGGCCTCCGAAGAGGCGCCCATCGAGCAGGTGGGCAAGGGCCGCCCCACACCCAAGCGTCGTGACGCCGAGGCGAAGAGGCGTGGCCCCGTTGCCCCTGCCCCGCTGACCGCGAAGGAAGCCCGCGCCCGCCGTAAGGCGACCCGCGGCTCCAAGGAGGACCGCAAGGCCGAAGCCGCCGAGCGTCGCGCATCGTCGGCAGACCGCCGCGCCCGCATGCTCGCCGGCGAGGACAAGTACCTGCTCCCCCGCGACAAGGGACCGGTTCGCGCCTACGTCCGTGACTTCATCGACGCTCGCCGCAACCTCGTCGGGCTGTTCATGCCGCTCGCGTTGATCCTCATCATGACCATGTTCGTCACGCCCGCGCTCCAGCAGATCGTCACACTGGCAATGCTCGTGATGATGCTCTTCATGGTCGGTGAAGGCATCTGGCTCGGTCGCATGATCAACAACCGCGTCGCCGAGCGCTTCCCCGACAGCACCGACGGCGGATTCAAGCTCGGCTGGTACGCGTTCGTTCGCGCGTCGCAGATCCGTAAGCTGCGCGCACCGAAGCCTCGTGTGGGGCCGGGCGACGCAATCTGAGCGTGACGAACACGTATAGAACATTGGTCCTCGGCGGCGCGCGGTCTGGTAAGTCCGCGCACGCCGAGGATTTGGTTTGTGGAGGCCACCTACCCGAAAGTTCGGCACCGATCCGGTACCTGGCGACGGCAAGGCGCGATGTCTCCGACGCAGACTGGGAGAGCCGGATCGACCAGCACCGCAACAGGCGGCCTTCCCATTGGTCGACGGTCGAAACCGCAGATGCCGGCGACCTCGCGGCGCAGCTCGAAAGCGATTCACACACAGCGACGTTGGTCGACGATCTGGGAACGTGGCTGACCACGGAACTCGATCGGCAAGGCGCCTGGGACGCTCCGCGCGGCACCGTCACTCCCGCTGCGGACAGCCTGGTCGCCAGTGTCGAGAACTATCGCGGACACCTGGTGCTGGTCAGCCCCGAAGTGGGTTTGGCCGTCATCCCCGAGACGCGGTCCGGACGATTGTTCCGCGACGAGATCGGCACTCTCAACGCTCGTATCGCCGCGGTGTGCGATCGTGTCGTACTAGTGGTTGCAGGGTTACCGCTCATCTTGAAAGATACTGCTGCACAACCGGAAGGCACGATGTGAGTACCGAGGCCAATCCAGGGGCCATTTCAGGGGCGAATCCAGATGCCAACCCTGACGTCGCGCCAGTCAGTAGCGCCGACTTCGAACCCGTCACCCCGCCCGACCGCGAGGTGCGAGCGCAGGCCGATGCGCGTCAGCGTGATCTGACCAAGCCGGCCGGTTCGCTGGGCCGACTGGAGGCTCTCGCCGGCTGGGCATCAGCCTGCCAAGGAGTTTGTCCCCCACACGCTTTCGCTCGGCCTCGCGTCGTCGTGTTCGCGGGTGATCACGGAATCGCCCGCAATGGCGTCTCCGCCTATCCGCCGGAAGTGACCGCACAGATGGTCGCCAACTTCCTCGGGGGCGGCGCGGCAGTCAACGTCCTCGCCGAGGTTGCCGGCGCCACGGTACGCGTCGTCGACATCGCAGTGGACGGCGATACCGATCCGTCCGTCTCGAACCACAAGGTGCGCAGGTCTTCCGGGTCCATCGACCGCGAAGACGCCATGTCGAACGAGGAAACCCTTCAGGCCATCGCCGCCGGCCGAGCGATCGCGGACGAGGAAATCGACGGGGGCGCAGATCTTCTCATCGCCGGCGACATGGGCATCGGCAATACGACGCCCGCAACCGTACTCATCGCCGCACTCACGGACAGTGAACCCGTCGCGGTCGTGGGTCGAGGTACCGGTATCGACGACGCCGGATGGATCCGCAAGACCGCAGCGATTCGCGACGCTCTCCGGCGTGCCCGTCCGCACGTTCGCGACACAGTCGCGCTGCTGCGCACGTCTTCGGGTGCCGACCTCGCCGCGATGGCCGGCTTTCTGGCCCAGGCAGCTTCGCGTCGTACGCCGGTGATCCTCGACGGCGTTGTGGTCACCGCAGCCGCCATGGTTGCCGACGAACTGGCTTTCGGCGCACGTGAATGGTGGGTCGCCGGACACCGCTCCACCGAACCTGCCCACACCATCGCATTGACCCGAATGGGTCTCGACCCGATCGTCGAGTTCGACATGCGTCTCGGTGAAGGTTCAGGCGCAGTCACAGCGCTCCCGATTCTTCAGGGCGCAGTGGCAATCCTGGGCAAGATGGCGACATTCTCCGAAGCCGGCGTCAGCACTCAGGGCAGGGCACCTGCCGACGAACCCGAGTCGATCGACCTGACCAAGACCGATACGGCGGAGTGAGGGTGGCGGGCCCGCTGTCCGGAGTGCCACTGGCCTTCTCGTGGCTGACGGTCCTTCCGGTTCGTGGTCCCTCCGACATCGACCGAACTGCCGGCCGTCGCGCCATCGCGGCAGCTCCGCTCACCGGGATCGCTCTCGGCATTGCCGCGACGTTTCTGCTCTGGGGCACAACCAGTGTCGGCCTGAATCCCTATCTCGCAGGCTTGCTGACGGTAGGTGCGCTCGCTCTCGGGACACGCGGGATGCACGTGGACGGACTGGCAGACTCCGTCGACGGACTGGGTTGTTACGGTCCACCGGAGCGCGCCCGCGAGGTCATGCACAGCGGCGGTGCCGGACCGTTCGGGGTCGCGGCGCTGTTCATCTTCCTTGGGCTGCAATCGGTCTCCTTCGGCGTCCTCGCTGTTGCCGACTCCCCCACGCAGTGGATCGCCGTTCTCGTATCTGTCGCTGCGGGTCGTGTGGCCGTCGTTTTTGCCTGCCGCCGAGGTATTCTCGCGTCTGGCCCGAGCGGATTCGGTGCGCTCGTCGCCGATTCACAACCGTTGTGGGCCGCAATCGTGTGGTCGGTTCCGCTGATCGCCGCTTCCGGCTTTGCCACCGACCGGTGGTGGCTCGGCCCTCTCGTGACCGCGTCGGCGCTGGTGATCAGTGTGCTGTGCGTGCGTCACTGCGTCCGTAGATTCGGCGGACTCAACGGAGACGTTCTCGGATTCGCACTCGAACTCACTGTGACGCTTACGGCCGTCGGCCTCACTCTCGGACTGTGATCCGACGTCGTGCGAGTAGGTGTCCTTGCGTACGAAGGTTGCCTCGCGGCCGAGATCTTCGTTTTCACCGACCTTCTCCTGATCGCCAATCGCGTCGCTGATGGAGCGCCCGCCGACCCCTTCGAGGTATCGGTCATCGCAGCGTCCGGCACGCCCGTCGTTGCGGCAGGTGGATTTTCGCTCGGCGTGCAGGAGGGGCATCACGACATCGATCACCTGGTTGTGCCGGGGTTCGAACTCGTGCCGTCCGAAGACCCTGCGACGCGTTTGTCGCTGTGGGACAGAGAAATCGAGTTCATCCGTGCGTGCGAGGCGCGCGGCGTTCGGGTGTCGTCGGTCTGCGTCGGCGCGTATCTGCTGGGGGAGGCGGGACTGCTCGACGGACGCCGATGTACGACGTCGTGGCTGTACGGTGCGGACCTCGCGAGTCGTTACCCCGGTGCGACGGTTCGAACCGACTCGTTGATCGTCCAGGACGACGGCGTCACCACCACTGCTGCGTTCACCGCCGCGCTCGACCTCGCAACAGCACTCGTGCGCGAGCATCTCGGCGACAAGATTGCGCGTACGACCGCAAGAATTACGCTGGCGCCCGAAAACCGAACCAGTCAAGCTCCGTACATCCTCGACTCGATGCTGCCCGCCAAACACACACAGTTTGCCGACGACGTCGGAAGGTGGCTGGTCGAACGGATGGCGGAACCTTACGACTTGGATCTGCTGTCGAGTGCTTTTCACCTCAGCACCCGAACCATGCTTCGGAAGTTCAAGGACGAGACCGGGGAATCGCCGCGCAGTTATCTGCAGCGTGCACGGATCCGAAAAGCGAAACGGTTGTTGGAATCGACCGACTGGCCTCTCGGAAAGATCCTGGGGCACATCGGCTATCAGGATCCTGGAACCTTCCGTCGCCTGTTCACCGACCGCGTCGGCATCAGCCCGGCCGACTACCGAAAGCGATTCCGCAACGGCGGCGCCGGATAGGTGCGAGGCGAGCCCGCCCGAAAACATGGCGAACCGCCCTCTTCTGTAGTCGATCCCGCGCCGAAAGACTGTGCAGAGGAATTGTTTCGACTACTGAGAGGGCTCACCGTGCCGAACCGGAGCATGACCGAAGACGATCCGCTCGAAGACTTCGACCGTCGAACGATCACCATCGACGCAGTGGCGAAGTCCGTGTACGTGGCCGGCACCGGTCCCGCAGTAATCGTCATGCCGGAGATGCCGGGCATCAGCCCGCATGTAGCGCGATTCGCCCGCTGGGTGCGCGACGCCGGTTTCACTGTCTTCGTTCCGTCACTGTTCGGCCGCGACGGCGCGGTCCCCACAGTGAACGAGGGGCTGACGGTGTTCAAGAGAGCCTGCGTCAGTGCAGAATTCCGCACCCTCGCTGCCGACGAACCGAGTCCGGCGGTCCGTTGGCTGCGTTCACTCGCCGCTTCCGCCCATGAGGAGAGCGGCGGACCTGGCGTCGGCGTGATCGGAATGTGCTTCACCGGTAACTTCGCGTTGTCGATGATGCTCGAACCCTCGGTCATCGCGCCGGTTCTCGCCCAACCGTCGTTACCGCTCGATCGACCGGACGAAACCGACAACGGGCCCGAAGAACTCGAAGCCGTGCGCTCGAGACTCGAGGCCGAAGACCTCACGGTGCTTGCATACCGCTTTCGAGGTGACTCGTTCTGCCGCGCACAACGATTCGCCGCCTATTCGAAGGCCTTGGGCGAGCGCTTCGTCGGGAAGGTACTACCCGACGAAGCGGCCAACGCGACAACGTCGCCGTTCTTCGAACACGTCATTGCCAATCCACACAGCGTGGTGACGGCTCATCTCGTCGACGAGGCGGGATCGCCCACCACCGTCGCACGAGACGAGATTCTGCAGTTCTTCCGGGAGCGATTGCTCGCGGAACGAACCAGCGATCAGTGAAGTTTCGTCATCCAGCCGTGGGTGTCGGCGAAGGTTCCGCGCTGGATACCCGTGAGGGTGTCGCGCAGTGCCATCGTCACCTCACCCGGCTCGCCGTCGGCGATGGTGAACTCGCCCTCGGCGGACTTGACGCGTCCGACGGGGGTGATGACTGCTGCTGTGCCGCAAGCGAAGACCTCGGTGATTTCACCACTCTTGCACTTGGTGCGCCATTCGTCGGTGCTGATCTTGCGCTCCTCGACGGCGAAACCGGAATCGGCGGCAAGGGCGAGCAACGAGTTGCGCGTGATGCCTGGCAACAACGAACCGGACAGCGACGGCGTCACGAGGCGAGCGTCGGGGCCCGAGCCGAAGACGAAGAACAGGTTCATTCCACCCATTTCCTCGACGTACGTGCGCTCGATGGCGTCGAGCCAGACCACCTGGTCGCAACCCTCGTCGGCGGCTTGCGCCTGGGCGAGGAGTGAAGCGGCGTAGTTGCCGGCGAACTTGGCCGCGCCGGTACCACCGGGGGCCGCGCGAACGTATTCGGTGGACAGCCACACACTGACCGGCTTGACGCCGCGCGGGAAGTACGCACCGGCAGGCGAGGCGATCAGCAGGTAGCGGTACTCGTCGGCGGGACGGACACCGAGTCCGGCTTCGGTGGAGAACATGAACGGACGGAGGTAGAGCGCGTCCTCGCCACCGGCTGCGGGAACCCAGTCGAGATCGACGTCGATCAGTTCGGTGATGGAATCGATGAACATCTGCGACGGGAGCTCCGGCATGGCCAGACGGCGCGCAGATGCCGCGAAACGCTCGGCGTTGACCTCGACGCGGAACGAGCTGATCTCGCCACCCGGCTGACGGTATGCCTTGAGGCCCTCGAAGATGGCCTGTCCGTAGTGCAAAACCATTGCGGCCGGATCGAGCTCGATGTTTCCGTACGGCAACACCTGGGCGTCGTGCCAGCCCTTGCCCGCGGTGTAGTCGATCGAGACCATGTGGTCGGTGAAGTGCCGCCCGAAGCCGGGCGCCGCCAAAATGTCACGGCGCTCGGCGTCGGACTTCGGGGACGAGCTCTGAACACGAACGAAATCGGCGGCACCTGTCATGGGCGCAATCCTATCGAACGTGAAAAAGCTCTCTACTTGGTGTTGGTCTCCACGAACGGAGGAGACACCACGACGCACCGAAGAGCACGACCACGGACGTCGACTTCGATCTCGTCGCCGGCCGAGACATTGGCACCGGAATCGAGGAGCGCCAACGCAATTCCCACTTTGAGCGAGGGCGAAAACGTCCCCGAGGTGGTCTCGCCGATTGCCTCGCCGTCACGCAGAACACCGAGGCCGGCACGAAGCACGCCGCGATCGAGAGCCTTGATCCCCCAGAGTTTGCGAGCCGGGCCGGCAGCCTTCTCGTCGGTCAAGGTCTCTTTGCCCCAGAATGTCGGCTTCTTCCAACCGATCGCCCATCCGCAGCGCGCTTCGAGCGGAGAAATCTCGAGCGAAAGCTCATGCCCGTGCAGCGGATACCCCATCTCGGTACGAAGAGTGTCACGGGCGCCGAGTCCGGCGGCCTGCCCACCCTCGGCGCGCACTGCCTCGAGAAGCGCGCGGAACAACGGCTCGCTGTCCTCCCACCGCGGCAGGAGTTCGTAGCCGACCTCACCGGTGTAACCGCTGCGGCACACACGAACAGGCACGCCGTTCCATTCCGCATCTTCGTACGCCATGTACTCGATCTCGGTGGGAAGTCCCAGAGCGGTCAGAACCGCCACCGATTTCGGACCCTGCACAGCCAGCACACCGTAGGCACGATGCTGATCCTCGACGGTGATTCCGTCCGGTGCGAGGGCGACCAGAGCCGCAACGACGTCCGCGGTATTGGCTGCGTTCGGGACGAGGAAGATTTCGTCGTCGCTGACGTAGTACGCAATGAGGTCGTCGATGACACCACCGGACTCGTTGCAGCACAACGTGTACTGAGCCTTACCCGGCCCGATCTTGTTCAAATCGTTGGTCAGTGCGGAGTTCACGAATTCCGCGGCGCCCGCGCCACGCACGACGGCCTTGCCGAGGTGACTGACGTCGAAGAGTCCGACATTCTCACGCACAGAGGTGTGTTCGGCCACGACGCCGGCGTACGAAACCGGCATCTGCCACCCCCCGAACGGCGCGAACGTCGCGCCGAGTTCGACGTGGACGGGGTGGATCGGGCCCTGCAACAGTTGTTCGTCGGTCATGGCCCACAACCTATCGGACTTCGCCGATCGAAACATGTCCGCAGCGAGAGCTCACCCGGCCGTGACGATCGCCCGTCCGCAAACTGCAAAGGGCCTAACATCGACTCAGGCATCCGCCAGAACCGGACGCATCGCACACTCACCTCACAGGAGACACCTTGAGCACTCGCACAGCCCGATCGTTGGGACCCGACCTCGTTCTCGCCGGCACAGTCGCCAAGCGCGCAGAGATACTGGTCGTCGGTCTGACGTCGGGTCCGGACGGCCCCGAAATCGCACTCAGCGAAGGCATCGTCGCCGAAGACGTACTCGCCGAGATCCTCGACAGCCTCATCGCCGTCGGCGCCACGGGCAAGCCCGAGCAGCTCACTCGTGTCCCGGCACCGAGCGAACTGTCGGTCACCAGCGTTCTCGCCGTCGGACTCGGCTCTGCCGACAAGCTCGGCAGCGAGCAGATCCGTAAGTCCGCCGGCGCCGCAGCTCGCTCGTTGTCCGGCATCGACACCGTCGCAACCACGCTCTCGATCCTCGACCTCGGTGCAGCCGCCGAGGGATTTGCGTTGGGCGCGTACAGCTTCACCGAATTCAAGTCGTCCATGACGGCTCCCGGTCCCGATTCGCAGCCACTGGCCCGCGTCGAACTTCTGGTGCCGTCGCCGCGCACGAAGGAGACCAAAGCGACGCTGGCACGGTCGGCTGCCATCGCCGAGGCCGTCGCCACCGCACGCGAGTTCGTCAACACTCCCCCGAGCCACCTCTACCCCGCCGAGTTCGCCGCGCGCGCGAAGGCACTGGGCGTCGAGGCCGGGCTCACCGTCCAGGTTCTCGACGAGAAGGCACTCGAGAAGGGTGGCTACGGCGGAATCATCGGCGTCGGCAAGGGCTCGTCACGCCAGCCGCGTCTCGTCCGCCTCGAATACGCGTCGAAGAAGCGTGGTGCCCGCAAGGTCGCACTGGTGGGTAAGGGCATCACCTTCGACACCGGCGGAATCTCCATCAAGCCCGCCGCCGGTATGGAGAACATGACCTCGGACATGGGCGGCGCCGCAGCCGTCATCTCCACCGTCGTGCTTGCCGCCAAGCTCGGCCTTCCCGTCAACGTCGTCGCATACGTACCGATGGCCGAGAACATGCCGTCCGCGACCGCCCAGCGTCCCGGCGACGTGCTGACCCAGTACGGCGGAATCACCATCGAGGTCGTCAACACCGACGCCGAGGGCCGTTTGATTCTTGCCGACGCGATGGTTCGCGCGGGTGAGGACAATCCCGACTACATGATCGACACCGCCACCCTGACCGGTGCGCAGATGGTCGCGCTCGGCAACCGCACCCCCGGAGTCATGGGCACCGACGAGTTCCGTGACCGCGTCGCCTCCATCTCGCAGAGCGTCGGCGAGAACGGCTGGGCCATGCCGCTGCCGGAGGAATTGCGCGGAGATCTCGACTCCAAGGTCGCCGACATGGCCAATGTCACCCCACACCGCTGGGGCGGCATGCTGGTCGCAGCTCACTACCTCAAGGAATTCGTTCCCGAGGGTGTCCAGTGGGCGCACATCGACGTCGCGGGGCCGGCCTACAACACCTCAGGGCCGTGGGGTTACACCGGCAAGGGCGGTACCGGCGTTCCCGTTCGCACGATGATCTCGGTCCTGGAGGACATCGCGGTCAACGGCTGACCCCTTGCTGTGCGCCTTTATTAACCCCCCGCGGTTAATAAAGGCGCACAGCAGTTCAGGCGCCGTCGCGTAATTCCTGCTCTCGTGCCCGCTTGCGTTCGATTCGCATACGTTCGTCGTGATCGCGCATACGCTGCGGATATCCCGTTTTTCGGACGTCGTAGACCGGGATCTTCAGGTCTTGTCCCAATTTGCGGGCACCACGTTCGCCGCCGACACGACGACGAGTCCACTCCCCGTCCTTCGCAACCAGGACGACGGTCACCTCGGTCACCGTCGTCTGCGGTTCCACATAGGCTTCGACGCCTTCGTGCGAGTGCGCCCAATTCGCCAGATGATCCGCATCACTCTGCGCTGCGGCCTGAGCCGCACTCGGCGGACGCTTGAAACGATCGAACAGTCCCACGGTCGTACCCTCCTCGGTACCGACGCCGCGGATGCACCCCGGCGATATGTCAAGTTTGCCAGGCGATGTCCGTTGTGCCTGCGCACGACATACCGTTTGGTCCGCTTACGACGTTACAGCCGGACCCCCGACGCATACCTACTCGCCAGTAGCCGACACACCCGAAACGGACGGCATCCCCCTCATCGGACACGCCCGGCGTATCAATGGAAAGATGAACGACGGTGACGCCGCGCTCGCGCGTCGACATCGGCAAAATAGCTACAAGTAGCCGCACGTCGCGCGCCACTCGAGCACAATGCATTACGACCACAAGTCGACAAAATTCAACAACCCGAACACAACTGTCGAGGAGTCAAAAGACATGGCCTTCTCCGTCCAGATGCCAGCCCTAGGTGAGAGCGTCACCGAGGGAACTGTCACACGGTGGCTCAAGCAGGAAGGAGACACGGTCGAAGTCGACGAACCCTTGCTCGAAGTCTCCACGGACAAGGTCGACACCGAGATTCCGTCTCCCGTCGCCGGCGTCCTGACCAAGATCGTCGCGCAGGAAGACGACACCGTGGAAATCGGTGGCGAGCTCGCCCAGATCGGTGAAGCCGGCGAAGCCGCAGCACCCGCGGCAGAGGCACCCGCCCCCGCCGCCGAGGAAGCTCCCGCCGAGGAAGCGCCGGCTGCCGAAGCTCCCGCTGAAGAAGCTCCCGCTGCCGAGGCACCCGCTGCTTCGAGCGGTTCCGCTGAAGGTACCGCCGTGACGATGCCCGCCCTCGGCGAGTCCGTCACCGAAGGCACCGTCACCCGCTGGCTCAAGGCTGTCGGCGACGAGGTTGCCGTCGACGAGGCGCTGCTCGAGGTCTCGACCGACAAGGTCGACACAGAGATCCCGTCCCCCGTCGCCGGAATCCTGCTCGAGATCAATGCGCAGGAAGACGACACCGTCGAGATCGGTGGCCAGCTGGCCGTCGTCGGCTCCGGCGCACCCGCCGCGGCACCGGCACCCAAGGCCGCTCCCGCAGCACCGGCAGCACCCCCTGCCCCCAAGGCCGAAGCTCCGAAGGCCGAAGCACCCAAGGCTGAAGCACCCAAGCCTGCCGCCGCACCGGCCGCACCCGCTCCGAAGCCTGCTGCGGCTCCCGCACCGGCGGCTGCCCCCGCAGCGTCCGGTGACAGCAGCCCGTACGTCACCCCGCTCGTGCGCAAGCTCGCCACGGACAACGGCGTCGACCTCGCGACCGTCACCGGCACCGGCGTCGGCGGCCGCATCCGCAAGCAGGATGTGCTCGCCGCTGCGGAGGCCAAGAAGGCTCCCGCCGCCGCTGCTCCTGCTGCAGCACCCGCGGCCGCACCGGCCGCCACCGCAGCCGCAGGCGTCCGACCCGAACTGGCACACCTGCGTGGAACCACGCAGAAGGCCAACCGTATTCGGCAGATCACGGCCACCAAGACACGTGAGTCGCTGCAGAACACCGCTCAGCTCACGCAGACCTTCGAGGTGGACGTCACCAAGATCGTCGCCCTGCGGGCCCGTGCCAAGGCCGGCTTCATCGAGCGCGAAGGCGTCAACCTGACGTTCCTTCCGTTCTTCGCCAAGGCAGTCGTCGAGGCGCTGAAGTCGCACCCGAACATCAACGCAAGCTACGACGAGGCTGCCAAGCAGATCACCTACTACGACGCTGAACACCTCGGCATCGCAGTGGACACCGATCAGGGCTTGCTCTCCCCCGTCATCCACAACGCCGGCGATCTCGGCCTGGCCGGCTTGGCCCGCGCCATCGCCGACATCGCCAAGCGTGCACGCTCGGGTGGCCTGAAGCCGGACGAGCTCTCGGGTGGCACCTTCACCATCACCAACATCGGCAGCCAGGGCGCGCTGTTCGACACCCCGATCCTGGTACCGCCGCAGGCGGCCATGCTCGGAACCGGCGCGATCGTCAAGCGCCCGATGGTGGTCACCGACGAGAACGGCAACGAGTCCATCGGCGTTCGCTCGATGATCTACTTGCCGCTGACCTACGATCACCGTCTGGTCGACGGCGCCGACGCCGGCCGATTCCTCACCACTGTGAAGCAGCGGTTGGAAGAAGCCTCGTTCGAAGCTGATCTGGGCCTGTAAGCAACTGCTCGGCCGGCCGGGGCGTCATCTCCATCAGGAGGTGGCGCCCCGGCTTTTTCAGTACGGTCGGAGATATACGTTCGGATATCGAAGCACGCTGAATCGAAGGAGGCTTTCCGAATGCGAGTAGTCATCGCCGGCTCGTCCGGTTTGATCGGAACGGCCTTGGTGTCATCGTTGCGCTCCGACAACCACGACGTGGTGCGTCTGGTGCGACGCTCGACCGCCGGCCCCGACGAATCGCGTTGGGACCCGGACCACGACCGTCTGGACCTCTCCGTCCTGCAGGGCGCCGACGCCGTCGTGAACCTCTGCGGCGTCGGCATCGGCGACAAACGGTGGTCGGGTTCCTACAAGCAAGCGATCCGTGACAGCCGCATCGTCGCGACCGACGTCTTGGCCGAAGCGGTCGCGAGTCAGAAGGTTCCCGTCCTCGCCAACGCGAGCGCCGTCGGCTATTACGGCGACACCGGCGACAAGATCGTCGACGAGGATTCGCCGGCAGGCACAGACTTTCTCGCCACGACGTGTCGCGATTGGGAACTTGCCACCGAACCGGCGCGTGCGGCGGGCGCCCGCGTCGTCAATCTGCGGTCCGGCGTCGTGATTTCACCTCATGGGGGCATGCTCGGTCGGCTTCGGCGCCTTTATTCGTTCGGCCTCGGCGGGCGACTGGGCAACGGTCGCCAGTACTTTCCGTGGATCTCACTCGAGGACGAGTGCGACGCGATCAAGTTCGCGCTCACGAATTCCGAACTCTCCGGTCCCGTCAACCTGACCGGTCCGGCCCCTGTCACCAATGCCCAGTTCAATGACGCCATGTCCCGTGCGGTCCACCGCCCGGCTCCCTGGATCGTTCCCGGGTTCGCACTCGAAGCGTTGATCGGAGAATTCGCCAAGAGCGGCATCCTCGGTGGCCAGCGCGCCATTCCCGCAGCTTTGGAAAAGGCGGGATTCTCTTTCCGCCACAACACGATCGGCGAAGCGCTGGCGGCCGCACTCGGTTGATTCCGAAGTCGGGCGTAATCTCTACGTCCATGAGCAGCGCTGCCGTTTCCGCCCGGTTCTCGAAACTGCCGATCGCCGTCGAGCAACTCGGTTCGATCGACTACAACGCCGCGTGGGACCGCCAGCGTGAGCTCGCGGCTGCGCGGGCGGACGACATCGGACCGGACACGCTACTGCTCCTCGAACACCCGCCGGTGTACACGGCAGGACGACGCACGGAACCCGAAGATCGTCCCGTCGACGGCACGCCTGTCATCGACGTCGACCGCGGCGGGAAGATCACCTGGCACGGCCCCGGCCAGCTGGTGGGATATCCGATCGTGAAACTGGCCGAGCCCATCGACGTGGTGCGGTATGTCCGACGCATCGAGGAAGCACTGATCACGGTGTGCACGGACCTCGGCCTGAACTGCGGGCGCATCGAAGGCCGCTCCGGCGTCTGGCTGCCTGCCGAACTCGCAAACGAGCAATGGAAGCCCGAGCGCAAGGTTTCTGCCATCGGCGTGCGCGTCCAACGGGGCGTGGCACTGCACGGCTTCTCCCTGAACTGCAATTCGGTCCTGACCGGATTCGACAACATCATTCCCTGCGGCATCCGTGACGCCGGGGTCACGACGCTGTCGCATGAACTCGGTCGCGACGTCACCGTGGACGAAGTCACTCCCGCTGTGACCGAGGCAGTGATCGCTGCTCTCGACGGAACCATGCCCGTCACCGAACGGAACGTCGAGCGCGTCACCTTCGAAAGCGCCTCGCCTACTCCGACTTTTACTACCGTTCAGTACAGCTGACGGGCTCGCCCGAACCCCGTTGCAGTAATCACCGGGCGTAGGATCACTGTCGTGACTATCGCCCCAGAAGGACGTAAGCTGCTCCGTCTCGAGATCCGAAACGCGGAGACGCCCATCGAACGCAAACCCAACTGGATCAAGACCCGAGCAAAGATGGGCCCCGAGTACACGGAGCTCAAGGGCCTGGTCAAGCGTGAAGGTTTGCACACCGTCTGCGAGGAAGCGGGCTGCCCCAACATCTACGAGTGCTGGGAAGACCGCGAAGCCACGTTCCTGATCGGCGGTGAGCAGTGCACACGCCGCTGCGACTTCTGCCAGATCGACACCGGCAAGCCCGAAGCCCTCGACCGCGACGAGCCCCGTCGCGTCGCGGAAAGCGTTCAGGCCATGGGCCTTCGGTACTCCACGATCACCGGCGTCGCCCGCGACGACCTCCCCGACGGCGGCGCCTGGCTCTACGCCGAGACCGTCCGCAAGATCCACGAACTCAACCCGGGCACCGGCGTCGAGAACCTGGTTCCGGACTTCAACGGCAAGCCCGAACTGCTCGACGAGGTCTTCGCCTCACGCCCCGAGGTACTCGCACACAACCTCGAGACCGTCCCCCGCATCTTCAAGCGGATCCGTCCGGCATTCCGGTACCAGCGCAGCCTCGACGTCATCACCGCAGCACGCGACTACGGACTGGTCACCAAGTCCAACCTGATCCTCGGCATGGGCGAAACCCCTGAAGAGGTCACCGAGGCGATGGCAGATCTCCACGCCGCCGGTTGCGACATCCTCACCATCACCCAGTACCTGCGCCCCTCGCCCCGGCACCACCCCGTCGAGCGGTGGGTCAAGCCCGAGGAGTTCGTCGCACACTCGAAGGCTGCAGAAGAGATGGGCTTCGCCGGCGTCATGGCCGGTCCGTTGGTTCGCTCGTCGTACCGCGCCGGCCGCCTGTATGCGCAGGCCATGGCACATCACGGCCGCGAACTTCCCGAGGCGCAGCGTCATCTGACCGAGGGCGGCGACGCTTCCCAGGAAGCCAGCTCACTCATGGCGCGCCTGAATCGCTGATCCACTTTTTGCTGTGCGCCTTTATTAACCGCGGGCGGTTAGTAAAGGCGCACAGCAATGGACGTATCCTGGGTACATGGCGAACGGCAGCAAATCCGGTAAGGGCAAACCCACCAAAGAGGCAAAGGCTGCAGCGAAGGCTGCCCGCAAGCAGGCTTCCAAGGAACGTAGAACTCAGCTCTGGCAGGCATTCCAGATGCAGCGCAAGGACGACAAGCTCCTCCTGCCGCTGATGATCGGCACCCTCGTCGGTGCTGCTCTGGTCTTCTTCCTGGTCGGTCTCATCTGGGGACTTCAGTGGTTCCTGCTGCCGATCGGCATCGTTCTCGGTCTCCTCGGCGCCTTCATCATCTTCGGTCGCCGCGTCCAGAAATCGGTGTACAAGAAGGCTGAAGGCCAGGCCGGTGCCGCTGCGTGGGCGCTCGACAACATGCAGGGCGCGTGGCGCGTCACGAATGCCGTCGCCGGCACCACCCAGCTCGATGCCGTTCACCGCGTCGTCGGACGGCCGGGTGTCATCCTCGTCGCCGAGGGTTCGCCGCAACGCGTCAAGGGCCTCCTCGCGCAGGAGAAGAAGAAGACTGCCCGCCTCATCGGCGACACCCCGATCTACGACATCATCATCGGAAACGACGAGGGCCAGGTTCCGCTCTCGCAGCTCCAGCGCTACTTGAACAAGTTGCCCCGCAACATCGACACCAAGCGCATGGACAACATCGAAGGTCGCCTCGCTGCACTGAGCGCACGCGGCGGCGGAGCAGCGCTTCCCAAGGGCCCGATGCCCGGAGGCGCGAAGATGAAGGGAATGCAGCGAACCATTCGTCGTCGCTGACACTCCCCCACAGCAAAACGAAAGACCCGGGCCCACACGGACCCGGGTCTTTCTTTACTTCGAGAAATTTGTGTCAGCGCGATTTCACGAGCAAAGTGCCGGTCGCGCGGTCCTGCATACCGCGACCGTCGATGTCGGTGATGGTCGCGGGAATGACGAACACAAGCAGCGCCTGACGCCCGAGCGCGCGCACGAAGCCCACTCGGATCGGGCCTTCGATTCGCGCAACCTGAAGTCCGAGGACGAACTGCCCAGGGGTGAAGTTGAACAGAGCCACCGTGACGACACCGACGGCGAACCACACCATCAGAGTGACAGTCGAGGTCATACCGTCGAAGAAGTCACCGGTGATGAGCGAGGCCACTCCCACAGCCATCACCCAATCCACCAACAGTGCCGCGATACGACGGCCCGAACCGACCAGCGAACCCGGACCCTCCTGAGGGAAACCGAGGAGCTCGCCACGGTACGACTGCTCACGGCCGTCCGCGCTCTTCGGCAAAGCTGCTTGCGGCCCAGAGAGCCAAGTTCCGGTGATACGTGCCATGCTGTCCAGGATAGGCGTCGCAGCACCGTAGTCCAGATTTGCCGGGTTTTAACTGTGTGGCCGGTCACATGGACTTCGGAAATCCCCAGGATGCTGCGACGCGTAACACTGCCGAAACAAAGGGTTGACGAGCGGGCAACACCAGCTCCCTACCGTCTGCCTCGACGGATTCAACCGACATCACCTGGCTGAAGCGACTTAAGGAGCACAAGCGTGGCGTTCACCACGGCCGAAGAGGTCATCAAGTACATCGCGGACGAGAACATCGAGTACGTCGACATTCGGTTCAGCGACCTGCCCGGCGTCCAGCAGCACTTCTCGATCCCGGCGTCTGCTTTCAACCAGGACGTGTTCGAGGACGGCCTCGCATTCGACGGATCTTCGGTCCGCGGATTCCAGTCGATCCACGAGTCCGACATGATGTTGCTTCCCGACGTCACCACGGCGCAGATCGACCCCTTCCGCAAGGCGAAGACCCTCAACATCAACTTCTTCGTGCACGACCCGTTCACCCGTGAGTCCTACAGCCGCGACCCGCGCAACGTTGCCCGCAAGGCCGAGGAGTACTTGGTCAGCACCGGCATCGCGGACACCGCATTCTTCGGCGCCGAGGCCGAGTTCTACATCTTCGACTCGGTTCGCTACGACTCCGGCATGAACTCCGCTTTCTACGAATTGGATTCCATCTCCGGTTCCTGGAACACCGGCGCAGAGACCAACGCCGACGGCTCCCCGAACCTCGGCTACAAGGTTCGCGCCAAGGGTGGCTACTTCCCCGTCGCTCCGTACGACCACTACGTGGACCTGCGCGACGAAATCTCCACCAACCTGACCAACGCGGGCTTCGAGCTCGAGCGCGGCCACCACGAGGTCGGCACCGGCGGACAGCAGGAGATCAACTACAAGTTCAACACGCTGCTCGCAGCTGCTGACGACCTGCAGTTGTTCAAGTACATCGTCAAGAACACCTGCTGGCAGCACGGCAAGTCCGCGACCTTCATGCCGAAGCCGCTCTTCGGTGACAACGGCTCGGGCATGCACGTCCACCAGTCCCTGTGGAAGGACGGCAAGCCCCTCTTCCACGACGAGTCCGGCTACGCAGGCCTCTCGGACATGGCTCGCCACTACATCGGCGGCATCCTGCACCACGCTCCGTCGCTGTTGGCCTTCACCAACCCGACGATCAACTCGTACCACCGTCTGGTGCCGGGCTACGAAGCCCCCATCAACCTCGTGTACAGCCAGCGCAACCGCTCGGCAGCTGTCCGTATCCCGATCACGGGCAACAACCCGAAGGCAAAGCGTCTCGAGTTCCGCGCACCCGACTCCTCGGGTAACCCGTACCTCAACTTCGCTGCACAGATGATGGCCGGCCTGGACGGCATCAAGAACAAGATCGAGCCGATGGCTCCGGTCGACAAGGACCTCTACGAGCTTCCCCCGGAGGAGGCTCGCAACATCCCGCAGGCTCCGACCAGCCTCGAGACGGTCATCAACCGCCTCGAAGCCGATCACGAGTACCTGACCGAGGGTGGCGTCTTCACCACCGACCTGATCGAGACCTGGATCTCGCTCAAGCGTGAGCAGGAAATCGCTCCGGTCAACCTGCGTCCGCACCCGTACGAGTTCGAGCTCTACTACGACGTGTGATCCGCATCCTGACGTAAGTCAGACCTGCGAGTACCGAGTCCACCCGTCCCGCTTCTGCGGGGCGGGTGGACTTGTTTCGTCCGAGGGAAACCCCTCGGACAGATGATGACCGGCCTTCATACCGGACGCGGTCGAATCGCGGATCAGCCGCGGGCACGTTGACCGATGGCCGCATTGTTGACGATATGGGCGATTCGACCTGCCCGTGTTGCGTCTCGAGCGGCACTGACGATCCACCACAGCATCTGTTTGCGGGCGCTGGGCGGAAAACTGTCCCAGTTGCTTCGCGCTTGCGTGTCCAGGTCCAGCGCCGCCTGCAAGTCAGATGGTTCCTCGAGGTCTTCGACTTGGTCGAGAATCGTCCATCAACCAGTGGATTTCGCGGCAGCAATGGCACCACGACCAGCAGCGGTCATGAGGCCACGCGCCTCCATATCAGCTGCGCGTTCGCGGTTGAGTCGGGTCCAGGAACTCTTGCGTCTCCGCGGTGTGAACAGTTGCAAATTGCGCTCTTCGTCGAAGATGGTGTTAGTGGAATCGATCCACCCAAAGCAGATCGCTTCCTCAACGGCCTGAGGGTAGGGGCAGCGTGGTCGGCTGGTGGTGGTGCGCCAGGAGCACAACCACACTCCACGGCCTGACGTGTGATTGTCCGTCAACCAGGTTCGCCACTGTTCGCGAGTCTCGGCGTGGATGATCGGGTAGTCGAACTTCCACGTCGGGGGGTGGACGGAAGCCGGCGGCGATGATTTCGAATCGGTCACTTACTCTCCAAGCCTAGAGGGAATCGGATACGTGTCTCGATAGACGAGGGGCCTGCGCAGGGAACACGTCCCCGCGGCAACTTGGACGTGAATGGTCTTGTCGCGCAATCCTCTTCTGACTGTCATGGTGGCGAGACCCTGAGGTGAAGGGCGAGCCGACTGACGGTGTCGGCAAGCTCGGTTGGTTCGATGACGACCACTGGGGCGGTGAGCGCAATGCGCGCAACCGTCATGGCGAGCCTGCCGAGATCTTCGCTGCGGATCTCGACAAGGCAGCGGTCCGCTGCCACCTCGATCGGTGTGTGGTCAATCCATCTGAGTACGCCCTCGAGGTCGGCGAACGTAGCTTCGATGGCGAGTTTTGCATCGTGGTGACGGGGTGGCGAGCCGACTGATCTCGCGACGAAGCCTGCCGCGTCACCGCCCGGGATCTCGCGTGGCGTGAAATGACTGCCTGCCAGCCAGGGCTCCGAGAGCCGGTCCAGTCGAAATGTTCGCCAATCCGAACGATGGTGGTCCCATGCTACGAGATACCAACGACGCCCCGCCGTGACAAGGCGGTGCGGCTCGACGAGCCGTCTGCTGCTCTCGCCATCACCTCGCCGATAGTCGAAACGAACGTGCTCGTGGTCACGACATGCCGCAGCGAGCACACTGAGTGCTTCGGGATCGACGATGTCGTCATTTGCCCGCCGCATGGAACTGACGCTCGAATGCAGTGCCGACACACGTCGGCGTAGTCGATGGGGCAGGAGTGTTTCGATCTTCGTCAGCGCGCGCAGCGCCGTTTCTTCGATGCCTCCGATGGCGGCCTCGGCGGCGTAGCGCAGTCCGACGGCTACCGCCACGGACTCGTCATCGTCGAGGATCAGGGGCGGCACGTGCGCCCCCGTTGCAAGTCGGTAGCCCCCGTATTTTCCGGACGTGGAATCGACCGGATAGCCGAGGTCGCGTAGGCGATCGATGTCGCGGCGCACCGTCCGCTGCGTGACATCGAGTCGTGCGGCAAGTTCGGCACAGTGCCAGAAGCGATGAGTCTGAAGGAGCGAGAGCAGTTGCAGTGCTCGGCCTGTGGGATCGTTCCGCATTTCTTCAGATTGCCAGCGATCTAGGACTTTATGTGTCCACGATGCTCCCTATCGTCGGAGCAACCGGTCGATCCAGACACGAGATCGGTACTCGACTCAAAGGAGCATCCGTGAATCCATCCGACTTCCCCAGGCCCGTCCTCATCCCAGTGAACGGCGTGGAACTCGAAGTCTTCGAAGCAGGGCGACACAATGCCGGGAAACCCATCGTGTTGTGTCACGGATGGCCAGAGCACGCCTATTCCTGGCGATACCAGGTGCCCGCCCTTGTCGAGGCGGGCTACCACGTCATCGTCCCGAACCAACGCGGCTACGGCAGTTCGTCACGTCCGACCGAAGTGACGGACTATGACATCGAACATTTGGCGGGTGATCTCATCGCACTTCTCGATCACTACGGCTACGACGATGCCACCTTTGTCGGTCACGATTGGGGTGCCTTTGTCGTGTGGGGCCTTACCCTGTTGCACCCGGACCGGGTAAACAAAGTGATCAACCTGAGCCTGCCCTACCAGGATCGCGGAGAGCAGCCGTGGATTGAGTTCATGGAAGCCGTGCTTGGCGGTGATTTCTACTTCGTCCATTTCAATCGACAGCCGGGCGTCGCGGACGCGGTGTTCGAAGACAACACCTTCCGGTTCCTCCGCAACCTGTACCGGAAGAACGAACCCCTCAGGGAACCTCAGCCGGGTATGGCGCTGATCGATCTCGCCAAAGCAGAGACACCACTCGGTGAGCCCCTGATGAGCGATAGAGAATTGGCCGTTTTCGTCTCCGCCTTCGAATTGACAGGATTCACGGGCAGTGTGAACTGGTACAGGAACCTTGACCGCAACTGGCATCTGCTGGCGGAGGTGGACCCGATCATCCAACAGCCCACACTCATGATCTACGGCGACCGTGACGCGATCGCGAGAGCTGAGAACCTGACAGAGTTCGTGCCCAATGTGGAAGTAGTCAATCTCGATTGCGGTCACTGGATCCAACAAGAAAGACCCGAAGAGACCAACCAAGCGATCTTGAACTGGCTGGAACGGCAGGATGCCACATAGTTTCAAGGCTAGGTGCGGTCTCAGTGAAATGTCAGTCTCATTCAAGTCCAGTAGGGGGCTTGATCCGGACCGACCTTCTTCGAGATTTGGCGAGAGCGTCGGTAAACAAACCATGCACTCAACCCGACGATGGGCACAAGCCAAATCCCGACAGAGAAGGCGACAGCGCGCCACACACCGACTCGCCCGGACACAGAAACCACATCGGCCGTTCCGACAAGACACAGGGAAAGCCAAATCAAGGCGAGAATGAATCCGCCGCCGTACAGAAGAAAGAATGCTTCGAATCCGTCCATGCAGTCCATTCCACTGTCGGCGCAGTCCTGAAGCCCAGCCGCACCGAGTAGGGAAATGTTCACGGTGGCGATGCTACGGGCCAGGGCGTCCCGAACTGCCGAACAAGCGGGCGGATTCGGCGATGCGAACGCCGCTCAGCCCGAACAGAGTAGAAGCCCCACCCCCGTGGGGAGGGCGGGGCTTCCTCTGGTCCGGCGCTCACGCACAGTGGGAGGGTGGTGGACATGCCCGACCGACGACACGGCAGGGAGTCAAGCTGCCGCGCCCAAGCGCTGACCTGAGGGAATGCGCCTGAGATCGTGGTTACGAGAACCATTAAAGCAGACAAACTGGACGCATGTTCAGGAATCGCGAGATTCGACCCCCGCACGTCAGAAAGATCTCACTGCACCCGATAGGTTTCGCTGCGGACAGGATCCACCAACCGCCGCATGACCTCGCACGCGCGGTCCGGATCCGTGTACGGCGGAATCATCATCAAAACGAGTTGACGACCATAGATATCGTCGAGATACATCAAATCGTGGGGCTGGCCAGGGTACGGACCCCGCACTTCCAGTCCGTCGACCTCGTCGATACGACGCTGCGCGCTGCTGATCGTGTTCCAGTCGAACGCAACCCGCGCGATCGGCCCCAACCTCAGTGAAAGTGCGGATATCAGATCGTGAAGCTCCGCCGTGACGTTCGTGGTCCACGGGAACCACGCGCCGTCAACCGATGCCTTGACGGCACCTTGCCCACGAAGCAGGAATCGCGGAGTCCGCGTCGGCGACGGGAAAGGTTGCCCGACATGGCGCTGCGGCGCTCCCATTGCATAGTCGAGAGTGCTGATGTGCGCCATGACGAGGCTCCTTGACGGAGGATTCGTGGAACCGTCAGGCAGAGGTGCCCGGTCGTGGGTTCCATACCTTCAGACTACTCCGCTACGCAATCCCGACTACGCATCGACGGAAATGATCACGCCAGTGTCGCCGTACGGGAACGGACCATTACCGATGTGACCGAGGGTGTTGAAGAATTTCGAAATAGGCACCATCACAACGTATTTCGCTTTGACTTTGCTGCGGATCTCGTCGAATTCAGCTCCACCGCTCACCAACTGAGCGGTCCCGGTGACCGGCGACGCACCGTCGGCAACCTTTCCGCGGTTGTTGCACGGCACCACGGTGACGCGTGGGTTGTTCCGCAGACGCTTGGCCTTACCCGACTTCGAGGAAGTCCAGAAGCCGATACGTCCGTCAGGCAGAGGCACGACCCACGTCGGCGTGGCTACGCCGTCACCGCTCTTACGGAATGTGGTGACCGAGATCGTCTTCTCTTCGCCCAGGGACATGAAACGAGCGTATGCCTCCACAACGTCCACGACCATGCACGCGAATGAATTTTCTCTACCCCAGGAGTTTCAAAACGGACAATTATCCGGACGAAGGTGAACAACAGGTGCCGAGTGGTGGAAATGTCGCGGAACGACCACGTCTGAGGTCGATTTGAGGCCCGGAGGTGTTGGAACATGACTTCTCGTGAATGCGGAACTCATCGTTCTCCTCGTCGTCGTCGTAACCGCTCTGGGGTTCGACTTCACCAACGGTTTTCATGACACTGGCAACGCTATGGCCACGTCGATTGCAACCGGCGCCCTCAAGCCCAAGGTGGCAGTCGCTCTGTCTGCTTCCTTGAACCTGGTCGGAGCTTTCCTCTCGGTAGAGGTTGCTGCCACCGTGGCCAAGGGCGTGGTGAACCTCGGAAATGTGGGTGGCCAAGCGCTGCTCACCATCGTCTTCGCCGGCCTTGTCGGCGGCATCATCTGGAACCTGGCAACGTGGTTGCTCGGCATCCCCTCGAGTTCCTCACACGCACTGTTCGGCGGCCTGATCGGCGCCGCCATCGCGTCCCTCGGCATGAGCGGTGTCGCCTGGAGCGGCGTCCTCAGCAAGGTTGTCATCCCCGCAGTTCTCGCTCCCGTCGTGGCCGGCTTGGTTGCCGCGGCCGGCACCTGGCTCATCTACCGCATCACCTCCAACGTCGGAGAAGAAACCAAGGACAAAGGTTTCCGACTCGGCCAGATCGGTTCGGCTTCACTCGTTTCCCTCGCACACGGCACCAACGACGCTCAGAAGACCATGGGCGTCATCTTCCTCGCCCTGGTCGCCCACGGAACCATCTCCGCCGACGCGGACATGCCGTTCTGGGTCAAGCTCACCTGTGCGCTCGCGATCGCTGCCGGAACCTACCTCGGCGGTTGGCGAGTCATCCGCACTCTCGGCAAGGGACTTGTCGAGATTGCCGCACCACAAGGCATGGCAGCCGAAGCATCCTCTGCTGCAATCATTCTCACCTCCAGCCACCTCGGCCTTCCGCTCTCCACCACCCATGTGGCGACGGGTTCCATCATGGGAACCGGTCTGGGACGCAAGGGCGCCGAAGTTCGTTGGGGCGTAGCCGGACGTATGGCGGTCGCCTGGTTGATCACTCTTCCGTCCGCTGCAATCGTCGGCGCTCTGTGCTGGGGACTGGCCGACATCGTCGGCGGCCTGCCCGGTGTCCTGGTCGTCTTCGCCGTGCTCATCGCGTTGGCCGGCTGGATGTACCTGCGCTCCCGCAAGGAGCCCATCGATCCGAGCAACGTCAACGCCGAGTGGGACGGCGGCCTGGTGCCTGCAGAGGTCCCCGGTCCGGACGCCCGCGTCACCACCGACGTCAAAGCCTGAAAGAGGGAATCGACATGGATATCTTGAAAAACACCGTCGACTCGCTCTGGCAGGTCGTACTGGTCGGCCTCCTGCTGGGCGCCGGACTACCGGCGATCTTCGCAATCGGCCTGAAGTCGCTCGACGCCGGACAACGTGGCAGTGGCGGCGGGAGCACTGCCGTCGCGGCTCGCAGTCCGTTGGCCGTGGCAGGCGCAGTGGTGTGCTTCGCGGTCGTGCTCATCGCGATCGTCACCGGAATCCTCTTCATCATGCAGGGCTTCCTCAGCCACACATTCGGCATCGAGATCTTCTGATCCCGTGCGCCCTCACGAGCGGAAAGACATCACCGTGACTGCACCGACTCCATCCCTTCCTCAATCCATTCTTGACTGGCTTCGCGCCGGCTACCCCGAAGGCATACCGCCCAAGGACCGCATTCCGCTGGTCGCATTGCTACGACGCAAACTCTCGGACGCGCAAATTCGAGACATTGCCATCGGCGCTGCACTCGCAGAACTGAGCGACGTCAACAGCGACCAGGTGATCTCGAGCGACGAGATCAGCGCTCAGATCGCCGATCTGACGAGCCAGACTCCCTCGGACGAGGACATCGCGCGCGTTGCCTCCGTCCTTGCTGCCGCCGGGTGGCCCCTCGCCGATCTCGACAACCACTGAAGCTCGATTCGTTGAGTCTTCCACCACTTCTGGCTTCGATACTCGGCTGGCTGCGTGCCGGGTATCCGAACGGTGTGCCGGAGCAGGACTACGTCCCTTTGATGGCCCTGCTCCGGCGACAACTGTCCGACGACGAGATCGCCGTTCTTGCTGACGATCTCGTCGCCGGCTTTCCGCTTCCGGTCGATCCGATCGACTTTCCCGGTTCGGTCGATCCGATCGACATCGGCGTCCTCATCACCAAGGTCACCGACGATATTCCGCACGAATCGGACGTCGCTCGGGTACGTGAACACCTGATTCGTGGAGGTTGGCAAATCGTGGCACAACCTCCGGTCGACGACGCCTGACGGCATTACGGTAAATCGGACCAGTTTGATAACGAACCGGTAACGGTGCCGTCGAGGTCAATACAGACCACTTAGTGTCATAAGGAATTCCGCGCCTCGGGGGGCTCGGTCGGATTTCGGTGTGCAAGCACCTTTGGGGCGGGAGTGATACATGCACGAGGCTCACACAGATTTGGCGAAGAACCCAGATATTTCGAACCCGGATCTTTCGAGAAACCGTATTTCGAAACGAATCAAGCGTCGGATCCTGGGCCTCGCAGCGACAGCACTCGCACTCCCCCTGACCGCAGGCCTGATCAGCGGATCGGTAGCGACCGCAGCGCCCGCGCGTACCGCCCCGGCCGGTGGCTACGAGGAAGTGTTCGTCGACTCGTCGATGGGACCGATCAAGGTTCAGATCCAGTGGGCTTCGCGCGGCGGCAACGCGGCGCTCTATCTTCTCGATGGCCTACGAGCACGCGACGACCGAAACGCATGGAGTTTCGAGACCAACGCTCTCGAGCAGTATCGCGGCGACAACGTCACCCTGGTCATGCCGGTCGGCGGGCAGTCCAGCTTTTACTCCGACTGGTATGCGAACAGCAATTTGAATCGCCAGCCGGTCACGTACAAATGGGAAACCTTCCTCACCCAGGAACTTCCCGCCTATCTGGAATCGCGCGGCGTCTCCCGAACCAACAACGGCGTGCTCGGACTGTCCATGGGTGGCAGCGCGGCACTGACGCTAGCCGCCTACCACCGCGATCAGTTCAAGTTCGCCGGTTCGCTCTCGGGATACCTCAACATCTCAGCTCCAGGCATGCGTGAGGCGATCCGGGTGGCCATGGTCAGCGCCGGGTCCTTCAATGTCGATGCAATGTGGGGACCGCCGTGGAACCCCGCTTGGCTCCGCAACGATCCCTTCGTGTTTGCACCCGAACTGGCTGGGCTCTCGCTGTACATATCCGCTGCGAGCGGCCTGCCCGGGCAGTTCGATCAACCGCGTCGGCCCGTCGACTTCGTGAATACCGGTAGTGCCATCGGGCTCGAGGCCCTTGCCTTGATGAACTCACGGGCATTCCAACTGCGCATGAACTCCCTGGGAATTCCGGCAACGTACAGCTTCCCGGCCAACGGCACTCATTCGTGGCCGTACTGGGGTGCAGAACTGTGGAAGGCCCGAGGCCAGATCCTCGACACCCTGAACGCTTGGTGAACTGACAACGACTCGATCACCGACAACCGCAGGCCCCGACCGATATTCGTTCGGGGCCTGCGTCGTTCGAATTCAGAGCGCGGCAAAGAGATCCACGGTATTGCCGTCGGGATCGAGAAGAACGGCGTAACGCTGCCCCCATACGGCGGCGAAGGGCGCCTTGTGCCCGGGGAAGTCGGCTGTCATGCGCTGATACGCCTCGTCTACTGCGGCGGGAGTCCCGAAATCGAAGGCCAAAGCGACGGGGTGTCGACCTTCCCCGACAGCGAAGTCCGGATCGAAGCTCGCGATGGTGGACAGCGCGTCCCAGGCCAGCCGAAGCCCACCGTCGAAAGTGAACTCCACATGCGGAGCGTCAGCGGGTGTTTCCGGAATGTCGAGCCCGAGGGTTCGGTAGAACGCGAGGGAACGCGCGAGATCGTTGGTGACGATTCCGACGAGATCGAGTCTCGGAGAGACGGACACGGTATTTCTCCTGTTTCGGGTCGAGAAGTGATCGGCGAGTGTGTGACGATGATCTGATGACCGGCACTGACACCCTCGCTCTCGACGGTAGTCGGACGGTAGCGTCGAGTCTTGAACAAAACGGCCACACCTATGTCGAGACTCGGATCACCGGTTCGGCCGGCCTCTTCAGTTGCACGTGGAAAAGCACCAGCGAAGCCCATACGCCCACGGAAGCAAAGCGGATTCTTCCCGATCTCTGCGCCGACTTCATCGTCGACAGCACCGGAAAGTCGTGGCTCGTCGGACCTGCCACCGGTGCCGATCTGGTTTCGGTCGCCGCCGGTACAACCATGTGGGGCATCCGGATCAATCCACCGGCTCTGCGGAGCCTGCTCGGCACAGCTGCCGACGCGGTGCAGGATTCGAAGATCGCCTTCGACGACATCCTCACTTCCAGACAAGCGCGGGTACTTGCCGACGCCCTGAGCCACGAGGCAGTCGACGCTCACCTACTGGGCCAGTTGTGGCGCGGACTGGAACCCGACCACGGAATCGAGCGTGGTTACTCCGCGCTCATCTCCTCCCCTTCCACGCCGATACGAGAGATTGCTGCAGACCTCGGTGTTTCCGAACGTCATTTCAGACGATCGATCACATCGGCGGTCGGGCTGTCCCCCAAACTGATTCAGAAGGTGCAACGAATGCAGGACGTGTTGACTCTCAGCCGCGGCGCAAATCTCACGCTGTCGTCGCTGGCCGGTCGCGCCGGCTACGCCGACCAAGCCCACCTCGCACGCGATACGCGTGCACTGGCAGGCCTGACACCGACTCAGCTACTGCGCGAGCACCGGTAACGATGAGTGAAGAACTGTTCGCCGCCCTCGATCACCTGGCTGCCACGTCAGCTGTCGTGATCGATCGCCCCCGAGGGTCGGCACACCCGCGGTACCCCGATGCGATCTATCCGCTCGACTACGGCTATCTCGACGGCACGGTCAGCGCGGACGGCGACGGGATCGATCTGTTCCGAGGCTCGGCCGTCGGCAACGGTGTTGTCGCCGTGGCCGTTGTTGCCGACATCGTCAAGAAGGACGTGGAAGTCAAGATCCTTCTCGAATGTACTGCGTCTGAAATCGACACTGCCACAGCATTTCTCCGCGACGTTCTAGGTCTCGGTGCCACTGTCTTGCGGCGCGCCGTCAGCTGAGTTCGTCGAATCGCGGAACAAGATGCTCCGCAACCCACTTCGCTTCCTCGATCAGAGGCCAACCTGCCAGGATCAGTGCAGTCAAACCGGTTCGGCTGCGAAGCGTGCGTACCGAGTCCGTGATCGAATCCGGATCGCCGACGTAGTACACGGCCGATGACCCGGTGCCGAAGATGTCGAGGGGTGACCACGCCGTGATACCCGCGTACAGCCCGTCACCGACGTACAACTCCTCCGGTTCCGGAAGTCGGCCGGAGGCAATCTTGTCCGCCCAACCCTGTCGCTGAGCGTCGCGGGCGGTGAAGGTCTTGAGGTCTTGCTTCCCCTGAGTACGACGACGCACTGCGTTGTCCAAGACATGAGCGATCTGCTCGACGCCCGTCTTCTCGAACAACGAACGGAACCGGTCGTGCGCCTGCGCCTTGGTGGGGCGAACGATCACACCGGTGAGCGCACCGAAGTCGGTGAACTCGCGCCCGGCTGCCTCCGCCGCCGCCCGTGCGGCAGAGAATTTGTCTTCGATGAACGAAGTCTCGCGCAGCATCGCCAAGTAGGTGTCGAGCACCTTGCCTGAATTCGCCAGGCCTGCAGGCGAATCACCGGTACCCCACAGCTGAACCTGATGCCCAGCGGGCGCATCGATACGCAGTGGTGTGTTGGGAAAGTTCGACTCCGTGCCTTCGGCGTAGATGCGGCGGAAGTTCGCCCAGTACTGCTCCCCCAACTCGTAACGCTCGTCGTGGGGCACGTTCATGTCGTACTTGGTCAGGATGTTCTCGCGTCCGTTGACCGAGTTGATCAACAGTCGGCCGCCGCTGAAGGCGTCGAAAGTCAATGCCTTCTCCGCCAGCAGTCGCGCCGGCGTCATGTTCGCGTAGACAGCGACGAGGAACTTCATGCGCGTGGTGTGCGCTGCCGCCCACGTCGCCGAGATGAACGGATCGTTCGGCCAGGTGGCAACAAGCGCACCTTCGAATCCGCCGTCGTCGATGGTCTTCGCGAGCTCGATCTGCCTGGCCCCGTCCACGGGGAACAGCCCACCGGGGCTCCACGGGTAGTCCCCGTCGGCCTGGGTGAGATACCAGAATGTCTTGATGCCCATCAGTTCTGCACTCCAGCCGGCAGGTCGAACGATTCGATTCGGGCACGTGAGCGGATGGTGTCCGCATTCACGTTGTAGAGCGCGTCGAGGTACGCGACCGCGAAAGAACCAGGACCTGAGGCATTTTCCTCGGCGATCTCCGATGCCACGGCAACATGCGTATGCGCGGCAACCAATCCGTCCAGCGCGGTCGGCGTCACGGCGAGGTAGGCAGCGACCAGGCCTCCCAGAGAGCAACCGGTACTGGTCACGCGCGGCAACTGAGCGCTGCCGCCGGAGACTCGGACGCCCCGGGTGTCACCGCCCGCATCGCGGCCGACGATGTAGTCGACCGGTCCGGATGCCGACACGGCATCGGCATGCTTCAAGAGTGACAGAGCGGCGGGCACTGCGTCGGCGGACGCGGAGGCACTGTCGACGCCGCGGGTGTCACCGCCGAGTCCCGCAAGCGCGATGATCTCCGACGCGTTCCCTCGGATGGCGTTGGGGTGAAAGCGCAACAAGTCCACAGCGATACCGCTCCGCCAGGGCAGTCCACCGACACCGACGGGATCCAAAACCCATGGCGTACCCGCAGTTCGCGCCGCTTCTGCTGCTATCAGGAAGGCTTCGGCAGTCCCGTCGTCCGGCGTCCCGAGGTTGACGAGCACTCCCCCGGCGACGGCAGCGAACCCACCGGCTTCGTGAACGTTGTCGATGTGAGCGTTGCTTGCGCCGGCAGCGAGCAGAACATTGGTCAAGAAGTTCGCAGAAACGATGTTGGTCAGCGACTGGACGAGCGGTACCTGATCGCGGAGTGCGTCGATCGCCGACGCGACGGTTTCGACAGAGACAGTGTCAGACATGAGAATTCCTTCAGGACGGGAGGTAATTGAGGACTGCGGCGATTCAGGACCGCGGACATCGAACATCCGCAAGCGCGCCGCCGGGCTCACCGCCGACAACCATCGGCAAAACCGGATCTGCAGTCCATTCCTCCAACGAGCCGTCGTAGACCTTGACGTCCTCATAACCGCCGCGGATCAGCGCAAGTGCTGTCAGGCACGCCGAAACTCCACCGCCGCAATAGATCACGAC
Organism: Rhodococcus sp. KB6; assembly: GCF_001445685.1. Lineage (NCBI taxonomy): Bacteria > Bacillati > Actinomycetota > Actinomycetes > Mycobacteriales > Nocardiaceae > Rhodococcus > Rhodococcus sp. KB6. The sequence goes on along the minus strand of NZ_LNAK01000163.1, from coordinate 210,762 downwards.
AGGGTCGGCGGCGGTTGGTAGAACGTCAGCAGATTTCGACAACACTTCCTCGACTGGAAGCATCCTGGAGTCGGTGTCGAGGAGACTCTTCGCGGACAGATTCACGCTTGACGGAATGTGTCCGCGTCGCGAGTATCTCGTCTTCTCCGTTCCCTCGTACTGCTCAGGCGCGAGAGCGCACACCAGCGTTCCGGCTTCTTCTCCTGAGGACAGTGAGGCAACGCGAGGTAGATCGACCCACAGGCCAAGGTCCGTCACACTCCAACGCTTCGACGCCGACGTGTGGGTGACGTCGTCGCCGCTCGCGAGGGCGAAGCCGCATCGAGTCCATTCGGCGAGGCCACCGTCGAGGACCCTTGCTTCGATGCCGGCGTTGCGAAACACCCACCAGAGCCGTGATGCCCAGGTGGTCGAACCCTGGTCGTAGATCACGATTGTCGCACCCGGTTCGATACCACTGGATTGGAGATCGGACATCAACTGCTCCGTTGACGGGCGTGTGAAATGCAGCGCCGCTTCCCTTTCGGAAAAGACGTCCATGAGGTCGACGTGTCGGGAACCCGGGATGTGCGAGGAAACCCAGCCGTCGTACCCGGACTCCGGGCGATAGTCGCCGTCGAATCGCGCGGGAGGAAAATGAACCGTCGCGTCGAGCACAGCGACGCCTCCCTCGCGCAGCATCGCGTCGAGTTCAGCAGCACTCACCAGCGGCGACGCGGTCTCTCCAGCCACTTCAGACCCTCTCCCTCGGAAACGAACAAGCACGAACCTAAATGAGTACTAGCGTATACGCAAGTACTCACTCGTCGCCGATGGCATAATCGAACGCGCTCTACTTGCATGCACAGGAATGAGGACACATGGATCTCGACGCCGATACGAGCACCACCGATCTGCTGGTGCCGGAGGCTGCGCTCGGCCGGTCCGATCAGACCTCGCGGCAGTACCTGCGCCTGCGAGCCGACATCCTGGCCGGCAAGTTCCCCCAGGGCGCTCCGCTGCACGAGACTCAATTGTGCGAATCGTACGGCGCATCGCGTACCCCGATCCGCGAGGCACTCAACTGGCTCGCGCACGACGGTCTACTCGAACGAGCCGCCCGCGGTTTTCGTGTCCGCTCCGGCACTCCCGAAGACGTCATCGAAATCTACGCAGCGCGGGTTGCCCTCGAATCGGAAGCCGCCGGCGCCGCCGCACTCCGCCACAGCGATCTCGACCTTGCCCGCCTGGACGGATTGCACGAGTTCTGCTGCACTGCAACAGAAGGCACCGAGGTTCGTGCCGGAAACTTCAAGTTTCACGAGGCCCTCTGGCAGGCCGCCCACAATTCCACGATCACCTCATTGCTGATCCGCCTCACCACCCAACTGCGAATCTACGACAGCGGCCCGCCGTCGAACTACGGCGAACCTGACCTGCTCAATTCGGAGCATCAAGAGATCCTGAACGCCATCCGCGCCCGGGACGAATCGTCCGCACGTGGTCACATGCGCAACCATCTCGAGCGCAGCCGCGACCAACGAATAAGGATGTTCGCCAGCCGCTGACTTCAGACAGCCCAGATTTCTGCACGCCGACGCCTGCGCCGCCGTCGCTCAGACGGGGAGCGTGCCGGTCTCGACGTCGTACACGCTCTCGGCCGGGCTCGACATCACTCGATCCGCCATCTCCTGCTTGAGCTCTGTCAGCCGTGACTCGTCTTCGGCCGTCCGGTCGGACTTACGGGACAGAGTGATGAACTCGTCGACGACGAACCCCTCCCGAACAGTCAGCGTGACGCTCGCGCCGCGATAGGTGATCCGAAATACGTACAGCGCGAGCGTGTTTCCACGTTCACGCCTGGCCAAGGAACTGTCAACGGTGTACCGCCCTTCGGTCACCGCGCGCGTGACCAACTCGAACGAATCGCGCACTCCTGGTCCGCCGTGTGCGGTGGTGACGACCAGCTCGCGACGCTCGACGGAGCCTTCCCCGCCGAGCACACCGAGAGCGCGCTCGAGAACCTTGTAGGCATGCGCCACGCCGCCCGGGGCCTGCGGACCGTGATAGCGGAGGGCGTCCTCGTACGTGAAGTCGAGCGTCGTCCCGTGATCGGTCACGGTGAGCGTGGTGGTCATGATGGGCGTCCTTGCCGATCAGTGCTGGCGGTCGATCGGATTGATCCGCGAGACGATGAGCGGATCGATCGGGGTGAAAGGAAAGTGCGGCAGATCCCGTTCCGGAACACCGAACGAGGCCGAGAGAACGCCGCGTGAGAACGCGGAAGCCGTTGCACGGTAGCCTATGTCGCGCGGCGTCGGCTGGTCGAAGAAGATGAGGAAGTTGATGTCCTCGTCACCTAGAACCTCGATGTGATGGGGATAGGCACGCGGAACGAAATACACCTGACCAGGCTCCAGTAGGTAGGTGTCGAGCGAACCGTCCGGATCGAGGACCGTCATCCGCCCGTGACCACGATGCACGTATCCCATTTCGGCAGTGACGGGATGCCAGTGTGGCTCACGCATCCCACTCTCGCGAATAGTCAACGAGTACATCGAAAGATCCTCCAGCGCCGCCCAATACTGCTTGCGCGCCACTTTCGCCTGTCCGTACGGATATGCGAGAGGCGCGATCTGGCCTTCGAGATCGAAGAGATGCGCGTTGGGAAGGCCGGCGGTATCGGGAACGACGGCGGCGCCGTCCCGCCGAACTATCTGGGACGCATCGGCTCTACCGAAGACGTCGAAGGCCGATGCGGCGAGATCGTACGTGTTGCCGAGCACCGCGTTCGACATTGCGCTGACGCTACTCTGCAACGAAAAGTGCTGCGGGAGTGAAGTACGCAGGGCAGCGATGATCTCCACCTCCTCCTCTCCGACATTCTCGATGTGATAAATCGCGCCGGATTCGACGTGATACATCTGCCCCGCTCGCACCACGAAGCTGGCGAACTCGTCAGCATTGCCCAGCATCGAGACGAGCACGGTTCCGCTGGTGACGTAGGCGATCTGGTTCGCGTTGACGTTCCATTGTGGTTCACGGATCGCGCCGGGACCGAGAACAATTCGTTTGATCGACAGACCGGACAGGATCGGCAACGAACTCGTGTCGAGTTGCGAGATCGACCCAAGTTCGTTCTCGAAGACACTGGGGCCATTGCATAGTGAGGCAACGTGTGTAGACATGGCAATTTTATCCTTCCCACTCTGGTCCTTTCGACTCCGGTCCTTCCGCCTCGCTGACGTCAGTCCTCGATGAACGCGAGAATGTCCTGGTCCAGTGTCTTCTGATATGAGCCGTAGATGCCGTGAGGTGCGCCCGGATACACCTTCAGCGTGCCCTTCTTCACCAGCTTGATCGCCTTCTCGGCCGCTGCGCCGATCGGCACGATCTGATCGTCGTCGCCCTGAGCGATGAGGAACGGAACGTCGATGGCTTCGAGATCGGAGGTCTGGTCCGTCTCCGAGAATGCCTTGACGCAGTCGTAGGCCGCGGCGAGATTGACCAACATACCTTGCCGCCAGAAGTCGTCCTTCGCCCCTTGCGAGACGTCGGCACCTTCGCGGTTCGCGCCGTAAAAGCTCTCGCTGAGATCCTTGTAGAACTGCGATCGGTCTCGCAGAACTCCCTCACGGATGCCGTCGAAGACCTCGATCGGTGTGCCTTCGGGGTTGCCGTCCGACTTGACCATGATCGGCGGTACGGCGCCGGCGGTGATCACCTTGGCCACGCGCCCTTTGCCGTGCTGCGCCGCGTACCGGACCACTTCCCCGCCGCCGGTCGAATGGCCAACCAGGACCAGGTCTTTCAGGTCGAGTGTGTCGATCAGCTCAGCCAGGTCCTTGGCATATGTATCCATGTCGTTGCCGGTGTACGTCTTCGACGAGCGACCGTGTCCTCGACGATCGTGCGCGATGGTCCGGTATCCGGCGTCGGCGAACAACTTCATCTCGACCTGCCACGCGTCAGAACTCAGCGGCCACCCGTGGCTGAGGACGATCGGCCGGCCGACGCCGTGCTCGGTGTAGTATATCTCGGTTCCGTCGGAGGTGGTGATGTAGGGCATGCTCTGCTCTTCTCTGTCGAGTCGTGGACTGAGATCCGGACACGGTGCCCGGTTTCCTCACTCTGCGAGTGCCCACTACGGGGGCAGTCGACTCATCGATCGACAGAAATGTGCGTGGGGGCAGAAGACTCCGGCCCGACACCACGAAGCGTGGTGCCGGGCCGGAGCCTTCAGTCAAAGGGAAACGATCAGTAATCGTCCTCCGTGTAGACGATCATCCCGCGCAGATTCTTTCCTTCGAGCATGTCGGCGTACCCCTCGTTGATCTCCTCGAGCTTGTAAGTCTTGGTCACCAACTCGTCGAGTTTGAGTGCGCCGCTTCGGTAGTGATCGAGCAACTTGGGAATCTGGGACCGTGGCCCTACCCCGCCGAAGATGGCTCCCTGCAAACGCTTCTGCAGAAGGGTCAGCTCGAAGAGGCTGAGCGTCACCTGCGAATCTGCGTAATGCCCCATTCCGACGACCACGACCTGGCCACCCTTGCCCGTCGCGCTGAGCGCGGGCTGAATGATGTCGCCGTGAATCTCGCCCACGGTGATCACGGTGACGTCGGCCATCTTGCCCCAGGTGATCTCGCCGATCACCGGTAGCGCTTCCTCGAGGGAGGCAAAAGTGTGTGTGGCGCCGAATTCCTTTGCCTTGTCGCGCTTGAACTCGACGGGATCGATCGCGATCACAAATCGTGCTCCGGCGGACGCCGCACCCTGCACCGAGTTGATTCCGACGCCGCCGACGCCGACGACCACCACCGTGTCGCCGACCTTGGCTCCACCGATTGCGGTGGCCGATCCCCAACCGGTGGCAACACCGCAGCCGAGCAAGGCCGCCTTGTCGAGCGGGATGTCCTTCTCGATCTTGATCACCGACGCCTCGTTGACGGTCACGTACGGCGAAAATGTTCCGAGCAGGCACATCTGGATGACCGGCTCGTCGTCGAGGGTGACGCGGTACGTCTTGTCGGAGATCGCCTGCCCGGTCAACAGGCCGGCTCCTTCGTCGCAGATGTTCTGCAGACCCTTCGCACAGGACGGACAACGTCCGCACGCCGGGATGAAGGCGAGAACCACGTGGTCGCCTTCTTCGACGCTCGCGACACCCGGTCCGACCTTCGTCACCACTCCGGCGCCTTCGTGCCCGCCCAGGGCCGGGTAGAAGGGCAGCGGGCTGGCGCCCGTACGCAAATGTTCGTCCGAATGGCACAGCCCCGATGCGGCGAGTCGGACCTGCACCTCACCCGAGACCGGGTCCCCCAGCTCGACCTCTTCGATCTCCCACGCCTGACCTGGCGCCTTGACTACCGCTGCCTTGACCTTCACCTGCACTCCTCGAAATTCTTCGTGATGCACGGACGACGAAAGAACGCGCCGGCATTTGTGTCGCCGATCACACTCCATGTACGAGTGTGCCTGAAGTAGCCCGAGAATACCGTCGGTCCGTGTGCCTTTTTGGTAGCCGCCTCTACCAGAAAGGCGCACGGCTAACATGGACACAGTGGCCAAGGGAACTCGCAAGACCAGAACTCGCAGCAGTACTCCCGAGCGAGGCGAGTCCGGTCCCGTCGCCGGCACTTTTCCGATCGATACCGGGACGTGCGAACTAGTCCGCGATCAGTACTCCGACGACAGCTGGATCATCCAGATCAACGGAGTGCCCAGTTCCCACGTGAACGTCGCGGATCCCACGGTGCTCGATTTCGAGTACATGCGGTGGATCGCGCATCTGGTCGATTCCGAACGTGACAAGGCCGAGCGCCTGCGGGTGCTTCATCTCGGCGGTGGCGCCTGCTCCATGGCCAGATACTTCGCCGCCACCTACCCTGACGCGCGTCAAGTGGTGGTCGAAATCGACGGTGCTCTGGCGGAACTCGTACGCGATTGGTTCGACCTCCCGCGCGCGCCTCTTCTGCGCATCCGCGTCGGAGAAGCCCGCGCCGTCACCGAAACTCTCACCGAGTCCACCCGGGACATCGTGATTCGAGATGTCTTCGCCGGCAGCACAACTCCGACACCACTGACGACGGCGCAATTCACCACCCACGTACGACGCGTGCTCGCACCGGGCGGCATCTACATCGTCAACTGCGGCGACACCCCGGATCTTCAGGGCGCGCGCAGCGAGGCCGCAACCATCGGTGCGCAGTTCGAACACATGGCGATCATCGCCGATCCCGCGATGCTCAAGGGCCGTCGCTACGGCAACATGATCATCGCGGGCAGCGACGTACCGATCGGCGGGCAACCCGCGCTCGCGCGCGAGCTACTCGGCGGAGGAGTTCCCGCCCACGTGTGGCAGGACGCCGAAGTCCGCAAGTTCGCCGCGAATGCGCCGGTTCGCCAAGACTGAGCAAAAACGCTACTCCCCGCCGAAGACCCTCTCCACCACTGCTTTTGCCCGACGCGTGATGCGCAGGTAATTGTCGAGGAACTCCCCTGCGTCGTCGCCGTATCCAGCGACCTGCGCCACCGCCGCGAGAACACGGCCCGGGCCGGGAAGCTGATCGGTCGGCTTCCCCCGCACCAGAACGAGGCAGTTGCGTGCCTTCGTCGCGGTGATCCAGGCGTCACGCAGCAGTTCGACGTCACCTTCGCTGAGCAGTTCCGCGGCGCCGATGGCGTCGAGAGTCTCGAGGGTCGACGTGTTGTGCAGCGACTCGATCTTGTCGGCATGGCGCAGCTGCAGCAGTTGCACAGTCCACTCGATGTCGGCCAGACCGCCGCGACCCAGTTTCGTGTGCGTCGCCGGATCGGCTCCGCGCGGGAGCCTTTCGGAATCGACTCGCGCCTTGATGCGCCGGATCTCGCGCACCGCCGCATCACTGACGCCGCCCTCGGGGTAGCGGGTCTTGTCGATCATGTGCAGGAACCGCAGTCCCAGTTCAGGATCACCGGCAACCGGGTGCGCACGAAGCAGCGCTTGAATCTCCCACGCCTGAGCCCACTTCGCGTAGTACGCGTCGTAGGACTCGAGAGTGCGCACCATCGGACCGTTACGGCCTTCCGGACGCAATCCGGTGTCGACTTCGAGCGGCGGATCGGTACTCGGTGCCCCGAGGAGCTTGCGGACCTTGTCGGCAATGCTGTTGGCCCACTTGACCGCAACGGTCTCGTCGACGCCCTCGCGGGGTTCGCACACGAACAGAACGTCCGCATCGGATCCGTAGCCGAGTTCCCCGCCGCCCAATCGGCCCATGCCGATGACGGAGAAACTGGCGGGAGCCTCGGTCCCGAGTTCGGTGACGCTGGCCTTGATCACCGCGGAGAGCGATGCATTGAGCACCGCGGCCCACACCGAGGACAGCGCCTTGCAGACTGCAGGAACATCGAGCATGCCGAGGATGTCGGCCGAAGCGATGCGCGCAAGCTCGTGTCGCCGCAGCGAGCGGGCCGCAGCAACAGCACGATTGGGATCACTGTGTCGGCCGGAGGCGGTGAGGATTCCGCGAGCCACATCCTCGGGCTTCGGCTCGACCAGGCGCGGCCCGCTCGGTGAATCCGCGAACAAACGGATCACGTCGGGAGCCTTGATGAGCAGGTCGGGTAGGTACGCCGACGAGCCCAGCACGGTCATCAGACGCTCGGCCACCGCAGCCTCGTCACGGAGCAGGCGCAGGAACCACGTCTGGTCGACGAGCGCGTCCGAGAGCCTGCGGTAAGCGAGCAGCCCGGCATCGGGATCCGGTGTGTCCGCGAGTGATTCGAGCAGAGTCGGCAACAGGAGCGCTTGAATGCGACCCTTGCGTGAAGCGCCACTCGTCAGTGCAGTCAGATGCCCGAGAGCATGCTCGGGTGCCGTGTAACCGAGAGCGGCCAACTGGCGAACCGCGGCTTCTGGCCCCAGGACCAGTGCTTCCTTGTCCATCCGCGCCACCGATTCGAGAAGCGGGCGGTAGAACAACTTGGCGTGCAGGCGGCGAATCCGATGCGAATTCCGCTTGATCTCGGCGCGCAGGACTCCCAGGGAATCCAGACGACCGTCGGGTCGCATGTGCGCGGCGCGGGCCAGCCAACGCAGCGCTTCCTCGTCGTCCGGCGGCGGCAGGGTGTGTGTGCGCTTGAGCTTCTGTAACTGCAGACGGTGCTCGAGCAGACGCAGGAATTCGTACGACGCAGTCAGGTTGGCGGCGTCGTCGCGGCCGACGTATCCACCCGCCGCCAATGCAGTCAGTGCATCGACGGTGCTCTGGACATGCAACGAACTGTCGGCGCGCCCGTGCACCAATTGCAGGAGTTGGACGGCGAATTCGACGTCGCGCAAACTTCCGCGGCCGAGTTTGAGTTCACGCTCACGCAGTTCGGGGGGAACCATTTCCTCGACGCGTCGACGCATGGCCTGGACTTCGGGGACGAAGTCCTCGCGCTCGGAGGCGATCCACACCATCGGGCTCATCGCCTCGGAGTACTGGCGACCGAGCTCCATGTCGCCGGTCATCGGACGAGCCTTGAGCAGTGCCTGGAACTCCCAGGTCTTGGCCCAGCGCTTGTAGTACGTGATGTGGGATTCGAGGGAGCGAACCAGTTCTCCGCGCTTGCCTTCGGGCCGCAGCGCAGCATCGACCTCGAAGAATGCGGAGGTACCGATACGCATCATCTCACCGGCAACGCGACTGGCCGTCGCATCGGCCGGTTCGGCGACGAACACCACGTCGACGTCGGAGACATAGTTCAGCTCGCGCGCACCACATTTGCCCATGGCGATCACGGCGAGCCGGATCGGACAGCTGCCCTCGGGACACACCGTTGCGATGGCCACCGCAAGTGCAGCGGTCAGCGCGGCGTCGGCCAGATCGGAAAGCTGGTGCCCCACAGTCTGATACGGAACTACGGGTTCGTTCTCGACGGTCGCCGCAAGATCAGCCGCAGCCAGCAGCATCAGCTGGTCCTTGTAGCTCTTACGCAGAGCAACAACAGCTTCCGGCCCGGTCACCGTGGCGCGGTAGGTCAGGGAACCTTCGGTGGCACCCTCGTCGACAGTTGCACCCACGACCTCCAGCAAGGCTGCAGTCGCCTCGTCCTTGGTCGGCAGAGCGGTGCCGTCGAGCAGTTTCCAGCCGATCGGATCCGCGGCCAGGTGGTCGCCGAAGGCCGACGACGCACCCACCAGTGCGAACAAACGGCCGCGCAGGCTCTTGTCCTTGCGCAGGACCTGATCGAGTTCGCGCCACCCGTCGCCGAGCCCGTCCTTGATCCGCACAAGGGTGCGCAGAGCGAGGTCGGCGTTCGCGGCACGCGACAGCGACCACAAGAGTTCGATGCTCTCGGCGTCGACCCAACCGAGCTGACGCAACTCGTCGGCAGCGGTGGGCTCGACCAGCCCGAGTCGACCCGGTCCTGGAACTGCTGATCTCGCAGCGGGCGGTTTCACCGTCACAGACCGAGGTAGGTCTTGAGCTCGAACGGCGTCACGTGGCTGCGGTATTCCTCCCACTCACGACGCTTGTTGCGCAGGAAGAAATCGAAGACGTGCTCGCCGAGTGCTTCGGCCACGAGCTCCGACTTCTCCATCTCGCGCAGAGCGCTGTCCAAGTTGCTCGGCAGTTCCTTGTAACCCATGGCGCGGCGCTCGGCGGAGGTCAACGACCACACGTCGTCTTCTGCCTCGGGCGGCAAGGTGTAGCCCTTCTCGATGCCGCGAAGACCGGCAGCAAGCAGGACCGCGAAAGTCAGGTACGGGTTGCAAGCCGAGTCTGGGCTACGGATCTCGACGCGGCGCGAGGACGCCTTGTTGGGCGTGTACATCGGGACGCGAATGAGAGCCGATCGGTTGGACGGGCCCCACGACGCAGCAGTGGGTGCCTCTCCCCCGTGGACGAGTCGCTTGTACGAATTGACCCACTGGTTCGTGACCGCACTGATCTCGTTGGCGTGCTCGAGGATGCCGGCGATGAACGCCTTGCCGGTCTCGGAGAGCTGCATCGGATCGTCCGGATTGTGGAAGGCGTTGGTGTCGCCCTCGAACAGGCTCATGTGGGTGTGCATCGCGGAGCCGGCCTGATCGCTGAACGGCTTGGGCATGAAGCTCGCCCGGACGCCTTCACCGATCGCGACCTCCTTGACGACGTACCGGAACGTCATCACGTTGTCGGCCATCGAGAGTGCGTCGGCGTAGCGCAGATCGATCTCCTGCTGACCCGGCGCGGCCTCGTGGTGGCTGAACTCGACCGAGATGCCCATCGACTCGAGTGCGTCGATGGCGTGGCGGCGGAAATTCGGAGCCGAATCGTGCACAGCCTGGTCGAAGTATCCGCCCGAGTCCGCCGGGATCGGTGGAGTGCCGTCGATCGGGCCGTTCTCCAGAAGGAAGAACTCGATTTCCGGGTGGACGTAGCAGCTGAAGCCCAAGTCGCTGGCCTTGCTCAACTGGCGACGCAGTACGTGGCGCGGATCGGCCCACGACGGCGAACCGTCGGGCATCGTGATGTCACAGAACATGCGAGCGGAATGCTGCGCACCGTCCTTGTGGGCCCACGGCAGGATCTGGAATGTCGAGGCGTCGGGCCGAGCGACGGTGTCGGCTTCGGAGACTCGAGAGAATCCCTCGATGGCGGAACCGTCGAATCCGATTCCCTCCTCGAAGGCGCCTTCGAGTTCGGCGGGGGCGATCGCCACCGATTTGAGGTACCCGAGAACATCGGTGAACCACAAGCGGACAAACCGAATGTCGCGCTCTTCCAGGGTACGAAGCACGAATTCTTTTTGGCGATCCATGCACGCGAGACTAAGCAAGCCACGTTAAATCTGTGTTACATCAGTGGTCCCGGTTAACAGAGTGATTGGTCACCATCGAATAGGCGCAGCGTACGGCGTCGCGCCGGCTAACATGTCAGACCCTCTTCCGGAGCCTTCAAGTAAACGAAGTAGTCGACGACGGCATCGTCGACGCAGGAGTTTCCGTCCAGAACCACCGTGTGTTGGGTTCCGTCGAACGTGATCAGAGCAGCGCCCAACTGCTTCGCGAGATCCACTCCGGCCTGATACGGGGTCGCCGGATCCTGCGTCGTGGACACGACGACCAGCTGCGGCAGACCGGCGTCAGCGAGTGCCTGGGGGTCGAGCGCGTGAGGGCTGCCGGTAGCCGGAACGGGCCAGAACGCGCACAGGTCCAGCGGCGCTTGACCCGTCCCGCGGCCGTCGTCGAGGAACGGCGCCGCCTCGCGGTACCGAGTGTCGGATTCGCCGGCCTCGGCGCGGTCGGTGGTTGCCGGATCGTCCACGCAGCGAATGGCGTTGAACGCGTCGTTGATGTTGGAGTAGCTGCCGTCATCCTCACGGCCTTCGTACATGTCGGCGAGATTGAGCAGCGAGTCGCCGCGTCCGTCGGCCAGACTCGACAGACCCCCACGCAGCGGCGTCCACAACTGTGGCGAGTACAGAGCTTGCTGCACGCCCGTGATCGCGTCGGAATAACTCAGCCCGCGCGGATCGGTGGTCTGTGCCGGCTTCTCGATCAACGGATCGACGAGTGCCTGAAAGCGTGCCTGCGCCTGCGCCGGATCATCACCCAGCGGGCAATCCGTTCGCGAGACACAGTCGGCGACAAAGGCGTCGAACGCGCCTTGGAAGCCCTGCCCCTGCAAGACCACTTCGTCGACCGGATCCTGCTCGGGGTCGAGCGCGCCGTCGAGGACCATCGCTCGGACGTTCTGCGGAAAGGTTTCCGCGTACGTGGATCCGAGCCGGGTCCCGTACGAGAACCCGAGGTAGTTCATCTTCGGATCGCCGAGAACGCCCCGAATGACGTCCATATCTCGCACCACCTCGTAGGTACCGACATGAGCGAGGAACTCCGTACCGGTCCGCTCAGCGCACTTGGCGGCGTAGTCCTTGCTGTCCGCCTCGGCGAGAGCGATGCCCTCCGGCGTCATGTCGACGTTGACCTCCGCACGCTCCGCGTCGGTCTCCTCCGGCGTCAAACACCGAACCTGCGGGGTCGACGCCCCGATCCCCCGCGGATCGAAGCCGATCATGTCGAAACGTTCCTGCAATTCGGTGCCCGAACCCGAGGTCGCCATCGACAGCCCGGACCCACCCGGCCCGCCGGGGTTCAGCAACAGTGAGCCGATGCGGTCGCCGGTTGCCTTCGAACGCGAGATCACCACCTTCGCGGTGTCGCCGTTCGGATTCGCGTAGTCGACGGGAACGCTCACCTCGGCGCAGTCGATCCCACGCCCCAGCGGCGCAGTTCCTTCTTCGACAAATTGGTCGCACGAACCCCAGTCGAGCGTCTGCTCGTAGAATTTCTCGAGGCCGGACGGCACCGCGGACGCGGCAGAACCAGCAGGTTCCACTGATTCGGGCGTGCCTTCCGAACTGGTGCAACCGACAACCAACACGAGCACTGCTGCGCTTCCGGCGAGGGCACCGGAGAGGCGAACGAACTTCGACATGCCATCGATGGTGCCAGGAAACCGCGATAGCCAGCGGTTCGCCTCGTCTCGGCACCTACCTGATACGCGCGCGGTGATGTGACCCATTGCACCCCGTCAACTATTCGTGTCGGCGATGTCCGGTGGCAGACTGAACACGTCATCACCCACACCCGGGGACCCGAAGGCGATCAACGCTCAGGGCCTCGAGGCCAGAAAGGGACAACGATGTCCGAAACACCTCTCTACGGTTCTGTACCCAGTGCAGTTTCTGTACCCACTGCAAGCTCTACCGATGCACCGAAGCGTAAGACGCGCATTCACCACCTCGCCGAGATGAAGCAGAACGGCGAACGCTGGTCGATGCTCACCGCTTACGACTACTCCACGGCACGCATCTTCGAAGACGCAGGCATCCCGGTGCTGCTCGTCGGCGACTCTGCCGCCAACGTCGTCTACGGCTACGACACCACCGTGCCGATCACCGTCGACGAACTGCTCCCGCTCGTGCGTGGCGTGGTTCGCGGCGCGCCGCACGCACTCGTCGTCGCCGACCTCCCCTTCGGCACCTACGAGGGTTCCGCCGAGCAGGCCCTTGCGACTGCGACACGGTTCATGAAGGAAGGCCTCGCGCACGCCGTCAAACTCGAGGGCGGTGAGCGGATGAGTAAGCAGATCGCGGCTATCACCTCGGCCGGCATCCCCGTCATGGCTCACGTCGGATTCACCCCGCAGAGCGTGAACTCGCTCGGCGGATTCCGCGTCCAGGGTCGTGGCGACGCGGCCGAGCAACTTGTGGCGGACGCCATTGCAGTCCAGGAAGCCGGGGCGTTCTCCGTCGTCATGGAAATGGTTCCGGCCGAGATTGCGGGCCAGGTCAGCCGCAAACTCACCATCCCCACCGTCGGCATCGGGGCCGGTTCCGAATGCGACGCTCAGGTACTCGTCTGGCAGGACATGGCGGGTTACACGAGCGGTAAGACAGCCAAGTTCGTCAAGCGTTTCGGTAACGTCGGTGACGAACTGCGTTCCGCAGCCGCAGCCTATGCATCAGAAGTTCGCACTGGCGCTTTCCCGGCCGCAGAACACAGTTTCTGATCCGAGACCGGCGAACGCCGCCTGTCTCTCAACCAGCCAGGGGTGCGTTCAATGATCGGTAACCGTCGAAGTTCTACTGCCGCAGCTGTAGTCGGTGCGGCAGCTCTCGTCACGGTGCTGAGCGGATGCGCGGGAGGGTCCACCAACTCTCCCGCGCCCAGCAGCACTACGCCCGCGAGTTCCACCACGACGGCGCCGGCAACAACCGCGTCCGGTTCGACGTTCACCGACGCTCAGGTCCAGCAGTTGTGCTCGGATATGGAAGGGCAGCTGCAGAACTGGCGGACCGTCACCCCGACGCTCGGCAAGGGCGGACTGAACACGATCGTCATCACGTGGGCGACGCAGAACGGCATCAACCTGCTCGATCTCGCTCAGAACCGCGAAAGCATCGACGCGGCAACCTCAGCCGCGTGCCCCGACGTCCGGAGCGGCGCGATTTCCGCACTCGAGATCCCCGATCTCGCCTCCGGCCTGGTGGGCTTCTGATGACCGACACGTCAGCCACTTCAGGGCAGCCGTCGACTCTCCGGAGTCTGTATCCCCCGATCGAGCCTTTCGTCACCGGCTTCCTCGATGTCGGTGACGGCCAGAGCATGTACTGGGAAGTCAGCGGAAATCCGGACGGCAAGCCGGTGGTGTTCCTGCACGGTGGCCCCGGCGGTGGTGCGCAACCGGCGGTACGCCAGTTCTTCGATCCGGCCGCATACCGCATCGTTCTACTCGACCAGCGCGGCTGCGGGCGGTCCACCCCTCACGTTGCCGACGGCGCCGACCTGTCGGTGAACACGACGGACAAGCTGCTGGCCGACATCGAAGCCCTGCGCGAACATCTTTCGATCGACAAGTGGATGGTTTTCGGCGGGTCCTGGGGTTCCACGCTGTCCATCGCCTACGCCGAAACGTTTCCTACGCGCGTCACTGAGCTGGTCCTGCGCGGGATCTTCCTCCTGCGTCGTAGCGAGATCGACTGGTACTACAACGGCGGCGCGGGAAACATCTTCCCGGAGCGCTGGGACAAATTCCTCGAACCGGTACCCGAGGCGCAGCGCGGCGAAGACCTCGTCGCGGTCTATCACCAACTGCTCCATTCCGAAGACCCCGACGTCGCGGCCCGCGCAGCCATCGCCTGGTCGGCTTGGGAAGGATCGACGAGCTACCTGTACCCACAGGCGGACAAGATCGAACAGAACTCCGAGACCCGGTTCGCCTTGGCTTTCGCCCGTATCGAGAACCACTACTTCGTCAACGGCGGGTTCTTCGACGAGAACCAACTCCTACGCAAAAGCTCCGCACTGCACGGCATTCCGGGGACGATCGTCCAGGGCCGCTACGACGTCGTCTGCCCCGCCACCAGCGCGTGGGCGCTGCACAAGGCGTGGCCCGAATCCAAGCTCGTGATCGTCGACGACGCCGGACACTCCGCCATGGAGCCCGGCATCGCACATCACTTGGTGGAAGCCACCGATTCTTACCGGTAGCTCCCTACGCCGGGAACGTGAATTCCACCGTCCGTTCGACGGTGTCGACGGCGGTGAGTCGCACCTTTGCGCGCTCACCGTCGTCGGGCGTTCCGACGCATTTCGCAATCACCGCGACCGACGGGACAAACACTTCCGCCGAGCGCTTTCCGTCCTTGGCGCGCATCACCACTGCGTCGAAGACCTCGCCGACCCGGCCGTCGAGCAGCGTGGACTCGGTCAGATCGATGCACGCACGGTCGACCTTGTTCGCCAGCGAGTCGGACCCACTCATGATGTCGGGCAGCTCGGGAAGTGCAGTGCGCGCCCATTCCGGTACCGGCGTACCAGCTGTGATCGCCAGACACACCTCGGTGCTGAAACGATCGGACAGTCGGCGCAGCGGAGCAGTCACGTGAGCGTAGGGCGCTCCGATCCCCGCATGCACCGTCAACTCCGGTAGTCGGCCGTCGAAGGCCGCGTAGTCTGCGCCGCGCAGCAACGACGGTGCAACCGACATCAGCGCCATCGTCGACGGCTCGTTGGAATCGAGTCCGGCAAGAATCTGCCCGACGCTTTGCCCCTCCGGCCACGTGATACCCAGCGCCACTGCAGTTCTCCGCAAGGTCCGAACCGCGGACTCCTCGGCCGGCGGCAGCGTGCGAAGCAACCCGATACCTGCGTCGATCATCATGCGGCCGGCACACATTCCGGTCAGCAGCGACACTTCCGCGTTCCAGTCGTCCGCTTCGGTGCGTGGCTCCAGTTCGATCCGCCAGCGAGCCGAGGACTCGTCCTCCGGCTGATCCCGAACCACTGACTGCTCGGGCAGTTTCAGCTCGATGGCACCCCTGGCAACCGCCGAGACACTGCGCAATCGTCCGAACTCCGGTAGTGCGGCGATGGACGGATGCAAGGTTCCCGCGTCGGCATCGCGCTGCACGGTCGAATAGTCCAGACGTGCCACCGATTTCACCAGAGCGCGTCTCACCTGCCACGACGTCGGCTCGGCCTGCGCGTCGAGTTCGATCCGCCACAGCGCGGCGGGACGAACCACGTCCGGCAGCAGACTCGCCGATCCCTCCGACAACGCTCGGGGATGCAGCGGGACGGAACCGTCCGGGAGATAGAAGGTTTGGCCCCGCTTGCGGGTTTCGATGTCGAGAGCGCCACCCGGCGTCACCACCGCCGCGACGTCGGCGATCGCGTAGTGCACGACGTACCCGGTCGAGATCTTCTCGATGTGCACTGCCTGGTCGAGGTCCATCGATCCGGGAGGGTCGATGGTCACGAAGGCGATACCCGTTTCGTCGACACGCCCGGCACCGAAACGATCCACGGCATTCTCGGCCTCGGCCTGCGCCGCAGCCGAGAATGCTCCTGGCAAGTCGAACTCCGCCCGAACCACTCCGAAGTCGATTCCCTGCACCATCATTCGACTTGCGGGCACGCATCCTCCATGATCGGTTCGGGCCGGTGTAGCAGCAGTACCGGTCCCAGTTGTTCGAGTCCCGGCTGTTCCAAGTCTCAGTTATTCCAAGTCTCAGTTGTTCCAGTCTTCGTCTGCCCGATCGGCGGCTTTGTTGCGTTCGGCAGCGATCTTCAATGCATGCTCGGCAGAGTCCCGATCAGGGTACGGCCCCATCCTCGTCAGCGAGGACGCACCCTTTCCCTGCGTGACGGAACCGTCGGACACGTCGAAGTACCAGAGTCGATCTTCATCAGTCATATCCACAGTGTGACATCAGAGTGAGATAGAAGCTTGTAGATCGCTGTGAGACTGATATTCTTTCTACTTGGCCTGGCAGGTGAGAACCGGACATTCGAACGGTGAGTTCTGCTTGAATGCCCAACACAAGCTACGAACAGAAAATGGAGTGCGCATGTCCGCAATTCTTTACGATTACCTCCTCCCGCTCATGGGCCATGACGCGGCAACGTACTGGGCTACGCTGCTGGTCATCAAGCCTGTCTGACAGCTTTCGACCATAAAGAAGACCCCCACCGATCCGGTGGGGGTCTTCTTTGTGCTCTCTTGCAGATCGCGGGCGGACGAGTCGGCGTGTAAGCCGGATCCTGTCCTGCGGCACCGAAGTGCCGAGTGGCGACCATCCATCTGGGCACACCGTCGCCGGGTGCCTCGAGCGGTTCACCCGCAGGCTCGGGCGAGCAGCCCTCGAACACCTGCGCAGCCGCACCGCGAGCGATGCGACCTTCAACCTTGCTCCGGGCGGGGTTTACCTAGCCACCCCGGTCACCCGAGGTGCTGGTGCGCTCTTACCGCACCGTTTCACCCTTACCTGCCTCGAAAGGCAGGCGGTCTGTTTTCTGTGGCACTGTCCCGCGAGTTGCCTCGGGTTGCCGTTAACAACCGCCCTGCTCTGTGGAGTCCGGACTTTCCTCGGCCCCAGGCCTGTGCGCGATACGCGCTGGTTCCAGAAGCCGCGGCCGCCCGGCCAACTCGTCCGCCCCCGTATGCTACCGGGCGCCTGTCGGTGGCCGGCACTATGGTCACCGTATGACTCGGTACGTGGCCCTGCTACGCGGTATCAACGTGGGCGGCATCAACATCAAGATGGCGGACCTGGCGAGAGTCTTCGGTGACCTCGGATTCCAAGGGGTGAAAACCGTGTTGGCCTCAGGCAACGTTCTGTTCGACAGTCCGAACACCGACATCCCGACGCTGAAGAAACAGATCGAATCCGCCCTTGTCCGCGAGTTCGGCTACGAGGCTTGGGTGTTCGTCCTCGACCTTCCGACACTGCAGGCGATCGTGGACAACTACCCGTTCGAGCGCGAACGCGAGGGTTGGCATGCTTATGCGATGGTTGCCTCCGAGCCGGAAATCCTGGAGGAATTGAGCACTGCGGCAGCGCAACTCGATGCCTCGGTCGAGCGTGTGGCGGCAGGCGACGGAGTCCTGTACTGGGAGGTCGAGAAGGGGCAGACCGTCAAGAGCGCGTTCGGCAGGAACACCGGAAAACCGAAGTTCAAGGCGTTCACCACAACCCGAAACCTGAACACGCTCTACAAACTGCTCAAATGACGCTCGCCCCGACACGGAGCACCATCGCGTGACTCTTCTACCGATCCTGCTCGTCGCCCTCGTCCTCGTCTTCGCGATAGTGCGTCCACGCGGGCTTCCCGAGATCGTCATCGCCGGGCCGGCAACTGTCGTCGTTCTCCTGACCGGCGTCGTAACTCTCGACGAAGCCCGCGACGAACTGGCGAGCATGGCACCCACCGTCGTCTTCCTGGTTGCCGTGCTGGTTCTCGCTCATGCCGCCGATGCTCTCGGCGTCTTTCGCTGGGTCAGCCAGATCCTGCAGCAAAAATCCCTCGCCGATCCACACCGGTTGCTGATTTACGTATTCGGCGCCGCTGCCCTGACCACGGCGGTCCTGAGCCTCGACGCCACCGTCGTACTTCTGACACCCGCAGTGATCGCGGCCGCACGATCCATCGGAGCAAGTACGCGGCCCCATTCCTATGCCAGTGCGCACCTGTCGAACTCGGCGTCGACGCTCCTGCCGGTGTCGAATCTGACCAACCTCATCGCGTTTGCTGCAACAGGTTTGACGTTCTTGCACTTCACCGCGTTGATGGCGTTGCCGTGGGTTGTGACGATCGCTGTCGAGTACCTGATTTTTCGACTGTTCTTCCGTTCGGAACTCGCGCGGGGCGACAGCGCCGAACCGCCGGTGGCAGCCAGATCTGCGCCTGCGCCGATTCTGCCGCTGACGGTGATCGGAATGACGCTGCTCGGTTTCGCGGTTTCGGGTTTCTTCGGGATCGAGCCCGCCTGGATCGCGGTGGTGGGTGCGAGTGTCCTGGGAGCGATCGCTCTGGCTCGGCACCGTACGACCGCCGCCAAGATGCTCTACGCTGCCGACCTCTGGTTCTGCGCGTTCGTCCTGGTTCTCGGAATCATCGTCGCCGGAGTCGCGAACGGGCCGGTGGGCGAATGGATTGCGCAGATCCTGCCAGGCGACACCAGCTACGGCTCACTGCTCTTTGTCGCCGCGGTAGCGGCGGTTGCGTCCAATCTCGTCAACAACCTGCCGGCAACCTTGCTGATGATCGCAGCGCTCGGAACGTCGGCACCTCCAGCTCTGGTGCTTGCGATGTTGATCGGCGTCAACCTCGGCCCCAACCTCACCTACGTGGGCTCACTGGCAACGATGCTCTGGCGACGAGTCGCCACCAGCGCGGGCGCACCGCCCACGCTGGCGACATTCACTCTGCTCGGGGTCATCACGACGCCACTGACGCTGCTCGCCGCCGTGAGCGCCCTGTGGTTGGTGATCTGATCAGAGGCTGATCAGCCGTCGGGGCTCTTTCAGCGAAGGTGTGACGTGTCGTTGACCAACCGGACCGAGGCTCCCCCGTCGGGATAGAACTCGGTGATACTCAGCGACGCCAGATCCAGATGCAACCGGTACAGCAACGACGGCCCGGCATCGAGGGCCAGCTGCACCAAAGTCTTGATCGGGGTGACGTGAGAGACGACCAACAGCGTCGCGCCGCCGTAGGTCGAGATCAGGTCGTCACGCGCGGCGACGACTCGTTCGCGTACCTCGTCGAAACTCTCGCCGCCCGGTGGACGCACCGAAGTGTCCGAGAGCCATTCGCGATGCAGGTCCGGGTCACGCTCGGCTGCCTCGCGGAACGTGAGTCCGTCCCAGTCGCCGAAATCGGTTTCGATCAAACCCTTGTGCTCGACGACGGGTAAACCGAGCACGCGGGCCGATGCCTCTGCCGTCTCACGGGTTCTGCCGAGGGGTGAGCAGACGATGGCGTCGATACCGCCTCGGTTCCCGAAGCGTCCGGCTGCGCCGGCAGCCTGCGCGCGGCCCAGTTCCGTGAGCTCCGGATTCCCGCGTCCGGAGTACCGGCGATCGACCGACATCGCTGTCTGTCCGTGACGTAGCAACAACATTCGTGTCGGCTTGCCGGTGGTGGCGATCCATCCCGGAGAGCCGGCGATCTGCGGCTCCGACGTCTCTTCGGACGGCGCGGCAGGTGCAGCAGGTGCGGGGGCCGAAGGTGCGACT
This sequence comes from Rhodococcus sp. KB6, assembly GCF_001445685.1. Lineage (NCBI taxonomy): Bacteria > Bacillati > Actinomycetota > Actinomycetes > Mycobacteriales > Nocardiaceae > Rhodococcus > Rhodococcus sp. KB6. The sequence goes on along the minus strand of NZ_LNAK01000163.1, from coordinate 190,740 downwards.
GGGCCGGTTTCGATGCCGGCAGCCGCGTCCATCGCCTCGTTGGCAAGACGATCGGCGTGAGAGTTCTCGCCGCGCGGAATCCACGTGTAGGTCACTCGCGAGAACTGCGTCGCCAGCTCGGCAGCGCGCCGCTGCAGCGGAATCATGTCCGGGTGCTTGACCTTCCAGCGCCCGGACATCTGCTCGACGACCAACTTGGAATCCATGCGGACGTCGACCGTCGACGCGCCGAGTTCACCGGCAGCGGTCAACCCGGCGATCAGTCCGCGGTACTCGGCGACGTTGTTGGTCGCGATACCGATGCTTTCCTTGCGTTCGGCCAACACCGAGCGCGAGGCGTCGAACACCACCGCTCCGTAGCCGGCCGGACCGGGGTTGCCCCGCGATCCACCGTCGGCCTCGACGATGACTTGCGAGAGAGTCACAGACCGGACTCCTTGGTACGCACCATGATTGCATTGCACTCTGGGCAACGAACTACGACGTCGGCCGGTGTCGCGGCGATTCGGGAGATCTCGCCGCGGTCGATCTCGATCCGGCAAGCGCCGCATCGGCGTGCCTGCAGAAGCGCCGCGCCCGGTCCGCCCAGGCTGCGCTGCTTCTCGTAGACAGCAAGGAAATCGGCGGGAAATTCACCGACGAGTCGTTCACGATCGGCGGCGCAACGCTCCTGCGCCTTGTCCAGATCAGCGACGGCATCGTCGCGGCGACGCTTGGCGTCGATCAGCTCTTCTTCGGCCTGGGACAGCTGGGCACCGGCGTGATCGTGATCGGCCTGCAACGCCTCACGCTGCTCCATCACTTCGAGCAACTCGTCTTCGAGGAGCCCCTGACGCCGGACCAGGCTGCCGAGTTCGTGTTCGAGTTCGGTGAGCTGCTTCGCCCCGACCGACCCGCTCTGCAAGAGTGTGCGGTCACGATCCTCGCGCTGACGAACCGCGTCGACCTCGCCTTCGAGCTTGCGAATGTCGCGATCGATGTCGTCGATCTGGATTTCGACGGCTACGGACGCGTCTTTACGGCTGATTCGCTCGGCCTCGAGACGTTCGACTTCCTGCTGCTCGGGAAGCGCTCCGCGTCGGTGGGTGATCCGAGTGAGCTCAGCATCCACCCCGGCGAGGTCGAGAAGCTTGGATTGCACCTGTGGTTCGACGTTCACGCTGTATAACTCCTGCTGTAAGTCCGATGTCGGCAGTGCTCGCGAAGGACGGCTCTCGAAGAACTGCTCTTGAATTGTTCGTGCAACCGTACCTTGCAGAGCGCTGCACTAATGCGCACTCAAACACCACGGATCGGTGCGAATTGTCGAAACCCGGCTTTCCCACTCCGGATTGTGGGCAAACGCGGCGTCGAGCACCGATTTCGCCTGTGCGCACCACGGGTATTCACTCGCCCAGTGCGCGACGTCGACCAGAGCCGGGCCACCGGCGCGTAGATGCTCGTCCGCGGGATGATGCCGCAGGTCCGCAGTGACGTAGACGTCGGCGCCCAGTGCCGCCACCACGTCGAGATACGAGTCGCCGGAACCGCCGCACACCGCCACGGTACGAACGGTCGCGTCCGGATCTCCGGCAGCGCGAACACCCCACTCGGTCGAGGGCAGTGAGCGCGCCACTCGCGCGGTGAATTCCCGCAAGTTTTCGGGGTGGTCGAGCTCACCCACCCGCCCCAGACCGAGCGAACTGGGGAACGCTGCGAGTTCGAAGACATCGAAGGCTGGTTCCTCGTACGGGTGGGCGGCACGCAATGCGCCCAGCACCGCACTTCGCTTTCCGCGAGGGGCAATCACTTCCACACGATTCTCGCGAACCTGCTCCACAGCGCCGACGGTCCCGATCGTCGGATTCGCTCCGTCGGCGGGCAGGAACTGACCCGTACCCGTGACGGTCCAACTGCACTGGCTGTAGTCACCGATCCGCCCAGCCCCGGCCTCGAAAAGTGCATCCTGCACGGCCGATGCATTCTCCACCGGAACCATGACGACCCACTTGTCGAGCGGCTGCGTCGGCTTGGGTTCGATCGGACGCAGCACGGTCAGGCCCAGAGCCTGCGCCAACGCGTCGGACACTCCGGGGTCGGCCGAGTCCGCATTGGTGTGCGCCGAGAACAGCGCGCACCCCGCCTTGATGAGCTTGTGAACCAACGCACCTTTGGGTGTGTGAGCACCGACGGTGTCCACCCCACGCAGCAGAAGTGGATGGTGAACGACCAGAAGGTCGGCACCGGAGGCGATGGCGTCGTCGACCACTGCCTCGGTCGGATCCACCGCGAAAACCACTCTCGTCACAGCGTCGGCCGGATCGCCGCAGACCAGGCCGACCGAGTCCCACGATTCCGCCAGGGCCGGCGGATACGCGGATTCCAGCACGGCTATGACGTCCGCAAGGGTTGGGCCACTCACAAGATCTCCTTCATCGCTTCGATCAGTACCGCAACCTGCTCGGCTGGACGGACGGCCACGCGCAGCCGATCCGGGCCGAGTCCGGGAAAGGTGTCGCACCTGCGGACGGCGATTCCGCGGGCACGCAGGTGCTCTCGCATCGTGGCGCCGTCACGGACATCGATGAGCACGAACGGCCCCGCAGCGGGTTCGTGCACGGCAATCCCGATCTCGGTCAGTCGCCGCGACATGTCTCGGCGGTCCACGGCAATCGCGTCGGCTTTGATCCTCGACTGCTCGACGGCAAACGGTTCGCAGCACGCCGTGATGGCCTCGATCTGCAGACTGCCCAATGGCCAGTGGGCTCGGCCGTGACTGAGTCGAGCCAGAAGATCGGGAGAGCCGATCGCGTATCCACACCGCAATCCGGCGAGCGCCCACGTCTTGGTCAGGCTCCGAAGGACCAGTACATCCGCCGACTCGACACCGGCGATGCTCTCCGTTTCGCCGGGGACCGCGTCGCCGAAGGCCTCGTCCACCACCAGGATCCGGCCCGGCTGACGCAATGCCAACACATCGGCCTTGGGGTGAAGCACGGACGTCGGGTTGGTCGGATTGCCCAGAACGACAAGGTCCGCGGATTCGGGTACCTGCGCGGTCCGAAGCTCGAAAGGCGGCTCCAGAATCACTTGAGTCACCGGCACACCGGCCTCTCGCAGTGCCAGTTCCGGCTCGGTGAACGACGGATGGATCAGCGCTGCCGAACGAGTGCCCAGACGCGGCAGCATCGCGAATCCCTCGGCACCGCCCGAGAGCAACAACACCTCTTCGGGCCGGCGCCCGTGCCGCTGCGCGACCGTTTCGCGTGCCTTCAGTTCCGCTGCGGCCGACGGGTACGAACCGAGCGTCGCCAGCCCTGCGGCCAGCCGATCCCGCAACCACTTCGGCGGGCCGGAGCCTTGAACGTTGACGGCAAAATCGAGTAACCCGGGCTCCGCTTCGACATCGCCGTGATGTCGCAAGCTCTCCAGGTCAACCGTTCCGGTACTCACCCGGTCAGCCTACGGTCGAGCACCGTGCGCGGACATCACCCCTGCCATCCGGGACAATGAGTGCCGTGACGACACCACCGCTCGACCGCTTTCCCGTAGTTCTGTTCGATCTGGACGGCACCATCACCGATTCCGCTCCCGGCATTCACGGCGGCTTCCGACACGCGTTGGCAACTGTCGGCCATTCGGAGCCGACGGAATCGATGTTGGCATCGGTGATCGGCCCGCCGATGGTCGACACCTTCAGGTCACTCGGTATGGCCCCGGCGGACGTGGATCGGGCGATCGCCGCGTACATCGAGCGTTACGACGCGACCGGGTGGCAGGAGAACTCGGTGTACGAAGGCATGGACGTCGTCCTGGGTAAGGCTCGCGCGAGCGGCACCCGACTGGCCGTCGCCACCTCCAAGTCGGAGCGATTCGCCATTCGCATCCTCGAGCATTTCGGCCTGGCCGAGCACTTCGAGTTCATCGGCGGCGCGAGTGACGACGGAACTCGTCGGGCTAAACCCGATGTGATCGCGCATTCGCTGACCTCGCTCGGGATCACTCCCGTCCTCGCATCCGACGGCGGAACCCCCGACGTTCTCATGATCGGCGACCGTGATCACGACGTGCTCGGCGCCGCGAAGTACGGCATCCCCACCGTCGTCGTCGAATGGGGCTACGGTTCCGCCGAGGAAGCGCGGCAAGCGTTTCGCTCCGTATCGTCGGCATCCGAACTGGGAGGACTTCTCGATGGCCGCCACTGAACCACTCCACGTGACTGAACCACTCCATGTGGCGTTTGTGTGCACCGGCAATATCTGCCGGTCACCGATGGCCGAAAAGATCTTGCTCGCGCATCTGGACCGTGAAGGCCTCGCCGACCGAGTCCGTGTCAGCAGTGCAGGTACCGAGGGGTTTCACACCGGTAGCGAGGCCGACGAGCGGACCAACGTCGTGCTCCGAGCGGCCGGATATCCGACGGGCCACAGTGCCGCGCAGGTCAATGCAGATCATCTCGCGGCCGATCTGGTCGTCGCCCTCGACACCGGCCATGAACGTGAGCTTGCTCATCTCGGCGTGCCCACCGAGCGTCGGCGCCTACTGCGATCGTTCGACCCCGAGGCTGACGGAGAATCGGTTCCGGACCCGTACTACGGGGATCAGGAGGACTTCGAACTGGTGCGAGACCAGATCGAAGCAGCCATTCCCGACATACTCGACTGGATCCGCGAGCGGGCCTGAACCCGGAGCAAAATTCACTCCCGTTCGGGCAACGGATACCGTGGACGTGTGCGAAGACTGAAATTCCTGTTGCGGCCCGGTTGGTTGGTACTGGCAGCTGTGGTCGGGCTCTTCGCCTACCTGTGCTTCACCGTGCTCGCCCCATGGCAGCTCGGCAAGAACACGAAGACCGAGCACCGCAATGATCTGATCTCGAACTCGATCAACGCGGAGACCGTGCCTATCGGTGACGTCATCGCCGATTCGACGATCGCACCGGACGACGAATGGCGAAACATCACCGCGGCAGGCACCTATCTGCCCGACACCGACATCCTCGTTCGACTGCAGTCCATCGAGGGCGCACCGTCGTACGAGATCCTGACGCCTTTCCTTCTCGACGACGGCCGCACGATCCTCGTCAATCGCGGATACGTTCGGCCGATCAACGGCGCCGAGGCACCGCCCATCGCCGCGCCGCCGACCGATCCGGTCACTCTCAACGGTCGCGTGCGTCTGTCGGAAGGCACCGCGCCCGGCCGAGTTCCGATGTTCGAGGACGGCGCGAAACAGGTCTACTCGATCGACGCACAACCTATCGGCGAGTTCATCGGAACGGACCTGATCGACGCGTACATCCAACTCGAACCCGACCAGCCCGGCGGCCTGGGGACGATCCCTCTCCCCCAACTCGATGCAGGCCCCTATCTCTCGTACGGGTTCCAATGGCTGGCGTTCGGCATCATGGCGCCGCTCGGACTGGCCTACTTCATTCGCGCGGAGTGGCGCGAACGTCGCAAGGAGAAGGCAGCTCAAGCAGCTGTCGACGGCTTCGCAGCGGACGACGCCGCTACCGAGACGACCCCGGAAGCGCCGGTGTCCGCGCCTGCCTCACACCCCGCCGAACCGGCTCGTACCTTCAGCCGTCGCAAGAAGCCGGAGCCGGAATCAGTGCCGCTGACGGCGCAGGAAGCCAAACTTGCCGATCGATACGGCAATACCCGCTGAAATACCCGCTGACACCACAACTGCACTGATCTGCACCGCCGACGAAAGCCTCGCCGCGCGGCGCAGATCGTTCGGCGTCGGCACAGGCCCGCGGCCGAGGACGGGACGCATCTCCACCCCGTGCGCGTACTCGGTCCGACCACCCAACGAAATGCCCAACGCCCCTGCCGCCGACGCTTCCGCGACGCCCGCATTGGGGCTTGGATGAGCCGCTGCGTCGCGTTTCCACGCTGCCAGTGATTCCTGAACCGAGCCGCCCACCACCGGTGCACACGCAGCCGTCAGCGCACCGGTCAGCCGAGCGGGGACGATGTTGACCAGGTCGTCGAACCTCGCCGCAGCCCACCCGAATCTGCGGTATTTCTCGGAGCGGTAGCCGATCATCGCGTCGAGGGTGTTGGCGGCGCGGTAGACGAACAGACCCGGCACGCCCGCAATTGCACCCCAGAACATTGCACCGACGCTTGCATCCGAGGTGTTTTCGGCGACCGACTCCAGCGCTGCACGCGTGAGGCCCTCCTCGCTCAGTACCGATGGATCGCGTCCACACAGTGAAGGGAGAAGCTCGCGCGCTTTCGTCAGGTCGCGATCGACCTGTGACGCCTCCAATCGAGCGGCCATGTCGATGCCGGTGCGTGCAAGCGACGTCCCGCCGAGCACAGCCCAGGTAGCCATCGCTGTCGTACCCGTGACGGCCACCCAACCGGCCCGGCGCGACACTTTTTCGGCTGCGAGCCCAAGTCCTGCGGTGCCGGCCAAGAGCACGGCAACATGAAGTGTTCCGGCCGCGCGCGAGTCCCGGTAGGACATCTTCTGCAGCGCGATAGCCGCGGTTCCGAAGCCGGCAACCGGATGGAACCGCCCCGGATCGGCGAAGACCCGATCCGCGACGAAGCCGAGGAGAAGCCCGGCAGCTCGCGCATTGAATCGAGACTGGGACGAACGAACCGAAATCTGCACGAGCGTAGTTGTAGCAGCGACGCTCGTTCTCTGGCCAACCGTCACGTGTCTGCACGAGCCGATCTCTACCCGTCCCAGTCGATCGTCAGGTAGATCAAGCGGTGCATTCGGTTGATTTCCCAGACACGGGCAATCCCGGTCGCCAGTGCGTCGCTTTGGGAACGAACCCGGATCGTCTGCCCCGGGAACAACGCAACACTGAGACTGGGCATCTCGGCGATGTGTATGTGCGGACGGGTGGGATGCACGCGCGTCGGGTCGACGGCTACTTCGATCACAGAACTGGACATGCGTCCAGAATGGCGTATTGCGGACAATTCGTTGCCGAAAATGAAAAAACCCCGATCTGCGTCGACGCAGATCGGGGCTTGAATTCTTCGGTGGGCGCGGAGGGTTTCGAACCCCCGACCGCTGGTGTGTAAAACCAGAGCTCTACCACTGAGCTACACGCCCGAACTCCCGGTGAGACCCTCACCGGGAGTGCTCTAAGACTCTAGCGCGGCAAGCGCGTTTGCCCAAAGTCCGTGGTCACGGGCTTCTCCGGGGCCGTTCATCTCGGCAAAACGAATGATTCCGTCTTTGTCGATGACAAAGGTGCCACGATTCGCGAAGCCCAACTTGTCGTTGAACACCTCGTACTTCTGAGCGACCTCACCGTGCGGCCAGAAGTCCGACAGCAAGGGAAATGTGTATCCCTGCTCAGCTGACCAGATCTTGTGAGTCGGCGAAGCACCGACAGAAATCGCGAGAATGGCGGTGTCGTCGTTCTCGAACTTCGGAAGCTCGTCACGGACCTTGCAGAGTTCCCCCTGACAAGTCCCGGTGAAGGCCAACGGATAGAAGACCAGCAGAACGTTCTTCTTACCGCGGAAATCTGCTAGCGAGACTTCCTGGTTGTTCTGGTCCTTCAAGGTGAAATCCGGTGCCTGGGCACCAACTTCGAGAGGCATGTGCGATTCCTTGGGAAAGTGCGGAAAGGACCGGGTCAGCGCTTGTTGGCCGGACGAGCCTTCGGCTGAACCAGTCGACTTCCCGACCAGTCACCGAGGTTGGCTGCCGATGTCTGCGTCAGGCCGGCAGTCGGCGCCGATTCGGCGATCTCGCTGGGCTCGACGTGTCCGTCGAGACCGGTCTTGGGAGTGAGAACCCACACGAAGCCTTCGTCGGCGAGGGGCCCGATGGCATCCATCAAGGCATCTACCAGGTCACCGTCCTCGTCGCGCCACCACAGCAGCACGACGTCGATGACCTCGTCGGAATCCTCGTCGAGCATTTCCCCGCCGATGGTTTCCTCAACCGCGGCACGAATGCCGTCGTCGGTATCCTCATCCCAGCCCAGTTCCTGCACCACCATGTCAGTGGTAATCCCGAGTTTCTGAGCGTAGTTCTGGGCATCCGCCGCGGCGACCACGGTGGGGTCCTCCTTTTGTTGATGGTGTGTGGCGACCCCGCACACCTACCGTTTGACGATCAATTAGGGAAAGCGAACATGGTCTGAGGCGTTAGCGCAAGCCGACCACGCCGAAAACTTTCACCAAAGATCGTCTTCTGACACACGGCGAACCTTACGCCTGCGGATTACCGCAGGTCACAGGGATCCACATTCATCGAAGATCGACTTGCGAATCGAATTGCTCGTATCGCTGATCGAATTGATTTCATCGGCCGAATGATCACTCTCGATCACGACAGCAGATGAACGTAGGTTCGCGGCCAATTCGGCGAACAGTCCGGAAAGTTGCGTCGGAAGTTCACTCGAGACCGAGTCGAACCACGAGGCCGTCTCCCTTGCCGAGGAAGCAGCAGCGCTTGCTTCGGCTCTCAGGTCGGTCTCACCATGATTTCCGGCGTCGACGTAGGCATTGAACGCAACCACGTCGTTTTTCGATCGAGAGACCGCTTCCTCACAGATCGCGAAAGCTGCCTCTGCCGCATCTGCCGCCGCTTTCGACGAGGACGCGGCGGCCATCGAAATACTCACCTCGGATTGGTATGCAGCCACGTGCGCTTCATTGGGTACTGCCGATCCGGTCACCGCCGCCGAACATCCCACGATCACCGACAGTCCCACTGCGATCGATCCGACCGAGACCCACGCCCCGACCCTGCCGTAATTGATTTCTTTGTTTATTTTTTCCCACCCCTTCATACGTTCCGATCGATCCCCCAAGCCTGTGACTACGGGGAACCATCACACCCCTGCGTCACGCCGAAAAACGCTACCCGAGAGTAACCAGAGGCGAGGTGTGCCGGACCGACCGGGATGGTGAAAGATGAGGTACGCGCCATATTCACGATGGAAGTGCGTCGGACCTAACAAGGCCTCGATCACCTATGTAAGGACGCCCCACCACGCGTCCCCAAACCAATGAGGAGCACACGTTGTCTGACCTGATCCAGGGTCCCGCGTCCGGGCAGAACGCCGATTCCGGCGCCGCCGGCGAGTCGGGTTCGCCCGCGTCGAATACGCCGGGGGGAACCGACGGTCGCGTTCGCGTCATTCGCGAAGGTGTTGCGTCGTACCTGCCGGACATCGATCCGGACGAGACCACCGAATGGCTCGAATCATTCGACGGACTTCTGGATCGATCCGGACCCACGCGTGCCCGCTACCTCATGCTCCGCATGCTCGAACGCGCCGGCGAGAAGCACGTCGCACTCCCCGCGCTCACTTCGACCGACTACGTCAACACGATTCCGACCGAAAACGAGCCGTGGTTCCCCGGTGACGAAGAGGTCGAGCGCCGCTATCGCGCCTGGATCCGTTGGAACGCCGCGATCATGGTCCACCGCGCTCAGCGACCGGGCGTCGGCGTCGGCGGTCACATCTCCACCTACGCATCCTCGGCAGCGTTGTACGAGGTCGGCTTCAACCACTTCTTCCGCGGCAAGGACCATCCCGGCGGCGGCGACCACATCTTCATCCAGGGGCACGCCTCCCCCGGCATCTACGCGCGCGCCTTCCTCGAGGGCCGGATCCCCGCGGAACAGCTCGACGGATTCCGCCAGGAGAAGTCCCACGCCGACTTCGGCGGCGCACTGCCGTCCTACCCGCACCCGCGGCTGCTTCCCGACTTCTGGGAGTTCCCGACGGTCTCGATGGGCCTCGGCCCGATGAACGCCATCTACCAGGCCCGGTTCAACCACTACCTCAACGACCGCGGCATCAAGGACACCACCGATCAGCACGTGTGGGCGTTCCTCGGCGACGGCGAAATGGACGAGCCCGAGTCACGCGGCCTCGCTCACGTCGCGGCAACCGAAGGCCTCGACAACCTCACGTTCGTGGTGAACTGCAACCTCCAACGCCTCGACGGCCCGGTCCGCGGCAACGGAAAGATCATCCAGGAACTGGAATCGTTCTTCCGCGGTGCCGGCTGGAACGTCATCAAGGTCGTCTGGGGTCGCGAGTGGGATGCGCTGCTGCACGCCGATCGCGACGGCGCACTGGTCAACCTGATGAACGTGACGCCGGACGGTGACTACCAGACGTACAAGGCCAACGACGGCGCGTTCGTACGCGATCACTTCTTCGGACGTGACCCCCGCACCAAGGAACTGGTCAAGGACCTCACAGACCAGGAAATCTGGAACCTCAAGCGCGGTGGCCACGACTACCGCAAGGTCCACGCCGCCTACGCAGCGGCCATGGCACACAAGGGCCAGCCGACGGTCATCCTGGCGCACACCATCAAGGGCTACACCCTCGGTAAGCACTTCGAGGGCCGCAACGCCACGCACCAGATGAAGAAGCTGACGCTGGACGATCTCAAGGCGTTCCGCGACATGCAGCACATCCCGATCTCGGACGCCGAGCTCGAGAAGGATCCGTACCTGCCTCCGTACTACCACCCGGGCGCCGACGCACCCGAGATCAAGTACATGCTCGACCGTCGTAAAGCACTGGGCGGGTTCCTGCCTTCCCGCAACACCGACGCTGCTCCGCTCAAGCTCCCCGAGGACAAGACGTACGACGTCATCCGCAAGGGTTCGGGCAAGCAGGAAGTCGCCACCACCATGGCGATCGTGCGCATCCTCAAGGAACTGTTGCGCGACAAGGAAATCGGCAAGCGCATCGTGCCGATCATCCCGGACGAGGCTCGCACGTTCGGTATGGACTCGTGGTTCCCGTCGCTGAAGATCTACAACCGCAACGGGCAGCTCTACACGTCCGTCGACGCCGAACTCATGCTCGCCTACAAGGAGAGCCCGATCGGCCAGATCCTGCACGAGGGCATCAACGAGGCCGGTTCGACGGCTTCGTTCACCGCAGTCGGCACGTCGTACGCCACCCACGGTGAACCGATGATTCCGCTGTACATCTTCTACTCGATGTTCGGTTTCCAGCGCACCGGCGACGGCCTGTGGGCGGCTGCCGACCAGATGGCTCGGGGATTCGTTCTCGGCGCAACCGCCGGTCGTACCACTCTGACCGGTGAAGGTCTCCAGCACGCCGACGGACACTCCCTGCTCCTGGCATCCACCAACCCCGCAGCTGTCACGTACGACGCCGCGTTCTCGTACGAGTTGGCGCACATCGTCAAGGACGGCTTGCGCCGCATGTACGGCGGCACCGAGGGCGTCGACGGTTTCGGTGGCGAGAACATCTTCTACTACCTGACCATCTACAACGAGCCGTACGTTCAGCCGGCCGAGCCCGAAGGTCTCGACGTCGAGGGCTTGCTCAAGGGCATCTACCTCTACAAGACGTCCGAAGCATCGGGCCCGAAGGCACAGATCCTCGTCTCCGGTGTCGCGATGCCCGAGGGGCTGCGCGCGCAGAAGCTGCTCGCCGACGAATGGGGCGTCTCGGCCGACGTCTGGTCGGTCACCTCCTGGGGTGAGCTGCGCCGCGAAGGCGTCGAATGCGAACGTCAGGCGCTGCTCAATCCGTCCGAGGATGCTCCGGTTCCCTTCGTCACCACGGCGTTGTCGTCGGCCCAAGGCCCCGTCGTCGCGGCTTCGGACTGGATGCGGGCGGTCTCGGACCAGATCCGTCAGTGGGTTCCCGGCGACTACACCACGCTCGGCACGGACGGGTTCGGGTTCTCCGACACCCGCACCGCTGCGCGTCGCTACTTCAACGTCGATGCCGAATCCATCGTCGTTGCCGTGCTGATCGGTTTGGCGAAGGAAGGATCGATCGAGCGGTCGAAGGCCGTCGAAGCAGCGAGCCGATACCGCATCGACGACGTGAATGCTGCTCCCGAGCAGACCGGGGACACCGGTAGCGCCTAAGTCGTAGGGCAACAGTCCCAGCGATCGAAAACAGACCTACGCCCATCGCCGCGGGTGTCATCTCGACATCCGCTGCGGCGATGGGCGTAGGTTTTTCTCATGCCCGAACCTGATCCCGAGAAACCCGAAGAGGGCGTACGCCGCACTCGACCACAGTCGTCCGGGTTGCAGGCTGTACTCGCCCGCCGTCGTCAGGTTCGCGATCCACTTCCAGAAGCCTTGCTCCGCCGCGTCAAACAGTTCTCCGGCCGGCTCTCCACCGAGGCCGTGACCGTGATGGAGGAGCAGCTTCCGTTCTTCGACAGTCTCGACGCTTCGCAACGCGCCGACGTTCAACTGTTGGTGCAGACGTCGGTGGTGAATTTCCTGGAATGGCTGCGGCAACTCGACTCGGAGATCAGCTTCGGATACGAGTCGTTTCCGGTCATCCCTCAGGATCTTGCTCGACAGCTCACGCTGCGCCAGACCGTCGACATGGTCCGGGTGGCGATGGAGTTCTTCGAGAAATGGCTGCCGGCTCTCGCCCGCAACGATCAGCAGCTGATCGCGCTGACAGAAGCCGTCCTGCGCTACGGGCGTGAACTCGGTTTCGCAGCAGCGACGGTGTACGCAAGCGCTGCCGAGTCGCGGGGTGCCCTGGACACGCGACTGGAAGCGCTCGTCGTCGACGCCGTCGTGCAGGGAGACACCGGCTCGGACATGCTCTCTCGCGCCGCCACCTTGAACTGGGATGCCACGGCTCCGGCCACCGTCATCGTCGGGTCTCCCCCGCCGGACGAGCGGGTCTCGGTTGCCGGCACCGTCCACGCGACTGCCGCCGCGCACGGGCGCGCTGTTCTCGCCGTGGTGCAGGGTCCGCGACTGGTGATGATCGTCAGCGGGGAACTGAGTAGCAAGACGGAAGGCAGCCAATTCCTTCAAGACCTGCTCATGAGTTTCGCCGACGAGCCGGTGGTGATCGGCCCGACGACACCCTCGTTGAGCGCAGCGCACTTCAGTGCGTCCGAAGCTCTGGCGGGAATCAAGGCTGTTGCCGGGTGGCGCGGCGCACCTCGTCCCGTTTTCGCGACTGAACTGCTCCCGGAACGGGCACTACTGGGAGACGCCGCTGCCGTGAAGGCTCTTCGCGATTTCCTTGTCGCACCTTTAGCTGAATCCGGCACAGTCTTGACCGATACTTTAGACAGTTATCTCGACTGTGGAGGTGCGGTTGAGACTTGTGCACGTCTTCTGTTTGTTCATCCAAATACCGTTCGGTACCGCTTGAAGCGAATCGCGGAAGTTACCGGCCGGGATCCAACGAATCCACGCGACGCGTATGTACTACGGATCGCCGCTACCGTGGGCCGATTGACACAAATCGATCTCAAATCGAACAATTCGGTTACTTCAGTCACATCTTTAACATCCGGACAAACAAACCTGTAACCCCTGAGCGTCCAATTTCGATGGCCGAGCGCGACGTGGGATTTTGTGGGAACCCTACAAAACACTTCGCCAGAGTTCATCGCGACCGACATCTCGCAGGTCGCTCGCGGCGGTGTTCTCTTAATAAGTGATTTCGTTGCTCGCCCCGGGACAGGGCTCTCAGACACCCGGCATGCTCGGCCCCTGGCTGGCACTGCCCGGAGCACAAGACCGCCTCGAAGTGTGGTCGAAGGCAGCCGGCCTGGACCTCGTCCGACTCGGCACGACCGCGACCGCCGAAGAAATCACCGACACCTCGGTAACCCAGCCCCTCGTCGTTGCCGCTGCTCTGCTGGCATACGAGGAAATCGAATCACGTGGGCTCCTCGGCGCCGACGTCATCGCCGCCGGCCATTCGGTGGGTGAACTTGCCGCTGCTGCGGTCGCCGGTGTTATCTCCGCTGACGACGCGGTCGCGCTTGCCGCCCTCCGTGGCGCCGAGATGGCCAAGGCTTGTGCGCTCGAGCCCACGGGCATGTCAGCCGTTCTCGGTGGAGACGAAGCCGAAGTGCTCGCACGAATCGAAGAACTCGGGCTGGAAGCAGCCAACCGCAATGCGGCCGGCCAGATCGTGGCGGCCGGACTGCTCACCGCGCTCGAAGAACTCGCAGCAAACGCACCCGAAAAGGCCCGAGTCCGCGCACTACCCGTCGCCGGAGCTTTCCACACCCGCTTCATGGCGCCGGCGCAGGACGCCGTCGCAGCTGCTGCCGCCAAGATCACCCCTTCCGATCCGACGCGCACGCTGCTTTCCAACTCGGATGGCGCACCCGTCTCCTCGGGCGCCGACGCCCTCACCAAGCTTGCCGCGCAGGTAACCCGCCCCGTTCGTTGGGACCTCTGCTCCGCGTCGTTGCGGACAGCAGAAGTCAGCGCGATCGTGGAACTCCCGCCGGCCGGAACCCTCGTCGGAATTGCCAAGCGTGAAATGCGTGGCACACCGACGGTGGCCCTCAAGAACCCGGAGGATATCTCCGCACTGTCCGAGCTGACCTAGCTCGGACGCCCACCCGGCCGATCAGCCCGAACGGCGGCCGGACGTTTCACCCCACCTCAATCGATCAAGAAGGGAGCCACACCAGTGGCCCACACTCAGGAAGAAATCATCGCGGAACTCGGCCAGATCGTGGAGGAGGTCACCGGTATCGAGCCTTCCGAGGTCACCGTTGACAAGTCCTTCGTGGACGACCTCGATATCGACTCCCTGTCCATGGTCGAGATCGCCGTACAGACCGAAGACAAGTACGGCGTGAAGGTCCCCGACGAGGATCTTGCAGGTCTGCGCACCGTCGGCGACATCGTCGCGTACATCCAGAAGCTCGAAGCCGAAGGCGCCGAAGCCAAGAACGCAGAGTGAGCCGACCGTGACTTCCGCTTCTACCCGCAAAGGGAAATTCCCCGACATCGTCGTCACGAGCCTCGCGACGTCGACCTCGGTGGCTGGTGATGTGGATGGCACGTGGAAGGCGCTCCTCGCCGGCGAAAGCGGCATCGGAATCCTCGATGACCCGTTCATCGACGAGTTCGACCTTCCCATTCGCATCGGCGGGCACCTGAAGGTTTCACCGGACGAGGGCTTGTCCCGCGTCGAAATTCGACGGATGAGCTGGGTGGAACGCCTTGCCCTCACGTTGAGTCGCACGGTCTGGAGCAACGCCGGCAGCCCTGAAGTCGATCAGGACCGCCTGGCCGTTGTCATCGGCACCGGACTCGGCGGCGGCGACACGCTCATCGACGCCGTCGACAAGCTCCGTGGCGGCGGATACCGCAAGGTGTCCCCGTTCTCGGTGCAGATGGTCATGCCCAACGGACCGGCCGCAACGGTCGGACTCGAACTCGGGGCCCGCGGTGGCGTCATCACTCCGGTGTCGGCATGTTCATCAGGTTCCGAGGCAATTGCTCACGCTCACCGCATGCTTGTCATGGGTGACGCGGACATGGTTGTGGCTGGTGGAGTCGAGAGCTTCATCGACGCCGTTCCGATCGCGAGCTTCGCCATGATGCGTGCGATGAGCACCAACAACGACAATCCGGCCGCAGCTTCACGTCCTTTCGACAAGGACCGCGACGGATTTGTCTTCGGCGAAGCCGGCGCCTTGATGATCCTCGAAACCGAGGAGCACGCAAAGGCACGCGGGGCAACGATTCACGCCCGCCTGCTTGGTTCCGGAATCACTTCGGACGGGTACCACATCGTGGCACCGCATCCGGAAGGCCTGGGCGCGGCGCGAGCCATGACCCGAGCAATCGAGATGGCCGGACTGACGAAGTCCGACATCAAGCACATCAACGCCCACGCCACTGCGACGCCGATCGGTGACATCGCAGAGGCAAAGGCAATCAACGCAGCGGTCGGCAATCACGCTGCGGTGTACGGCCCGAAATCCGCGCTGGGACACTCGATCGGCGCTGTCGGCGCCCTCGAATCAGTCCTCACGGTTCTGGCAGTGCGTGACGGGATCATCCCGCCCACGCTCAATGTTGACAGCCAGGATCCAGAAATCGATCTCGATGTCGTCAAGGGTGAACCCCGAACCGGCTCTTTCGATTTCGCACTGAACAACTCGTTCGGTTTCGGTGGGCACAATGTCGCGCTCGCCTTCGGTCGGGCCTAGCCCGAACCGCGGTTTGCACCTGTCCGCGGGTGTCGTTGCAACACAACGTCACCCGCGGACAACACCGACCTTTCGTTCCACCCAAGGCTCGTACTGAAGGAGGACGCGATGACCATCCTGGCCCCCGTGACAAAGTCCGAATCATCGACAGACCCGCGCGATCCTCTTGCGCGCCTGGAAAATCTGTTCGACCCCGGCACAACAGTGCCGCTCCACGCCCGTGACAAGTCCGGTGTGCTCGCCGCGTCCGGAAACATCGACGGCGTCCGCACCATCGCATACTGCTCCGACGCCACTGTCATGGGTGGCGCCATGGGCGTCGACGGTTGCAAACACCTCGTCAAAGCCATCGATACCGCTATCGAGGAAGAGTCCCCCATCGTGGGCCTCTGGCACTCCGGTGGCGCGCGTCTGGCTGAAGGCGTCGAGGCGCTCCACGCCGTCGGACTGGTCTTCGAGGCCATGGTCCGCGCGTCGGGTCTCATACCTCAAATTTCCGTCGTGCTCGGCTTTGCCGCTGGCGGAGCAGCGTATGGTCCAGCCCTCACCGATGTCGTGATCATGGCGCCGGAAGGCCGAGTGTTCGTCACCGGGCCAGACGTAGTTCGTAGTGTCACCGGCGAACAGGTCGACATGGTGTCACTCGGCGGTCCGGACACACACACCAAGAAGTCGGGTGTCGCGCACATCGCCGCACACGACGAGGCCGACGCATTGCACCGCGCGCGCCGCCTGGTCTCGATGATGTGCGAGCAGGGCGAATTCGATCAGCGGGCAGCGGAACTCGGCGACAGCGATCTGCGCGCCATGATGCCTGCCTCCGCGAAACGCGCGTACGACGTTCGTCCGATCGTTCACGAAATGCTCGACAACGTCGAAGGCGAGTCGAGTTTCGAAGAACTGCAAGGCAATTACGCTCGGAGCATCGTCACCGGTTTCGGCCGGATGGCCGGACGCACCGTTGGCGTCATTGCGAACAACCCACTGCGACTCGGGGGGTGCCTGAACTCCGAAAGTGCAGAGAAGGCCGCTCGATTCGTGCGACTGTGCAACGCATTCGGCGTGCCGCTCGTGGTCGTCGTCGATGTTCCCGGGTATTTGCCGGGCGTCTCGATGGAGTGGGAAGGCGTTGTCCGACGCGGAGCGAAGTTACTTCACGCCTTCGCCGAGGCAACGGTCCCCCGCGTCACCGTCGTCACTCGAAAGATCTACGGCGGCGCCTACATCGCGATGAACTCGCGAGCACTGGGAGCCACGGCCGTATTCGCTTGGCCCAACTCCGAAGTAGCCGTGATGGGTGCGAAGGCTGCTGTCGGCATCCTGCACAAGCGGGCCCTCGCAGCTGCACCGGACGACGAGCGTGAAGCATTGCACGACCGACTCGCTGCCGAGCACGAGGCAATCGCGGGCGGCGTCGACCGCGCGGTCGAAATCGGCGTCGTCGACGAGGAAATCGACCCGGCGAAGACTCGCAGCATCGTGACCGCTGCCCTCGCGTCTGCACCATCTGTCCGCGCGCGGCACAAGAACATTCCGCTCTGACAACCCTGGACAGCAAGGTGGGCCTCGCCGATACGGCGGGGCCCACCTTTGTCATTCGAGTCTTTGTCGTTCAAGCCGCGAGAGCACTCCGGGTTCAGGATGGACCTCGGTCAGCTGACACGCCTTCGCAGCCATGTCACTTCGGCACCTTCGCCTGAACTCCGGAAGGGTTCGAGTTCCTCGTCCCACGGTGTACCTATCGCCCGATCGATTTCCGCGGCGATGTCTCCACCGGAATTCATGATGGACCGCAGTTTCATCTCCCCTACGACGACATCACCGTTCGCACTGGTGGATCCGCGCCACAGGCCCAGACCGGGCACATGGCTGTACCGTTCGCCGTCGACGCCGTGACTCGGGTCCTCGGTGACCTCGAACCGCAACATCGGCCACGCGCGTAGCGAGTCGACCAGGCGGGCACAGGTTCCGACGGGACCCGTCCAGTCCGTCGTCGCACGCAGAAGCCCGTCATAGGCAGGCTGTGAGGTCCATCTGAGCTTGGCAGGGCTGTCCAACGTGGCGGACAAAGCCCAATCCACGTGCGGGCACAGCGCCGCGGGCGACGAGTGGATGTAAACCACACCAGTCGTCACGTCCGCGAATTGATTCATTTCGCGCACTCGAGCCTCCTGCTTCGACGAGGGACGTCTTCCCCAACGACCTCTGTCGAGTTCGTGCAGCACGCTCGATTGAACAGTGTGCCTTGTGTTACCCGTGTTGCGCCAGTGGAAGGAGAGAAATTTGTGCTCTACCGCGAAACTTCACCGACCACGCCATCCGACAATTCGGTCCACAAAGGCTTGGCCCAATCACCGAAATCGCGATCGGTAAGCACGACGCACGCAGTATCGATCGTGGGATCGACCCACAGGAACGTCCCGGACTGGCCGAAATGACCGAAGGTAGCGGCCGAGTTCTCGAGACCCGTCCAATGCGGACGCTTGTCGCCCCGAATTTCGAATCCGAGTCCCCAGTCGTTGGGGCGCTGAGAGCCGTAGCCCGGAAGAATTCCGTTGAGCCCCGGGAACTGCACAGTTGTCGCCTCTGCGAACGTCTGCGCCGAGACCAGAGTCGGCGAGAGCAGTTCAGCCGCGAACTTGGCCAAGTCGTCTGCCGATGCCTGCGCACCGTGACCGGCCGGACCGACAAGAGCCGCGCTGGTCATCGCCAATGGCGCGAACACCGCCTCGGCCAGATAGTCGGCAAATTCGATCTCGGTCTCCCGGGAAACCAACTCGGCAAGCACCTCGAACCCCGCACTCGAGTAGATCCGCTTCGACGCCACCGGCGCCTGAACAACACGTTCGGCGAATGCCAATCCCGAAGCATGTGCGAGGAGATGACGAACGGTCGACCCCTCAGGCCCGGCCGGCCCATCCAACTCGACCGCCCCCTCCTCCACTGCCACGAGAATCGCGTAGGCGCACAACAGTTTTGTCACCGAAGCCAGGGGGAAAACATGCGCCTGGTCGCCACTGAAACCACGAATGCGGTCGCCCTCACCGGGATTCTTTCCGGAGAGGACGACCGCTGCCGCATTGTCGACCGGCCACTGCTGGATTACGTCGAGACTGTGAGTACTGGGCACCCGATCAGACTACTGGCACAAGGGTTGTGCTTCCGATCACCAGTCAGCTTCGGTGTAGCGGATGACGCCGCGGATGTTCTTGCCATCCAACATGTCCTGGTAGCCGTCGTTCACGCCTTCGAGCGTGTAGGTCCGAGTCACCATGTCGTCGAGGTTCAGCTTGCCTGCCTTGTACATCGCGAGGAGGTTCGGCACGTCCTGGCGAGCGTTGCCACCGCCGAAAATGTTGCCCTGAAGGTCCTTCTGAAGCATCGCCATCAGGAACATGTTCAGCTTCACATCCATGTCCGTCAGGTGCCCCATTGCGGTGACGACACAACGGCCGGCCTTTGCCGTCAGAATCATCGCTTCTTCGACGTACTCACCCTTCATTTCGCCGACGGTGATGATCGTCTTCTGTGCCATGCGGCCATACGTAGCGTCGATGATCGGCTGAATGGCAGCGGCAGCGCTTTCGAAAGCGTGCGTTGCGCCGAACTTCAGAGCCTGCTCACGCTTCCACGGCACGGGGTCGATGGCAAAGATGTACCGGGCGCCCGATGCAACTGCACCCTGTAGCGCACTGATACCGACGCCGCCGACACCCATGATCACAACGTCTTCGCCGGGCTTCACATCGGCGATGTGGGTTGCCGATCCCCAACCGGTCGGGACGCCGCAACCGACGAGTGCGGCAACCTCGAACGGAATATCCTTGTCGATCTTCACCACTGACGACTGGTTCACGACCATGTAGGGCGAGAACGTCCCTAGCAGGCACATCGGGATCACGTTTTCGCCGCGAGCCTGGATTCGGTAGGTACCGTCACTGATGGCCTGGCCGCTGAGGAGGCCCATCCCGAGGTCACACAGGTTCTGATGGCCGGCCGAGCACGCCGGACAGGTTCCACAAGCCGGAATGAAGGACAGAACGACGTGGTCGCCGACCGCCA
The DNA here is from genome assembly GCF_001445685.1 of Rhodococcus sp. KB6. Classification (NCBI taxonomy): domain Bacteria; kingdom Bacillati; phylum Actinomycetota; class Actinomycetes; order Mycobacteriales; family Nocardiaceae; genus Rhodococcus; species Rhodococcus sp. KB6. The sequence goes on along the minus strand of NZ_LNAK01000163.1, from coordinate 170,749 downwards.
GACCCTTGACCTCCGGGCCGAGCTTGGTGATGACGCCCGAACCCTCGTGCCCACCCATGACGGGGAACGACGGCATCGGGGTCGCGCCGGTGACGATGTGGTGATCGGAGTGGCACATTCCGGCCGCTTCCATGCGAATCTGAACTTCGCCGGCTACCGGCTCACCGATCTCGATCTCCTCGACGGACCACTTTTCATTGAGGCCCCACAGGATTGCACCCTTGGTCTTCACGTCACTTCACCCTTTCATTCGCACACCCGCATCTATCTCTGTGACCATAGCCACAAATCTGCGAAATTGGAACGTGTTCTAACGAAAGATTTTGCACTGCAGGTCAGACGTCCAAATGACCTGGCACAACCGGCGCGGCAACGACGGAATAATGACCCACTGAGTGGGACAGGCCACACGGGCACCCGAAAGTAGAGCCGCCCCGAAAGCACGCAACCATTCGACTCCACCTCCCACCAATCGGTCGGACACAGAGCAGCGGGTCTGAAACAGACCTGGGCATGTTCTGGTGCATCTGAGGTTCGTCCTCAGGTTTTGAAGGTGGTGTTCGCCGGCCTCGGTTGCTGCTGCGGGTCGATCGAGAGCGGCGGGATGAACCACGGCTTGTTGTCGACACCGATGCGGATTTCCCATTTCCCGACGAACCCGGCTTTTCGGTGCATCAATCGATGATGTGAACGGCACAGCAGGACCAGGTTGTTCATCACCGTCGGGCCACCGTTGGCCCAGTGCCGGATATGGTGCGCATCAGTCCAGGCCGGTACACATGTGCAGCCGGGGAAGGCGCAGCCTTTGTCTCGGGCGATGAGGGCGACGCGTTGTTCGGCGGTGACCAACCTCTTCCCTGGTTGCGCATCCAAGGGCGCGCCGTGATCGTCGAGCAGAACGGTCGACAGGAAACAATCACACCCGAGAAGCCTGGTCTGCGACACCGAGAGTGGCCCGAGCCAGGGCATGTGCCCGACATCAAGATCCGACACAGCCACTCCACCACCATCAGTTGGTGTGGCGGCGCAGTCCCGATGCTCAGCCAGATCCCGAGCATTGATGTGCACGTTCACATGCGGACGCTGACCACCATCGGTACCGGTCTTGGCGCAATCGAGATAGCGGCGAATCAGTTCGGTGAACCCGTCGGCAGTCCGTTTCGCTGCCGACCGGGCGTCGGGGGTTCCGTCCGGTGCCGGGGTGGGCATCGTCAGATTCGACAGGGCCGAGAGCAGCATTTCGCCGGTGAGGGCGTCGAAATCGCCGCGCACCACCACCCGACCGTTCAATGTCGAGGCGATCCGCAACTCGTTCCGGTCGACATCTTCGGCGGGCGGGATCTCATCGGATTCGAACAACCGCTCCAAGGTCGCGATCACGTTCCGCACCTTCGTCGTCGTCGCCTCCATCCCCGACGCAGCCGCAAGCAGTAGGTCGATACAGCGAGGGAGCGCCTCCTCCGGCATGCCTTTCGGCGGTGACTCGCAGAACGCCACGATCAACACGGCATGATCGAACGAGCAATCCCCGCCATCGAACCGAGCAGCCACCGCCGGAAACGGCCGCAAAGCTGCACCCAGGGCGGCGATCTTCTTCCCGTCCCGAACCTGCAACATCGTGTTCGCCGCCAACCACGCACCCGCCCCGCGGCTGGCAATCACCTGATCATCCGGGCGCAACGACAACTCGTCCACCACGGCCACTCGAACAGCTTCCAGGCGCAGAATCTCCGCACTCGCCGACACCGCAGCAGCGCGCAACTCAGCAGCAGACAACTGCCACAGGCGTCCGCGCAACCCCACCGCAGAACCAGACACCACATCCGACAACAAGACACTCATTGAATCCCCCGATCCCCTCCCCAAACAATACTCGAACACCCGTTCGAGTCAAGAGTTTCTCGAGTCAATCCACCGAGCGTCCCGGAATCACCACACCGCATTGATAGGCGAGAACCACCAGTTGCGCGCGGTCGCGGACATCCAGTTTTGTCATCGCCCGGTTCACGTGCGTTTTTGCCGTGACCGCGCTGATCACCAATTCCGCAGCGATTTCGTCGTTGGACATCCCGAGGGCAACGAGGGTTACCACTTCGAGTTCGCGTGGGGTCAACTGACCGAAAATCCCAGAAGTCGAGTCGGCCCGCGACGGAGTGGAAAGGAACCGAGAAATCAACGCGCTGGTCGCAATCGGCGACAGCAAAGAGTTCCCACCTGCGACCGTCCGAACAGCATCGAGTAGATCCTCGGCTCGGATTCCTTTGCCGATGAAGCCGCTGGCTCCCGCCCGGATCGCCTGTGCCACATGCTCATCCACTTCGAAGGTGGTAAGAATCAACACGTGCACGTCGGTCAAATCCGGATGATCGGCAATCATGGCGGTCGCTTCGACTCCGCTGGTGCCTGGCATTCGAATGTCCATCAATACAACGTCGGGTCGATGCTCGAGCGCCGCCTGGAATGCCTGCTCTCCGTCTGCCGCCTCGGCGACCACCTCCATGTCCTCTTCCGAACCGATCAGCAGCGCAAGCGTTTGACGGAAGAGCGCCTGATCGTCTGCCACTACCACCCGAATACTCACGACTCCTCACGCTCCGAACCCCTGGACACCGAGACAAGCGGTAGTTGGGCGTCCACACGAAATCCCCCGTCGGCGCGGAATCCTGCTGAGACCTCGCCTCCCATCGCCTGTGCCCTCTCCTTCATTCCCAGCAGTCCGTACCCGGGTGGTGACGTCGAAGGCACTGCCGTTCCGGCGTTTTCGACCGACAGCATCAGAACCTCGGCTTCGTATGACAACGACACGGTGACGGCTCCTGGCAGCGCATGCTTGCTCGCATTCACGAGTGCCTCCTGGATAATTCGGTACGCTGTGAGATCTACTGCGGGCCCGAGTGGGCGCAGCGAACCCACAGCGCGCACATCGATTTCCATTCCTGCACTGACGAATTGATCCACCAGTGCCGGTAGATCCGAAAGCCCCGGAGCCGGCTTCATCGAGCGATCACCGTCCTGAGCATCACGGAGAACTCCGACCGTGGCCCGAATTTCATCGAGTGCCGCCTTGGACGTTTCCTCCACTCCGCGTAGTGCAGTCGTCGCCTTCTCCGGGTCTTTCCCGATCAAGTGCGACGCGACCCCGACTTGCAGGTTGACCAAGGCAATGTGGTGCGCGACAACGTCGTGCAGGTCTCGCGCAATCCGCATCCTTTCTTCGACGACGCGGTGTCGGGCCTCGTCCTCGCGCATTCTTTCCGCTTGCACCGCGCGCGCCTCGACGGACTCCAGATAGGCTCGGCGAGAACGGACCTCGGCGCCGGCAAAACTTGCCATCAGCAACCAAGCCAACAACCCCAGTGCCTCCTGCAGGAGATTGTTCCCCACTCCCAGGAAGATCGTGACGAGCATCAGCGAGCTGACTGTGCTCGCCGCTGCGAAGAAGGTCCTCCGGCGGTCACTCGTGCTGGCAACGTAGTAGAGGCACACCATCGCTGCGGAACCTGTGCCGGCATTCGGCGGCGCTGACAGTGCAATCATCAATACGCCGAGGAGTACTGCCACCGCCAGTGCCGAGAACGGATAGCGCCTTCGGAACACGATGGTTGCCGCTGCGATCGCTGTTACAAGCACTCCCACAACCGTGACCTCGCGGGTGTCATTGCCGTCGAGCGCGATGCGGTGCGCCGTCCACGTGGCAAGGAGCACGAGAATCGCCAGTGCCAGGTCGATGGTGCGCGGGTGTTCCGCACACCATCGACCCCACGTCGATGTCGAAGTCATCGATCTACCGTATCCGGGTCACACCGACAACTTGTCGCTCGTGGGTTCACTGGATTCCTTCGAATCTGCGAGCAGCGCAGTCAACTGCTCCCCCTCGACATCGACGTTCGGGACCAACCGGTCCAGCCATGAGGGGAACCACCATGCCCTCGAGCCCAACAGGGACATGACGGCCGGTACGACGGTCATACGAATCACGAAGGCGTCGAACAGAACCGCGAACGAGAGTCCGAGTCCGATCTGCATGATGAAGGCGTCGCCGCCGAAGATGAAGCCCGCGAAAACGGCGATCATGATCAGCGCCGCGGCCGTGACCACTCGCGCGCCCTGGTCGAAGCCCTTCACGACTGCTTCATCCGGTCCGTCACCGTGGACGAACGCTTCACGCATTCTGGTCACCAGGAACACCTGGTAGTCCATCGCCAACCCGAAGACGATGCCAATCATGAAGATGGGCAACATCGCCACAACTGATCCGGTTTGACCTTCGATTCCGAGAATGCCGGCGAACCAACCCCACTGGAAGATCGCGACGAGCACACCGAACGTCGCACCGATCGAGAGCAGAAATCCGAGAGTTGCCTTGAGCGGTACCAAGATCGAGCGGAACACCAGCATCAAAAGAATGAAGGCGAGGCCGACGACCAATGCGAGGTAGGGAACGAGGGCATCAGCCAGGCGGTCCGAGACGTCGATCGTCAACGCTGTCTGACCGGTGACCGACATCGTGGCTCCGGTCTCGTCGGTCAGTGATCCGGCGACCTCACGTATATCTGCGACGAGCGCCTTTGTTGCCTCGGTTTCCGGGCCACTCGAGGGAACCACCGTGATGACTGCTGTATCGCCGGCCTGATTGAGTGCTGGCGGCGTCACTGCCGCTACGTCGGGCAGAGCACCGAGCTTTTCCTGGGCGCCGCTCAATGCCGCTGCCGGATCTGCGGCGTCGGCAACGTCGACGACCACCATGAGCGGACCGCTGAACCCGGCACCGAACCCCTCGGATAGTCGGTCGGTAGCCCTGGCGGCAGTTGTGTCGGGCACTGGTGGGCTCGCCAAACTCAGGTTGATTCCGAATGTGGGGATCGCCAGCAATCCCAGCCCGAGGACTGACGCGAGCAAAACCGGAACTCGACGCCGGATCACGAACTTGGCCCATCGCGAGCCCGCCCCCTCCGACTGTTTCCGGTGTGTCAGTTCACCGCCGGACGCCAGCAGTCGACGATCAGACCGACTCATGACGCGCGACCCTGCAAATCCGAGTGTGGCGGGCAGCAGCGTCAGTGAAATCACCACTGCAACAGCAACTGCGAATGCTGCAGCCAGACCCATGCTCGTCAGGAACGGGATGTTCACGACGAACAGTCCTGCCAATGCGATGAGCACCGTCAACCCCGCGAACACTACGGCCGAACCCGCAGTCCCCGCTGCGCGGCCCGCAGCAATTTCTGGATCATGTCCGTCACGTAGTTCGGAGCGGTAGCGCGAGACGATGAAGAGCGAATAGTCGATCGCCACGGCGAGCCCCAGCATCATTGCCAGGACGGTTGTGCTCGAACCTAATTCGATGAAACCAGTTGCGATTGTGATCGTGCAGATCGCGATGCCGATGCCGATCAACGCGCTGATCAAGGGAAGCCCCGCCGCAACCAAGGAACCGAAGGTGACGGTCAGCACCACCGCGGCGATCGCGACTCCGATCACCTCTCCCATCGATTCGGCGCTGCTTTCCATCAGCACGTTGCCGGCAACATCGACTGCCAGCCCTGAATCCGCGGCGTCGTGGACGGCGGACTCGAGCAGTTCTTTCGAACTGTCCGGTAAGTCCATCGAGTCGGCGGTATAGGAGACCTGCATGTATCCGATCGTCCCAGTCGGCGACACTCCGCCGGAGGCATACGGATCCGATACCGCTGCAATCTCAGGATCCTTCCCGAGCGCAGAGACCAAGTCACTGACGGATTGTCGAATCGCCGGATCGGTGAGCGTCGTGCCCGCCGGAGATTCGAAGACGATGCGAGCACTGGCTCCGTCGGTGGACGATTGCGGAAATCTTTCAGCCAGAAGATCTTGCGCCGCTTGTGATTCGGTGCCCGGAATCGACAACGTATTGACGGTCGGACCGGACAGCGTTGCTGCGCCTACTCCGCCCGCCACCAGCAGGACGACCCAGAAGCCCACCATTGCCCAACGGCGCCGAAACGCGAGTCGCGAGAGTTTGTACAGGAATATCGACATGCGTGTCACTGTGCCGATACACGACCCCGTCGCACATCGTGCACAGGTAGGCAGTTCGACGTACTGCGCTCGCAGTAGGGCGGTGGTCCCCAGTGCTAGACGGGCCGGCCCAACTCCCTTGACCACGGCGGATCCGCCCCGGGACGTGACACGGTGACGGCTGCCGCGCGTGCGGCAAAGGTCAACGCGGCCGACCAATCTGCCTCGGTGAACGCACGCACAACAGCGACGTCGAGTGCGTCGTGACGATCAAGGTAGGCCAACAGGGCTCCGTGAACGGTATCGCCCGCACCGATCGTGTCCGCGACGTCGACCGCGGGCGCCGGCACCGAAACATCGAGTTCCTCGGTGATCAACCGCAACCCGTCACCACCACGGGTGAGCAGGACGGCGCCGACGCCTTCGTGGAGCCACTCGGCGCCGTCGACCCAACCCAACCACTTCGCGTCGTCGTCGCTCACTTTGAGAATATCGATGGCGGGCAACCACGAACGAAACCGTCGTCGATACGCGTCCGGGTCGGAGATCACCGCCGGACGAATGTTGGGGTCGACCATGGTGAGTCGACCGCGGGCGTGTGCTTCGTGCAGCAAAGCTTCGTAGGCAGAGGCCCCGGGCTCGAGCACCAGCGACAGCGTTCCGAACGAGAATGCCCGGGCAGAGGGAAGTTTCGGCAGCGCGAACTGTCGATCCGCCGTTCCCTCGAGGTAGAAGGAATACCGCGCACCTCCGTCCGCTGCAAGGTTCACGACGGCCAGAGTTGTCGGCTCGGGCCCACGTTCGACCCCAGTTGTGTCGACATTGGACGCGGCCAGCGAGTCGATCATCCGATCTCCGAAAGCGTCTGTGGACAAGCGAGAGACGAATCCCACGTCGGATCCGAGTCGACCCAGTGCAATCGCAACGTTGAACGGTCCACCGCCCAACTTGGGTGAGAAGTTCTCCCCCACCGGAACCAGATCAACCAGTCCCTCACCACACACCACGACGGATCGTTCGCGTGTATCACTCATCGGTAGACCCTAACCTTCTCACCAGTCGAAGATGGATGTGATGGGATTCAGCTACCCACACGCTCGCCCGTAGCCGGGTCGAAGAGGTGAACGAGGCCGTCCACCCGCTCGAAGCCCAGCGTCTGGCCGTACTGCAGCTTCGATCGACCGCCGGTGCGTGCAACGAGCGAGATCGGGTCGGCTTCGGTACCAGGCACGTGTGCGTAGATGTACGACTCGTTGCCCAGTTCCTCTACCAGGTCGATCTGAGCTGCGATTCCGTCTCCAGCGGCAACCACCTGGAATTGCTCGGGTCGAATTCCTACTGTGACCGAGTCCAGACCGGCCGCGGCGATTGCCGCCATCTGCTCGCGGTCCAGCGGAACCTCGACGTCACCGAAACGCACCCCACCCGAACTGACCGGCGCCGTTACCAAGTTCATACCTGGAGATCCGATGAAACCGGCAACAAAAGCATTGGCCGGCCGATCGTAAAGTTCGGTCGGAGAGGCGAATTGTTGCAACTTGCCGCCCTTGAGCACTGCCACTCGATCACCCATCGTCATCGCTTCCACCTGATCGTGCGTGACGTAGACGGTGGTGGTTCCGAGACGACGCTGCAACGCCGCGATCTGCGTGCGGGTCTGGACGCGTAGCTTTGCGTCGAGGTTGGAGAGCGGCTCGTCCATGCAGAACACTTGCGGTTCACGAACGATAGCTCGGCCCATGGCAACTCGCTGCCGTTGACCACCGGAAAGCTTGGCCGGCTTGCGGTCGAGGTATTCCGTCAGGTCAAGCAGTTTGGCCGCTTCGGCCACTTTCTTCTTACGCTCCTCGACGGGCACACCGCGCATCTTCAACGCGAATCCCATATTTTCCCCGACGGTTTTGTTGGGGTACAGCGCGTAATTCTGGAAGACCATTGCGATGTCGCGATCCTTGGACGGGACATCGGTCATGTCCTTGCCGTTGATGGTGATCGCGCCGGAATCGATGTCCTCGAGCCCTGCCAACATGCGCAGGGCCGTTGACTTTCCGGAACCTGACGGACCGACGAGCACGATGAACTCCCCGTCGTTGATGTCGAGATCGAGTGAATCGACAGCGAGGGTCCCGGCACCTTCGTAGATGCAAGACGCTTTCTGGTACGAGATTTCAGCCATGACGAACTCCTGAGAGGGTGAGGAGAATTATTTGATTGCACCGAAGGACAGGCCGCGCACCAGTTTGTTCTGGGCGAACCAACCGGCCAGGATGACGGGCAATGCCGCCATGGTCGCTGCCGCGGAGAGCCGAGCCCAGTACAGCCCCTCGCCGGTGATGAACCCGACCAGGAAGACCGGAATCGTCTGTGCTTGAACAGCTGTCAGGTTGACGGCGAAGAAGAATTCGTTCCACGAGAAGATCACGCAGATCAGCGCAGTCGCAGCAATTCCGGGCGAGATCAGCGGGAGGATCACCTCGCGAACCGAGGTCCACAAACTCGCGCCGTCCATGCTGGCAGCTTCGAGAAGTTCGCCGGGGACTTCGAGAAAGAACGAACGCATCATCCACACTGCGATCGGCAGATTCATCGATGTGTACAAGATGACCAGCGCCCAGATGTTGTCGAGCAATCCGATGTCGTTGACGATCACGTACAGCGGCACGATTGCAGCGACGACTGGGAGCATCTTGGTACTGATGAAAAAGAACAGAACGTCCTGAGTCTTGGCTACCGGGCGAAGCGACAATGCAAACGCAGCCGGAACACCCAGTAGCAGAACAAGAATCGTCGACATGGCCGTCGCAAATGCGGAGTTTGCCAGCGTCGTGCCGAGACCGGAGTCGAGGACGGCACGGAACTGTTCGAGGGTGGGAGTGAAGAACAGCTTCGGCGGATCCGTGTAGGCGTCTGCCTCGGTCTTGAACGCGGTGAGGACCATCCAGAAGACCGGGAAGAAAAACCCGAGAGCGGCGATCCACGCCACAACCGACCACGGACTGAACTTGCTGCTCTTCCTTTTCTTGACGACGGGCTTGTCGGCCGTCGCGCTTGTCGTCTCTACGGCAGTCATCACGCCGCCTCCTCGTTGCCGGTGAAGCTCTTGAAGATCAATCGGAGCGCAAGTGTCGACACGATGATCGTCGCGATCACTGTTACGACACCCATCGCCGCAGCTTGACCTACGTCGAAGCCGAGGAACGCGCGCTGGTAGATGTAGAACGGCAGGTTCGAGCTGGCCACGCCGGGCCCACCCGAGGTCATCATGTACACCGCGTCAAAGGTGTTCACGAGGTAAATCGCACCCAGAACTGCACCGAGTTCGATGAAGCGGCGCAGGTGCGGCAACGTCAGTTCGCGGAACATCGCAAACGGCTTGGCTCCGTCCACTCGTGCGGCTTCGAGAATGTCTCGGGGCATGGACTGCAAACCGGCCAGAATGAGCAGCATCATGAAGGGCGTCCACTGCCAGATCAGATTGATCATGACGGCGGCGAGCGGAAACTTGCTGACCCAGTCGACCTGGCCGACGCCGAAAGGCTGGAGGACAAAGTTCACGATACCGAACACCGGGTCGAACATTGTTGTCTTCCACAGCAATGCGCCGGCGACGGGAGTGATGAGAAACGGCGTGATCAGCAGTGTCCGGACGATGCCCCGACCAAGGAATGCGCGGTCGAGTAACAGCGCCAGCGCGAGTCCGAGGATCACGGAAACGATGACGGTTCCCACGATCATGATGACCGTGTTGACCGCGACTTCCCGAAACTGACTGTCCTTGAAAACCTCCATGTAGTTGTCGAACCCGTTGAAGTGCCGCGATCCCGGCCGGACTAGGTTCCACGACTGCGTCGAGTAGTAGAGGGTGAACAGAAACGGAATCTGGGTGACGACGATCGAGAAGATCAACGCCGGCAACAGGGGACCTCTACGACGCCAACCCTCGGCGCGGGAGATCTTCTTTTCGACACGGACCGGTGGCGCGTCGTCCACCGTAGTTCTGGGCTCGGCAACCGTAGTCATCGGTTCTCCTGATAGGTCTTGCCGACCACCTCGGCATACTGCTGGGATTGTTCGAGTGCTTCTTTCACGCTCTTCTGACCCGCGATGGCCGCACTGATCTGCTGGCTGACGCGAGTGCCCAGGTCCTGAAACTCAGGGATGGTGAGGAACTGGACGCCGGTGTACGGAACCGGTTGCACTGTCGGGTTTTTCGGATCTGCATTGTTGATCGATTCGAGGGTGATCGGACCGAATGCCTGTGCGGCCTCTTGATATTCCGGAATCTCGTAGGTCGATAGGCGACTTCCCGGAGGAACTCTCGACCAGCCGAGTTCGGTTCCGACCTTCTGGATGTAGTCCTTGTTCGTCATCCAGGAAATGAACTTCCAGGCGTCATCTTTGTTCTTTGCCGACTCCGGGATTCCGAGCGCCCACGTGTAGAGCCAACCAGGATCGGACTTCTCGACCTTCGGGGCCTTCGCATATCCGATGTTGCCGACTACCTTCGACGACGCAGGGTCCTCGAGAACCGACACAGCCGACGTCGCGTCGTACCACATCGCCGTGTTGCCTTGCGCGAATTGTGTTGCACATTCACCGAATCCGCTTGTGGCAGGACCCGGCTGACCGTGCTCCTTGACCGTGTCCACGTAGAACTGAACCGCATCCTCGACCTGCGGACTGGTCAGCTGCGCATTCCAATTCTCGTCGTACCAGCGTCCACCGAAGGTGTTGATCACGGTGTTCAGCGGTGCGAGTACCTCACCCCAGCCAGGCTTTCCGCGCAAGCAGATTCCCGCCATCTTGGCGTCCGGGTTGTCGAACTGTGCTGCCCAACCTGCAACTTCTTGCCACGTCGGGTCTTCGGGAACTGTAATCCCCGCCTGATCGAACAGATCCTTGCGGTACATCAGGAACGACGACTCCCCGTAGAAGGGGACCGCGTACATACTGTCCTCGTACGACAGAGAAGTCTTGATCGACGGTACGAAGTCGTCCTCGTCGTAACCGGGCGTCGTGTCTGCATAGTCGGACAGGTTCGTGAGCCAACCGTTGGCGGCCCACTGAGGTGTCTCGTAGTTGCTGATCATCACGACGTCGAACTCACCGCCGCCGGTTGCCGTCGACGCCGTGATCTTGGCGCGCGCCTGGTTCTCGGAAAGGCTGACGAATTTGAGGTCGATGCCAGGGTTCTCGGCTTCGAAAGCCGGCGCCAGTTTGATGGCGTCCTGCATCTGCGAGTTCGACACCATCGCGATGGTGACTGTTCGTTCGCCGGAACCACCGAGCGCACCAGCGCCCGCACATCCCGACACCAGGAGGCAGAGCGCCGCCGCGGCAGCGCCCCACACTCGTCTTCCTGTTTTCACGGATTACCTTCCTTCACACTTGCGTGTCAGTCGCGCGCTCGGACCGCGAAACTCGTGAGATCGCTAGCCTTCGAGCAGCCACTGGGCGCACTCGACGTCGGTGACGAGTACGTTTGCCAAACCTCCGCGCAATGCGCCCAGAACGGCCTGGCGTTTGTGTGTTCCCCCCGAAATCAGAATCGTCTGATCGCAGGATTTCACTGCGTCGAGCGATACGGAGACCGTTCGCTCAGGCAGTGGCCCCTCCACTGGATTGCCGTCGATCGTGTAGAAACGGCCGCCGATTTCACCGACAGCGCCTCGACTTTCCAACTCGTCCAGCATGGTCGAGTCGACGAAGCTACCGGCAAACAAGGTCGTGGCAGTCGAGACGGCACCAACTCCGAAAACCATGATGTCGGAATCAGTTCCGGCTTGCAGCGCCTTCGAGATCACCGAGTCGTTTCGCATCGACTCCACAGTCGCCGGGTCGGCATACAGCGGAGCGTTGAGACGAATAGGATTGGCCTGCAACTGTTGTGCACATCGGCCGATGGTGAAGTCGACACCGGTTTGGTAGTCGGTCACCGTCATGGAGCCGTCAAGTTGTACTACAGCCGAGCACTTCGCGGCCTTGTCTGGCAAAGACCCTGCTACCGCAACGGTTTCCGGACCCCAGGTAAACCCGAGAACGCTCGACGGCTGCAGACGACGAACCAGAACTTCCGCTGCTCGTCGACCGAGTGCGTCGAAGTCCGGGTCGTCCGCATCCGAAATCGCTTCGGGGACGATCAACACTTCGGCCAACCCGAAGTGCTTCTCCAGCTTCGATTCCAACTCCGTGTTCACCGAACCTTCGAGCTCCGGCGGTACCAAAATCTCGACCCTGACCAAACCTTGCGTCCGCGCCCTGGCCAACAGTCGCCCGGCTGTCGGCCGCGAGACGCCCAACTTCGCTGCAATCTCCGCCTGAGTGGCACCTTCGAGGTGATACATGGTCGCTGCCCGCAAGGCGAGCCGCACATCTTCGGAAGCGGGCAACTTCGACGTCTTGAGTCCTGTGGGCTGAGCCGACTGGTTCACACGGTCTCCTTGTGCATCAGGTTCAAAGTTTCTCGATCGTGAGCAAATGCTCACTAGATGTTCTTATGCTCATTAAGCTAACATCTACGTTGTGACCCACACAACAGTTTCCGGAGAATCCGTCGATCTACCTGCGACAATTCGGGCAAATGTCCTCGTCGAGACCGGAAAGATGCAGATGGTCGAGAGACCACGACCGTCCCCGAAGGCGGGTGAGGTCCTCGTTCGCATCCATGCCGTGGGCGTGTGCGGGTCGGACGCGCACTACTTTCACGAAGGTCGCATCGGCCCTTACGTAGTCAACTCACCGCTCGTTCTCGGACACGAAGCATCGGGACGCATCGCCGCAGTCGGTGACGGCGTCGACCCAACACGCATCGGGCAGCGTGTCTCCATCGAGCCTCAGAAGCCCGATCCGACAAGTCCCGAATCCAAGGCAGGCAGATACAACCTCTGCCCTCATATGGAGTTCTTCGCGACGCCGCCGATCGACGGTGCGCTGACCGACTACGTCACGATCGGTGCCGACTTCGCCCATCCCATCGCAGATTCCGTGTCCTACGAGGCAGCTGCGCTGTTCGAGCCACTCTCCGTAGGGATCGCCTCAGCCCAGAAGGCGGGGATCACTGCCGGCTCTCGGGTGTTGATCGCCGGCGCCGGCCCGGTAGGAATCGTGACGACGCAGGTGGCCAAGGCATTCGGCGCGACGGAAGTCATCGTCTCGGACATCGACGCGGCCCGGCGTGATGTGGCACTGAAATTCGGCGCAACAACCGTCGTTGATCCACGTGAGGGCGACGTACGCTCGCTGGCCGTCGACGCATTCATCGACGCCTCGGGTGCCACGGCCGCGGTGATCGACGGGATTCACGCAGTTCGGCCCGCTGGGACCGTCGTTCTGGTCGGAATGGGTGCCGACGAGATACCGTTGCCGGTCCCGATCATTCAGAATCGCGAACTGATGCTGACCGGGGTGTTCCGGTACGCCAACACGTGGCCGATCGCCGCCGCACTGGTCGCTGCCGGGCGCGTCGATCTGGACTCGATGGTCACAGCACGCTTTTCACTCGAACAGTCGCAAGAGGCCCTGGTGGCCGATCGCATTCCCGGCAGCATCAAAGCCGTAGTCATCGTCGCCGAAGGAGACTAGTATTTTCATGGAACTCAATACGAAGACCCTGCTCGACTTCGATGCGGCACTCGAAGTGCCGAACTACGACCGGAGCAAAGTCACCACCGGCATAGTGCATTTCGGGGTCGGAGGCTTTCACCGTGCACACCAGGCCATGTACATCGATGCTCTCCTGCGACGCGGTGAGGGTTTCGACTGGGGAATCTGCGGAGTGGGAGTGATGCCGTCGGACAAGCGAATGAAAGACGCTCTCCGCGCGCAGGACGGCCTCTACACGCTGGCGCTCAAGCATTCTGACGGAACCCTCGAGGCCCGGGTCATCGGGTCGATCGTCGAGTACCTGTTCGCTCCGGAGGATCCGGAGGCGGTGATCGAAAAGATGGCATCCGAATCGACGAAAATCGTATCTCTCACCATCACCGAGGGCGGATACAACATCTCGCACACTACGGGTGAGTTCGACGCGTCCGATCCCGATGTAATGCACGATCTCGAGCCGGGAACACTCCCCCGCACCACCTTCGGTCTGATTTGTGCGGCACTCGCACTCCGTCGCGACCGGGGCCTCGCCCCCTTCACGATCATGAGTTGCGACAACATCGAAGGCAACGGATCGGTCGCCAGGACGGCAGTCGGAGCGTTCGCCGCGCTGAAGGATCCCGAACTTGCGGAGTGGATCGACGAGAACGGCGCCTTCCCCAACTCCATGGTCGACCGGATCACACCCGTCACGACAGCCGAGGTGACCACCGAGATCGCCGAGACGTTTGGCGTGGACGATCAGTGGCCGGTCGCGGCTGAGCCGTTCACCGCGTGGTTCCTCGAGGACGAGTTCACCTCAGGCAGGCCACCTCTGGAGAATGCCGGCGTCAATCTCGTGCCGGATGTTCGCCCGTACGAACTGATGAAACTGCGCCTTCTCAATGCCGGCCATCAAGGCATCGCGTACTTCGGCTACCTTGCCGGATACCGTCTGGTCCACGAGGCATGCCAGGACGAACTCTTGTCAGGATTCCTGCTCGACTACATGAATCTGGAAGCGACGCCGACCCTTGATCCGGTACCCGGCGTCGACCTCGATCAGTACAAGAAGACCCTCATCGAACGATTCTCGAACCCCCAGGTCCGCGACACGATTGCACGTCTGTGCGCCGAGTCGTCCGATCGAATTCCCAAGTGGCTTTTGCCCGTCATCCGGACCCAACTCGACACCGGTGGGTCGATCAACCTGTCGACCGCAATTGTCGCTAGCTGGGCCCGTTACGCCGAGGGCACAGACGAGAACGGTGACCCCATCACCGTCGTCGATCAGCTGTCGGACACTCTGGTGCCACTGGCCCAGAAGCAGTCGAGCGACCCGTTGGCCTTCATCGGGTACCGCCAAGTGTTCGGCGATCTCGTGGACGATCGCCGATTTGTCGCTAGCTTCCGAAAGACGCTCGACTCGTTGCACTCCGTCGGAGCCAGAAGAACCCTCGAGGAGGTACGCGGGCTCTGACTACGCCGAGACGTCGTGCAGGTGATGGATCGGATCGTGAATGAAGTAGGCCGCCAACGATTCGACGGTGAACGCCGATCCGTCACTGCGGAGACCCCGTCGTTGGCGGCTGCCCTGCGGCACGGTTTCGAAGGCATTCGCGACCGCTGCGGCGGCATCCGCCAGCTCCGTTGCCACCGTTGCCGGATCTTGGTCGTTGTACCGCTCGGTCTCAGCTGTTGCGTCTTGATCCCAGTTCTCGAATCTCGGATCGTCGAATTCGAGCATCTGTTCCAACCGCACCTTGAAGATCCTGAACACGTCGCGTACGTGGGCGGAATACTCCAGCGCTGACCACGTTTCGCTGTCTGGCCGCACCGTCACGTTCTCGCGCTCCAGTACCTCGGCCCATGAGATGGCATTGCTACGCACAAGATCTGGAACATCCGCGAACGCCACAGCGGACGAATCAAACCCGCACTCGCCGCATGGGCGTTCAAGGACCCAGGTCCAGTTCTTTGTATCCGGGGTGATCGGCATGCATCGAGAATAGTCCGCGGGAGCGGAGTCGGTCTGCTTCGATTGGCCGATGAAGCGCATCATGCTCGGTATTGCGATTCCATTCGCGCTGATGCTTACTTCGTGTGGCGGGGACGGGGGCGACGCCGAACCATACGAACTCGCCTTCACATGCGACGACGCACATGCGTACCTCGAAGTTTTCGGGACGGTCGAGGCGGCGTTGGCCCGGCTACAGAGCCCTGGATGGAACGATGTCCCTGAACTCGCGGGTTCCGCCAGCGCCTGGGCAGCGTTCACACCACAACAGCAGACTGCGATAGTCAATTCACTTCATGCGGCTTCCCGAGGTGAATGTTGATCCGTATTTCGGTGCCGGTATCCGGCATCTGACTCCGTCGACAAGATTTGCCGGTCGATACTCGGATCGGCCGAAGAACTGGACATACTCCGACTGATTCCACGTCGCCGATCGATCGAGTCCGCGATGACATGAGCGGACCGCACGACGACTGGAGAGGATTCGACGCTGAGGCGCGTGAGCGCACCCAAGAAGCCTTCGAAGCAGCGGAATCGGGATCGTGCGACTGAGCAACGCCGGAGGCCTGATTCGCCGGTCGCACAACAGAATTACAAACGACGACGTAACTACGTCATTCCGTTCGTGAAAAAATACTCGTTCGTCGGCGACGGACCGATCACTTCGATTTCCTCGACGGGTCTCGTCGCCCCTCACGTGAAGGGCGTCGAGTCGACATATACCCCTTCCGAACGCAGTAAATGCTCGGCCGCACAAATCAACAGGGAAAGGGATTCGTACGAGAGTCCCTCGATCGCATGCATCAGCCTGTCAGGCGCCGGAATCGACCGGTCGCCCGGCGAACCCTCGGATCTCCGCACAGAAAGCACGGTCGAGAGTTCTCGTTGATTCACCACCTGACCTGCGCTGTTCGCTCGCTCGAACATGGCATTCAGCCGCTGGACCAGTTCCTCACCTTCAGCTGATCGAATAGTGTTGCCGAACAGCCTGTTTCCATGATCGGCTTCGACACCAGGCCCGATCGAGTTCTTGATTGTCACAGTATGTTCTCCGTTACGTTGGTCTGTCAGGTTGATCAGGGGTGCGACCCGGCGCAATTCGCAGAGCCTTTATCCGTGTCGCCCAACGGCGTCGCGTCCATCGACAGCAGACGAATCTCCCCCGGCGCCCATCGGCTTCCGGTAGCGAGACCTTCAAGTTGCTGTTCACTTGCAGTTCGTCGTTACACTTTAACAATAGTTGTAACGCATCGACAAGTGTTTTGTTCCGATTGCCCGGTTTCGCATCCGATCGAGGCAACTACTGAGCTCTCGCGGGCTGCGGATTCTGCAATTCACGAAGCTCGGCAAAATGGATCCGATGCAGACAAGGACGGCGAGACAGCCCTCGTTGGCTCTCATTTCCAGTGATCGAGCACGAAGTCCTCAATGGTGATGACCCAAGTCCGACAGCGCTTTTCAGACAGGGAAAGGGCCCCGCAGTTGCGGGGCCCACTATCGTTGCCGTTCCTTGCGTAGAGTCGTTTCCGACAGTCGGCTGCCGGTCAGCGCGTCAACATTTGGGTGCAGCCGAGCCGGGGGGGGACGGCTCGACTGCCTTGTACCTACACCGGTAGGCACGTCTAAAGCGTGACACTTCTGTACGTCGAGCACATACGCTGAAATACCCGGATAGGTACCTACTTTTCCTTCACGTCCGGCACGTCGCTCGCTCGGTTGCGCCCAATTGCACTGCGCTCCCGATACTTGTCGAGGATTGGGTATCCGGATCCGAGACTTTCACCTCGTCCGAGATCGACGATCGCGGTACGACATTTACTTGTGTAGCCACGAAGGATCAACTCAGCCGTACCCGCATGCGCGTTGCGTGCGATTCGATACCAACTACGTGTGGGCAACTGCACCAACTACCTGTGGGCAACTGCCCTGTTGATTGCACTCTGCGCATTGTCGCCGTTGCGATCGTCGGCAGCATGACTTTCGACAAAAGTCATTGGGTCTGACCTGCGGGCTCACGGCAACTGAACGTGGGGCGGGCGGGGCTCGAACCCGCGACCAATGGATTATGAGTCCACGGCTCTAACCGACTGAGCTACCGCCCCATCCGGATGCGATGCATCGCGGCGAATCCGAATGTTACCGGCACATCCGACGCGGATCACAATCGGGCAGGCGGTGACGCGTTGCACTCTTTCGAGTCGAGTCTTCCAAGGTTGGTCGGCACAGGCGCGATGAGCCGATACCGTGGGAGTGCACACCCCACGGAACAGGATCACCACATGAAGCTTGCACTGACCGAATTCAAGAACTCGAAGGCCACGATCCGGATCATCATGTCCGACGGCGCGAAACTGAACGGCACCGTCACCGATTTCACCGAAGACACTCTCGTTCTCAATTCTCCGAATGGTGTCTACTACATCAACCCCAGCCACATCGTCCGACTGTTCGAGCCTTCGGATCGCGCAGCGAAGTAAGCGCACCGGCCGAACAGTTCGACGGTTCCGCCGAAAGCCCGACGCAGAGTATTGCGTCGGGCTTTGGTGTATCTGTCGCCAATATCTTCGCGTCGCGTTCACGGGTGCTGATGCCGCCTATCCTCTCCGACATGGCGAACGACAGCGGACCACCTGAACTCGTGTTGTTCGACCTGGGCGGTGTGCTGTGTCGATTCGAGCCTGACCGTCGCGCCGCAGAACTGGCTGCGGCCATCGGCGTCACGGAAGACGAGATTCATGCCCTCGTGTTCGCGTCCGGGTTCGACCAGGAATGCGATCTCGGCATTCACTCCGAAACCGCGATCCTGGAACGCTTTCGACGACTCGGGTTTCCTGGTGACCGCGACGAGCTACGCCGAGCCTGGGCCAAGGCCTTCATCCCGGACCGCGCGGTCATCGATCTCGCAATCGCGCTTCGAAGCGAGGGGGTCGTGGTCGCCACACTCTCCGACAACGGACTTGTTCTCTTGGCCGCCATCGAGAGTGTCGTAACTCCATCGGCAATCGACGAGCATGTTTTCTCCTGCATGCTCGGAGCTACCAAACCCGAACCTGCGGCCTTCCTGGCTGCGCTGGAGTTGCTCGATGCGCGTCCACAGCAGACCTTCTTCGTCGACGACAACCCGGTGAACGTCCTCAGCGCTCGACGGCTGGGAATTCGCGGCGAACAAGCAAACAAGGCGGCAGACGTCGAATAGGCACTTCGATCGGTGGGTCTGCTGCGAGCGCACTAGGTCAGACAAAAACAAGGTCAGACCACAACAAGAAAGCCCCCCACCCGATTTCTCAGGTGAGGGGCTTTGCTGCTCCCCCGGCTGGACTCGAACCAGCAACCGTCCGATTAACAGTCGGAAGCTCTGCCAATTGAGCTACAGGGGATTGTCTTGCTCGCTTCGCCCGTTCCGGCGTTGCCTGAGAAACTGTAGCGAATCCTTCACCGAAGTACCAAATCGCCTGCCCAGCGAGTCATCAGGCAGGATGGAGTCAGGACGATCGGTGCTGGAGGGAAGCAGGAATGATGCGTTTGTTGATCGGTGTTGCAGCTGGGTACGTCCTGGGAACCAAAGCGGGCCGCGCACGATACGAGCAGATCAGCCGGGCCGCGAAGGCGGTGGCCACCAGTCCGGCCACCAAGAAGGTGTTGGACGCGTCACGGCAGAAGCTGGCCGACTCACTGAGTACTCAGCCCAAGCTCGAGCCGATGAAGCCGATCAACGAGGAGACTACGATTCTGGTCCCCCACGACCAGTTGAAGAAAAACCGCTAGGTCAGACGCTTTGGTCGCCGACAGCCTGCTCACGCAGCTGTCGGCGATACTGCTCCAGCGCCACGAGGTCGCCGAACAGTGAGTTGTACTCCTCGGGGGCTGCAGCAGGTGAAACGCGCTGAAGCTTGGATTTGAGGTCGGCAACCTGCTCGCCCACCCACGCTTCCTGCAGTCGTGCGAGCACTCCGTTGATGTAGCGCGGAACCGTGTCTTCGTCACACGGCATCGGTTCGACGGCCAGCTCAGATACAACCGAGGCCACCGTCATGTCTTCGACGCCCTTGGTTACGACTTCGATCCACTCGGCGCCGCCGAGTCCCTTGCTCGTTCCACCGGCGTCAGCCATTGCCTGTCTGATGACAACGTAGGCGGGGTGGGTGAACGTCTCGGGCGGCAACGAGTCGAAGACACTGCCGGCGATGCCAGGGTGCTGCAATGCGGCCTTGAGGACAGCTCGCTGCGTCGAGAGCGCGGGATCGTTGGGCCGGGGCCTGGAGATTCCGATCGGCAGCGCAAGCGCATCGGCAGCAGGTTGGTCGACAACCTGACGACGCTTGGGCGCCGGTGACGATCCACGCGTCGACGCCCGTTTGCGAGCTTCGTCACGCACGCGTCGTCGAACCGACGGAAGATCGTCCCAACCGACCCATCCGCACAACAGATTCGCGTAGCTGTCGCGCAGAGTTGATTCCTTGATCTGCGCAACGACGGGCACGGTACGACGCAGTGCCTCGACACGACCTTCAGCGGTCTCCAGATCGTGTTCGGTGAGGATGGACTTCACCACGAACTCGAACATCGGAGTGCGCCGTGCCACGAGGTCGCGAACGGCGGCGTCACCAGACTTCAGTCGCAGATCGCACGGGTCCATTCCGTCGGGCGCGACGGCGACGAACGTCTGCCCGGCCATCTTTTGATCACCCTCGAACGCCTTCATCGCAGCGGCCTGCCCCGCGGCATCACCGTCGAAGGTGTAGATGATTTCACCGCGAAAGTAGCTGTCGTCCATCAGGAGTCGACGGAGCATCGCAAGGTGCTCCTCACCGAAGGCGGTTCCGCACGAAGCGACGGCGGTCTTGACGCCGGCCAAGTGCATCGCCATGACGTCGGTGTAACCCTCGACGACTACCGCCTGGTGCCCCTTGGCGATGTCGCGCTTGGCGAGGTCCAAGCCGAACAGGACCTGAGACTTCTTGTAGAGAATCGTTTCCGGCGTGTTGACGTACTTACCCGGCATGGTGTCGTCGTCGAAGAGCTTGCGGGCACCGAAGCCGATGACGTCACCGGCGACGCTGCGGATCGGCCACAGAAGTCGGCGATGGAACCGGTCGATCGGACCTCGCCGGCCTTCTTTGGACAGCCCGGCTGCTTCTAGTTCTTTGAACTCGAAACCTTTGGACATCAAGTGTTTTGTGAGAGTGTCCCAACCTTCTGGCGCGTATCCACACCCGAACTGCAGGGCCGCTGCACCGTCGAAGTTTCGCTCGGTGAGGTAGTCGCGAGCCGCCTGAGCATCGGGTTCGCGCAGACGAGCGGCGTAGAACTCCTGAGCCGCCGCGTTTGCTGCGATCAAGCGTGCACGGGTGCCGCGATCGCGCTGAACGGACGGTCCGCCGCCCTCGTACGAAATCGTGTAGCTGAGTCGATCCGCCAACTGCTCGACGGCCTCTACGAAGCTGATGTGATCCATCTTCTGCAGGAACGAGTACACGTCACCACCCTCACCGCAGCCGAAGCAGTGGTAGAGGCCGTGGTTGGGTCGCACATGGAACGACGGCGACTTCTCGTCGTGAAAGGGACACAGACCTTTGATCGAATCGCCACCGGCACGCTTGAGTGAAACGTATTCACCGACGATGTCCTCGATGCGAGTGCGTTCGCGAATGGCCGCGATGTCTCTGTCAGAAATTCGGCCCGCCACGTACATCAGTCTAGGCGGTCGCCCGGCACCTCCTGACAACGATATGTTGATGGCCGACTCTGCACCGCAGCGATGGGACCGACGATGACTGAAAACGCCTCGAGCTCGCACGAAGGGCGATCAGGAACCCGATTCGGCGTGTACGAGTTGCGTAGCCTCCTCGGCCGAGGCGGAATGGGTGAAGTGTACGAGGCGTACGACACCTCGAAGGATCGCCTGGTCGCTCTCAAGTTGCTCCATCGAGAGCTTGCGGCCGACCCGTCATTCCAAGCTCGTTTCCGCCGAGAATCTCGCACCACCGCCGCCCTGAACGAACCGCACGTGATCCCTGTGCACGACTGGGGCGAGATCGACGGAGTTCTCTTCATCGACATGCGATTGGTCGAAGGTCATACGTTGCGAGCCGAGTTGACCGAATTCGGCCGACTCACGCCTGTACGAGCCGTCGACATCGTCTCGCAAATCGCGTCGGCGTTGGACGCCGCCCATGCCCGCGGGCTCATCCATCGTGACGTCAAACCAGACAACATCATTCTCACGAACAACGGCTTCGCCTACCTCGTCGACTTCGGAATCGCATACTCACAGACGGACACGAAGATCACCACCGAGGGAAGCGCAGTCGGTTCGTATGCATACATGGCGCCGGAGCGGTTCGGAATCGAAACGCCGACGGCCGCAGCGGATGTCTATTCCCTGGCTTGTGTCCTCTACCAATCACTCACCGGAACAACACCTTTCAACACCACAAGCATCGAGCATCTGGTCAATTCGCACCTGAACGCTCCGCCGCCACGCCCCACACTGGCGGTTCCGTCGCTCCCGCAAGGCCTTGACGCCATCGTGGCTCGCGGCATGGCAAAGGATCCCGCACACCGCTATCCGACTACGGGAGCGCTCGCACTCCAAGCGCGGCAGGCCCTCTCGACGACCCACACCCCCGGTGCCGCCGGCGGATTGCAACCCACGATCGTCGGGCAGCCCACCTACACCACGGCGAATCCCGCTCACGGGAACTACACGCACATCGTGACAAAGACCAAGCGAAACCGAGCACCGATCGCGATCGGTGCGGCTGGAATTGCACTCGTTCTGGCCGCAGGAGGCACGGCGGCCTGGGTGACGCTGGGGAATTCGGGCCCCGAATCACCAACCGCTGTAGCAGCTTCCACCGCCACGTCGGCACCGGCACCCATTCAGGATCCAGTCAGAACGCCGAAGCTCGAGCCGCTACCCACCGCCGGACTGCAGGCGACCACGACCACCCGGGCGTCGAACCCGTCCGCGAGAAATGGCGACCTCGGGGTGAGCAAGCCGATCACCGTCCCCTCATGCAAAGGAACCGGAATCGTGGTGTTGGCCAATGCCACCGATCCGGCAACGTACGCCAGCGAGATTCAGAACTACCTCGACGCGTTCCCCGGCTCGAAATACCTACGCACAGACCAGTCCTGCCCGTCACTACGTCAAGTCTCCGATTCGGGGACGGCGATCTACACGGTGTATCGCGAATCCGGGAACACCGAGTCGAAGATCTGCAAGGACGTTCGCGCAGCAGGTGGCGACGCTTACGGCAAGTGGCTCGATACCACTACCGACCCGTCGACGCGGATGACTTGCTGAGGGCGTAAGTGGCTCAGCCCCAGCTGGCCTGCGCGCCCAGGCTCGCTTTGTCCACCCGTTCGAGCCGACTCTCCGTGTACGACGCGATCTGATCCACCACTACCCGGACCCGAGCACCGTCGTCCGCGGTGCGTTCCCACGCGGGCAGCAGGATCGGATCGAGCCCGGCCGGCGCAGTTGCCAGCAGCCATTCCGCGACGCGATGAACACGATCACGCTGCCGATCCTGACGCGCCTTGTGTCCGGCGTCGGACATCACATAATACAGCGCTACGGTCTTGAGCAACGCCACCTCGGATGCGACGGCCTCGGGTACGTCGAGGTCGGCTTGATAGCGCGAGAGGGGTCGGTCACCGTGTGTCAGCCGGGTGCTGGCGATCGCCGCGGTGGCGAAGCGACCCACCAATTCACTCGTGAGATTCTTCAACGCGACGGAACTTCCGAGTGTTCCGTCGAAACTTCCGACCCCGCGTACGACGGGGAGTTCGGACAGCCGTTGGGCGGCTTCGATCAGATCGTCGACTACCAACCCCCGAAACTCGGAGGCCCCCAGTTCTGCCAGTGCGCGCTGCTCGGACGGATCAGCAAGCGAGCGAAGGTCGATACGGCCTGCGATCACCCCGTCCTCCACGTCGTGCACGGAATACGCGATGTCGTCGGCCCAGTCCATGACCTGAGCTTCCAGGCATTGCCGACGCTCGGGTGCTCCCTCGCGAACCCAGGCGAGCACCTCTGCGTCGTCGTCGTATGCCCCGAACTTCGCGCCGGGCTCAGGGCGGGTCCAGGGATACTTGATGGCTGCGTCGAGTGACGCCCTGGTGAGATTGAGGCCTGCGCTCAGACCGTCGGGGCGCAGGATCTTGGGTTCGAGGCTGGTCAAGATCCGCAGATTCTGCGCATTGCCCTCGAAACCTCCGCAGTCCTTGGCGACTTCGTCGAGGGCCTTCTCGCCGTTGTGACCGTACGGTGGGTGCCCGATGTCGTGCGCGAGACCGGCGAGGTCCACCAGGTCCGGATCGCAACCGAGTCCGTCGGCGATCCCTCGCCCGATCTGTGCGACCTCCATCGAGTGCGTCAACCGCGTGCGAGGTGTGTCACCGTCGCGCGGGCCGACAACCTGGGTCTTGTCGGCCAAGCGCCGCAAAGCCGCGGAGTGTTGGACACGCGCCCGATCTCGCGAGAAGTCCGAACGATGCTGCGCCGCTGCGATCTGCGAACCCGGCAACCCCGCTCGCTTCGGCGCCTCGACGACACGACGTTCGAGGTCGTGTTCGGAGTAGGTGCCGCCTCCGTAGGTGGTGTGAGCTGTCATGGTCTCTATTGCCCTGCCGTGTAGGGGAAGTCTGCCGAGAAGTGCGTGAGCTGATACCAGAGCAGCGCGCCGGTTTCGCGAGCGATTCCGTGTAACTGGGATTCGCGGGTGAACACAGCCGGGCCTTGACGAGTAGGTGCGGTCCACGCTTGAAGGCCCGTGTCGCGGGCCATCGTCCGCGTTCGCAAGGAGTGCCACGGATCACTGACCAGGACGGCGGAATTGATTCCCTGCGAAGACATCTCGGCACTGACTGCGTCGATGCTGAGCAGTGTGTCCGAACCGGTCTCCACCGCGGTGATCGCACTCGAAGGAATTCCGCGATCGGTCAGATACATCTTTCCCGACGCCGCTTCGGTGTACTCGTCGCCTTCCTGTTTACCGCCGACAGTGATGATCTGCGGAGCCACTCCGCGCTTGTACAGCTTGTACGCCTGCTCGAGTCGGGCCTCGAAGACGGACGACGGAGTGCCGGAATACTGAGCCGCGCCCAGAACGACTATCGCGTCGGCCGGCCGCGTGTCGTCGATGCGCGCCACCTGCCACACCCGGAACGCAGTACCCCCGACCAGAACCACGGCCATCAACACCGCACCGGCGATCAGACGGCGCGTCCAGCGAGCCAATCCTGCCCCGAAGCCGCCCGCCCGCGAGGGTGATGGGTCGTGGGGGCGGTTACCGAAAGCAGGTTTCACTCCCGCAATTCTGCCAGTTCGCAGCGATCACCTCCGATGCCGACGCGCCACAACGGATAGATTTGCGTCATGGCCCTCGCACCACACTTCGCGCAGTTGTCCTCGGTAGAGCAGAGTCGGACAACCACCCGACCCGTTCGGCGTCGGGGAAGCGCCGCCGCCGTCGCTGCGATTTTCGCTTTGCTGGCGCTCGTCTTCAGTCCTGCGCTCGCCTCGGCGGACGCCCCGATGGTGTTGCCGAATCACATCACCGACACCTCCGGGGTCCTCGATTCCGGGCAACGCAGCGATATACAAGCCGCGATCGATCAACTCGGCGAGGACCACCAGATCGATCTGTGGGTCGCGTTCGTCCCCGATTTCAACAACCTGGGTGGCCAGGCGTGGGCACAGCAGACAGCCACGAAGTCGACGCTGAGCACGAAGTCCGTCCTGCTTGCAGTTGCCACGGCGGAGCGTGCTTACTACCTCGATGTGCCCGCTGAGCTGAGCAACATCACGGATTCCGACATCGAATCGATCAATACCGACGCGGTGGAACCGGCTCTCGCCGAGGATGATTGGACCGGCGCGGCAATTGCCGCAGCCGGCGCACTCGGCGACGCGAACAACACGAGCGGCGGAATGGGAGTCGGAACACTCCTCATCGCGGGCGGCGCTGTGGTGGTCGGGACGGGCGGTGTGGTCCTGTACTCACGGAAGCGCAAGAACGACAAGAACAAGGCAAGCGTCGAAGCCGCGAAGAACATCTCCCCCGACGACATCGCCAGCCTCAACGCACTCCCGCTGCCGACGCTCGACGAACGCGCGAAGGAGATCCTCGTCGAGACGGACAACGCGATCGCCGGCAGCCAGGAGGAGCTCGATCTGGCCCGCAGCGAGTTCGGAGACTCCGCCGTCGCACCCTTCTCGGCAGCATTCGACAAGGCCAAGGCCACCCTCGCCGAAGCCTTCGCGATCAGGCAGCGACTCGACGACGCCATCCCGGAAACTCCCGATCAACGCCGACAGATGCTGATCGACATCATTTCCTCGTGCGGTCGAGCCGACCAAGAACTCGAAGCTCGCATCGAGGAATTCGACGGACTCCGCGACCTTCTCATCAACGCCCCCGCCCGCCTCGATGCGTTGACGCAGAGTGTTGTTTCTCTCAGCGTGCGCTTGCCCGAATCCGAGGCGATTCTGACCAAATTGAAGGATCAATTCCCCGCGCCGACGCTGGCATCGGTCGTGAACAACGTCACGATGGCGAGTGAGCGCCTGACGCTCGCCGAGAAGTCGATCGAGGAAGGACGAGACGCGACGGCACTGCCGGCCGGTAAGCAAGGCGCTGCCGTCACTGCGATTCGCACGGCCGAAGCCGCCCTCGATCAGGCACGCAAGCTACTCGACGGCGTCGATCACGCCGCCGACGACATCCGAAACGCCATCGCGACACTTCCGTCCGCGATGGACGACGTCCAGCAGGGCATCACCGCTGCGGACGCTTACCTGGCGCAAGGCGGGCAGAAGTTGGCGGACGCGAAGGCCGCAGCCCAGGCAGCGTTGGCGAATGCTCAGACGTCGAAGGACAGCGATCCGCTGACAGCCTTCAACCAGATCGTCGCAGCCGACGCCCAACTCGACGCGCTTCTTGCCGACGCTCAGGAGCAGAAGCAGCAGCTCGAACGTGCACAGCAGCGCCTCGCCCAGGACATTCTGGCCGCACAGGCTCAGGTGACCGCTGCAGGCGACTTCCTCGGAACCAGGCGCGGCGCGATCGGGGCGGAGGCGCGCACTCGCTACGCCGAGGCTCAGCGGCACCTGCAGGCGGCCCAGCAATTGCAGGCCTCGGATCCGTCGAAGGCACTGCAACACGCCCAGGCCGCGACCACCTTGGCGACGCACTCACTTCGCGCCGCGCAGAACGACGTCAACACCTGGGAAGCAAACCAACGACCCCGCGGTGGCGGCGGCGATGCGACGGGAGCGATCCTCGGCGGCATCCTGATCAACAGCATTCTGCGAGGTGGCGGAGGGCCCCGCTCGTACGGCGGACCGAGCAGCAGCGGACGCTCCGGTCGCGGTGGCGGCGGCGGTGGTTTCGGCGGCGGGGGCGGCGGCCGAACCAGTCGAGGCGGCGGCGGCCGGTTCTGACGGATCCCGTCGAGGTAGTAAAATCCCTACTTTGTTCACGACCGCACTCGTCGTACGCTTCATCCGGCAAGTCGGGATCACAGATCATACGAAGGTGTTATGGAAAGCGTCGCCCCGCAGATAACCGTCGTTGTACCTACATACAACGAGCGTGAGAACCTGCCAAAGCTCGTCGATCGCCTCGCCGCGTTGAAGATCCCGAACCTGCACGTCCTCGTGGTGGATGACAACTCCCCCGACGGAACGGGCGAGGTTGCGGACAAGTTGGGTATCGACGGTCCCATCCCGGTCGGAGTGCTTCACCGCACGGTCAAGGACGGACTCGGCCGTGCTTACGTCGCGGGCATGAGCCGGGCTCTGGCAGAGAACGCAGACATCGTCATTCAGATGGACGCAGATCTCTCGCACCCGTCCGAAGCGATCCCCGCCATGATCGAGATCCTCACCACTACCGACGCGGCAGTCGTTCTCGGCTCCCGCTACGTCGAAGGCGGCGCAGTCGCCGGCGACTGGCCGTGGCACCGCAAGGCCTTGTCCGCCTGGGCGAACTTCTACGTCAACGCCATTCTGCGACTGCACGTCAAGGATGCGACCGCCGGCTTCAAGGCGTGGCATGCAAAGACCTTGCGCGACATCGACGTCGAATCGGTGCAGAGCAACGGCTACGCGTTCCAGGTCGAGATGAACTACCGAGTTGTTCAGCGCGGCATGAAGATCGCCGAAACGCCCATCCGCTTCGAGGAGCGCACCGAAGGCGTATCCAAGATGAGTCTCTCGGTTCAGTTGGAGTCTGCACTGGTGCCGTGGAAGCTCAAGTTCGGCAAGAAGTCCCTGTGACCTCGGCGGCCGATCGAAAGTAGTCGGCCGTCTGCGTGTCCGACGGGTAGAACGATTCGATCGCAATCTCTGCGAGCGTGACGTCGCGCGGCGTACCGAACACGGTGGTGGTGCTGAACATCGCCAGTTCGGTATCGCCGACGCGTACACGCAACGGAACCAGCAGGGAATTCGCGCGGTCGTCGTGCCAGTCTCCGCCGCTCGGATAGGCGCGCAGCTCGTCGAGCAACGACGACAGCTGCGCATCCGCACTGACCTCCACTTCCCGAGCCAGCCTTGTGAGCAGGTGGGCCCGCCACTGCGCGAGGTTCACGATCCGCGGCGCCATGCACTCAGGATGCAAGCTCAGACGCAATACGTTCACCGGTGGTTCCAGGAGGAAATCAGCGGCGCCCGCGGTCAAGATTCCCACGGCCTGGTTCCCGGCGACCATCTCCCACTGCTGATCGACCACCACGGCCGGATACGGGTCATGCGCGTCGATGATGCGATCGATGGCCTCACTCACCGCTGACATCGGCGCTTCTGCCAACGACTTCTGCGAGTACTCCGGCGCGTGGCCACTTGCCAGCAGAAGCGTGTTCTGTTGTCGTAGAGGAACATCCAGACATTCGGACAGGTGAAGAATCATGTCCCGGCTCGGCTTGGAGCGGCCGGTTTCGATGAAGCTCAGATGCCTGGTCGACACTCCTGCCGCCGCCGAGAGACCCAACTGAGTGAGCCTTCGCCGCTCCCGCCACCGCTTGAGTTCGGAGCCCACGTCCATCGTCTCGAAGGTCATTCTTTCAAGTTAGCGACCCGAGGTAGCCGAGGCCATGACCTCAGAGGTAATCGACCCGAAGCAGTTTCGGAGGAACAGTGGTCTCAGCCGGCGAGGCCGCCGGACATTCACCACCGGAAACTGATCAAGGGAGCGACCATGAGCGACTTCGACGCAATCGCCGACGCCTACATCGACATGTGGAACGAAACCGATACCACCGCCCGTAAAGCACGGGTCGAGCAATTGTTCGACCCGGCGGTCGCTACACCGATCCGCTCGCGGACGTCACCGGACACGATCAGATCGACGCGATGATCAACGCTGTGCAGCAACAATTTCCGGGCATGCACTTCACCCTCGTCGGACCGGTGGACGCGCATCACCGACAGGCCCGATTCGGTTGGGCTCTCGGCCCGTCGGGGGCCGAGTCACTGATCGACGGATTCGACGTACTCGAACGCGACGACGACGGCCGGGTGACGCTTGTCCTCGGGTTCCTCGACAAGGTGCCTTCGGCCTGAATCGGGACTACCACCGACAGCGTTCGTCACGAAGGCTGTCGGTGGTTCGTGGCATCATCGGTGCCGATGAACGCCGACGGATTTACCTGGTCCACACCGATTCCCGAGTCCGAGGGTGCTGAGTACGACGCTCACACGCTGACCGTCAACGGCCTTCCCACCGTCTATCGAACCGCCAAGACGACGCCGACCAAGCTCGGTCAGTTCGTCACACTGTGGCGCCGTTCCGCGGCCGGGCCCATCCGCCCATTCGACGCCAGCGACCGCGTGATGCTGTTCGTGGTGAAGGTATACGACGAAGAGCATTCGGGGCACTTCGTCTTTCCCGTCGAAACCCTCGTCGAACACGACATCGTCTCGACGAACTTCTCCGGCGGTAAGCGCGCTGTCCGGGTCTATGCGCCCTGGGTTACGCCGACCAGCGCGCAAGCAGTCAGAACTCAGCGCTGGCAGATTCGGCATTTCGGCGAGTTCCCTGATGTACTCAGCTCGACTGTGTTCAGCTCAACTGATACGTCGCGATGATGACGCCTGTTGTCGTAGGGACGCTGTCGGTGAGGGTGAACTGAGCGAGCGCAGCTCCGTCGGGGAATAATCTGCGCCCAGTTCCGAGAACCAGCGGATGTATCAGCAGAGTGTAGGTGTCGACGAGACGCCGATCAGCCAAGGACGTGATCAAGTCGCCACTGCCCAGAATCACCAGATCCGGGCCCTCACTTTCCTTGAGCGTGGCGACCGCGTCGGCGGCATCACCTTTCAACAAGGTCGAGTTCTTCCACGGCAGCGGTTCACCCAAAGTCCTTGACGCTACGTACTTCTGCGTGTTGTCGAGCACCTCGGTGAACGGATTGTCGGTCTGAAACGGCCAGTACGAGGCGAAGTTTTCGTAGGTTTTGCGTCCGAACAGCAACGCCGATTTCTTCGCCATCCCCTCCCCCATCTTCTGCGCCATGACGGAATCGTTGAAGGGTGCTGCCCACCCACCGTGCTCGAATCCGCCACGACGGTCCTCGTCCGGCCCACCAGGTGCCTGCATGACACCGTCGAGAGTCACGCTGTTGGTCACGCTGAGTTTTCTCATAACTTCGATCCTGCGCCTGAAGGACCATCGGGGAAAGAGAAAACGGGCGGTCCTTCTCGATTGAGAAGGACCGCCCGTCAGCTTAGAACGAGAATCAGGAGCCGATCAGCCGTGCGGCCAGGTAGCTTTCCACCTGATCGAGGGCGACGCGTTCCTGCGCCATGGAGTCACGCTCACGCACCGTCACAGCCTGGTCTTCGAGAGTGTCGAAGTCGACCGTGATGCAGAACGGTGTGCCGATCTCGTCCTGGCGACGGTAACGACGACCGATGGCGCCGGCGTCGTCGAACTCGACGTTCCAATTCTGACGCAGCTGCGCTGCAAGATCTTTGGCCTTCGGCGTCAGGTCCGCGTTACGCGAGAGCGGCAGAACGGCAGCCTTGACGGGAGCGAGTCGACGATCCAGGCGGAGCACTGTGCGCTTGTCGACGCCGCCCTTGGAGTTGGGCGCCTCGTCCTCGGTGTAGGCGTCGACCAGGAAGGCCATCAGCGAACGCGTGAGACCGGCCGCCGGCTCGATGACGTACGGCGTGTACCGCTCGCCCGTCGTCTGGTCGTAGTAGTTCAGCTCGGTGCCCGAGTGCTTGGAGTGCGTCGAGAGATCGAAGTCGGTACGGTTCGCGATACCTTCGAGCTCGCCCCATTCGCTGCCCTGAAAGTGGAAGCGGTACTCGATGTCGGTCGTGCCCTTCGAGTAGTGCGAAAGCTTTTCCGGCGCATGCTCGTACAGACGCAGGTTGTCCTTGTTGATACCGAGGCCGGTGTACCAGTCAAGGCGGTAGTCGATCCAGTACTGATGCCACTGCTCGTCCTCGCCCGGCTTGACGAAGAATTCCATCTCCATCTGCTCGAACTCACGGGTGCGGAAGATGAAGTTGCCGGGGGTGATCTCGTTGCGGAAGCTCTTGCCGATCTGGCCGATGCCGAACGGCGGCTTCTTACGCGAGGTGGTCAGCACGTTGGCGAAGTTCACGAAGATGCCCTGTGCGGTCTCGGGGCGAAGGTAGTGCATACCCTCTTCGCTCTCGACGGGGCCGAGGTACGTCTTGAGCATCATGTTGAAGTCGCGCGGCTCGGTCCACTGGCCGACGGTGCCGCAGTCGGGGCAACCGATGACATCCATCGAGACGTCGTCCGGGTTGTCGAGCTTCTTCTTCTCCGCGTACGCCTCCTGCAGGTGATCCTGACGGTGACGCTTGTGACAGTTGAGGCACTCGACGAGCGGGTCGTTGAAGACACCGACGTGACCGGACGCGACCCACACCTCGCGGGGCAGGATCACCGACGAGTCGAGGCCGACGACGTCCTCGCGGCTGGTGACCATGTTGCGCCACCACTGGCGCTTGATGTTCTCCTTGAGCTCGACACCCAATGGGCCGTAGTCCCATGCGGACTTGGTACCGCCGTAGATCTCACCGCACGGGTAGACCAGGCCTCGCCGCTTGGCGAGATTGACAACGGCTTCGATCTTGGACTTGGGTGCCACTCGATTGCTCTCCATCTGGGTAATAGATGCATGATTTTCGTGCGCTTTTCGCACCATCAGCCTATCTGGCGGCTGCCACGCACTTCCGTCCAAGGTTGACATGCATACTTGTGCATATCAAAATGAAAGTGATTTGCAATAATGTGGTGAGATGGCTATGCCCGGACATCATGATCTACCCCTCGAAGGAGCCTCGCTGTGAGCATTGCGGATACCGGCGATCTCCACAAAAGCCATGATCATTCCGACCTCGGACACACGCACGACCCGTTCGAAGCCGCACCGCCCGCGCCCGTGCCGCCCAAGGAAACCCTGGCGGCCGCCGGCGAAATTCTGCGGGCGCTCGCTGCACCCGTTCGGATCGCGATCGTGCTTCAGTTGCACGAGTCGGAGCGTTGCGTTCACGAACTCGTCGGAGCTCTCGGTGTCACTCAGCCACTCATCAGCCAGCATCTGCGCGTACTCAAAGCAGCGGGCGTCGTCCGCGGCGAGCGCAACGGACGAGAAGTTCTCTATCGACTCGTCGACGATCACCTTGCACACATCGTCGTCGACGCTGTCGCCCACGCCGAAGAAGGATGAGATTCCACCGCATGAACACCCCGGGCAGTACGACCTCGAAACGTGGACCGGCCACAGTCGGCGTTCGTTCCACGAAACAGCGCAGCGCCATCTCCGCCCTGCTCGACGACATCGACGAATTCAAGTCGGCACAGGAATTGCACGACGAACTGCGCAAGCGAGGTGAAGGCATCGGCCTGACCACCGTCTACCGCACGCTGCAGGCACTCTCCGACGCCGGAACCATCGACGTCCTACGCACCGACACAGGTGAGTCCGTCTACCGACGCTGCTCCTCCGGGCACCACCATCACCTGGTGTGCCGCAACTGCGGATTCACCGTAGAGGTCGAGGGCCCGACGGTCGAGCAGTGGTCACAGACCATCGCCGAGGACAACGGTTTCACCGAAGTGAGTCACACCGTCGAGATCTTCGGCACCTGCCGCGACTGCGCCGCCGCCTGAGAGCGTCAGGGAATCAAACCCTGCCGGGCGGTATCGGCACCGGTGAGCGCCAGTAGCAACATCGTGGTCAGTGCCTCGTCGTCCAGTCCGGCGGCAGGGAACGTGTAACGCAGGATGACGTCCGCCAGACTGCCGTGGCCGAACACCGCGATGGAGCCGAATTGGATGGTGCGATTTCGCTCGGCCACCTTGCGATGCAGTGCCGCGCTCACCGGTCGGTCCCATGCGAGAACGCACGTCATGGACAGCACGTCCAGACCCTCGGACAGATTCATCGCCTGGATGGAACACAGCGCGCCGGAGTACTGGAAACCCAGTGATCCGTCGGCAGCAACATCGACCGTCACGAAATGCGCCAGCGAGGCGGCCGCGCGTTCTTGTAGGCGGGCTGCTTCGTCGGTGGTGTCGGTCATGTTCTCCCCTGTCATTTGACGCCACCGAATCTACGGTCGCGTGAGGCGTACTCGACGCAGGCGGCCCAAAGGTCGCGGCGGTCGAAATCGGGAAACAGCTTCTCCTGGTACACCATTTCGGCGTAGGCGGATTGCCAGATCAAGAAATTGGACGTCCGCTGTTCCCCCGACGGACGCAGGAAGAGATCGACGTCCGGCATGTCGGGTTCGTCGAGGTACTTGGCAACCGTCGCCTCGGTGATCTTGTCCGGATTGATCTCACCGGCCGCGACACGCTTCGCGATTTCCTTTACCGCATCGGCAATTTCGGCCCGGCCGCCGTAGTTCACACACATGGTCAAGTTCATGACGGTGTTGTTCTTGGTCAGTTCTTCGGCGATCTCGAGTTCCTTGATCACGCTGGCCCACAGGCGCGGCTTACGACCGGCCCAGCGAACACGCACACCCATTTCGTTCATCTCGTCGCGTCGGCGGCGGATGACATCACGGTTGAAGCCCATCAGGAATCGAACCTCGTCGGGACTCCGCTTCCAGTTCTCGGTGGAGAAGGCGTAAGCGGAGAGCCACTCGACACCCATCTCGATGCACCCGCAGACGGTGTCCATCAGGACAGCTTCGCCGCGTTCGTGCCCGGCGGTTCGGGGCAGACCGCGCTCCTGCGCCCATCGTCCGTTGCCGTCCATCACCAAAGCGACGTGGCGCGGGATCAGTTCGGTTTGCAGGATCGGCGGGGTCGCCCCGGACGGATGTGGGTCCGGTGGTCGGATCACCCGGTCAGCAGCAGAATCAAGCGGAGTTCGCGGTTCGCGTCGTCGAATCACGTGTTCCATCCTGCCTCACGGGCAAGTCGACCTCGACGGCTGCATGCGGCCTCGAACGCTCGATCAGCGGCAACGTCCGCAATTGGCGCTCGAGATGCCACTGCAGGTGTGCCGCGACCAGTCCGCTGGCTTGCGTCCGCAGCGTCGCGGGCGCCGAATCGGTACCCTCCCACTCCCCTCGGAGCAGGGCTTCCATCAAGTCGAGCACCCCGGGCGACGGCGTCGCAGCACCCGCCGGGCGGCAATAGGTACACACGGCTCCGCCTGCGGCGACATGAAAGGCCCGGTGCGGTCCAGGAGCACTGCAGCGGGCGCACTCTTCGAGGGCAGGCGCCCAACCCGCATAGCCCATGGCTCTCAACAAGAACGCGTCGAGCACGAACTCGACCGGTCGTGCCTGCTCGGCGATCGCACGCAGTGCTCCCACCGTCAATCGCTGAAGCTGCGGGGCCGGCGCGCGTTCCTCGCCGGCCAACCGCTCGGCAGTTTCGAGTACGGCGCAGGCCGTGGTGTACCGGCTGTAGTCGTCGACGATGTCGGTGGCGAATGCGTCGACCGTCTGCACCTGAGTGATGATGTCGAGATTCTTGCCCGGAAGTAGTTGCACGTCGATGTGAGCAAACGGTTCGAGTCTGGCACCGAATTTGGAGGTGGTTCGGCGGACACCTTTGGCCACGGCACGTACCAACCCGAACTGACGGGTGAGCAACGTGACGATGTGGTCGGCTTCGCCCAGTTTGTGCAGGCGCAGCACCACCGCCGTGTCTCGATACAACCTCACTCGACCAGTGTCCCACGTTGTACCGACGACCGATCCCGATGCCGCGCCCGATGACAAGTCGGAAACACGGCAGGTCCGTCCGGATAGACTGGCGCGATGCCGAGCGACGCAATTGTGCAACCTGTCACTGCAGAGTTGACCGGTCGCGAAGCGCGGTGGGAGCGACACAACTCCGAGCGTCAGAAACGGATACTCACCTCGGCGGTCGAACTGATCGAAGAGCGTGCGGCAGGTGCCGAGGTGTCCGTCCAGCAGATCGCCGATCGTGCCGGCCTCGCCAAGTCGGTGGTGTACCGCCAATTCAGCGGCCGAGACGACCTCGATCGACGAGTGCGAGCGTTTGTGCTCGGCCAATTTGCGGCGGCCCTGGACGCTTCGATGAGCATTTCGGTAGGCACTCTCGACCAGATCCTGACCCGAACCATCAGCGCCGTCGCCGAGTGGATCACCGAGCATCCGCGGATTCACGAGTTCATGGGTACCGGCCCCACCGACTACGACGACGAGAGCATCGACGCGATCAGCAGTCTGAAGGCCACAATCGCCGACTCCGCCCGCACCACTATCACCGAAGTCGGTCGATCCGTGGGGATCGACTCCTCACCCTTCGATTCACTACCGTTCGCAGTGGTGACAATGGTCGAGGGCACGCTCACCCACTGGGTCCGAAGCACCGATCCGAAACCGAGCCGCGAAGAGATCGTCGCCGACCTCGCGAAATACACCTGGTACATGTTCGACGGCGTTGCCCGCTCGAGCGGACTACAGATCGATCCCCATGTCGAATTGTCCACGCTCATAGCCGAGCTGGTGTCCTCCGACGGAGGAACTTCGCGGCCGGACTAGATCCGGGTCTTGTCGGAACGCTTCGGCTCGCCGCGGTAGCGGGCGTAGTCGCCGTCGATGCGCAGCTTTCGCCACGCACGCTTCGACACCGGATTCATCAATCCGAGTTCGTCTGCCAGGGCTCGCATTTCGCCGAAGTAGTTACCCAGGATGCGGCGTGAATGCGGGCTCCCCCAGAAGGCGCTCTTCATCACCTCGTCCGGGATTCCGAATTCTTCGGCGAATTCCTTTGGCGGTGACATGATTTCACCCGCAAGCCAACGCATCGCGCCGGGGAAGGCGACCGATGTGATGGCTCGACTCGTACGACTGAGTCTGGGGACGTGATTGCGCAGGAACTCGTGAGCAAACGAGATGTGTCTCGCTTCTTCGGCGATGTGGATCTCCATGGTGCGGAGCATCGCCGGCGGCGTGTCCTTACCCTCACGGATGAGATCCTTCTGGAAGTGGTCGATCGGTTCTTCACCAGCCAGAATGCCGATGAAGAAGATGACCGGGAACTTTGCTCCCAGCACTCCGATGATCGGCGACAGTCGCCGGAACATCGGACGCATACCCGGCACGTCGATGTCCATGCGATTGACGAGTTCCTGGAACATCTGGATGTGATTGCACTCTTCGGTCATCTCGTGCAGGCAGTACCGGAACTCAGGCGACTGGTTGGGTAGCGCCATGATGTATTGCAGCATTCCCCGGATCAAGATGCTCTCGAAGGCCGAACCCACCTTGGTCACGTTCGCCTGACGCCACATTCCCATGGCGATTCGACGCTCCAACGACTGATCCTGGTACCACTGCGTCGCCCCGAGGGGGTCCGACACGGACGAGAGCACCCATCTCGGATCATGCGGATCGATCGCGAACTCTGGTGAATCCCAGTCGATGTCGAGATAGGGATCGAAACTGCGGGCAACTGAGCCCTCGGACAAAGTCTGCAGTACCTGGTGGTACGGCTTTTCCACTTCGATCGACGCTGACCGAGCCATCGGTGTCTCCTCACGGCCAGTCCGTCGATTGCAGTCGACGGACTTGAATGAGGTCAAACATAATGGGACACCGCGTCCCACGCAACCCCCTCGGGGGCCTATTTCAGGCCCGACGCAGCGGGATGATCTCGCGAACCTTCTCGTCCCGGAGATACAGTCCCGCCCACATGACGATTCCGGTGTAGACGGCAAACAGGGTCGTGCTCAGCAGAGGCTGTTCAGCTCGAAGGTTGGTCAACACCGCTCCCCCCAGGTAACCGGTGAGCAGAATCGCGCCGAGTATCGACGTTCGCGGAATCACGTACAGCGCAAGGCAGATCAGTTGCACCACCCCAGCCGTCAATGCCAGCGAGTCCGGCAACCCAAGTTCAGCCGACGCATCCTTGACTGTCTGAAGGTTGAGAATGTGGATGATGCCGTCGAAGAGCATGAAAACGACGAACAGCCCACTCAGGACGTATCCGAGCTTGCGAGCCGTGGCCGAAGGTGTCGTCGTCGTGGCGTTACCGGAAACAGTTTCGTTGTGGACGGGCTGGGTGGTCATCGGAATCTCCTGGGGCGAAGGCGAGCGGCCGGTTGCCACTTCGCTTGCAATTACGACTCCCGCGCGATCGAAAACTCATCGCGCCGGCCGTTACAACGCACCCGGCGTTCAGGACGATTCACCTCACGTGGTCTGATGGACGGTGACACGGGGTGCCGAAAAAGTCGGCTGAGATCAGACCCGATGAACCTGACCAGTTAGCACTGGCGGAGGGATGTCGACGTGACCGAACAGCAATTTCAGCGCGCATTGAACCTCGACGAGCAGATCGTTCTGATCACCGGTGGCGCCCGCGGGCTAGGCGCCGCACTGAGCCGAGCATTCTCCCGCTCGGGCGCCCGCGTAATTGTGAACTACAACAAGAGCCGCGATGCCGCCGAGGCCCTGGTCGCCGAACTGGGTGAGGATCGCACCTTCGCAGTCCAGGCGGACGTGACGGACCGCAGTTCCGTCGACCAGTTGTTCTCCGCTGCACGCGAGAGATTCGACGCACCGATCTCGACCGTGGTCGACAATGCACTGGTCGACTTCTCGTTCAACGGCGATGCACGGCCGAACGCGGACACGATCACCTGGGCCGACTTCGAGTCTCAACTACGCGGAGCTGTTGCCGGAACACTCAATACCACCCAGGCAGCGCTACCAGGCATGCGCGAACTCGGCTTCGGCCGAATCATCACTGTCGGAACCAATCTGGTCCAGAATCCGGTAGTTCCGTACCACGACTACACCGCTGCCAAGGCCGCACTGTTGGCACTGACACGGACGCTGTCCGCCGACCTCGGTCCGGACGGGATCACAGTCAACATGGTCTCCGGCGGCTTGCTCCGCACCACCGATGCGAGTGCCGCGACACCGGAAGCCGTGTTCGACATGATCGCGGCAAGCACTCCCCTGCGCCGAGTCACGACGCCGGACGAATTTGCCGACGCTGCACTCTTTTTCGCCTCACCATGGTCACGGGCCGTGACCGGCCAGAACCTGGTTGTCGACGGCGGACTCGTCAAGAACTGATGGGCGCACAGCTGCGGATAGGTGCGTTCCTGCTCGGTTGCGGACATCACAGTGCGGCATGGCGTCATCGCGACTCACCGGTCGAAAGTCTCGGCGACATCACGTATTACGAGTCGCTCGCCCAGATCGCCGAACGCGGCAAGCTGGACGCCGTCTTCTTCGCTGACGGTCACAGTGTTCGCGAACCCGAGTCGGGTGCGTCGTGGTTTCTCGAGCCGATCACCGCATTGACTGCCATGGCACGAGCGACAGCGGACATCGGCCTGGTGACCACCATTTCCACCACTTTCTACACGCCGTTTCACGCGGCGCGACTGTTGGCCTCGCTCGACCACATCAGCGGCGGACGGGCCGGCTGGAACGTCGTGACCTCGATGTTCGACCAGGAGGCGCGCAACCACGGACTCGAGGCGATGCCCGATCACGCATCCCGATACGAACGAGCCGACGAATTTGTCGAAGTGGCCCTCGCATTGTGGGATTCATGGTCGGAAGACGCGCTGATTCTCGACCGGTCGGGGCGTTTTGCCGACGCAAACAGGATTTCTCGAATCGATCACGACGGCAAACATTTTCGGGTGGACGGGCCGTTGACGGTTCCGCGCTCCCCGCAAGGCCGGCCGGTGTTGTTCCAGGCCGGGGCGTCCGAGCAGGGCCGCGATCTGGCGGCGCGTCGCGCCGAGGCAATCTATTCGGTTGCCTACGACTTACCCAGCGCACAGGCCTACTACGCGGACGTGAAATCGAGAATCGAGCGAGCCGGCCGGGATTCGAACTCTGTCGCCGTGATGCCGGGACTGGTCACCTACGTCGGCAGCACCGTCGCCGAGGCCAGGGCGAAGAAGGCCGAACTCGATCTCCTGCTGCCCACCGAACAGTCGATACGCCAACTCTCGTTGTTCACCGGACAGGATTGCGAGAACTGGGATCTCGACGGGCCCGTGCCCCCGTTGCCTCCACTCGAAGCGTTCACAGGGCCGCAGGGACGCTACGCCACTATTTTGCGGATCGTCGAGAAGGACGCACCGACTGTGCGGGAGCTCCTCGGGACGCTCGCTGCGGGTGGTGGTCACGCAACGATGATCGGAACACCGGAGTCGATTGCCGACGAGATGGGATCCTGGTTGAACGGCCGCGGTGCCGACGGTTTCAATCTGATGCCGCCAACCTATCCGCGGGGTCTGGAAGATTTTGTCGATCACGTGATTCCGGTGCTGCAGGCGCGTGGGTTGTTCCGTCGCGAATACGAGGGAGCGACTCTGCGAGAAAACCTCACCTAGTCCGGCAGTAGCGGCACCGACAGGTCCGGATCGCGTCCCAGGAGCACTCCCCTCGTGAGGGCCGCGGAGCCGAACTTCTTCCGGACACTGTCCATTGCCGAGTCGAGGGCGGCAGTGTCCGGACCCGCGAATCCTGGACCGTCGAAGGGCAATTCGAGTTGTTCGGCGCCGTCCCGATCCAGGTTGGAGACAGCGACACCGATCAACGTGATGCCCTTGTCCGCGATCATCGGTATCGCTTCGTCCAGCAGCACCATCGAGGCGCTCAGCAATTCCGCTGTGTCGGCGGTGGACCGGCGCAGCGTGTGAGATCGAGTTGCCCGCGTGAAATCCGCGAAGCGGAGCCGGAGCGTGACCGTGCGCCCCGTCCGCTGCGCCGAACGCATGCGTCGACTGACACGGTCGACAAGGGACATCAACGACGCATCGAGTTCTGCGCGGGGATGGGATCCGCGACCCAGCGCATGCTGAGCACCCATCGAACTGCGGCCACGGTAGGCGCGGACGGGGCGCGGATCTCGATTGTGTGAGAGTGCGTAGAGATGGCGACCGGCGCCGCCCCCGAGAATCGAGACGATCGAGGATTCGTCGTGCCGAGCGATGTCACCCACCGTCACGATGTCGAAGTTTCGCAGCTTCTGGGCCGTGATCTTGCCGACGCCCCACAGCTTCTCGACCGGCAAGGGATGCAGGAACTCGGTCTCGCCCTCCGGCGGCACTCGCAGCAATCCGTCGGGTTTCGCGAATGCACTGGCGACCTTGGCCAGGAACTTGGTGCGTGCGATTCCGACCGTGATCGGTAGTCCGACCTGCTCGGCCACATCGCGTCTGAGGTTGGCTCCGATCTGCAGCGGGTTTCCCACGATCTTGGCGAGCCCGCCGACCTCGAGAAAGGCCTCGTCTATGGAGATTCCTTCGACCAGCGGCGACGTGTCGTGAAAGACGTCGAACACGTCTTTGCTCGCCTGCGAGTACGCCGACATTCGCGGAGGGACAACTATCGCCTGAGGACACAGTGATCGGGCCTGACCACCGCTCATGGCTGTGCGAACCCCGAACGCCTTGGCCTCGTAGCTTGCCGCCAAGACCACCCCACCACCGACGATGACCGGCCTGCCGGCCAGAGTCGGGTCGTCGCGTTGCTCGACTGATGCGTAGAACGAATCGAGATCCGCATGCAGGATTGTTGCGTCACCTGTGGACCGACTACCGCCAGAATGATTACCGCCGGAACGAGCACCGCCAGGGTGATTACCTGGCGTTTCTTGATCCAGCGGTTCATGCGACACGAACATATGTTCCCATGCGCCACCGACACAATGAAAGGCCGCAAATAGATTCCATGGAATTAATCACGAATCGGGCGTACGGTGAGAAAATGATTCCACGGAATGCATATCGGTTCGGAGTCTGCTCGTGACCAGATCAGCCCTGAGCAGGCACTTCGACAACCTCGTCCGCTTCGAAACCGAACTGTGGACGGCCGTCGACCAGCGACTCCGAATCGAGCACGACCTGCCACTGAGTCGATTCGAGCCGATGCAGATCATCGACAGGCTCGGCTCCTGTCGGGTCTTCGACATCGCCGAGGCCCTCGCGATCACCGTCGGTGGCACGAGCAAGCTGGTGGATCGAATCGAAGCGGCTGGACACTGCCGTCGAAAATCCAATCCCACCGACAAACGATCCTCACTCATCGAGTTGACTCCCGAGGGCAATGAGCTGTTGCGGCGGGCGAAGGCAACGTTCGACGGCGAATTGGAGCGCCGTCTCGGTTCCGTGCTGACGCCCGACGCTCTCGATCGATTCGGCGCCACACTGGCCACGCTGCGTGAAGCCAATCGAAACCTGACACCGACCACGAAGGAAAAAGCATGACCGACACAATGCGCGCAATCGTGCTCGACGCCCCCGGCCCGCCAGAAGCATTGACTATCAAAGTGATTCCGATACCCGTGCCGATTGCGGGCTGGGTACTGGTCCGGGTGAAGGCATTCGGCCTCAATCGATCCGAACTTCACACCCGCCTCGGCCTCGCCGAAGGCGTGACATTCCCGAGGGTGCTGGGCATCGAGGCCGTCGGCGAAGTGGTGAACTGCCCCGGCGGGGAGCTCACCGAAGGCCGGCAAGTCGCCGCCATGATGGGTGGGATGGGGAGGACGTTCGACGGCGGTTATGCCGAGTACACGTGCGTTCCCGTCAGTCAGGTCGTTCCCTTCTCGAGCGAACTGGACTGGTCGACAGTGGGAGCTGTTCCCGAGATGCTGCAAACGTCCTACGGCTCGCTGACGGTAGGACTGGACGCGAAATCCGGTCAATCCCTGTTGATCCGGGGAGGAACCTCCTCGGTCGGCATGGCAACCGCAGTCCTGGCGAAGCAGTGGGGACTCACTGTCCTTGCGACCACCCGAGATGCGAACAAAGCGTCGTCGTTGACCGCGATCGGGGTTGACCACGTTATCGTCGACGACGGTGCTGTGGCCGGCCAGGTTCGAGACATCCTCCCGGGCGGTGTTGATCTGGCCCTCGAATTGGTCGGAACACCAACACTTCCCGACACGTTGCGCGCGACCCGCGTTCACGGCACCGTGTGTTTCACGGGAATGCTGTCCAACGAGTGGACAGTCAAAGACTTTTATCCGATCGACTACATTCCACGCGGAGTGCGATTGACCTCGTACGGTGGGGACGCGTCCGACCTGCCTGCCGACGTACTGCAAGACTTCCTCTCCGCTGTGGCGTCAGGCGAGGCGGTGGTACCGATCGACGAGGTGTTCGCGTTCGAGGACATCGCGCGAGCACATGCCAAGATGGAAGCCGGTACGGCACGTGGCAAATTGGTAGTTGTGCTCTGACCTGGCTTCTCACACCACGAATCGATAACCCATTCCTGCCTCGGTGATCAGATGCTTGGGGTTCGCCGGGTCATCCTCGAGCTTCCGACGAAGTTGAGCCAGGTAGACACGTAGATAGTGGGTCTCGGTGTCGTACGCCGGTCCCCACACTTCCCGAAGCAACTCCTTCTGCCCGACCAGCTTTCCGCGGTTGCGCACAAGCATCTCGAGCATGCCCCACTCGGTCGGAGTCAGATGCACCTGTTCACCGCGCCGACTCACTGTTTTCGCAGCCAAGTCCACCGTGAAGGACGCGGTCTCGACCGACGGTTCCGAAGTGTCCGCCGCGGAGGTTCCCCGCCTCGCCGCAGCGCGCACGCGGGCCAGAAACTCGTCCATCCCGAAGGGCTTGGTGACGTAGTCGTCCGCACCGGCGTCGAGAGCCTCGACCTTGTCCGCGGAATCCGTGCGCGCCGACAGCACGATGACCGGCGCCGTGCACCAGCCACGCAGGCCGGCAAGCACTTCGGTGCCGTCCATGTCGGGCAGTCCGAGATCGAGTACCACGACGTCCGGTGGACGCTCGGCAGCAGCCCGCAAGGCACCGGCGCCCGTCGACGCGGTCACCACCTCGTACCCGCGCACCGAAAGATTGATACGCAGAGCTCGCAGAATCTGCGGTTCGTCGTCCACTACCAGGATTCGACTCATGATCCATTCCCATTCGTACCGGCCGCAGCCAACTCCACGATCATCGTCAATCCCCCACCAGGTGTGTCTGTGGCGCTGACCGTTCCGCCCATCGCATCGACAAATCCGCGCACCACGGAAAGTCCGAGGCCCACTCCGCCGGTGTTGTCGCGATCTCCCATCCGTTGGAACGGCTGGAACATCGTTTCGGCCTCACCTCGCGGAACACCTGGGCCCGTATCGGCAACACTGATCACCACACGATCACCGAGTTGCGCCGCCCCGACGCGCACCGGGGTTTCTCCCCCGTAGCGCAGAGCGTTGTCGACGATGTTCGCAATCACCCGCTCGAGCAGACCTTGATCTGCCTGCACTGCAACGGTACCCACGTCGACGACTACACTTCGAGCCCGCGAATCCGAGCGTCCACCGATGCCGAGGCCCAGCAACGCGCGGTGAACCACCTCGTCCAGATACACCGGCCGCAGCGTGGGTTTCACCACCCCGGCGGCAAGTCGGGACGAGTCGAGCAAGTTCCCGACCAGCGCCGTCAACTGATCCGCCGACTCCTCGATGGTTGCCAACAATTCAGCGGTGTCTTCGGGCGAGAACTCGATGTCGTCGCTGCGCAGACTCGACACCGCCGCCTTCACTCCGGCGAGAGGCGTTCGCAGGTCATGGCTTACCGCTGACAGCAGGGCTCGACGCAGTTGATCAGCCTCGGTGAGCGCGGCAGCCTTGCTCGCCTCGACTGTCAGTTTCTCCTGGCGGATCATCCCAACTGCTTGGTGAGCCACCACCGTCAGCACTCGTCGATCCCGCGCACTCAGGTCGGGCCCAGCCAACAACAGCGCGTATTCCCCGTCGTTGACCTCACAGACCGTATCCGCTTCGTCGTCCGTGGTCGGCGGCTGCGTACCCACGGCGGCGATGACTCCGTCGTCGTGATGAATGACGGAAACCCCTCGCTGGCGATAGATTTCGAGTGCCTTCGCCAGAAGTGTCGACAGATCCGCTCCGCGGAGAACTGATCCCGCGAACAGTGTGAGCAGTTCGGCTTCCTCGGATGCGCGCTTCGCCTCGCGGGCGCGCTTTGCTGCGGCGTCGACCAGAACGGCAACTGCCACAGCCACGATCAACAGCACGACAGTGGTGATGAAGTTGTCAGGTTCGGCGATGGTGAAGCTGTACCGCGGATCGGTGAAGAAGTAATTGAGCAGCAGTCCCGAGATCAGGGCCGACAATATCGCCGGGCCGACGCCGCCG
The DNA here is from genome assembly GCF_001445685.1 of Rhodococcus sp. KB6. Taxonomy (NCBI): domain Bacteria; kingdom Bacillati; phylum Actinomycetota; class Actinomycetes; order Mycobacteriales; family Nocardiaceae; genus Rhodococcus; species Rhodococcus sp. KB6. The sequence goes on along the minus strand of NZ_LNAK01000163.1, from coordinate 126,517 downwards.
AGGAGGGCGACCAGAACGACCACGACGAAGAACAGCGCGTTCTCGCCGTTGACCCCGGAGATTCGGTCGACGAGACCCATGATCGCGGCCGCGAGCGAAGGCACGACGATCGCCGCAATCCACGACAGGACCCGGCGCTCCGAGCGCCCCAGCACCGAAATGCGTCGTCGCGCCGTCGCTTCCTCGTGCGTGACCATGTGAACGTCGATACCACCGGACTGCTGAACCACCGCAGCGCCGATCCCCTCGTCGAGGATGCGAGCCAGGCGGGAACGCCGCGACGTTCCCAGCACCAACTGTGTGGCGTTCTCCTCACGCGCGAACTCGAGGAGCGTCGACGGTACGTCGTCACCGACAACGGTGTGAAGCGTGGCGCCGACTCCGACAGCCAACGCGCGCACCTTGCCCATCTCGGGGGCCGAGACGCCGGTGAGTCCGTCACCGCGTACGACGTGGACCACCATCAGCTCGGCGCTCGACTTCGACGCGATTCGAGATGCGCGTCGTACCAGGGTTTCCGACTCCGGTCCCCCGGTCACGGCAACGACGACACGCTCGCGCGCTTCCCAGGTATCGGTGATCTTGTTCTCGGCCCGGTATTTCGCCAGTGCGGCGTCCACCTGATCGGCCACCCACAGCAGAGCCAGTTCGCGTAGCGCCGTGAGGTTTCCGCGTCTGAAGTAATTGCCCAAGGCCGCATCGACCCGTTCCGGTGAATACACGTTTCCGTGAGAAAGTCTGCGGCGCAGCGCCTCCGGGGTGATGTCGACCAGCTCGACCTGCGCCGCACTACGCACTACCGCGTCCGGAACCGTCTCCTGCTGAACCACGCCGGTGATGTGCGCGACAACGTCGTTGAGGCTTTCGAGGTGTTGCACGTTGACCGTGGACAGAACGTCGATCCCGGCTTCGAGCAGTTCCTGTACGTCCTGCCAGCGCTTGTGATTCTTGCTCCCTGGCGTGTTGGTATGTGCCAACTCGTCCACCAGGACAAGGGCCGGACGCCGAGCCAACACGGCCTCGACGTCCAGTTCCGGCATCCGTGTTCCGCGATAATCCACCAGCTTGGGCGGCACTATTTCGAGGTCTCCGATCTGCGCCGCGGTGCGGGCGCGGCCGTGTGTCTCCACGACGGCCGCGACCACGTCACAGCCACGATCTCGACGCCGATGAGCCTCACCGAGCATCGCGAAGGTCTTTCCGACGCCGGGCGCAGCGCCGAGGTAGATACGCAATTCACCACGTTTGCGTGCCCTACCGAAAGATTGACCGACCTTCTCCGAAGAACTCACGTGACAATCATCCACCAGTCGTCGGCGCAGCACACGTAGGTGCCGTCAATCCGAGTGCCAGGTTCAATTCCAGTACGTTGACTCGCTCGGCTCCGAGAAATCCGAGTTGCCGACCGTCGGTGTGCTCGGCCACCAAGTCCCGCACCTGGTCTTCCGAGATGCCGTTGTTCGCCGCCACCCTCGCGACCTGCAGTTGGGCGTACGCCGGACTGATGTGGGGATCGATACCCGAGCCCGAACCGGTGACTGCGTCGACGGGAACCGATGCAGGGTCGACACCCTCACGTGCCGCGATGGCTGCCCGGCGCTCGATGACGAATCCGGCCAGAATCTCGCTGCTCGGCCCCTGGTTGGACGGCAGTGCCGCAGCGGGATCACCGGTGGCAAACGGATCCTCGTCCGAAACGGATCCGACAACACGATTGTGGAAGAACGGGTCCTGCTGCCCTTCGGCGACCTGCGGATCGACACCCACCCAGGCACTGCCGACCACGCAACCGGCGGCATCGGTGACCGGTGAGCCTTCGGCAGATCCGGAGCTGATCCGGCTGACACCCCACACCGCGGCGGGATAGACCACACCGAGAACGACGGTGAGCGCGAGCAATACGAGCAAACCCGCCCACACCTGTTTGGCAAAACCGATAGTGAAACGCATGTCAGGTCACCCAATTCCAGGAATCAAACGTACGACGAGATCGATCAACCAGATACCGACGAACGGTGTGATCACACCGCCGAGACCGTAGACGAGCAGGTTACGTCCGAGCAACTGCGATGCCGTCGACGGTCGGTATCGAACACCCTTGAGTGCCAACGGAATCAAACCGATGATCACCAAGGCGTTGAAGATCACGGCCGAGACGATCGCCGATTCGGGGGTGGCGAGACGCATGATGTTCAACGCGTCCAGCTGCGGGTAGATGCCGCTGAACAAGGCCGGCAGGATTGCGAAATACTTCGCCAGGTCGTTCGCCAACGAGAATGTGGTCAACGCGCCGCGGGTGATCAGCAATTGCTTGCCGATTTCCACCACCTCGATCAGCTTGGTGGGATCGGAATCGAGATCGACCATGTTCCCGGCCTCTTTGGCTGCCGAGGTTCCCGTGTTCATCGCGACCCCGACATCCGCCTGGGCAAGGGCGGGAGCATCATTGGTCCCGTCACCGGTCATCGCGACGAGACGTCCGCCTTCCTGTTCCTTCCGAATCAGGGCCAGTTTGTCTTCCGGGGTGGCCTCCGCCATGAAGTCGTCGACGCCCGCCTCGTCGGCAATCGCCTTCGCGGTCAACGGATTGTCGCCGGTGATCATGATCGTGCGAATACCCATCGCCCGGAGTTCGGCGAACCTGTCAGCCATTCCCGGCTTGACGACGTCGGACAACGCGATCACGCCGAGGATCGAGATACTCTCACCTTGCTTGACGGCAACTACCAGCGGCGTTCCGCCGGCTTGGGCGATGTCGCCCACGGTGTCGGTCACCGCGGTCTCCGCGTGTCCACCACCACTGACGACCCAGTTCATCACCGCATCTGCTGCACCCTTTCGGATTTGGCGTCCGGAGTGGTCGAGTCCGCTCATCCGGGTTTGCGCCGTGAACGGAACGAACTCTGCGCGTTCCTCGTCCAGCGTCGGCTCGGCAGCAAGACCGAACTCCGCTGCGCACAGCTCGACGATGCTCCGTCCCTCGGGAGTTCCGTCGGCCAGGCTCGACAAGCGAGCTGCCGCAGCAAGATCGTCGGCGGATACACCGGGCGCCGGATGGAGTGCGGTGGCCCGGCGGTTACCGAAAGTGATGGTTCCGGTCTTGTCCATCAACAGGGTGTCGATGTCGCCCGCAGCTTCCACCGCGCGTCCCGACATCGCGAGAACGTTGCGCTGGACGAGGCGGTCCATGCCCGCGATACCGATCGCCGAGAGCAGCGCTCCGATGGTCGTCGGGATCAGGCAGACGAGAAGTGCGATCAGCTTGATCGGATCCTGCTCGTGCCCCGCGTACAAGCCCATCGGGCCGATGGCTACGACGGCGAGGAGGAAGATGACGGTCAACGACGCGAGCAGGATGTTGAGCGCAATCTCGTTGGGTGTCTTCTGACGTGAAGCACCCTCGACGAGCGCGATCATCCGGTCCACGAACGAACTGCCCGGTGCTGCGGTGATTTCCACGACGATGCGGTCCGAGAGAACCGTCGTACCACCGGTGACGGCGCACCGGTCACCACCGGATTCACGGACCACCGGCGCGGATTCACCGGTGATCGCCGATTCGTCTACGGAGGCAATACCTTCGACCACGTCGCCGTCGCCGGGGATGACCTCGCCGGCAACCACTATCACCCGATCGCCGACCACCAGTTCGGTGCCGGAAACCGATTCGATCGCACCGCTCATCGTGATCCGATGTGCTGTGGTGTCCTGCTTCACCTTTCGCAGGCTCGCCGCCTGCGCCTTGCCGCGCCCTTCGGCCACGGATTCAGCGAGGTTCGCGAAGATCACCGTGAACCAGAGCCACAGGGTGATCACCCAGGAGAACACCGAGGGATCGGCGATCGCCATGACAGTGGTGATGACGGAACCGACGAACACCACGAACATGACCGGGTTGCGGGCGAGGTGGCGTGGGTCGAGTTTGCGCACGGCCCCCGGCAACGCGGTGATCATCTGCCGCGGGTTGAAAACGCCTGCGTGTACTTGACGGGACTGCCCTGGATCAGCCTTGTCGGCGGCGTCTTGCGCTACCACGGGTTTCTCACTGATACGCACGGTCATTGAAGAGCCTCCGCTAGCGGGCCCAGCGCGAGGGCCGGGAAGAATGTAAGTGCAGCAACAAGAACGACGGTGCCGGTCAACAAACCGGTGAACATCGGTCCGGACGTCGGGAGGGTGCCGGCCGTCGGCGCCACCTTCTTCTGCGAGGCAAGAGCACCGGCCAAAGCGAGAACGAAGATGATCGGCAGGAATCGGCCGAGAAGCATGCAGATTCCGAGAGACGACTGGAACCAGTCGCTGGTGACCGTCAGACCGCCGAAGGCGCTGCCGTTGTTGTTGGAGGCGGAGGCGAAGGCGTAAAGCACCTCACTGAACCCGTGGATCGATCCCGGCGTGCCCGGATCTCCCCCATTGCCTTGATAACCGGTGGTAGAACCGAGGATGACGGTGATGGCGGTACCGATCAAGACCAGCGCGGGCATGACCAGAATCGACAGCGCCGCAAGGGTGATCTCGCGTCGACCCAACTTCTTGCCGAGATATTCGGGCGTGCGACCGACCAGCAGTCCGCCGACGAACACTGCGATCAATGCCAGCACAAGAATCCCGTAGAGGCCGGTTCCGACTCCACCTGGCGCAATTTCGCCGAGCAACATGTTGAGCAGGACCGCGCCGCCGCCGAGGGGTGACATGCTGTCGTGGGCCGAGTTCACCGCGCCCGTCGACGTTCCCGTGGTCGCCACCGCGAACAACGCCGATCCGGGGATTCCGAAGCGAACTTCCTTGCCCTCCATCATCGAACCAGCTGCTGTGGCGGCAACACCGCGTGCGCCGGATTCGGCAGCGAGCGTGACTGCGAGCAGCCCGCTCCACAGGATTCCCATCACTGCCAGCAGGGTGAGGCCTTGCCTACGATCCCCGACGAGAGTTCCGAACGTTCGGGTGAGGCAGACCGGAATCAACAGGATCGCCAGGATCTCGACGACATTGCTCAACGGGGTGGGGTTCTCGAACGGGTGCGCCGAGTTGGCAGCCAAGATCCCGCCACCGTTGGTGCCGAGTTCCTTGATCGCTTCCTGGGACGCGACGGGGGCCAGTGCATTGGTCACCGCATTGCCGTCGAGGCCGGTGGAGGCGAAACCGCTGTGGAACGACTGGATCACTCCCTGGCTCAACAGGATCAGGGCGATCACGAAGGAGAACGGGAGGAGGATGCGCAGAGAACCACGCGTCAGATCGACCCAGAAGTTGCCGATCTCGCCGCCCCTGGCCACCCGAATGAAGCCGCGAACCAATGCGATGGCCACCGCCATGCCGACCGCTGCCGAGACGAAGTTCTGCACCGCCAGACCGACGGGCTGAACGAAGTTGCTCATCGTCGTTTCCGGCGTGTACGACTGCCAGTTGGTGTTCGCCACAAACGAAATCGCGGTGTTGAACGCTACGGCAGGACTGACCCCGGACAGACCGTCACTGAGCGGCAGTACTCCCTGAATCCGTTGCAGGAAGTACAGGAACAATGCGCTGGCCAGCGAGAATCCGAGAACGCTTGCGGCGTAGCCGTACCACGTCTGCTCGGCCCTGGAGTCGATCCGACCGACGCGGTAGATCACACTCTCGACCCGAAGATCTCGCGTCGACGAGTAAACACGCGCCATGTAGTCGCCCACCGGAACGTAGGCGATTGCCAGAACGACGAGGACAAAAGCGATCTGCAGGCCGGCTGCAAGAGCGGGCGACATCAGAACCTCTCAGGATCTACGAGTGCAACGAGCAGGTAAATGACCAATGCCGCGGCGACGGCGATCAGAACCACGCTGACCACACCGGCAACCGTCATTTGGGAGCGCTCGCCTGTAGGGCGCGCAGTACCAGCGCGCACACGAGAAAACCGCCGAGAATCAGAGCAACGTAGGCCAGATCGGCCATGAGCTTCCCTCTTCGAAATCTTTTGCCGTGCTGCTGTGCATCGCAGCCATGACGCGCGGTCGCCCTCGACCGGATGCGCTCTCTCAGCTTCGACCTCCGGAAAGGCCGATTCCGCGTCTCTGACGATCCGCTTACGCACCGACCTGGCGTCTTGACGCGATCTTGACGCGAAACCGAAGTTCACTAATACTGAAACAAGTTACTGTTCGTTCGAACGAACAGTTTTGCGAAGGGAACCTGATGACTTCTCGAACCGACCACGATCTCGCCCCCGGTCTTGTCGACCAGGTTGCGAGTCTGGCCTCGGGCGCCACCTCGTCCGTCGCGGCCACCGAGGCAACGCTGAGCCGGATCGAGGCCACTCAGCCTCACCTCAATGCGTTCAAGATCGTGCGGCGAGAGAAGGCACTCGAGGAAGCTGCCGAGGCCGACAGACGTCTCGCACTCGGCGAGCGTCTGCCGCTACTCGGTGTGCCGATCGCAGTGAAGGACGACGTCGACATCACCGGCGAACCCACGGCCTTCGGTTGCCCTGGCGATTTCCCGGCCAAGACCGAGGACTCGGAGATGATTCGACGCCTCCGCGACGCCGGCGCAGTGATCGTGGGCAAGACCAACAGCCCGGAATTGGGCCAGTGGCCGCTCACGAGCGGTTCAGCCTTCGGTTACACGCGCAATCCGTGGTCGCGTCACCACACTCCAGGCGGATCGTCGGGCGGCACCGCCGCGGCCGTCGCCGCCGGATTGGTCAGCGCCGGAATCGGTTCCGACGGAGCCGGTTCCATCCGAATCCCCGCGGCCTGGACCAACCTCGTCGGAATCAAACCGCAGCGCGGGCGCATCTCAACCTGGCCCGACGCCGAAGCGTTCTACGGCCTGACGGTCAACGGACCGCTCGCTCGCACCGTCGCCGACGCGGCACTGCTGCTCGACGTCGCTGCCGGCAACCATGACGGCGATCTCCACAAGCCGACACCGGTCACCGTCAGCGACGCGGTGGGACGCGACCCCGGAAAACTGAAAATCGCGCTTTCCCTTCGCAATCCGTTCACCGCCACTCCCGTGAAGCTGGACCCGGAAGTGCGCCTGGCCGTGCATTCGATCGCCGACACGCTGCGGGAGCTCGGACACCACGTCGTCGTCGACGATCCCGCATACGGCCTGATCTTCGGCCTGAACTTTCTGCCCCGCTCACTCGTCGGGGTCCACGACTGGCTCGGACGCGTTCCCGACCCGACACTGGTCGATGCCAGAACACGCGGAAATGCCCAGAACGGCAAGCTACTTCGCGGCGCACCTCTGCGCGCGGCCCGCGCGGCCGAGCCACGGATGCGAAAGCGGATCGGAGCGATCTTCGACACCTACGACGTCGTCCTGGCACCCACGACGGCAACTCCACCGATCATGGCGACCGCGATCGACGGCATCGGTGGCTGGGACACAGACAAGGTCATGACCGGCGCCTGCCCGTACGCGTGGCCGTGGAACGTCCTCGGCTGGCCCTCGGTCAACGTACCGGCCGGATTCAGCAACACCGGCCTTCCCATCGGTGCGCAGTTGATGGGCAACGAGAACACCGAACCTCTGTTGGTCTCCCTCGCTTCACAATTGGAATCGGTCCTGCGTTGGGATCAGGTCCGCCCCGAGCCGTGGTGGTGACTCGATGAGTAACCGGGACGTCCGCGCGCGAATACTCGACGCCGTTCTGCACGTCGTCGGTACCGACGGCATCCCGGGTGTGAGCAACCGGCGCATCGCCGCGCAGGCCGGCGTCTCACTCGGATCGATCACGTATCACTTCGCCAGCCAGTCGGACATGCTCCGCGCTGCTCTGTCTCGTTTCGTGACAGACGAGACGACGCGCCTGCGCGCCTTGGCCGAGGAGTACCGCGACAAAGGTCTGAGCGTCGAGGACGCCGCGGCAATAGCCGAAAAGGTGACGCGAGATCTTTCGTTCTCGGCCGAGCGGATCGCGCCGTTCGAGATGTACATCGCCGCCGGGCGCGACCACGAACTCCACGAAGTCGCCGTCGAATGCTTCGCCGCCTACGACGATTTGACCGTCACGATTCTGACGGCACTCGGTGTACCTGATCCGGAGTCGATTGCATCGACGCTCGTCGCCGTCATCACCGGCCTCCAACTCCGACGCCTGGCCACCGGCGTCGACGAGCAGGACATCGGCGCGGCGATCCTCAGGGTCCTCCGGCCCTAGAAGCCCAGCCGGCCGAGCTGCTTCGGGTCGCGCTGCCAGTCCTTGGCGACCTTGACGTGCAGCTCCAGGAAGATCCGCACACCGAGCAGCTTCTCGATCTGCAGGCGCGCACTGGTACCGACTTCCCGCAGACGCGCTCCGCCCTTACCGATGACGATGCCCTTCTGACTGGGCCGCTCGACGTAGAGCAGTGCATGCACGTCGAGCATCTCGCCCTGCTTCTCGGTGCGTCCCTCGCGCGGAATGACCTCCTCGATCACCACAGCCAGGGAGTGCGGCAATTCTTCGCCGAGCCCCTCGAGCGCAGCCTCACGGATCAGTTCGGCCATGAGCACCTCTTCGGGCTCGTCCGTCAGTTCCCCGTCCGGGTAGAAGGCCGGGCCCTCGTCCATCAGACCGGCGAGGACGTCGACCAGGATCTCGACCTGTTCACCCGACTTCGCGGACACCGGAACGACCTCGGATTCGGGGCCGAGCAGGGTGGACAACGCGAGCAACTGCTTTCCGACGGCGTCGCGGCTGACCTTGTCGATCTTGGTCACGATGCCGACAAGCTTGGTCTTGGGCGCCATCTGACGGACCTGCTGCACGATCCAGCGGTCTCCGGGCCCGATGGCCTCGTCAGCCGGGATGCACAGGCAGATGACGTCGACCTCGGAGTACGTGTCGCGAACCAGGTCATTGAGGCGCTGCCCGAGCAAAGTGCGGGGCTTGTGCAGTCCAGGGGTGTCCACCAGGATCAGCTGCGCATGCTCGCGGTGAACGATGCCGCGAATCGTGTGGCGCGTCGTCTGCGGGCGCGAGGACGTGATCGCGATCTTGCTGCCGACCAACGCGTTGGTCAGCGTGGACTTGCCCGTATTGGGTCGACCCACGAAACACACGAAGCCTGACCGGAATTCGTTCTTGCTCATAACTGCTCCTCGCTGAACTCTCGCTCAGTCATCGGTGTCTTCTGTCTCTTCGTCTTCGGACGGCGGGATGCGCTGCACGAACACCGTGCTGATGCGTACCCGGCCTCGGCCCGTATTGGTTCCCTCGCCGCGCAGGATCAAACCGTCGTACTCCACTTCGGAACCGGGAAGTGGCACTCGGCCGAGTACGTATCCGATCAGCCCGCCGACGGTCTCCACCTCGTCGAGTTCGAGTTCGAGATCGAACAATTCACCGAGGTCTTCGATGGGAAGTCTCGCGGATACGCGGAACATTCCGTCACCGAGATCCTCGATGGGCGGCGTCTCGTCCTCGTCGTACTCGTCGGCGATCTCACCGACGATCTCTTCGATGACGTCCTCGATCGTGACGAGCCCGGCGATTCCGCCGTACTCGTCGACGAGTATCGCCATGTGGTTGCGGTCGCGCTGCATCTCGGCCAGCAAGCTGTCGAGCGGCTTCGAGTCGGGAACGAAGACGGCGGGCCGCATGACGTCGCAGACGTTGACGTTCCGGCCGCCGTCGGGCAGGTGGTAGGTCTGCTTGACCAGATCCTTGAGGTAGACGACACCGAGCACGTCGTCGACGTTCTCCCCGATGACCGGCAGGCGCGAGTGACCACTGCGGACGGCCAACGACGTCGCCTGCCCGGCATTCTTGTCGTTCTCGATCCACACCATGTCGGTGCGCGGCACCATCACCTCGCGTGCCGACGTGTCTCCGAGCTCGAAGACGGACTGGATCATTCGGCGTTCTTCGTCGGCCACGACGCCACGTTCCTGCGCCATGTCCACGAGTTCACGCAACTCGATTTCCGACGCGAACGGGCCGTTGCGGAAGCCCTTACCCGGGGTCAATGCGTTACCCACGAGGATCAGGACGCGACTGATCGGCCCGAGCAGAACCCCGATCCACAGCAGTGGCAGCGACGCGGCCATCGCGATGGAGTACGCATGTTGGCGCCCAAGCGTTCTCGGTCCGACGCCGATGACCACGTACGAGACGAGAACCATGATCACCGCGGTAACGGTCAGCGCCCAGCCCATCGAGAGGACGTCGATCAGGCCGCCCACGAGTACGACGGTGGCCGTGATCTCGCACAAAATGCGAAGCAGGACCATCAGATTCACGTATCGCGGACGATCGGTCAGAATGCGTTGCACTCGCGCGGCGCCGGCTCGCTCTTCCTTTGCCATCTCGTCGATCCGCGCCGACGAAATGGTGTTGAGCGCCGAGTCGACGGCCGCGAAGACACCACCGACCGGGACAAGAGCAATCGCCAGAACAAAGAGCGCTATGGCGCTACTCACTACAGAACCCCCGGATAACTGTTATCGGTCCACTCCGTCGACGAAACCGGTCTTACCGAGCAGCTTCTGATCGCGTTCGGCCAGTGCTGCTTCGCGGTCGATACGGCGAAGGTCTTCGTACCACTCTTCGAGGAGGCTGTTCTGCAAGCCGAACATCTCCTTCTCCTCTTCCGGCTCCGCATGGTCGTAGCCGAGAAGGTGCAACACACCGTGGACGGTCAGGAGGGCAAGTTCGTGAGCCAGTGAATGCCCGGCCTTGTCAGCCTGATCCGCGGCAAAAGACGGACACAGCACGATGTCGCCGAGCATCGACGGCCCCGGCTCGGGGGAATCGGGACGGCCACCCGGCTCGAGTTCGTCCATCGGGAACGACATGACGTCGGTCGGACCCGGCAGGTCCATCCAGCGAACGTGCAGATCCGCCATCGTCGCGGAGTCGACGAGAACCATCGACAGCTCGGCCGCCGGATGGACATCCATCCGAGCGATCACGAAACGGGCAACGCTGATCAACTCCGGTTCGGAGATGTCCATGCCCGATTCGTTCGAGACCTCGATGCTCATGTGCGACGCTCTTTCCTGGGAAAAGTAGGGGTTGATGCGTCGCTCAGCCTACCGTCGCGGTGAATGAGCATGTGCAGCGCGGCGCTGCGCCCGGTTTCCGACCGCCAACTCGCCGGACCGATCCGATTCGTGACGCTCGTAAGCGTCGACGATGTGAGAGACCAGCCGATGACGTACGACGTCGCTGCTGTCGAGAGTGGCGAAATGAATATCGTCGATCCCGGTGAGGATTTCGGATGCCGCGCGCAGACCCGAACGGGCCCCGCCCGGCAGATCGACCTGGGTCACGTCTCCGGTGACCACGATCTTGGAACCGAACCCGAGGCGGGTCAGGAACATCTTCATCTGCTCGGCCGTGGTGTTCTGCGCTTCGTCCAAGATGATGAAGGCGTCGTTGAGCGTCCGGCCACGCATGTAGGCGAGCGGAGCGACCTCGATGACTCCGGCCTGCATCAACTTCGGAATCGCCTCGGGATCCATCATGTCGTGCAATGCGTCGTGCAGCGGGCGGAGATACGGATCGATCTTCTCGTGCAGCGTGCCGGGCAGAAAGCCCAGTCGCTCCCCGGCCTCGACTGCCGGCCTGGTCAAGATGATCCGAGAGACCTGCTTGGCCTGCAACGCCTGAACGGCCTTGGCCATGGCGAGGTAGGTCTTGCCGGTACCGGCCGGGCCGACTCCGAACACGATGGTGTTCTCGTCGATGGCGTCGACGTAGCGTTTCTGGTTGAGGGTCTTCGGCCGAATCGTCTTGCCCCGACGCGAAAGAATGTCGAGGGAGAGCACCTCGGCCGGAGACTCGCCGACCTCGTTGGTGAGCATGCCGATGGTTCGTCGAACAGCGTCCGGAGCAATGGGCTGCCCCCGACCGGCCAGCGACGCCAATTCACTGAACACACGTTCTGCCAGCGCCACGTCTGCAGCCGTCCCCGACAAGGAGATGGTTCCGCCACGTACATGAATGTCGGCACGAAGCTCACGTTCGATCGCGGTGAGATTCTCGTCCGTCGCCCCCAGGATTTGACGCACGGTCTCCGGCGCCAGATCCATACTCGAACGGACGGTGCGCTCTGCGGGCAGAGCGCGCTCGGTGATGGTGGTTACACGGTTCCCGTCGAGTTCACTGTGTTCACTCACGTGGTGAATATGGCCTGCTTTCTGGTCCGATCAGCCCACTCGACTCGTGAGCCTCGATACTTCGAAGTCTAGCGCCAGAGTCGGACACGGCCCACTTGTTAATCGTCCCGGCCTAATCCTCGCGGCGACCGGACGGCAGCGATTCGCGGATCCACTCCGACGCTTCGGCGACGATCTCGGAGCTTCTGTCCGGACTGATACCCGCGATGACCAGGCACACGGCGGCAAAGGATTCGCCCGAGTCCGTGATGAGCCCACTGTTGGCCTGATCGAACAAAGTGATCGTGATCGCCTCGGTCATCGCTACCAGAGTCTCGGCCGGCAGGTATTTCGAGAAGGTTCCGTCACGCTGACCGCGCTCGACGACGCTGATACTCACGGCGCGCGCGGGCTCCATCAGATCGAGAATCCGCTGCTCCCCCAACTCTTTGCGAGCAAAGCTGAGCAGCATCCGGAAGCGATCACCGACCGGCCATGACAGCAATGCCAGTACGGCAGTCGCCAGATCCGGGCGCTCGGGCGGCTCGCCGGCTTGGCTCAGCGCAGCTACGAGATCGGTCGACGCCTCGTCCACGATGCCGTTGATCAGCGCCTCTCGGCTGTCGAAATGCGCGTACACGGTTCGCCTGACCACACCGGCGGCCTTTGCGACGTCGTCCATGCTCGCATCCGGATCAGCAGCAAACGCCGTGATCGCCGCCTCGATGATGCGATTGCGATTGGCCGCGGCCTGACTACGACGCTGCCGTCCGCCCGATTCGGCAGTTCCCGAAACGACTGTGCCCGAATGCGTCAACGCGCGTTCCACCTCTTTCGACTGCCCAACTGTGATCTAGGTCAATCATAGTTGCACATCGGTGTGCAAGTTATTAACTTACACATCAGTGTGCAAATAGATCGAGGAGTGTCTTCGATCATCAGGAACGGAGTCGCGTCATGACGACACTCATGAGCAAACCTGTCTCGGAGATGGACCAGCCGTACTCACGGCGGTGGGCCGCGCTCGGGGTGTTGTGCCTGAGTCTGCTGATCGTCGTGATGGCGAATACCGCGCTGATCGTCGCGGCGCCGGACATGACCAGAGACCTCGGCCTCACCAGCACGCAACTTCAATGGGTCATCGACGGCTACACCGTCCCCTACGCCGCATTGATGCTGCTGTTCGGCGTGATCGGTGACAAGTACAGTCGCCGCGGCGCACTTCTCGCCGGACTCGCCGTGTTCGCCGGCGGCGCCGTCTTCGGCAGCATCGCGGACACCACCAACGCCGTCATCGCGGCACGAATGATCATGGGCGTCGGCGCCGCGATCATCATGCCCGCGACGCTTTCGCTTCTGGTCGCTACCTTTCCCAAAGCGGAGCGATCACGCGCCATCGCGGCGTGGGCGGCGACGTCGGGTCTCGCGATTGCACTCGGTCCGCTGTTGGCCGGATGGATTCTCGACAGTCATTCCTGGAGCATCACTTTCCTGATCAACGTCCCGATCGCCGCAGTCGCTGCCGTCGCCGCCGTAATTCTGGTGCCGCCGAGCAAGGCCGAGCACCTGGGCCGGATCGACTGGATCGGCGGCGCACTCTCGGTGGTCACCATCGGCTCGCTCGTGTACTCGATCATCAACGGATTCCACTTCGGGTGGACCGGCGGACCCATCGGTGCCGCGGTACTCGCTGCGATCGGCCTCGTCTCGTTCGTCGTCTGGGAACTGCGTCACCCGCAGCCACTGCTCGACGTCCGTAAGCTCGGCCAGCGCATGGTCGGCGGCGCGACGCTCGCCGTACTTCTGCTGTTCCTGGCCGCCTTCGGCGCCATCTACTTCATCTCACAGCAGTTCCAGTTCATCCTCGGCTACGGCGCACTCGAAACCGGTGTTCGTTTGCTGCCCTTGGCAATTGCCGTTTCGATCGGCGCCGTTGTCAGTGGGCGGATCACTCCGCTGATCGGCGTCCGGGCGTCCATCGTCGGCGGCATGGTGGTCGCCGCGATCGGCGTTCTGATTCTCACGCAGGTCGACGGCGATTCGGGCTACTGGATGTTCGCAGTCCCACTGATCCTGCTCGGCCTGGGCATCGGTCTCAGCGAACCGCCGGCCACCGACGCCATCATGGACAACTTCTCCGAGGACGATCTCGGTGCTGCGGGTGGCCTCAACGACACCGCCATCGAACTCGGCGGCTCGCTGGGTATCGCGATCCTCGGCTCGATCCTCGCTGCGAGCTACAAGGATTCGATTGCCGGATTCATCGATGGAATGCAGGTTCCGCAGTTGACGGGCGAACTTGCGCAACAGGCCGCGTACGCGATGGAGGTGTCGGGCGAATCCGTCGGCGGCGCTTCGTTGGTCGCCGAAGAGATGGCAGGCAACCCGTTGGCTGCAGCTCAGGCAGGGCCGTTGCTCGACGCCGCAGGCAGTGCCTACGCCGACGCGATTTCGGCGGCCAGTTGGGCGGGCGGTCTTGCACTGTTCGTGGGGGCAGTTGTCGTGGCGTTCATCCTGCCGGGCAAGAAGGCCCCTGTGGAAGTGGACCCCGCGTCAGTCTGACGTGCTCGGAGCCAGCGGGTCTTCGGCGAGAACCAACTCGCGGGAGACCCGCCACGACTCGGTCGAGGGTGAGAGAAATGCGTCGTGTCCTTCGCCCTCGATCACACGCAGTGCCACGGGATCACCAGCCGCTTCCGCGGCTTTCGCGTACCGGGAGCTCACCTTGGCCGGCACCTGCAGATCCTCCGCACCCGTGACGCACACAACGGGGACGCCGATCGGCAATCGATGCTGCGGCGACGCACTGCGATACAGATCCGGGTCCGCGTCGAACGGAACGCCGAACAGATCCTCGATGAAGCTGATCCGTCGTCCACGCTCGCCTGCCGACGCCAGATCGAGTGCGGCCGCCTGTGCGATGACCCGTTCAGGCCGGGTAAACGTGTCCTTCTCCCCCGCCAGCCACACTGCAAGATGTCCTCCGGCCGAATGCCCGAGCAAGCGAATCTGATTCAGATCCAATTCGGCCGAGGACTTCCCGGCAACCAGTCCGGGGATTTCGTCGTACGCCGTTTTCACGTCGGCGGACATCTCCGGCCAACCACCGCCCGCCCCGAGACGGCGGTATTCGATGTTCCACACCGCGACGCCGTGCCGCGCGAGTTCGACGGCAAATGCGGTGCCCAGAGTCAATCCGTACTGCCCGCTCCAGAAGCCGCCGTGGATCTGCATGACGACCGGGATCGGGCCGTCAGCGACTCCGTCGGGAACGTAGAGATGCCCGAACTGCTGCTCGTGTCGGCCGTACGGAATCTTGAATCGAGGCACCGAGGAAATCTATCTCAGGCGAGGGCGCTGCCTGCGGCCCAGTCTGCCCAGGAAAGGGTCCAGTCGCCGTTCTGCCACACCTCCAGCGGAGCGCCGCCGGTGTTCTTGATCTCGACGACATCTCCCGGCTGCGAGAAATCGAAGAACCATTTGGCATTGGCCGCACTGAGATTAAGGCAACCGTGCGAGGTGTCGGTGTTTCCCTGCGCCCAGACGGTGCTCTCCAACTCGTGAAGATAGATACCGTCGGTGCTGATGCGGGTGGCCCAGTTGATGGATTCCTTGTAGCCGAGGCGCGAGTTGATCGGCAGACCGTAGGTCGACGAATCCATGATGACGGGGTTGGCCTTGTCCATCACGGTGTACGTGCCGGGCTGGGTCCAGAACGAGAGCGTCGTGCCGCCGATCGTCTCGGTGCCGCCCATTCCCATCGAGGTCGGCATTTCCTTGATCACCTGACCGTTTTCGTAGACGGTCACCATCTTGGTGTTGTCGTCGGCGACCGAGACGTGGGAGTCGCCGATTTTGAAGGACACGGTGTCGTCCTGCTGGCCGTACAGTCCGTTGCCGAGCTGCTTGCCGTAGATGTTCGCATTCACCGAGACCGTCGTGCCTGGTGCGTAGTAGTTCTGCGGTCGCCAGTGAACGTTCTGACCGTCGACCCAGTACCACGATCCCTGTACGGGCGGATTGGTTGTGACCAGCAGAGACTTCTCGGCCGCGGCCTTGTCACCGATCAACTCGTCGAAATGAACGGCGACGACGGTGCCGACACCGTACGTGCCACCGTCCGATATCGAGGCGCCACCGGTGGTGTTGATGTACGCCCGGGTCTGGTTACTCGGCGCGACGGTGGTCAGCGTCGTGTTCTTGGTCGTGGCAACACCATTCGCGTCGACGACGTCGACGACCAGCTTGTAAGTCTTGCCGTATCCGAGTGGTTCGCTCGGTTTCCAGGACGTCTTGTCCGGCGTGGTGATACCGGCGACTTCCTTACCCTCGGGATTGGTCAGCGCGACGGTCGTCAGTGTTCCCTTCGCGACCTGGACCTCGATGGGGTCGAGTGGACTCACCGGAGTTCCGCCGTCCGCCGGTGTGACGGTGACGAGCGCCTCGCTGGTCGGGGTAGTGGTGACGGCGCTGCTGGAGGAACCCGTGTTGTCTCCGGTGGAGACCGTGCACCCCGCGACGAGCATCAACGCCGCCGCGGCACACACCGCTCCAACGATTCGCATATGCGCACGTGACAACATCTGGCCTCCTGAAATCCCCGAACCAACTCACGCCGAAGGCGACCCCCGACGTCCTTACGATAGTGCGCAAATCTGACACTTCGCTGAGCGCCGGATCCGATTCAGCTCGGGATCACAACAAGATCAGTGCAGTGGCCGTGGTCCCCAGCGATCGGTCAGCACTCCGATCGCGCCCAGAGCAACAGCCCCGGCGGTCGACGTGCGCAGGACCGTCGGGCCGAGAAGCACCGGAGTGGCCCCGGCCTCCGACAACGCGTTGATCTCCGAATCGTCCAGCCCACCTTCGGGACCGACAACCAGAAATACCTCGTCCGCGCTCGCCAGCGGCAAACCGGCCAACGGCGTCGTCGCCGATTCGTGAAGCACCGCAACCACAGCGCCGCGGGCAACGGCGTCACGAACCAACGCGATCACCGCCGGCGTCTTGTGCAGTTCCGCAATTTCCGGGACGAACGCGCGTCTGGACTGCTTTGCCGCAGACACTGCCGCACTTCGCCAGCGTGCGACGCCCTTGGCGAGCTTGGGGCCCTCCCACTTGGCGACACAACGCAAGGAATGCCACGGGATCACCGCGTCGATCCCCGCCTCGGTCGCCAGTTCGATGGCCAACTCGGAACGCTCGGCCTTGGGAAGTGCCTGAACGAGGGTCACCAACGGCTTGGGCTGCTCGAGAACCTGAACGTCACTGACCAACAGTTCCAGGCGGTCCTTGCCGACGCTCGTCACCTCGGCGTCGGCCACCCGGCCACGGCCGTCGGCCAACACCAATCGCTCACCGACGCCGATCCGGCGGACAGTGGCCGCGTGGCGACCCTCCTGTCCGTCCAGAACTGCGATTTCACCGACGCCGGGAACCGGGTCGAGAAAGAAGACCGTTGCGGCCACCGTCAGCGGCCGCTGAATGCTTCGCGAAGACGCGAGAACAATCCACCGCTGTTCTGCGAGGCCGTCGAGACAACCTCGGCCTCGTCACGATCGCGGAGCAGCTTGAATTCCTTGAGCAGCTTGGACTGCTTGTGATCGAGACGGCTCGGGATGACCACCTCGAGGTGAGCGTGCACGTCGCCGCGCACTCCCGACCGCAGTTTCGGCATGCCATGACCGCGAAGAACAGCAACGTGTCCGGGCTGGGTGCCTGGCTCGATGGTGATTTCCTTGGGGCCGTCGATGATGGTGTCGACGGTGACAGTCGTACCGAGCGCTGCGTCGACCATCGGAACGCGGATCGTGCAGTGCAGGTCTTCACCGTCTCGAACGAAGACGTCGTGCTGCTGCTCGACGATCTCGACGTAGAGGTCGCCGGGGTGTCCGCCGCCCGGGCCCACTTCACCCTGCGCGGTCAAACGGATGCGCATGCCACCGGCGACGCCCGCGGGAACCTTCACGGTGATGTCACGCTTGGCCCGAACTCGGCCGTCGCCGCCACACTTGTGGCAGGGATCCGGGATGGTCTCACCGGCACCGCGGCACGTCGGGCAGGGACGCGAGGTCATGACCTGACCGAGGAACGAGCGCTGGATGGATTGAACTTCGCCGGCACCGTTGCAGGTCTCACAGCGGACCGGCTTGGAGTCGCCGTTGGTTCCGGCTCCGGTGCAGCTGTCGCACAGAATGGCCGTCTCGACGGTCACGTGCTTGCTGACTCCCGTCGCACATTCTGCGAGGGTCAGCTTGGTGCGAAGCAACGAGTCGGCTCCGGGCTGAACGCGACCGCGCGGCCCACGACCTGCGCCGCCACCGCCGCCGAAGAATGCTTCGAAGACGTCGCCGAGGCCGCCGCCACCGAATCCGCCGCCGAAGCCACCACCGCCGCCACCACCGGACTCGAGCGGGTCTCCGCCGAGATCGACGATGCGACGCTTCTCCGGGTCGGTCAGGACCTCGTAGGCCGTCGAGATCTCCTTGAACTTGGCCTGCGCCGCCTCGTCAGGGTTGACGTCCGGGTGCAGTTCGCGTGCCAGCTTGCGGTAAGCGCGCTTGAGCTCCTGGTCTGTCGCGTTCTTGTCGACGCCGAGCAATCCGTAGTAATCCCGTGCCACGTTGAGTCTCTCGTCCTTCTCTTACTTCTAGGTTTTCCTCAGTCCTCGCGAGGAGGCGTGCCGACGAATGTCGACGTCCGTCATCGCTCGGAGAGAACTTCGCCGATGTATCTGGCAACGGCGGCAACCGATGCAATTGTTCCCGGATAGTCCATCCGAGTGGGTCCGAGCACACCGACACCACCGAAAACGGTACCGGCCGCGCCGTAGCCAGTCGAAATCACGGAGGTTCCGCGCATCTGTTCGACCTGCGTCTCTTCACCGATCTGAACGGTGACCGTGCCGGAGTTCTGCGTCGCAGCGAGCAGTTTGAGGACCACTACCTGCTCTTCCAGTGCTTCGAGCACTGCGCGCAGCGAACCGGGGAAGCCGGCCAGACCGGAGAAATCGGCGGCGTTGCGCGTGAGATTCGAGGTTCCGCCCAGAACGAGGCGATCTTCCGGATGTTCGACCAGGGTCTCGACCAGCACCGTTGCCGAGCGGATCACGGCGTCGCGAAGGTCGGCCGGAGACTCGTCGGCCAGTTCGGCCACGGCAATCGACGCGGCGGCCAGGCGCTTGCCTTCCAGTGCTCCGCCGAGAAGCGTGCGCAACCGGGAAAGGTCTTCGTCTTCGAGGACGTCTCCGAGTTCGACGATTCGCTGATCGACGCGGCCGGAATCGGTGATGAGAACGAGAAGCAGGCGCGCCGGCGTCAAAGCGACCACCTCGAGGTGGCGAACCGACGACGCGGACAGCGACGGGTACTGGACAACCGCGACCTGACGGGTCAGTTGCGCGAGCAGTCGCACACCACGACGCAGAACGTCGTCGAGATCGACACCCGACTCCAAGAACTCGAGGATCGCTCGACGCTCGGGCCCGGACATGGGCTTGACGTCGGCGATGCGATCGACGAATTCGCGGTATCCCTTGTCGGTGGGGACGCGGCCGGAACTGGTGTGCGGTTGGGCGATGTAGCCCTCGGCCTCGAGGAATGCCATGTCGTTGCGCACAGTGGCGCTCGACACTCCGAGGTTGTGACGCTCGACCAGTGCCTTGGATCCCACCGGGTCCTGGGTGGAGACGTAATCGGCCACGATTGCACGTAAGACCTCGAAACGCCTGTCGTCGGTACTCGACATCGTTGCCACCTCCGTTTCCTGAAAAGAACGAACACCGACATTTACACATCGGTTTCCACTGGCAGTCTAATCGCCCGAGCGCCAGAGACGGCTGTTGCCCTTACTGTGGAGTGAGATCGGCGAAAGGTCGATCGCACAACCATGGACAAGGCGGCACATGATCTTCAAAGGCGTGATGGACGGCAAACCGTATCCCGATCACGGACTGTCTCTACGCGACTGGTCGAAGTTCCCTCCACGTCAGGTTCGACTCGACGAGATCGTGACCACCACGAAGGTCCTCGAACTCGATCGCCTGCTGTCGGAGGACTCGACCTTCTACGGCGATCTGTTCCCGCACGCAGTGCAGTGGCGCGGCACTCTCTACCTCGAGGACGGCTTGCACCGAGCGGTTCGTTCGGCCCTGCGAAACCGCGTCGTGCTGCACGCGCGTGTCTTCGACTTCGATGCGATGCCCGGTGTCATCGAGGGCGTCCGCTGACGCTCACGCGACTCAGGCGCCGAGACTCAACCGACGAACGCGAGCAGTGCGGGATTCGGCTGCCCCGGCCAGGTTCCGATGAGCGTCGCCGAGCCTGACACTCGATCTGCGTCGATCACTCTCACCACGGTCAATTCCTGATCTCCCGCGCTGATGATCGTGTCGGTGCCGACTGTCGAGCAGGTCACGGATTCGACGTCCGGTACGGAAGCGCCGGCCGTACCGCTGCCTACTACGTGAGCCGTCACGGGGATGTGATCGGCGGTGTCCGCGAAGACCAGTTCGACTCCGGCCCCACCGGTCAGAATCGCGGTCGCCACCGCGCTGACGTAAACCGGATCACAGCATGCGTCGTACACCCACCGCTCGCCCAGCACCGAATGATCCATGGTTGCGATCAGTGCGGCGTCCGCCCCGGCCAGCGGAGCACCTCGATAAGTGAGCGGGACCTGAAGAATTCGACCGTCGGCAGAGCGCATCAGGTGCGTCTCGATTCCGACCTCACCGTCCGGGTCGTCGAAACGATAGGCGTCGACGCGTTCGAGCGTCGAACAGTCGACCGACCCGAGCCACGGCTGCTTGGGCACCCATGCTCGGAGCAGGTCGTTCTTGGACGGATTCAGCTGCGCACGATGAATGATGGCCACCACGGCCACATTACGCGGCGAAGGATAGTGGCGCGTCAGGTCAGGATCGTGCGAATCACCGCATCGGCGAGCAGGCGACCACGGTCGGTGAGAACCACGTGATCGTTCTCGATCACGGCCAACCCGTCGACTACCACCTGTTCGGCCGAAAGGCGTTCGGATGCAGACAGTTCCGACAACGGAAGTCCCGTACGCAACCGTGCGGTCAGCATGACGCGCTCCATGTGTTCGTCCTCGGCGGTCAGTTCTTCGCTGCCGCCGACGGGAAGTTCGCCGAGCGCCAACTGTTCCGCGTACCGCGCCGGGTGCTTGACGTTCCACCACCGCACTCCGCCGACGTGACTGTGCGCACCCGGACCGGCGCCCCACCAGTCACCGCCGTCCCAGTAGCCGAGGTTGTGACGGCAACGGGTGTCACCGGAGTCCGCGGTTTCCGCTTTTGCCCAGTTGGACACCTCGTACCACTGCAAGCCTGCTTCGGCGAGACGTGAATCGATCCGTTCGTATCGTGAGGCCAGCACGTCGTCGTCCGGGGCCGGCAACTCGCCGCGCCTGACTTTTCGAGCCATCGCGGTGCCGTCCTCGACGATCAGCGCGTAGGCCGAGACATGGTCGACGTCGGCGGAGAGAACCGCGTCGAGCGAGGCGTCGAGATCCTGGTCGCGCTCCCCCGGCGTTCCGTAGATCAAATCCAAATTCACGTGCGAAAAACCAGCTGCGCGAGCCTCTTTCGCGGCCGCGACGGCGCGGCCGGGAGTATGCGTGCGGTCGAGGATCTTCAGAACGTGCTGGGCGGCCGACTGCATGCCGAGGGAGATCCGGGTGAATCCGGCGTTGCGCAGAGCACCGAAGAATTCCGGCGAGGTCGATTCGGGGTTCGATTCCGTGGTCACCTCGGCGCCCGATGCCAAGCCGAAACTGCTGCGCACCGCCGACAGCACATCGGACAGACCGTCGCCGCCGAGCAGCGACGGTGTTCCGCCACCAACGAACACCGTCTCCGCCGCCGGGGCGCCCGTCATCTCGGCTGCGAGATCGAGTTCGCGCCGCAGACCTTCCAACCACGACTGCGGCGACGCCGAGGTTCCGAGTTCACCGGCCGTGTAGGTGTTGAAATCGCAGTACCCACACCTGGTGGCACAGAACGGGACGTGGATGTAGATCCCGAACGGCCGTTTCCCGACACCCTCGAGCGATCGCGCGGGCAAGGCGAAGGGTGTCGCCTCGCTCTGTCGAGTGGGAGTCGTGCTGGTGGCATTCACGACTCCAGTGTCCCAGCATCCGGAACACACACCTATTCAGCCTGCGGTGCAGGTCGGCACGTGGCTTGAACTCGATATTTCCCCCGTTTTTCGTGGAAATATGTCCCCGAGTCGGAATTATCGAGTTGACGTGGCACAATGGTCCGCATGACCGGACTCGGAGTGCGACTTGTGGCGCGTCGCCATGTCGACTTCAAGCGTGTGTGCAGCTCGTCGTGTCTGCACCTGTGTAGCTGTTGATCTTTCACTGATCTTCCAGCCTTTCCCGCTCATCTCCATCTGCTTCACCGAAACAACTCTCTGCAGAGACACTTCGTTTTCAGAGATACAGCTTCTCCAGCTGTTCGTTTTCGTGAGCACACCTGCCGGCCGCGAGCTTTCCGAGACCGAGGACAGCCCCCTCGCTTTCCGACACGGACCGGTGCGTCCCGATCAGACACCGCCACAGTTCATCGATAGTGCGTGCCGCGTGCCGATCAACCGCCCAGATCCAGGAGTTCATCGATGACGTCGACCACCGACGCCGCCACACCCGCCGATTCGGCAGCACCTGCCGAAGCCCGGCCTGCACGCGCTGCGCGTCCCGCCAAGCGTCGCGCCGAAGGTCAGTGGGCCCTCGGTTACCGCGAGCCTCTCAACGCCAACGAGCAGGCCAAGAAGGACGACAACCCGCTCAACGTTCGGGCCCGCATCGAGAACATCTACTCCAAGCAGGGCTTCGACAGCATCGACAAGGGCGACCTTCGCGGCCGCTTCCGCTGGTGGGGTCTCTACACCCAGCGCGAAGAAGGCTACGACGGCACCTTCACCGGCGACGAGAACATCGACCTGCTCGAGGCCAAGTACTTCATGATGCGCGTGCGTTGCGACGCCGGCGCTCTGAACGTCGAGCAGCTGCGCACCATCGCCGGTATCTCGAAGGAATTCGGCCGGAACACCGCCGACCTGTCGGACCGTGAGAACGTTCAGTTCCACTGGATCGAAGTCGAGAACGTCCCGGAGATCTGGAAGCGCCTCGAAGCCGTCGGGCTCAAGACCACCGAAGCGTGCGGTGACTGCCCTCGCGTCGTCCTCGGTTCTCCCCTGGCCGGCGAATCGCTCGACGAGGTCCTCGATCCCACCCCGGCGATCGACGAGATCGTGCGCCGCTACATCGGCGACCCCAAGTACTCCAACCTGCCGCGCAAGTTCAAGACCGCTATCTCCGGTCAGCAGGATGTTGTTCACGAGATCAACGACATCGCCTTCATCGGCGTGAACCACCCCGAGCACGGCCCGGGCCTCGACCTCTGGGTCGGCGGCGGACTGTCCACCAACCCGATGCTGGCGCAGCGCGTCGGCGCCTGGATTCCGCTCGACGAGGTCCCCGATGTCTGGGAGGGCGTCGTCTCGATCTTCCGTGACTACGGCTACCGCCGTCTGCGCGCGAAGGCCAGGCTCAAGTTCCTCGTCAAGGACTGGGGTATCGAGAAGTTCCGCGAGGTTCTCGAGACCGAGTACCTGAAGCGTCCGCTCATCGACGGCCCCGCGCCCGAGAAGCCCAAGCGCCCGATCGATCACGTCGGTATCCAGAAGACCCGCAACGGCCACAACGCAGTCGGTTTCGCTCCGATCGCCGGCCGCGTCTCGGGAGACATCCTGGCTCAGGTCGCCGACGCCGCGGAGAAGGCCGGCAGCGACCGGATCCGCTTCACTCCGTACCAGAAGCTGATCATCCTCGACGTCGCCGACGAGACGCTCGAGCCGCTCATCGCCGATCTCGACGCGCTGGGCCTTCCCGCCCGACCGTCACACTGGCGCAAGAACCTGATGGCCTGCTCCGGCATCGAGTTCTGCAAGCTCTCGTTCGCCGAGACCCGCAAGCGTTCGCAGGTGCTCGTGCCCGAACTCGAACAGCGTCTCGCCGACATCAACAGCCAGCTCGACGTGCCGATCACCATCAACATCAACGGTTGCCCCAACTCCTGCGCTCGCTCGCAGATCGCCGACATCGGCTTCAAGGGCCAGCTCGTCGACGACGGTGAGGGGAATCAAGTCGAGGGTTTCCAGGTTCACCTGGGAGGCAGCCTCGGATTCGACAGCGCCTTCGGACGCAAGCTGCGCCAGCACAAGGTCACCAGCGTCGAGATGGGTGACTACATCGACCGCGTCGTACGTCAGTTCGTCAAGAACCGCAACGAAGGTGAACGGTTCGCCGAATGGGCAGTGCGCGCAGACGAAGGAGATTTGCGATGACAGTGGACATTTCGCGAGCAACTGCCGACGAGCTTCGGTCCATCGCCGAGCGCGGTGCAGTAGAACTCGACGGAGCCGGCGCGCAGGAACTGTTGCAGTGGACCGAGGACACGTTCGGTGACTCGTACATCGTGGCGTCGAACATGCAGGACGGGGTGTTGGTTCACCTTGCCGCACAGGTGCATCCGGGCGTCGACGTACTCTTCCTCGACACCGGCTACCACTTCCCCGAAACCATCGGCACGCGTGACGCGGTCGAGCAGGTGTACGGCGTCAACGTCATCAACGCTCGTGCGCTGGCAAGCGTCGCCGAGCAGGATGTCGCCGAGGGCAAGGATCTGTTCGCCCGTGATCCCAACCGCTGCTGCGCACTACGCAAAGTCGCGCCGCTCAAGCAGACACTGTCCGGGTACAGCGCATGGGTGACCGGCATCCGCCGCGTCGAAGCGCCCACCCGCGCCAACGCTCCCCTGATCTCCTTCGACGAAGCCTTCGGACTCGTGAAGATCAACCCGATCGCTCCCTGGTCGGACGAGGAGATGCAGAACTACATCGACACCAATTCCATCCTCGTCAATCCCCTTGTCGACGAGGGATATCCGTCCATCGGCTGCGCACCCTGCACCAGCAAGCCAGCCCCCGGCAGCGATCCGCGTAGCGGTCGTTGGGCCGGTGCCTCCAAGACAGAATGCGGGTTGCACGCATCATGACAGTTGACTTGACACCTTCGCGGCCTCAGCTCGACGGCACACAGTTCGATACTCTCGACGCCCTCGAGTCCGAAGCGATCCACATCTTCCGAGAGGTGGCCGGCGAATTCGAACGCCCGGTCATTCTCTTCTCGGGCGGTAAGGACTCCACCGTGCTGCTGCACCTGGCGATCAAGGCCTTCTGGCCTGCGCCGTTGCCGTTCACCCTGCTGCATGTCGACACCGGCCACAACCTGCAGGAAGTCCTCGACTTCCGCGACCACGTGGTGGCCAAGTACAACCTGCGCCTGCACGTGGCCAGCGTCGAGGAGTACATCGCGGACGGTCGCCTCACCGAGCGTCCCGACGGTA
Source organism: Rhodococcus sp. KB6 (assembly GCF_001445685.1). Taxonomy (NCBI): domain Bacteria; kingdom Bacillati; phylum Actinomycetota; class Actinomycetes; order Mycobacteriales; family Nocardiaceae; genus Rhodococcus; species Rhodococcus sp. KB6. The sequence goes on along the minus strand of NZ_LNAK01000163.1, from coordinate 101,016 downwards.
TCCGCAATCCTCTGCAGACCGTGCCGTTGCTGGACGCGATCTCGGAGAATCGCTTCGACGCCGTCTTCGGTGGCGCTCGCCGCGACGAGGAGCGGGCACGTGCCAAGGAGCGGATCTTCTCACTGCGCAACGCTTTCGGCCAGTGGGATCCCAAGAAGCAGCGCCCGGAGCTGTGGAACCTCTACAACGGTCGCCACTCCCCCGGCGAGCAGGTGCGCGTCTTCCCGCTCAGCAACTTCACCGAACTGGACATCTGGCGTTACATCGCTCGCGACAATGTCGAACTCGCCAGCATCTACTACGCCCACCAGCGTCCGGTGTACCAGCGCGACGGCATGTGGATGACCCCCGGAGTCTGGGGTGGGCCGGCTGACAGCGAAGAGCTGCAGACCCTTTCGGTGCGATACCGCACCGTCGGCGACGGTTCGACCACCGGTGCTGTTCTCTCCGATGCGGCCGACAACGAAGCGATCCTCGCCGAGGTTGCGGCATCACGTTTGACCGAGCGCGGCGCGACCCGTGGCGACGACCGAGTTTCCGAAGCGGCCATGGAAGACCGCAAGCGAGAGGGCTACTTCTGATGAGCGATCTGCTCAGACTGGCAACTGCCGGCAGTGTCGACGACGGAAAGTCCACCCTCGTGGGCCGCCTGTTGTACGACACGAAATCCGTTCTCGCCGACCAGATCGACGCCGTGACCCGTGCGTCGGTGGACCGCGGTCTCGACACCCCTGACCTCTCGCTCCTGGTGGACGGACTGCGCGCCGAGCGTGAGCAGGGCATCACCATCGACGTGGCGTACCGCTACTTCGCGACCCCCAAGCGCACCTTCGTGCTCGCCGATACACCGGGCCACGTGCAGTACACCCGCAACACGGTCTCCGGTGCCTCGACGGCTCAGCTCGTGATCCTGCTGGTCGATGCTCGCAAGGGCGTCATCGCGCAGACTCGCAGGCACGCAGCGGTTCTCGCGTTGCTCGGTGTCCCGAAGCTCGTTCTCGCCGTGAACAAGATCGACCTCGTCGAGAACCCCGAAGAGGTCTTCACCTCGATCTCCGCCGAGTTCAACGAACTCACCAGCTCACTTGGCTGGGCAAGCGAAGACGTCGTCGAGATCCCGGTGTCGGCACTGCACGGTGACAACGTCGCCATCCGCTCCGACAAGACCCCGTACTACACCGGCCCCACGCTGATCGAGCACCTCGAGTCGATTCCGGTCGACGCCGAGCCACATCGCGTCGGTCTGCGTTTCCCGGTGCAGTACGTGATCCGCCCCCGCACCGCAGAGTTCCTCGACTACCGCGGCTACGCCGGTCAGGTCGCTGCCGGTTCCGTCGTGCCCGGCGACGAAGTGGTGATCCTGCCCTCGGGTACGCGCACCACCGTCACACGTATCGACACGGCCGACGGCGAACTGGACGTCGCCCACGCCGGACGCAGCGTCACGCTGATCCTGGCCGACGACGTCGACGTCTCTCGCGGCGACACCATCGCATCGCCGTCCGACGCACCCGAGCCGATCGGCGAATTCGACGCCACTGTCTGCTGGCTGGCCGAGAAGTCGCTGCGCCCCGGTGCACGTCTGCTGCTCAAGCACGGCACGCGAACGACGCAGGCCATCGTGGGCAGCTTGGTGGAACGCTTCAACGAGCAGGACCTCACCACGGATCAGGGCCCGGAAACGCTCGAGCTCAACGAGATCGGCAAGATCTCCATCCGGGTGGCCGAGCCGATCGTGGCTGACGACTACGCCGTCAACCGCCACACCGGCAGCTTCCTGCTGATCGATCCCGCTGGTGGAAACACTCTCGCAGCCGGCCTGGTGGGCGACGTCATTTCCGCTGTCGAATTGGGCGAGCGCGTCTAAGTCGATGGTTCCGCTCATCGCTGTTGCGCACGGCAGCCGTGACCCCCGTTCTGCTCGGGTGATCGCGGCTGCTGTGGCAGCTCTTCGTGAAGTCCGGCCAGACCTCGATGTCCGGCTGGCGTTTCTCGACCTCAATGCACCGTCCATCGATCAGGTCCTGGACGGAGTTGCACACGACGGCCACACTCACGCCGTTGTTGTTCCGATGCTGCTGGGCAATGCCTTCCACGCCCGGGTAGATCTGCCCGGACTCTTGGCCGCTGCCGCGACACGCCACCCCCAGTTGACCGTGTTCCAAGCAGACGTACTGGGTCGCGATGCTCGGCTGATCGAGGCAGTACGCGAGCGAATTCTCGAAGTGGGTGCCCGGCCGGACGATCCGTCGGTCGGTGTCGCTCTTGCGGCAGTCGGCTCGTCCGATGCGCGCGCCAATGCCGCGACCGCAGAATTGGCGTCCACTCTCCTCGGCGGAACCAACTGGTCGGGCGTTCGAATCTGTTTCGCGACATCCGCGGAACCGACAGTTGCCCAGGCGATCTCCGCACTCGAGCAGGACGGCGCCGAACGTGTTGTCGTCGCGCCGTGGTTCTTGGCTCCCGGCCTACTGACCGATCGACTCAGCGCTGCCGCAGCAACTGCATGTCCGCGCGCGCGTTTCGCCGACACGATCGGTGGGCACTCTCTACTGATCGAAACGATGATCGACCGTTACCGACAAGTCGCTGATGCACTACCCGGCCGTCTGGTCCGCTCCGCCTGATCCGGTTTCACAGGCCGTTATCAGATTGTTACCGTAGTGTTGGATCTGTCCAGCTCGCGAAGGTACCTCCTTCGCCTGCGAAACAGATCTTTGGGTGCAATCCCCTCAGAGCGCGGCGAGAGGGAACACCATCACTCACAATCTTCGCCTCGGCACAGCCGGCATCGCATGGGTCCTGTCGGTGCTCTACCTGCTTGTCGAAATCTTCACAGCCGGAGCATGGAAGACGCCGTACAGTTTCGCGCGCGACTCCATCAGTTCGCTGGGCGTGACGACATGCAGCGTGGATTCATGTTCGCCGATGCACGACGTGATGAACGCGGCCTTCATGATCCTCGGTGCGCTCACCATCCTCGGTGCGGCCTTGCTGCACAAGTACATTCCGGACGGTCGTGCGAAGAAGTGGATTCTCGGTCTTGCCGTCGTCGTTGCATTGAGCACCGCGGCCACCGGCCTCTTCCCGGCGAACGACGGGACCTTCGTTCATTGGACCGCCGTACTTCCCGGCTTCGTCGCACGTCATGCCGTTCTCGTCCTCATGGCAATTCAATTCTGGAAGCACAGCAAATGGATCGCAGTGTGGTCAGGGCTGTGCGCGGCTACCGGAATCGTCGGTGCCGTACTGCTTCTCGGACGAACCCTCACTTTCGGCCTTGGTGAACGCCTGACGCTGTACCCGCTGCCTATGTGGATGGCCGTCACCGGCGTCGCGGCCCTGCTCGCGTTGATGCGCCGAACCGTGTTGAAGAACGTGGAACTGACACTGTCCGGTAACGGATTCATCACCGCTCTGTTGTCGTTGCGCCCGCGTCGATCTCGCGCGGCAGTGCCCACCGACGTTCTCGCACCACGGGAGCTGACCGGTTTGTAGCGAACCGGGGGTGAGCAGGGACACACTGGTAAGGAGGCGACGCGAGGAGACTTCCATGACCAGTGCATCTGTTCGACACGGAATCGTGGCCGGTATCGACGGCTCGGCAAGCGCGGTCAACGCCGCGAGGTGGGCAGCTTCGGCTGCAAAGAGATTCGACGAACCACTTCGCCTGACCCACGTGCTGCCAGGACAACCCGAGTCCGGTGGCGGTACCAATGTCACCGACGAAGAGATGTTCGACCACCACCTTCGCGTCGAGGGTGCAAAACTGCTCGACGAGGCCGAGGACGCCATCCGCGATGATCACACCGACGTCACCGTCGAACGTGGCCTCGTGACCGGTACTCCCGCAACCACACTCGTCGAACTCTCGAAGTCGGCTCGCATCGTTGCACTGGGTCAGGCCGGCACCAGCGAAATGCAGTCCGTGTTTCTCGGATCCGACACCATTCGGGTGGTCAACCGCGCGCACTGTCCCGTGGCCGTATTCCGCGGTACGGGTGATCACGCGATGGCCGACACCAGGCCCATCGTCGTCGGCGTCGACGGGAGCAAGCTCAGCGAACTCGCCGTCGCGCATGCCTTCGAATTTGCCGCGTTCCTCGGCGCACCTTTGGTTGCGGTCCACACGTGGAACGAGCACGCCTCGCTGGGCGGGTATTCCGAAGCCAGGCGCTTCGTCGACTGGGGACCGTACGAACAGCATGAGCATGCACTGCTGTCCGAGTGCCTCGCCGGCTGGACGGAGAAGTACCCCGATGTCGAGGTCACCCGCAGTGTCCAGCGCAGCGGACCGATGAAGGCACTGCTCGAGCACTCGGCGGAAGCCCAACTCGTAGTCGTCGGTAGCCACGGCCGCAGCCCGTTCATGGCGTCGATAGTCGGTTCGACCAGTCAGAGCCTCATCCACCACGCCCAGTGCCCGGTCCTCGTCTGCCGAGAGGGCTGAACTCGTCTCGCTGTTGCCCGACCCCCACCTCTGAGCGAACGGCACTTTCGGCGCCATCAGGAGACCGAAAGTGCCGTTCGCTCAAACAGGAGTGGGGGTACAACAGGTCGAACAGGGCGAGCGGGTCATACCTGGCCGACCACGCTCACCGTGACCGGCTCCTGCACCGGCGTCGACACCGGGGTCTCCGGCAGATCCGGCACCCGGGTAGCACGCGCGTACACCGTCTCCCCCGCCTCGAGGTGCAGCGCTGCACTGTCACCGCGCGTGACCTGAGCCGAGAAGAGCTCGCCGGTTGCCTCGTTGCGCAGGTCCACTCGAACCTCGAAGCCGAGGTACACGACGCGCTCGACGGTTGCGCGTGTGACGCCGAGCGACTCGGCCGTTCCGGATTCCTGCGCGAGAGCCATGCTCGGATCGCGGCCGAGACGGATGTCATGCGGACGGACCAACTGCCCGTTGAGCTTCGCGACGGATCCGAGGAAGGACATCACGAAGTCGTTGGACGGGCGGTCGTACAGGTCGGCAGGTTCACCGATCTGCTCGATCCGCCCCTTGTTCAGCACCGCGATGCGGTCGGCGACGTCGAGAGCCTCTTCCTGGTCGTGGGTGACCAGGACGGTGGTGACGTGCACCTCGTCGTGCAGGCGACGCAACCACGTGCGCAGGTCGGCACGCACCTTCGCGTCGAGCGCGCCGAAGGGCTCGTCGAGCAGGAGCACCTGCGGATCCACAGCCAGAGCGCGTGCCAACGCCATGCGCTGACGTTGACCGCCGGAGAGCTGCGCGGGGTACCGATGCTGAAAGCCGTCGAGACCGACGATCCCCAGTAGTTCGTTGACCTTCTTCTCGATCTCCGGCTTCGGGCGCTTGCGGATCTTGAGCCCGAACGCCACGTTGTCGCGCACGGTCATGTGCTTGAACGCCGCGTAGTGCTGGAACACGAAACCGATGTCACGCTTCTGCGGCGACACGCCGGTGACGTCCTTGCCTGCGATGGTGATGGTTCCCGAATCGAGTTCTTCGAGCCCTGCGATCGAACGCAGCAACGTCGACTTTCCCGAGCCACTGGGCCCGAGCAATGCCGTCAACGAACCCGAGGGAATGTTGACCGTCACGTCGTCGAGCGCCGCGAAATCACCGTAGTTCTTGCGGGCCCCGGTCACTGTGATCATGTGGTGCTCCTCTTACGGTCCAGCAGCGTCATCAGCAACAGGACAATGATGGCGATGCCCATCAGCAGCGTTGCCGCCGAATACGCACCAAAGGTGTTGTGGTCGTCGATGTATCGCGAGTGCACCAGCAACGTCAGTGTCTGGGATACCCCCGGGAAGCCGGAAGAGACCATGATGACTGCGCCGAATTCACCGAGCGAACGCGCCACCGTCAACACGATTCCGTATGTCAAGCCCCAACGGATCGCGGGCAAGGTGATCCGCCAGAACGTCTGCCAACCAGAGGCACCGAGCGTCGCGGCTGCTTGTTCTTGCTCGTCGCCGATCTCGTGAAGTACGGGTTCGACTTCCCGGACGACGAAGGGCAGCGTCACGAAAATCGTCGCGATCACCATGCCTGGCAACCCGAAGATGACTTTGAACCCCAACGATTCGATGCCGCCGAACCAACCGTTGGCACCCCACAGGAGAATCAACGACACACCGACGACGACGGGCGAGACCGCGAAGGGCAGGTCGACCACCGACTGCAGAACTCCGCGGCCCGGGAACCGACCACGCACGAGTGCCAGAGCCGTGACGACACCGAACACCACGTTGATCGGAACCACGATCGCCACGATGATCAGCGAAAGATTCAGCGCGGAAATCGCTGCCGGTGTCGTGATCGATTCGAGAAACGGGCCGATTCCGTTCTCGAACGTTCGCGTCAGGATCACACCGATCGGCACGACCAGCAACACGAACAGGTAGACGAGAGCGATGGTCCGCAGACCGATCTTCGATCCTCTGGACACGTTCATCGGGAACTCTCCTCACGTCGCTGTCCCCGCGAGGCGAAGATTCGCAGGACGAACAGCGTCACGAATGCGATGGCCAGCAACGCTACCGAGACGGCAGCGGCGTTGGTCGGACGATCGATCTCGATCTGCTGCTGAATGTACTGCGACGTCATCTGTGTCACGCGTGGGATGTTGCCGCCGATCAGAACGACCGAGCCGTATTCACCGATCGCTCTGGCGAACGCGAGGCCCGCACCGGAGATGACGGCAGGCGCCAACGTCGGGAGAACAACCGAGCGAAAGATCGTCCAGTTGGAAGCTCCCAACGACGCAGCGGCCTCCTCGACTTCGCGGTCGACCTCCATCAGCACCGGCTGCACGGAACGGACGACGAACGGCAAGGTCACGAAGGCCAATGCCACGATCAGTCCGGGCTGAGTTGCATTGAGATGGATGTCGATCGGTGACTGCGGGCCGTAGAGGGACAGCAGCACGATCGATGCCACGATGGTCGGTAGCGCGAACGGCAGATCGATCATCGAGTTGACGATGCGCTTGCCCGGGAAGTCGTCCCGGACCAGCACCCACGCGATGATCGTGCCCATCACGACGTTGATCAATGCCACGATCACCGAGACCAACAACGTCACGCGCAACGACGCCAAGGCGACGGGTGCGGTGACGGCGTCCCAGAATCCGGAGATCCCCTCGTCGAACGCGGTGGCGGTCAACGCGGCGAGCGGAAGCAGAACGATGACGGAGAGCCACAGGGTGGCCACTCCGATTCCGAGCGGCCCCACACTCCCCGTGACCCGCGCGAGTTTTCGCCGACGAGCCACGGGGGTGGGGTCAATAGTGTCAGTCACGTCAGTCTTACTTGGTCGCGTTGTCGTAGATCACTGCGATCGAACCGGTGTCCTTGGTGAACAGAGCACTGTCCACGGCCTTCCAGCCGCCGAGGTCTGCAATGGTCCACAGCTTGGTCGGCTCGGGGAACTTGTCGGTGAACTTGGCAGCGACGGCGGGATCAACGGGACGGAATCCTGCTTCGGCCCAGAGCGTCTGACCCTCGGTCGTGTACAGGTAGTCCTTGAACGCGGTCGCCTTGTCGAGGACCTTGCTGTTCGAGATCACGGCAACGGGGTTCTCGATCTTGAAGGTCGTGGGCGGGGTGACGTGCTCGACCGGGTCGCCGTTGCCTTCGATGAACAGTGCCTCGTTCTCGTAACTGATCAGAACGTCACCGCTACCCTGCAGGAAGGCTTCCGAAGCCTCGCGTCCCGACTTGGGCTGGATCTTGACGTGATCGTTGACCAAGGCGGTGACGTAGTCGAGCCCCGCCTGCGGGTTTTTGCCACCGTCGCTCTTGGCGGCGTACGGCGCCAAGAGGTTCCACTTGGCCGAGCCGGAGCTGAACGGGTTCGGCGTGACGACCTCGAGGCCGGGCTGAAGCAGGTCGTCCCAGTCCTTGATGCCCTTCGGGTTCCCCGGACGCGTCACGATGGTGACTACCGATCCGAACGGAATTCCGTTGTAGGCGTCCTGGTTCCAGTTCTGATCGACCAGACCGGCATCGACCAGGCGGGTGATGTCGGGCTCGACGGAGAAGTTGACGAAGTCTGCCTCGGCACCGTCCTTCACCTTGCGCGACTGGTCGCCCGAGGCGCCGTAGGAAGGATTGAAGTTGACGTTCTTGCCCTCGTCGGTCGCCTGGAAGGCTGCGGTGAGCTTGTCGAAGCCAGGCTTCGGCACGGCGTAGGCGAACAGGTTGATCGTGCCGGCGCTACCGTCGCTGGCGGCGCTGTCACCACCCACGGTGTCGCTCGAGCCACCACTGCACGCTGTGAGTACCACGGCCCCCATGGTCGCGATAGCAGTGAGAAGTGTGCGGGAACGGCGTTTCATTGCAGATACCTTCCTGAAAGGACTGACAAACGAGGGTTGGTCAAACGACAAGTCCGAGACCTCTGGGGCTGATTCCATCGGGATGTTCAGACATGGAGAGCCGACGGGCGATGAGCCCTGAATCGGGGGCGCGAGTTACGCGCAGAGAAGTTCGAGTGGGGTGCGCAGCACCACCGGAGAGGTCGAACTCAGGAAATCAACAACAGGCGACGTCAGCGACGTCGAGCATGCCGACAGCAATCAACGCCAACTGGTGGCGGATTACGGGAGCTGTTGCTTCGGACACGCGGTGGACTTTAGCAGAGCACCGGCGCCCGCTCTAATCGGGAGAACTAACGGGTGAGAAGCCACGCGACGATCACGAGGAGAATCAGGGCTATCAGGGCGAGAGTGACCCGTGAGCGGGGCATCAGCTTTCCTCTACTTCTCGAGAATTCCTACGCAACCAGCCGAAGAGCGGCAGAGCGAGAACGGCGGCCAACACGCGATCCAGACCGATGGCCACCAGGCGGCACAGCGGAACGACGACGATCAGGACCAACGCGACCTGCGGGATGAACGGGAGCCCCGCCATCCACAGCTCGAAGCTGTCCCACCAATCCGCTATCCGATCCACGCCAACACCCTATCCTTCGGACGATACGGTCCCGACAGCGTGTGGATTGGACGTGTGCCGATTCTGGCCGGATGATGGCCGAATGAGTGCTGACGACGAAGTGGTGCAGACGATTCCTCCCGCCTCCACGGGTCACCATCGAAGCAACTTTCCCCCGATCGACGACTATGCGTTTCTTTCCGATTGCGAAACCTCGTGCCTGATTGCCCGTAACGGATCTGTCGAGTGGATGTGCGTTCCCCGCCCGGACTCCCCCAGCGTGTTCGGTGCCATCCTCGACCGCAGCGCAGGCCATTTCCGTATCGGCCCCTACGGCCAGAACGTGCCGGCCGCTCGGCGCTATCTGCCGGGTGGACTCATTCTCGAAACGACCTGGCAGACCGAGACCGGCTGGCTCGTCGTCCGTGACGCCCTGGTTCTCGGTCCCTGGCACAACGTCGACAAGCGATCGAACACGCACAAGCGCACACCGACCGACTGGGATGCCGAACACACTCTTCTCCGTACGGTCAAATGCGTCAGCGGCACCGTCGAACTCGAGATGAGCTGTGAGCCGGCGTTCGACTATCACCGTGGCACGGCGAATTGGGAGTACACCGGAAAGGTCTACGAGGAAGCAACGGCAACGTGTCGCTCCGCCAAGCCCGGCGACCATCCCACTCTGCGCTTGACCACCGATCTCCGACTGGGTCTGGAAGGTCGTGAGGCACGGGCCCGGACGCGACTGGTCGAAGGCGACAACGTGTACGTCGCGCTCTCGTGGTCGGATCTTCCCGCGCCGCAGACGTTCGACGAGGCCGCCGACAAGATGTGGCAGACGTCCAAGTCCTGGCGTGAGTGGGTGACGATCGGCAAGTTCCCCGATCACCCGTGGCGCGGATACCTGCAGCGCAGTGCGCTCACACTCAAGGGGCTCACCTACGCACCGACCGGAGCCCTGCTTGCGGCTTCGACGACCTCGCTACCGGAAACACCAGGCGGAGAACGCAACTGGGACTACCGCTACGCGTGGGTTCGCGACTCCACCTTCGCACTGTGGGGCCTCTACACGCTGGGGTTGGACCGTGAGGCCAACGACTTCTTCAACTTCATCTACGACGTGTCGAGTTCGGACAACGGTCAGCCGCATCCCTTGCAGGTGATGTACGGCATCGGCGGCGAGCGCACGCTCGAGGAATCCGAACTCAACCATCTGTCCGGCTACGACGGCGCCCGTCCGGTGCGTATCGGCAACGGGGCGTTCGATCAACAGCAGCACGACATCTGGGGCACCATGCTCGACTCGGTGTACCTCCACATCCGTACCCGCGAGCGCGTCCCCGAGGCGTTGTGGCCGCTGCTCAAGAAGCAGGTCGAGGAAGCGATCAAGCATTGGCGCCAGCCCGACCGCGGGATCTGGGAGGTGCGCGGTGAACCGCAGCACTTCACGTCGTCGAAGATCATGTGCTGGGTCGCTCTCGATCGCGGCGCCAAGCTGGCAGAGATGCAGGGCGAGAAGAGCTTTGCACAGCAATGGACGGCCATCGCGGACGAGATCAAGGCCGACATCCTCGCGCACGGTGTCGACTCGCGCGGAGTTCTGACACAGCGGTACGGCCACGATTCACTCGACGCGTCGCTCTTGTTGGCACCGCTGCTGCGCTTCCTGCCGGCCGACGATCCGCGCATCCGGGCGACGGTGCTGGCGATCGCCGACGAGCTCACCGAAGAGGGGTTGGTCCTGCGCTATCGCGTCGACACCACCGACGACGGATTGAGCGGTGAAGAAGGAACGTTCACCATCTGTTCCTTCTGGTTGGTGTCCGCCCTCGTCGAGATCGGCGAACTGGATCGGGCAAAGCATCTCTGCGAGCGTCTGCTCGGGTTCGCGAGCCCGCTCAAGCTGTACGCGGAGGAGATCGACGCGCACACCGGTCGCCATCTGGGTAATTTCCCGCAGGCGTTCACACACCTGGCGCTGATCAACGCCGTGGTCCATGTGATCCGCGCCGAGGAAGCTGCCGAAGCCGGAGCTTTCCAGCCCGCGCACAACGCAACCTAGACCCCTGCTGTGCGCCTTTATTAACCGCCCGCGGTTAATAAAGGCGCACAGCAGGTCTAGCCGGCCACCGCTTCGAGCTGCGGCGTGATCGATTCGAGCGAGTACTTCAGCGACAGCGACGACGGAGTGTTCAACCCGGCGACAGTCGGATAGTCGACGATGGCCAATCCGCCACCCTTGACTGCAGGCAGGTCGGCAAACCCCGGCAGCTTCATCATGTCGTCGAGCGACCCGCCGTTGGGCAGCAGCACCACGACGTCGGCGCTGAGAGCGTCGACCCGTTCCGGGCTGAGTATCAGCCGGCCACCGGTCACACCGGCCTCGTCGACCAGCTTGGGCGGCAACGACATTCCCAGACGCGTGAACAGTCCCGAAGCACCGTCCTTGGGATCAGCGACGATCACCAACTGCGACGTCGGGAAGACGTACTGCGACAAAAGAGCGGTCTTACCCTTCAGCCCCGGCAACCGCTGTGCGAGCGCATCGATCTGCCCGTTTGTCGCCTCGACGATCTCGTCGGCTCGCGACTCCTTGTCGAGAACCCGGCCGAGAATCTCCACCTGGTCCTGCCACGGATCGACCTGGACGTCGGACAGACCGGCAATTGTCGGAGCGATCTTGCTCAACTGGTCGAAATCGTTCTGATCGGCGACGGAGAACCCGCCGAGAATCAGATCGGGATCCAAGGCTGCAATTTCTTCAGCTTTGAGCGGGACACCGAACTGCTGGATCGCCGAGCGATCGAGTTCCTTCGCCGACGCGTCCACGCCACTCTCCCACGGGAACAGACCACGCTCGTCGCCCATCGGGCCGGCAGCCAGGTACCCCACCGGCTGGATTCCGAGTTCGAGCAGAGCGTCGAGCCACTGGGTGTCGGCCGCGACGATGCGCGTCGGCGTCCCGGTGATCGTGGTGGCGCCGAACTTGTGGTCGATCGTGGTGACCCGACCGCCCGCGATCTCGTCGGCGTCCGAGGACGAACATCCGCTGATACCTACGACCAGCGCTCCCAAGAGAGCCACCGCCGAAAACTTCATCGCACGCACGAAAATACTCCTCCACTAGTTAGCAGAGGCTTACCTTCTCATATGGGACCCGGCTGTGTCCGACCTTGCTTTCAGGCGAAACGAGAGAGCAGACGCTCCGCATCGGCGCCGATGCGTCGAACCACGTCGCCGGCCGGATGGGTTCCGTGTACGAGTCCGACAGCTTCTCCGGCGTAGACGACTCCGCTGTGGGGATCCGAGGGGTCGTACGCCTTTGCCAGCATTTCCTCATCGGCGTCGACTCCGTGCCAGGCGGCGGTGAACTCGTTGGCCACCGCGCGGCCACCCCACCGCTGCGGCCACGGTTGACTGCGCGCTCGGTCGAACACCGAGGTGTAAATCGTGTCGGCACTTCCGGCTTCGACGACGCGCTCGCGGGCATAGTCCGGCCCGACCGTCTCCGGGCTGGCGAGCAGCGCCGTTCCGATCATCACGCCTTCCCCGCCGGCCGCCAGGACTGCGGCCAAACCGCGGCCGGTCCCGATTCCGCCGGCCGCCAGTACCGGAAGTGATGTCGTTTCGAGGATCTCCTGCAGCAGCGGCAAGGTTCCGATTCGGCCCGTGTGACCGCCTGCCTCACCGCCTTGCGCGATCACGCCGTCGACACCCGCGGCCTCGACAATGCGAAGGTCTTCGAGCGTATTGATCTGTGACACAACGGGAATGCCCGCATCGTGGATTCGTCCGACATACGAGGCGGGATCACCGAACGACAAGGTGATCATGGTCGGCTCGACGGCAATCGCGGCGTCGAGCATCAACTCGTTCTCGGGCAGCGACCACGTCATCAGGCCGACGCCGAACTTTCCGCCGATCGAGCGGGCCACCTCGGCTTCGGCCTCGATCCACTCCGGTGTGTTGTACCGAGCCGCGCCGAGCAGCCCCAACCCGCCGGCCGCCGAAACAGCTCCGGCGAGCGCGCCGCCCGCGCGACCACCCATGGGCGCCCCGAGAACCGGGATTTCGATTCCGAACTCTCGGGACAACCAGGTGGTGACCATGCGCTCCTACTTCTTGGGCTTCTCGCCGACCGATTCCGACGTCAAGGCCGCCACGAATGCTTCCTGCGGCACCTCGACGCGACCGATGGTCTTCATGCGCTTCTTGCCTTCCTTCTGCTTCTCGAGCAGCTTGCGCTTACGGCTGATGTCGCCGCCGTAGCACTTGGCGAGAACGTCCTTGCGGATTGCGCGAATGTTTTCGCGCGAGATGATCTTCGCGCCGATCGCGGCCTGGATCGGAACCTCGAACTGCTGGCGAGGAATCAGCTCACGAAGCTTCGACGTCATGCGTCCGCCGTAAGCGCCGGCGTTGGAACGGTGCACGATCGAGGAGAACGCGTCGACGGCCTCGCCCTGCAGCAGGATGTCGACCTTCACCAGATCGGCCTGCTGCTCACCGGCCTCCTCGTAATCGAGGCTGGCATAACCCTTGGTGCGGGACTTGAGGGCGTCGAAGAAGTCGAACATGATCTCGCCCATGGGCAGTTCGTAGCGCAGTTCGACGCGAGTCTCGGAGAGGTAGTCCATGCCGCCGAGCTCACCGCGACGGGACTGGCACAGCTCCATGATGGCGCCGACGTACTCACTCGGGGCGATGACGGTGCACTTGGCGACGGGCTCGTAGACCTCGCGAACCTTGCCTTCCGGCCAGTACGACGGGTTGGTGACGATGACCTCGGCCCCGTCCTCCATCACGACGCGGTAGACGACGTTGGGCGCGGTGGAAATCAGTTCGAGGCCGAACTCACGCTCGAGGCGGTCGCGGGTGATCTCCATGTGGAGCAGGCCGAGGAAGCCGCAGCGGAAGCCGAATCCGAGGGCAACCGACGTCTCGGGTTCATACGCCAGGGCCGCGTCGTTGAGACGGAGCTTGTCGAGGGCATCGCGCAGCACGGGGTAGTCCGAGCCGTCCATCGGGTAGAGGCCCGAGTAGACCATCGGCTTGGGATCGCGGTAGCCGACCAGCGGTTCGGTCGCGCCGTTGCGGGTGGTGGTGACGGTGTCACCGACGCGCGACTGACGGACATCCTTCACACCGGTGATGAGGTAGCCCACCTCGCCGACGCCCAGACCGATACTGGCCTTCGGCTCGGGGGAAATGATGCCGACCTCGAGCAGTTCGTGTGTAGTGCCCGTGGACATCATCGTGATCTTCTCGCGGGGACGGATCCGACCGTCGACCACACGCACGTAAGTGACCACGCCGCGGTAGGCGTCGTAGACGGAGTCGAAGATCATCGCGCGGGCGGGACCGTCAGCATCGCCGACAGGCGCAGGTACCTGCTTGATCACCTCGTCGAGCAGTTCCTTGACGCCCATACCGGTCTTACCCGAGACGCGCAGGACATCACCGGGCTCGCAGCCCGTGATGTGCGCGATCTCTTCGGCATAGCGGTCGGGATCCGCGGCCGGGAGGTCGATCTTGTTGAGGACGGGAATGATCTTGAGATCCTTCTCCATCGCCAGGTAGAGGTTCGCCAGCGTCTGAGCTTCGATGCCCTGAGCAGCATCGACCAGCAGAATTGCGCCCTCGCATGCTTCGAGCGCACGGGAGACCTCGTACGTGAAGTCGACGTGGCCGGGAGTGTCGATGAGGTGGAGGACGAACTCTTCGCCGTCGACGGTCCAGGGCAGACGAACGTTCTGAGCCTTGATGGTGATGCCGCGTTCACGCTCGATGTCCATGCGGTCCAGGTACTGCGCACGCATCGCCCGCTCTTCGACCACACCGGTGAGCTGAAGCATGCGATCTGCCAGCGTCGACTTACCGTGGTCGATGTGCGCGATGATGCAGAAGTTCCGGATCCGCGCAGGATCCGTGAACGTCTTGTCGGCGAAGCTGCTGATGGGAGACCCCTTAGTCGGACCGGCACCGGCCCGGATCCGGGCCACTGTCAACCCTCAGGATATCCAAGTCTCGGCGCCGCCGTACCAGGGGTTCCCACGGGCGGGTGATTATGCTCGAACGCTATGGCAAGCATGTGGAAGCAGATCGGCAGAACCCTCGGCGCCCTCGCGGTGGAGAAGGGGCCCGCGTTGCTGCGCCAGTTGCAGTCGTCCACGTCCCAGTCGTCTGCCTCGAAGCCGGGTCCGTCCGGCCGCCCGATCGCCGCGCGAACGTCTCCGACCGCACATCGCGCCCGCAAGGTCGAGTACTCCCCCGACCTCGACGGCAAGGCCGATCCGGGCGAAATCGTCTGGACCTGGGTTGCCTACGAGGAGGATCCGACCCAGGGCAAAGACCGCCCGGTGCTGGTTGTCGGCCGCGACGGCGACACGCTGATCGGCCTGATGTTGTCTTCGCAGAGTAAACGCCAGGGTGAGCGCGATTGGCTCGCAATCGGTTCGGGTCCATGGGACGGAGAGGGAAGGCCCAGCTGGGTCCGGCTCGACCGGGTGCTCGACGTTCCCGAGAGCGGGATCCGGCGCGAGGGCGCCGTCATGGATCACAAAAAGTTCGACGCGGTCGCGGCAAAACTTCGGGCCGACTTCAGCTGGAGCTGAAGCCGACCCGGACGATGGAAACAGTGTCGATCAGCTGTCCAGACGGTTGAACCGTCCGAAGAGTGCTCGATAGATGAGTGCACCGAGCGCACCGCCGATGAGCGGGAACACGATGAACAACCACACTTGACCTAATGCACCGTCCTGGAACGGTGCGACAGCGAGGCTTCGAGCGGGGTTGACGGAGGTGTTGTCGATCGGGATCGAGATCAGGTGAATGACGGCCAGCGTGAAGCCGATGGACACCCCGGCGAGCGGCACGTCGGAGATCTGGTCGGTCGACGCGAGAACGACGAATACCAGCAGTGCTGTCAGCAGGATCTCGATGATCATGGCGGCACCGATGCCGTAGCCGTCGGAAACCACATTTCCGAGAAGATTCTTCTCGGCAGACGGACTGTGTGCGCCCCAACCGTTTGCACCCAAACCGTCAGCAGCACGGTTGTACGCCGGGAGACTGTTGGCCACCGTGTAGATCACGACGCCTGCGACCAAGCCGCCGATCACTTGCGCGACAACGTAAATCGCCGCATTGACGGCTGAGATTCGCCCGATCACGAATTGGCCGAGAGTCACGGCTGGGTTGACGTGGCAACCGGAAATCGGGCCGATCGCATATACGAGGAACAGCAGGGTCAGGCCGAATGCGAAGGCAACTCCGAGGTTGCCGACTTTCGCACCTGCAAAGACGGCAGTTCCGACTGCGGAGAACACGAGCACAAATGTTCCCACCGCTTCGGCCGCATACTTCTTCACATCCGAGATCGGTTCGATCTCAGTCAATTCCTGTGCAGTTGGAGACATATTCCCACCTTCTTCTCATCGAACGGTAGTAATGCTCACGCGCCTAGATTTGCCGGACTTTACGCAAGCCTGGTGATCTCCACAACAACTTCGAGATCTGTGGAACGTCCACCGGAAAAGATTCCCTTCAAAGGCGGCACATCCGAATAGTCCCTTCCTATTCCGACCGAGACATGCTGTTCATTCACAGCTATCGCATTGGTCGGGTCGTATCCCCACCACGCGCCGGTCCACGCCTCGATCCACGCGTGCGATTCGCCGACCACCGTGTCCCCGACTGCCGCATCACGTTTGGGGTGGAGATAGCCGGAAACGTATCGACACGGTATCCCCATCGTTCGAAGCAATACCAAGGTCAGATGCGCATAGTCCTGGCAGACGCCTTTCCGTGCCGACCACGCCTCGACCGCCGACGTATGCACTCCGGTCGTACCCGGCACATATGACATTTCGCCGTAAACCCATTGCGACGCAGCCACTACTGCATCTTCAGGTGATTTATCTTTGCGCAATTCCTTGGCAATTGTCGCCAGCTTACGATCACGCGGAACATATCTCGTGAAACTCAGTTGTTCGTTGAATCGATCTTTAATCGCGTTTCCCGACAATTCATCCCAGTCGACGGTTTCCTCGGGCTGAACGAACGGTTCGGTCTCCACCACCGACAGTCCGGTCACTTCGAGTTCCGTATGCGGGGCGTGCAAGTCGAAGGCGGTCACCGCGGTGCCCCAGTAATCGGTGTATCGGTAGGAACGCGTTGCCGGCTGGGTTTCG
The DNA here is from genome assembly GCF_001445685.1 of Rhodococcus sp. KB6. Taxonomy (NCBI): domain Bacteria; kingdom Bacillati; phylum Actinomycetota; class Actinomycetes; order Mycobacteriales; family Nocardiaceae; genus Rhodococcus; species Rhodococcus sp. KB6. The sequence continues at coordinate 83,917 of NZ_LNAK01000163.1, read as the reverse complement.
ACGCGCGTGAGTATCACCGTCTGCCTGGTGTCGCCGCGAGGTGTCAATCGCGCTTCGTTGTACGACGACGTCACCGGGGCGTCGTACGCATATCCCGTGGTGTGCACGACCCTCATCCGCCAGCTCACAGCTCTCCCTCCACCGTCGACTCCGCATACGCGGCGCCGGCATCCGTCCACGCGACCCACGGCGCAGCGTGGAAGTACTGCAATGCAATTGCCTCACCCAGTTCGCGGCAGGTCTCCTGCCAACCGAGCAACCGTCCCTGCAGATCCTCGAGCAACACGCCCTGCGGCAGGAACTCGAGTTCGCTGCGTGCGCGGCCCAGAAGCCGCGGCGCCTCCGCCCGGATTCCGACGCGACTGCCCGGCTGCGGGTCGAGCTCCTGCAGGCACTTCTCGGCCTGCCTGATCGAGTGGAACACCGAGCGCGGAAAGAGCCTGTCCAACAAGATGAACTCGACGACGCGATTGGCGTCGAGTGCTCCGCGATACGTACGCAGATACGTGTCATGTGCGCCCGCCGAGCGAAGAACGCTGACCCATGCCGGCGACGACGGGCGGTCACCGGCGCGCGCCAGAAGCATCCGCACGATCATGTCGACACGTTCGATCGACCTGCCCAGCAGAAGGAACCGATAGCCGTCGTCGCGACTGAGCGTGGAATCCGCCAGGCCCGCGAACATCGCTGCGCGTTCCTCCACATAGCGGAAGAACTCGTGTGGCCCCAGCCTGCGTGAGGCACGTTCACGCTCGGCCAGTCCGTTGTACGTGGTGTTCAGGCACTCCCACATCTCACTCGACGTGACCTCACGCGCCCCGCGAGCATTCTCACGAGCACTTGCCAGCGAGTCCACGATCGAACCAACCTGGTTGCGGCTGAACGCAACCAGATCGGTGAGCGAGCGCACGTCGAGCTTGCCCTCCGGCGCCTCGATGCCGAGGACACGCAGGAGCAGACGCGACGTGCGGTCCGGGTCGACGGTGGCGTCGTCGAGCAATTGATGGACGGCGACGTCGAGGATCCGAGCAGTGTCGTCGGCGCGCTCGACGTAGCGGCCGATCCAGTAGAGGGACTCTGCGTTGCGAGCAAGCATCGGTCACCACGCTCCGTTCACTGATAGTTCTTGGTAGCTGGGCACTTCCGAGGTGTTCACTGTTGCTGCTGCTGTTGTTGCTGCGAGGTGCTCAGTTCGGGACCCTGCACCGGCTCCGCGGATTCCGGGGGCTCGGACACCAGTTCCTCGCCTGACAACTCTGGGTCTTCGTCAGAGGTGCGACTCGCAAGCACCCACGTGTCCTTGCTTCCGCCGCCCTGGCTGGAGTTGACCACCAGCGAACCTTCCGGAAGTGCCACCCGGGTCAGGCCGCCGGGCAACACCCACACGTCCTCACCGTCGTTGACGGCAAAGGGCCGCAAGTCCACGTGGCGCGGCGAGAGAACATCGTCGATCTTGGTCGGCACCGTGGACAACTGCACGAGTGGCTGCGCAATCCACCCGCGCGGGTCTGCCTTGATCTTGCGGGTGATCGCGGCCAGTTCCTTGGGGCTCGCGTCGGGTCCGAAGACGATTCCGTAGCCGCCGGACCCTTCCACCGGCTTGATGACCAGTTCGGCGACGCGGTCGAGGACTTGCTCGCACTCCTCGTCCAACCAACAGCGGAACGTGTCGACGTTCTGCAAGAGCGGCTTCTCACCGAGGTAGTAGTCGATGATCTGCGGAACGTAGGTATAGACGAGTTTGTCGTCACCGACTCCGTTGCCGACGGCGCTCGAGATCACCACGTTGCCCGCCCGCGCCGCATTCAGTAGGCCTGCGACGCCGAGAATCGAATCCGGACGGAAGTGCATCGGGTCGAGATACTCGTCGTCGATGCGGCGATAGATGACGTCGACCTGGCGCTCGCCTTCCGTAGTGCGCATGTACACCATGTTGTCGCGGCAGAACAGGTCGCGACCTTCGACGAGTTCCACACCCATCTGACGAGCGAGCAACGAATGCTCGAAATAGGCGGAATTGGCGATACCCGGTGTGAGAACAACCACTGTCGGGTCCGCTTCGTTGAGTGCAGCACCCGCACGCAGCGCCCTCAGCAGGTGTGTTGCGTAATCACCGACCGCCCGCACCTTGTGGGACATGAACAGATCCGGGAACACCCGAGTCATGGTGCGACGGTTTTCCATCACATAGGAGACACCGGACGGAGATCGCAGATTGTCCTCGAGAACTCGGAACTCTCCAGCCTCGTCTCGGACCAGGTCGATACCCGCGACGTGAATTCGCACACCGTTGGGCGGCACGATGCCTGCCGCTTCACGGTGGAAGTGCTCGCACGAGGTGACCAGGCGGCGCGGCAACACGTGATCGCGCAGGATTCGCTGCTCGCCGTAGATGTCCGCGAGAAACAACTCGAGCGCCTTCACCCGCTGTTTGATGCCCTTTTCCAGCCGCGACCACTCCTGGGCGGCGATGACGCGTGGCACCAGATCCAACGGGAAGGGTCGTTCCTGCCCGGACAGCGAAAACGTCACACCTTGGTCGATGAATGCGCGTCCGAGTGCGTCGGCACGCGCGGCGAGGTCGGCGCTGCTCGTCGGCGCCAGGGCTTTGTACACACCCTTGTACGGACCACGCACCGAGCCGTCGGGCTCGAACATCTCGTCGAAAGCCAACTCGTAGCGACCGATGTCTGAATATCCGTCGAACACTGCGGCAGGACGCGCTCGGGTGGTGGTCGAACCTGTTTTACTCGAACTTTTCGAAGGCGACGGCGTCATAGGGCAACATGCTGCTACAAGTGGGGCTATTCGGCAGCGCGGCGAGCAATCGGGCGCTCGGTGTACCCTTCTCGACAGACGCAACGTGCGACGGTTTGGGTTCTTGGGCCCTCGGCTGGTAATCTTGCCAGTCGGTGCATCAGTGCGCCCACAGCTTTCTCGACCGTAACCAGCTAAAGACGACAAGGATTTTACGCGTGGCCAACATCAAGTCCCAGGTGAAGCGAATCCGTACCAACGAGGCGGCCCGACTCCGTAACCAGTCGGTGAAGTCCTCGCTGCGTACCGCGATCCGTTCGTTCCGCGAGGCTGCGGCAGCCGGTGACAAGGACAAGGCCAACGAGCTCCTCGTCTCCACCAGCCGCAAGCTCGACAAGGCAGCCAGCAAGGGCGTCATTCACGCCAACCAGGCTGCCAACAAGAAGTCTGCACTCTCGCAGGCTGCCAACAAGCTCTGACGTTTCCACTGTGACGGTTCGCCGTCACACTGGTTCGTCTCGATAGCCGCCAGGTCGAAAGACCAGGCGGCTATTTTGCGTATTCAATCGGGTCAGTGCGAAGACCCGCCATCCATGTCTTGCAGCGAATATGTGGAGCGGGCTGCAACCATCTGATGATGGCGATCAACGGGCACGGGAAGCGCCCTCGCAGCTGGTTATTCACGACTGTCTTCTGGGCGGTCGTCGCTTTCGGCGTAGTGGCCACCCTGGGAATCCCTCGTTGGTGGGAATCATTGACGGTTGCAGTCGTCGGAGGTGCCGCAAGCTACGGATGGTGTAAGCGCAGGCAACGTAGCGAATTCCGGATCTTCTTCGGCGTGATGTGTTCACTCGTTGCGATTCTGGCGTTTCTCGCCGTTGGACGAGCGCTACTCACCACCGTGAAGGTGCCGGTGGACAGCATCGGCCAAGAAACCATTGTCTGCGGCAGTGTGGTGAATCCGGTGTCGCACGACTCACTACGGGTGACCGACATCAGAACAGGTGAACCAACGACACGGCCTCAGGCCATTCCGCATACTCAGTTGGAGCAAGCCTGCGTGAAACGCCTCGACTACCGGGCGGGTGAGGCCACGGCCGCCACTGTCGTCGGACTACTTCTGGCCGGACGCGCAGTAGGCCACGTTGTACTCAGTTCTTCCGCAACGCGCACACTTTCCGCACTGCCATCTCCAGGGCGAAGGACGAGTCGACTGCGGCACCCTTCACGTCGGCATTGAGGGCGGCGACGATCTGCATCGCAGCGCCGATCGACGTGGGATCCCAGCCGCCGACCTCCTTGATCGCCTTCTTGACCTTCCACGGCGGCATTCCGAGATCCGACGCCAACCGGAACGGGTCACCGCCCCGTGCAAACGGGCCGACCTTCGCGATGGTGTGGACTGCGTCAGCGAGGGCATCCGCGAGCAGAACATGGGCTGTTCCGATCTGATCTGCCCATCGGAGCGCCTCGAGCGCACCCCGGGTATCGCCGACGATGACTTTGTCGGCCACGTCGAATCCGGAAACCTCGGCCTTGCCCGAGTAATACTTGTGGACCGCATCGACGTCGATCTTGCCGCCCGTATCTGCCGCCAATTGCGAGCAGGCCGACGCTAGTTCGCGGAGGTTGGAGCCGACGCTTTCGATCATCGCGGCGATCGCATCTGGCGCAACCCTGACGTCTGCGGTCCGAAACTCACCCCGGACGAAGTCGACAAGCTGACTCTTGTTCAGTTTTCCGCAGTTGTGAACCGTCGCGCCGAGCTTCTCGAGGGCCGGCGCCAACGCTTTCGCGCGACCGCCGCCCGAGTGCACGACGATCAGAACCACACCTTCTGCCGGCTCGCGTGCAGCCTCCAGGACAAGCGCTACGGCATCTTTGCCTGCTTCTGCAGCCGATTCCAAGACGATCACACGGTCTTCGGCAAAAAGAGAAGGGCTGAGCAACTCGGCCAACTCGGGAGCATTGGTGTCGCCCGCGCGCATCTTGGTCACCGGGAGATCCGAAATACCCTGGCCGCGGTCACCGCGGACGGCTCTGATGAGCTGCGATACCGTGCGGTCGATCAGGAACTCGTCGTCCCCGAGAACAAGATGCAGCGGATCGACTCCAGACGGATTACTCACCCGAAGATGGTCCCACGAGGAACCGACACGATCGACACAGACCCGCCGCCCCCGCCGTACACAGCGACGGTGCCGTCGACGTCGGTCCGAACCACCGCCCCGCCCAATGAATCCAGTTCATCGAGAACCTCCGCATTCGGGTGCCCGAAACTGTTGCCGACGCCGACGCTGATCATCGTCAACCTCGGACGCACCGCTTCCAGAAATGCCGACGACGTGGTCCGAGAACCGTGATGGGGCAGCTTCAACACATCGGCCTTCACGTCCGTTCCCGATCGGAGGATGGCCTCCTCCCCCGCAACTTCGGCGTCGCCCGTCAACAGAATTCGACCCGCGCCCGTGTGCGCCATCACCACCAGCGACTGATCGTTGGCTGCATCTGCGGCATCGACGGAATCGCGGGGAGCTGGAACCAACGGACCGAGAACCTCCACGTTCACCGATCCCAGCGTCAACTCCATACCTGCGAGCAACGGGACAACCGGAACGGCCTGCGAGTCGGCGGTATCCTTCACCGCTCGAAAACCTGACTCCGGCAACAACATCGACCCGACTCCGATCGCAGCGACCGAACGCCCACTCAGGACTGCTTCCAATCCACCGATGTGATCGGCATGAAAATGACTGATCATCAGCAACGCGATGTCGTTGACGTCCAACATGTTCAGGCAACGATCCATCGACGTGGGATCAGGACCGACATCGATCACGATTACCCTGCCGTCTCCAGTCGAGAGCACAAGACCGTCCCCCTGACCGACGTCGCACATCACCAGCGCCCACCCCGGAGCAAAACGGCCACCCCCGAACACGTGTTGAAAGATCAGGGCCAGAACAACTCCCAGAACAAGAACGCCGAGCACCCATCTCGAAATCCGATTCCACAGCGTCAGGGCCGCGGCCAGTAGGACTCCCACGACGACGAGGGCACCTATGAGTCCTGACGGCACTACCACCGACGCTCCGGGAAGCGCCGCCGCCCGTTCGGACACGCACAGCAGCCACCCCATCGGCGGCCGCACCAATGGCGCGACGAACACCGCGATCGGTGGACAGATCAGCGCACACAAGGCAATCACCGCACCGAACACCGTGATGATTCCGATCACGGGCGCCACCGCCATGTTCGCGGCAATCGTGACTACGCTGAAGGTTCCCGCCATGGCGCCCACCAACGGTGCAGTCACGACAAACGCAGCACCCGAGACAGCTGTCATCTCCGAAAACCAACGGGGCCAGCCTCTTCGGCGAAGCACGTCCACCCACACCGGCGCAATGATCACCAGCGCGCCCGTGGCAGTAGTCGACAGCGCAAACCCCCAGTCGACGGCCAGCTCGGGCATCACGACAACCAGAACGATGACGGCGGCAGCAAGAGCAGGCAGCGCCTGTTTGCGCCGACCAGTGACCAGACTGAGCAGGCCTACCAAGCCCATCACCGAGGCGCGCAGAACACTCGGCGACGGCCTCGCGACGACAACAAAGGCAACGAGGGCTACCGCCGCCAAAGCGGCGCCGACCCGCGGACTGAGCGCCGCGGCTCTGACCAACAGCAGAACGGCCCCGAGCAGAATGCTGATGTTGGCGCCGGACACCGCGGTGAGATGGGAAAGTCCGGCAACGGTGAAGTTGTCCTTCACCACCGGCGACAGCGCCGACGTGTCTCCGACGACGAGGCCAGGCAGCAGACCCGCCTGATCCGGCGGGAGTGCAGCCGAGCACGCAGCCGCGAAACGAATGCGCACCACACTCGCCCATCGCTGATACCAGGGCACTTCTCCCACCGCGACGGGAGGCCCTTCGGACGTGATCACGGCGAGCGTGGAATCGCTACGCCATGGCTGACTCGCCCGGCCACGAACCGTGAGGCTCTGCCCTGGAACAACTTCGAGCCACGACGAACTGGGCGCCCGGATGGTGACCAAGCCGCCTCCGGAGTACCTGCGGTTCTGGGCAGTCACCGAATTGACGGTTGCCCTGAAGACGACCTGACCTTGACCCACCGCGCCGGAGACCGCGTGCGGATCCTCCGAGGGTTCCACTTCGACACTCACCCAAGCTCCCTCGAGAGAAGCTCGGGTCAGTGGGTGCCTCTCCGCCTCGGACGCCCGCCACCCGCCGACGGCACTACACCCGGCACCGAACAGCAATGCAACCAACATGATTCGTACCCACCCCGCTGATGTCCGGCGCACAACCACGTAAGTGAGGAGTGCCGCTGGAACCGCACACGCCACCGCCAGTACCCACGCGGCGACCGGGCCGAACAGGATCCCCACCGCACTGCTCCCCCACACCGCGACCGCCGACAGAAGCAGTCGAGCGTCGAGGACCGGCGAGGCTTCCGGTTCGTTCACACCGACACCAGCACTCGCAATTTGGCCAACCTTGCCGGGCCGATCCCGTCGACTTCCCCCAATTGTTCTATGTCCGTGAATTTTCCGTTGGATGTGCGCCAGGAGATGATCGCCGCAGCCGTTACCGGCCCTACCCCGGGAAGCTCGTCCAGTTCGGCCTCGGTGGCGATATTGAGGTTCACCAGCCCAGCCCCGCCGGATTCCCCCGTAGCTGCGGGGCTGGTCCCTCCTGCAGTGGTACTCGAAGAAACACCACCGGACTGATCGGCCGCACCAACCACGATCTGATCGCCGTCGACAAGTTTCTGAGCCAGATTCAGGCCCACCGTCTCCGCACCGTCGAGCACGCCACCTGCCGCAGCAAGCGCGTCGGCGATGCGCGAGCCCGAATGAAGATTGACAAGCCCAGGCGTGCGCACGAGCCCGACGACACTGACCACCACAGCCTCGGGCGGCTGCTCTGCCACGACGCCGGTCGGTACAGGACTGGCTGATTCACCATCGCCGGCAGTCACATTCTTCTCCGTGACATTCTGGGGCGAGGGCAACGGTGGGACCGCCTGCATGCTCGGAGAATCCCACCACACGGCGAACAAGCCGATTCCCGTGGCCAGAACTGCAACGATCGCCAACACCCAGGTCGCCGACCGACTCGGGCGCCAACGTGTACCGCGCCAGTGTTCGGGCAATCGGTCGAACCGTGACGAGTCGGGCTGAGCGTCGTAGTCGTCCTCGTCGAAGTCCCGAAGCCACTCGGGGGACCTCTCGAAAGACCCTGAATCCTCGAATTCGTCGACGTCCTCGTGTCGCCGCCGGTAGTTGCCGTCCATCGCCGCGAGGCGATCACGCGCCCGCTCGCGCTCCTCGCTGATCCTCATGACTGGACGCTAACGAGAGACCTCGCCGCCAACGACGAACAATTTGTATCTGTGGAGAACTCGCGGATTGTGGAGAAACGATCAGGCGCTCGTGTCGATCTCCGGCAACGGGCACACCACAACACCGATCGCGCCGACACCGACGTGCGCTCCGATAACCGCACTGAAGTCGGTGACGACGGATTCCGCTACATCGGGAATGCGCTCGGCCAACTGTTCGGCTATCCCGTCCGCACGCTCTCGCGCGCGCATGTGATGCACGGCTATCGCCACACGACCGAGACCGGCGCGTTCGACTGCCGAATCCACCAAGCGCGCAAGAGCTTTGGTGGTGGTACGTGTTTTCTCGCCGAGCACCAGCTTGCCGTCCACCAGATGCAGGATCGGTTTCATGGCCAATGCAGTGCCCAGCAGTGCGGCCGCGGTTCCGATTCGTCCTCCCCTACGCAATTGATCAAGTTTGTCGACGACGATGTAGCAGCGCCCACGGCTCGCTACGTCGACCGCCCGGCCGTACGCCTCTTCGAGTGAAGCGCCCTTCTCGGCCAAGCGTGCAGCTTCGAGGACGGGATATCCCAAACCCATACCGGCGGACTGTGAATCGACGATGCGGACGGCGCCACCGAACTCCTGGGCCGCGACTCGTCCGGCTTCCCACGTTCCCGACAGTTGGCGTGAAATGTGAACGGCGAGAACGCCGTCACCGTCGCTCATGTCCAGGGCGCGTGCATACGCTTCGGACAACTCGGAGGGCGACGCTCCGGCCGTTGTCACTCCCGACAGGTCGCTCGGCATTGCGTCGACGCCCTCTCGCAAGTCGCAGCCGTCACGGAGCACGTGGAGAGGAACAACCTGAATGCCACATGCGTCGGCCGACTCCTGCGGGATGCAGGCGGAGGAATCCGTGACGACGACGACCGGCATTCTGCTACCCGACTTCGCTCGGCGGTGCTACCAGTTCCGGCGAAACCACTTTCTGCGCCTCGACCCCGCGAATCGCAGCTATCATCGCGCGGGCTACGCCGAGGTGACCGTCCCAACCCCAGTGAATGCCGTCAGGATTGCCGTTCTCGGAAAAGACGTTGTCACGCACTGCATCTGCAAGGTCGACTACGGGAACGTCTTTCTCCGTAGCCCACTCGGTGATCGCGGACACCGCGGCAGGTCGTCCGGCATGCACGCTGGCGTAGGCATCACTGCGGTGCACCGACGGCAGGGTCGCGATCATCGGCAGTTCGGGCCGCATGTACTCCAACGCATTTCGCGAGCTTTCCAGATACTCGACGCTCAGCTTGGGCGGAAGTGCGACCGGGCGGCCCAGAGGTGCAAGCCGCGGCTGCAGCCACTGATAACCCTCGCGCACCACGCGTCGAAGCGCGGGTGGCCGAACGTAGCGGATGGTCTCGCGGAGCGCGGTAGGCAATGGGGACGGCAGCGAGTCCATCCCGCCGACCGCGAACACGACGGCGCCGGCCCGCGGCACCGCCGCCCACACACGAGGATCCTGAGTCAGTGCCCACCACGCGTCGCGACACGTCCATCCGATACGGGCGACCAACTCGACGTCCCAGCCGAGTTCGTCGGCCACGATGTTGGGCCAGATGCGTGGATGATCTGCCGCGAGGCCGCCTTTGGGGCCGAAATACGACAGCGAATCCGCGAGTACGAGGAGGACGGGGCGCTGCCCGTCGGCACTTTCAGAGGACGTCATTTGCGACACTCGCAGAAGCATTCCATACGTCGAGTCGCCACTCGATCGACTTGACGTCACCATGTCCACTGAGTTGCACCCAACTGGTGTTTCCCAATCCGCCGAGGACGGCCCAGCGATCGATGGGTAGGTCGAGCAATGCCGCTGTCAGTGCCGCGATCAAGCCTCCGTGCGCCACCAGAACCACGGGCCGCTCGGCCCAGTCCGGGTGCGTGTCGAGCAATTCGTGAACTACGGGGAGGCTGCGATTCGCGACGTCGATTCGGCTTTCGCCGCCGGGCGGCGCCAACGTGGCATCCGCTCGCCACGCAGATCGCACACCGGGAGTGCGCTCGTCGACGTCATGATGAGTCAGGCCCTGCCATTCCCCCAGGTGTGTCTCACGCAGACGCGTGTCGGTGAGGACCGGAAGTCCGGCGGCATCACCGACAGCGACGGCCGTGAAGTACGCCCGACGCAGATCCGAGGACACGATCGTCAACGGCCTGCGATCGGCGATCACCGGACCTGCACTCTTGGCCTGCGTGCGTCCCAACTCCGACAGGTCGGTGTCGAGTTGCCCCTGCATCCGAGAGTCGGCGTTGTATTCGGTCTGTCCGTGACGCAGCAGGATGAGCCGGCGGACAGGGTTCGACGCCGCACTGGGCGCCGACGAAGTCACAGCGAGGGATCCTGCGCGTCCGGCTCGGAAACCGTGTCGGTCTCGAACACCGTGTTGGCGTCGGCGGGGCCGGGACGGTTCTGTCCGAGGCCTTCGACCTCGACCGTCGGGCAGTCCTTCCACAGACGATCGAGAGCGTAGAAGTTGCGCTCCTCGTCATGCTGGACGTGGACGACGATGTCGGCGTAGTCGAGCAGTGCCCAGCGGCCCTCGCGGGTGCCTTCCCGGCGGACCGGCTTGTGTCCCGCTTCGCGGAGACGGTCTTCGATGTTCTCGACAATCGAGTTGACCTGACGCTCGTTCGTCGCAGATGCGATGACGAAGCAGTCCGTGATGACCAGCTGTTCGGACACATCGAGCACCACCACTTCGGTGGCCAGCTTCTCGTCGGCTGCCAAGGCCGCGATGCGTGCCATGTCGATGGCTTCGGTGTTTGCGCTCACTCGATGTTCTCCAGTTTCGTCTTCAGAAAGTACTTGTTGTTCTCGGCTAGCTCGATTCGGCGCCCGGGACGGCTTCCGACTTCCCCGGTGCGGGCTCCGACATCGTTGTAGCTCCGTCGCGGCGCTCCGCGTCGACAGGTCGATACAGGTTCCGCTTCGAGATGTACTGCACCACTCCGTCCGGCACCAGGTACCAGACGGGGCGGTCTTCACTTGCCCGACGCCGACATTCGGTCGACGAAATGGCAAGTGCCGGAATCTCTATCAACGTGACCGCGTCGGCGGGCATGGTGTCGAGGTGACCGGCCAGGTGCTCTGCATTGAGATCGAAACCCGGTCGCGATACCCCGACGAACTTCGCCAATGCGAACAACTCTTCCCAATCTTGCCAGGAAAGGATGCTGGCCAGCGCATCGGCACCGGTGATGAAGAAGAGTTCGGCGTCAGGGTGGTAGGCCCGGAGGTCTCGCAGCGTGTCCACGGTGTACGTCACTTTTTCACGGTCGACGTCGACCCGAGAGACGGAAAACCGCGGGTTGGAGGCGGTGGCGATGACCGTCATGAGGTACCGGTCCTCGGCAGGACTGACGCCCTTCCCCTGCTTCTGCCAGGGCCGCCCGGTGGGGACGAAGATCACTTCGTCGAGTCCGAACCGGTCGGCGACCTCACTGGCCGCAACGAGGTGGCCATGGTGAATGGGGTCGAAGGTGCCACCCATCACTCCTAGGCGTCGAGCACGTTCCACCGATAGTCCCTTCTGCACGAGTGTCGAGCTTACGGGTCAGACCGGCAGCAGACGGGACACGACGTCGGCAAGCTGCTGGGCCGAGCGGCACTCGTGCATGCTGATGACCTCGTTGTAGACCTTCGCCGCGGAGTCACCCGTTCCCCATTGCCCCTTCGGCTCGGGGTTGAGCCAGTGCGCGTGCTTGGCTACTGCCACCATCTGCGACAGCGACTGAAGGTTGGGATCGCGGTAGTTGTTGCGACCGTCGCCGAGTACCAGTAGCGACGTGCGACTGGTGATCGACTGCGCGAACTTCTCCTGGAACACTCCGAAGGCGTGTCCGTAGTCTGAGTGGCCGTCGTAGGTGATCAGTTCGGCCTCACGCACCATCCGTGACATCGCTGATCCGAGGTCTGCGTTCGAGTCGAAGAACCGCGTGACCTCGTCGGTCGTGTCGATGAACGCGAACACCCGCACGCGCGAGAACTGCTCACGCAAAGCGTTCACGAGCAGCAGAGTGAAATGGCTGAACCCCGCCACCGAGCCGGACACGTCGCACATCACCACAAGTTCGGGCCGCGCCCGCTTCGGCTTGCGCTGCACCAGATCGATCGGCACTCCGCCCGTCGACATGGACTTGCGCAACGTACGACGTAGGTCGATCGAACCCGCGCGAGAGCGGCTACGACGCACGGCGAGACGACTGGCCAACAAGCGAGCCAGGGGTGCGACGTTCTTCTTCAGCGTGGTGAGTTCGGCATCGGACGCTCGCAAGAAGTCGACTTCCTCGGCGAGTTTCGGAACGCCGTACGTGGCGACCCGCTCCTTGCCCAAATTCTCGGCTGTGCGTCGACGCGTTTCCTTCTCGACCATCTTGCGGAAGTCCGCGATGCGCTGCGCTGCCGTGCGCTTGGCGACCTCGGATTGATAGTCGGAGTTGTCCTTGCCCTCTGACCCGGAACCCTCCTGGTTGCCGAGCAGGCCCTGCAGGATCTTGTTGAGCAACGTCTCCGGGGCGACGTCGCGCAGCGCCTGGTAGGCGGAGAACGACGGGCCGTTGCTCGACTGGTACTGCCCGAGTTCCTCGACCATCGCGGCGGTCAGGAGTTCGGTCATCTCCATCGCCTCGTCACTGCCGTCTGTCAGCAGTTCGGCGATCAGCTCACGCAATGCCTGCAGGTCGATCGAGCCGTCTGGCTTGCGCGGCAGTGTGACGTCGACGTCGCCGACCGCACGGTCACCGATCGCCTTGGGGAACCACAGGTCGAAGACGGCGTCGAACGTCGCCCGGTGGGTCGGCCTGCGCAGGAGCGAGCATGCCAGCCCTTCACGAAGCGCTTCACGATCGAGCAGGTCGAGAACAGACATGACCTGACCGGCGTCGACTGTCTCGGACGGGCCGACCATGATTCCGCGTCGTCGCAGAGCCTCGACAAAATCGACGAGGTGACCGGGAATCCCGTGCGGCGCTGCCAGGCCGCCAGGTGAGAGCGGCGACGTCGATGCTGCGGGAGCCATGTCAGACCTCAGTTCAGCCGAAGTTCAGCGGCGGCACGCACCTGGTCCGACTGGTGCTTGAGGATCACGCCGAGCGTGGCGCGAACGGCATCGTCGTCGAGAGTGTCCATGCCCAGAGCAAGAAGGGTGCGTCCCCAGTCGATGGTCTCGGATACCGAAGGGACCTTCTTGAGCTGCATTCCGCGAAGAACACGAATGGTGTTGACCAGCTGCTCGGCAATCGCTTCAGGAAGCTCCGGCACACGGCTTGCGAGGATGCGACGCTCGAGGTCGGCGTCCGGGAAGTCGAGATGCAGGAAGAGGCAACGACGCTTCAGAGCCTCCGAGAGTTCGCGAGTGGCATTCGAGGTCAACACCGTGAACGGCTTGCGGGTGGCGGTAATGGTTCCGAGCTCGGGGATCGTGACCGCGAAGTCGCTGAGCACTTCGAGGAGCAGACCTTCGATCTCGACGTCTGCCTTGTCCGTCTCGTCGATCAACAGCACCGTCGGGTCCTCGCGGCGAATGGCCTTGAGCAGTGGACGTGCGAGCAGGAACTCCTCCGAGAAGACATCCGCCTTCGTCGAATCCCAGCTGTGGTCGACCGCGACATCACCCCTCGCGCCGCTCGCCCCGCCCGACTGAATCCGAAGAATCTGCTTCGCGTGGTTCCACTCGTAGAGTGCACGAGCCTCGTCGACGCCCTCGTAGCACTGCAGACGCACCAGTTCTGCGCCCGTGGTCTGGGCGACTGCGCGGGCGAGTTCCGTCTTTCCGACACCGGCCGGGCCCTCGATGAGCAGCGGCTTGCCCAGACGATCGGCCAGGAAGACTGCCGTCGCGGTGGCCTTGTCGGACAGATAGCCGGTTTCGGCCAGCCGTTCGATCACGTCGTCGACGGTCGAGAAGAACGGCGTCGTGTCGGGAAGTGCTCGGTCCACGGTTAACTCCTTGAGAGGTGGGGCAAGTCTGGTGAACTTTTCAGGCGGGTCGGGTATGCCCGTCGCCCCAGACGATCCACTTGGTGGACGTCAGTTCCGGCAGCCCCATGGGGCCACGCGCGTGCAGTTTCTGGGTGGAGATGCCGATCTCGGCGCCGAACCCGAACTGCTCACCGTCGGTGAAGGCAGTCGACGCGTTGACCATCACTGCCGCAGCGTCGACTCGAGCGGTGAACTCGCGGGCAGCCGAGAGATCGGACGTCACGATGGCTTCGGTGTGGCCGGTTCCGTACTGGTCGATGTGCTCGACGGCAGCGTCCAAGTCCTTGACGACCTTGAGGGCGACGTCGAGGGTGAGGTATTCCTTCGACCAGTCGTCCTCGGTCGCGGGAACCAGTCCCGGCAGATCACCGTGCACGACGACGTCGTGCATCTGGAGCGCTTGGAGCAGCTTCGGCACGGCCGTCTCGGCAATAGCGGCGTCGACCAGCACCGTCTCTGCCGTGTTGCACACACTGGGCCGACGGGTTTTGGAGTTGAGAAGAATCTTCTCGGCCATCAGTAGATCGGCGGCCGAGTGAACATAGACGTGGCAGTTACCGACACCGGTCTCGATGGTGGGGACAGTGGCATCGCGAACTACGGCGCTGATCAGGCCGGCACCGCCGCGCGGGATGACTACATCGACGAGGCCGCGGGCCTGGATGAGGTGCGTGACCGTCGACCGATCCGCACTCGGCAGAAGTTGAACGGAATCCTCGGGCAGTCCCTGATCAACCAACGACGCACGCAGAGCCGCCACCAACGCTTCGTTGGACTTGACCGCCGAGGACGAACCACGAAGCAGCGCAGCATTTCCCGATTTGAGGGTGAGCCCGAAGGCATCGACGGTCACGTTGGGACGAGCCTCGTACACCATGCCGACGACACCGAGCGGAACGCGCTGCTGCCGTAGTTCCAAACCGTTAGGCAGAGTGGAGCCGCGAAGAACTTCGCCGATCGGATCGGGTAGTCCGGCAACCTGACGCAAACCCGACGCGATGCCCTCGATCCGGTCAGCGGTCAGACGAAGACGGTCGAGCAGCGATTCCTCGGTGCCGCCCGCCTTCGCGGTGTCGATATCGAGAGCGTTGGCCGCGAGAATCCGATCACTTGCCGCGAGTACCGCGTCGGCTGCGGCGTTGAGCGCAGCATCCTTCTGCGCGGTGGTCAGCAGAGCCAGGACGCGCGAAGCCTTGCGGGCTCGGCGTGCGGCGTCGTGCACGACGGACTTGGTGTCGGACGCGTTCGAGTCGACGGTTTCTGCGTTGGAAGTCACAGCGGTCATGAATACACATTAACCACCCACCGTGACGGCCTGCTCGGCGGAACGAGGCTGTGACCACCCGGGACCATTCCGGCGGACCGCCTGCGAACATTTAGGCGGACCGCCTGCGAACATTTAGGCGGACCGCCTGCGAACATTTAGGCGGACCGCCGGGGAACAATTCCGGCGCGCGACACTGTTGCACCCACCGACCTTCTTCTTCGAGTCAGGAGCCATCCGTGAGTGTGTTGTTCGAGCCTTTGACCCTGCGCGGCGTCACCATCCCGAACCGCGTCTGGATGGCACCGATGTGCCAGTACTCCGCTGACGTCATCGGCGACCAGGTCGGAGTGCCCAACGAGTGGCATCGCACGCATCTGGTGAGCCGTGCAATCGGCGGCACCGGCCTGATTCTCACCGAGGCGACGGCCGTCAATCCCGAAGGCCGCATATCGGCAGCTGATCTGGGGATCTGGAACGACACGCAGGCGCAAGCCTTCGCCGAGATCAACGCGCAACTCGCGTACTTCGGCGCAGTGCCCGGAATTCAGCTGGCCCACGCCGGACGCAAAGCGTCGACGCAGGTTCCGTGGCGCGGCGGCAAGAGTCTGCCCGCCGACGACCGACTCTCGTGGCAGACGGTTGCCCCGAGCGCGGTTCCGTTCGGTCACCTTGCCGATCCGGTCGAGCTCACCACCGAGGGCATCGAGAAGGTCGTCGCGGACTTCGCAGCGGCGGCTACCCGCGCATTGAAGGCCGAATTCAAGGTCGTGGAAATTCACGCGGCCCACGGATACCTGATCCATCAGTTCCTCTCCCCCGAGAGCAACAAGCGAACGGACCGCTACGGAGGCAGCTTCGAGAACCGCATCCGATTGCTCCTCGAAATCCTGAGCGCAGTCCGCGAGGTGTGGCCGGCCGAGCTACCGCTCTTCGTCCGGGTCTCGGCGACCGATTGGCTCACGGAAGAACGTGGGCTCGAGGTCGACAGCTGGACCGCGGATCAGACCGTTGCCCTCGCCAACATCCTCTCCGACTACGGCGTCGATCTCGTCGACGTGTCCACCGGCGGTAATTCACCGGCAGCCAAGATTCCGGTGGAGCCGGGATACCAGGTTCCGTTCGCCCGTCGCCTGCAGAACGAGAGCCTGCTACCGGCCGCCGCCGTCGGCCTCATCACCGAACCCGAGCAGGCCGAGAAGATCGTCGAAGACGGAAGCGCAGTGGCGGTGCTCCTCGGCCGCGAACTGTTGCGAGATCCCTACTGGGCGCGCCGGGCGGCCCGTGAACTGAACGCCGAGGTAGGACCGCATATCCCGTCGCAGTACGCCCGCGCCTTCTAGCCCGAAAATCGGCTCCCGCGCACAACTTTGATAGCGTAAGCGTCTTACTTGCCGGTAGTCCGGAGCCCTGAGGGCTCCGGACACTGCCGCGGGCCAGAGCCGTGCGACGGGGGTCGCAACGAGCCACAGGGCACGCGGACGCTCGATTTCCCGACCGGCTCATCGGCGAGTGGGCAACGAAAAGATGCGTGCATCAGGTACGTGCCCCGCTCGGTTCGATGATTGCGCTGGGGAGCGCATGTCATGACTACACCAGAGAACTCGATCAGCGCTCTCGAAGTGGCCGAATCACCCGATGTCTGCGTCACCGACAATGCGTCCGTCAAGCGCGCTGTCAAGGCAACGATGCTCGGAAATGCCATGGAGTGGTTCGATTTCGGCGTTTACGCATATCTAGCTACCACTATAGGAAAAGTGTTCTTCCCGGACGCGAGCGGCAGCGCTCAACTCCTCTCTACCTTTGCAATTTTTGCGGCAGCCTTCATCGTCCGCCCACTCGGCGGATTGTTCTTCGGTCCACTCGGTGACCGCATCGGACGCAAGAAAGTCCTGGCCACCACCATCATTCTGATGGCGGGCAGCACCTTCGCCATCGGCCTCATCCCGAGCTACGAATCCATCGGTATCGCCGCCCCGATCCTGCTGGTACTCCTACGCCTACTGCAGGGCTTTTCCACCGGCGGCGAATACGGCGGAGCCAGTACGTTCGTCGCCGAATACGCACCGGACAAGCGCCGCGGTTTCTTCGCCAGCTTCCTCGAATTCGGGACTCTGGCAGGATATGTGGCGGCAGCGGGCATCGTGACGATCATCCAGACCGTCGTCAGTGCCGAGGACCTACTCCAGTGGGGCTGGCGCATCCCCTTCCTCATTGCCGGACCTCTGGGTCTCATCGGCCTGTACCTCCGTCTGCGTTTGGAGGAAACCCCCGCATTCCAGATGATGGAGCAGGCCGAAGAGCGCTCCCTCGCAGATGAATCCACAGGCAAGAAACTACGCGAAACTCTCGTCGACAACTGGCGTCCGCTTGTTCTGTGCATCGTCCTGGTGGCCACGTACAACATCGCTCACTACGGACTGCTCAGCTACATGCCGACGTATCTGACCAACACGTTGGGTTACGACGAATCCCACGGACTCGTTCTGATGATCATCGTCATGATCGTGATGATGATGGGAATCAGCTACGTCGGAAAGTTCTCGGACCGCGTCGGGCGTAAACCCTTGCTGCTCAGCGGTTTCATCGGATTCTTCGTCCTGTCCCTGCCTGCCTACCTTCTGATCGGCGTCGGCAACTACGTGACGGTCTTCCTGGGACTCGCAATTCTCGGCGGCTTGCTCCTGCTGTTCGTCGGTGTGTTCCCGTCCGTGCTTCCCGCACTCTTTCCGACCGGAATCAGGTACGGCGGCTTGGCAATCGGATACAACCTCGCGGTCTCCATCTTCGGCGGGACCACTCCCCTGGTGCTCACCGCCCTCGAAAGTGCAACGGGCAGCAACTTGGTCGCACCGATGTACATGATGATCGCCGCCGTGATCGGCGGTATCGCAGTCCTGATGATCCCCGAGACCGCACGCAAGCCACTCGACGGCTCTCCGCCCTCCGTCGCCACCGACGAGGAAGCACGTCGGATCATCCGCAAGGTTCGTCGAAAGAGAATGAAGGCCGATAACCTCGAGGTATGAGCACGCCTCGAATCGTCGTCGTCGGCAGTATCAACATGGATCTGACCACGTCAGTGTCCAGATTCCCCGCTCCGGGAGAAACGCTGCTCGGCACTGCCTTTGCCACCGCGGCGGGAGGCAAAGGCAGCAACCAGGCCATCGCCGCCGCGAAGGCCGGTGGGGACGTGTCGTTCGTCGGCGCGGTCGGCGACGACGGTTTCGGCACCCAATTGCGCGAGACCCTGCAAGACACCGGGGTCGACACCGCGTTGCTTCGTAATGTCGACGGCCCGAGCGGCGTTGCCGCCATCACCGTGAGCGAGGACGCGGAGAACAACATCATCGTCGTCCCGGGCGCCAATTCCTCGGTCACCTCGTTGTCCGAAGCAGACCTCGACGCGATCGCACACGCCGACGTTCTCCTGTGCCAACTCGAAATACCCCTCGACACGGTCACCGCAGCGGCCCGGCACGCGCGTGCCAACGGAACAACTGTCATCCTCAATCCTTCGCCGGTACAAGACCTTCCGGGCGCCCTGATCGAGTCTGTCGACATCCTGATCGTCAACCAGACCGAGTCGGAGCAGTTGGCCGCGGTCACCGGTCGCGTCCGATACCTCGTCACGACGCTCGGGGCCGGCGGCGCGGATCTCCGGTCGGGCGAGGAGACAATCCACGCCGACTCCCCGGCCGTGACACCCGTGGATACAACTGGCGCAGGCGATGCTTTCACCGGCGCCTTCGCCGTGGAGTGGGTGCAGGGCCAGGACCGCGCCCTGCAGTTCGCTGCCACGGCGGGAAGTCTGGCGACGACGGTCCGCGGCGCGTCGGTGTCGTCACCCACTCGCGCTGCGATCGAAAAAGTCCTGAACCGACAGCTTGACTCTGACACCGTGTGAGGTCGTAAACCTGTAGGTATCGGGTTTGTGAGAGAGAAACGGGGCGAGCAAGGATGTTGAGCATCGGAGACTTCGCGAGAGCAGGTCGTGTGTCGGTGCGCATGCTCCGCCACTACGACGCCATCGGTCTGCTCAGACCCGCGAGGGTCGACGCATCCACCGGGTATCGCTCGTACACCGCGGGCCAGTTGGCGCTGCTCAACCGCATCGTCGCTCTCAAGGAGTTGGGCCTGACTCTGGCCCAGGTCCAGCAAGTGGTGGAGTCAGCGGTCACCGTCGACGAGATCCGCGGGATGCTCACGCTTCGCCGAGCAGAACTCGAAACCCGAATCCAGGAAGACACCGCGCGGCTGGCGCATGTACAGGCGCGCCTACGGATCATCGAAAGTGAGGGACAGATGTCCGCATACGAGGTTGTGATCAAGTCAGTTCCGGCGCTGCGGGTCGCGGAGTTGACCGGTACCGCCAAGACGATGGATCCGTCGTCGATCGGCCCGGTGGTTCGCGGGTTGTACGAGCGCCTTTGTACCGGTTTGGATCGTGCCGGTATCGCCGCGATCGGACCCGCTGTCGCTTACTACGAGGATGCCGGTGACGACGAGAACGTCGTCGTCCATGCGGCGCTACCGGTAGACGCGAATCCCGATGGCGACTACGAGTTCGCTGTGGTGGACCTGCGGGCCGAAGAGCACGTGGCCTCGCTGCTGCACAAGGGTTCGATGGACAACTGCCTGCCCGCTTATCAGGCGTTGGCCCAATGGATCGACGCAGCGGGATACCGCAATGCCGGCCCCAGCCGTGAGGTGACGCTGGCGTGCCCGGAGGATGTCGACGGCTGGGTCACCGAACTGCAGGAACCTGTTGCCAAGGCCTGAAGCCCGCACGTGTCGGCAGGGTCGTGCACCATGGGGTCCATGACCACCGCCACTGCCCCAGCCATGCGCGACGAAGCCGAGCGGCTGCTCCGCGAACTCGCGGGGCCGGATGCCCGCCTACGCGAGGACCAGTGGACGGCCATCGAGGCGCTGGTGGTGCAGCGCAAACGCGCGCTCGTCGTACAGCGGACCGGCTGGGGCAAATCTGCGGTCTACTTCATCTCGGCGAAGCTGCTCCGGGCAACGGGCCACGGCCCCACCGTCATCGTCTCTCCGTTGTTGGCCCTGATGCGAAACCAGGTCAGTTCTGCCGAACGTGCCGGAGTGCGCGCCGCAACCATCAATTCGGGCAACGTCACCGAATGGGACGACATCCATGCCCGCGTCGCAGCCAATAATCTCGACGTCCTTCTGGTCAGCCCCGAGCGCCTGAACAACCCTGACTTCCGCGATCAGGTACTCCCGGCCCTGGCAGCTGATGCCGGCCTGGTCGTAGTCGACGAGGCTCACTGCGTTTCCGACTGGGGCCACGACTTCCGTCCCGACTACCGCCGCATCAGGACCTTGATCGCCGAACTCGGCGAGGGCATTCCCGTCCTCGCAACCACGGCGACGGCCAACAACCGCGTCGTCGAGGACGTGTCCGCCCAACTCGGCGTCGGCGGTGAGGAAACCCTCGTCCTTCGCGGCGGGCTCGAACGCGAATCGCTTCACCTCTCTGTAGTCCAAATTCCGGAGGCGACGGCGCGCGCTGCCTGGCTTGCCGACATGCTCGAGACGCTGCCGGGTTCGGGCATCATCTACACGCTGACGGTTTCGGCCGCGCGCGACCTCGCAAGCCTGCTCTCCGAGCGCGGCCATACCGTCGCCGCCTACACGGGCCAGACCGATCCCACTGAACGTGAATCTCTCGAGCAGGACTTGTTGGGTAATCGCGTCAAGGCTCTGGTGGCCACCTCGGCACTCGGGATGGGCTTCGACAAGCCTGATCTCGGGTTCGTCGTCCACCTCGGCGCACCGTCGTCGCCGATCTCGTACTACCAGCAGGTGGGCCGCGCCGGTCGTTCCACCGACAGGGCAGACGTGATCCTCCTGCCTGGCGCCGAGGACAAGCAGATCTGGAGTTACTTCGCCTCGGTCGCCTTCCCCCGCGAGCACCTGGTCCGCAGCGTCATCGAACACCTCGACACCGAAAAGGCCACGTCGACACCGGCACTCGAACCTCTGGTGGAGCTCAATCGCACGCGTCTCGAGATGGTCCTCAAAGTCCTCGACGTCGACGGCGCGGTCAAACGCGTCAAGGGCGGGTGGATCAGCACCGGCGAACCCTGGGTGTACGACGCCGAGCGCTACGGCCGACTCGACGACGCCCGCCAGGCCGAGCAGGCCGCAATGGTCGAGTACCAGAGCATCACGACGTGTCGAATGACCTTCCTGCGTGAACAACTCGACGATCCTGGTCTGAACTCGGAGAACTCACAGTGCGGTCGCTGTGACAACTGCACAGGCAATCGCTACGACACCACTGTCGACACCGCCGCCCTCGACGAGACTCGGGCGCGCTTGCAGCGCCCCGGATTCGACCTGGAGCCGCGCAAGATGTGGCCGACCGGCCTGAGCAAGCTGGGCGTCAAGCTGTCCGGGAAGATCACCGAGGGGCCCGAAACCGGGCGCATTCTCGGACGGATGTCGGACCTGGGCTGGGGTCAACGTCTCCGCGCGCTTTTCGACGGTCCCGACGCCGAGGTACCCGATGCGGTGGTCAGCGCGTGTATCAGCGTTCTGGCCGCCTGGAATTGGGCCGAGCGACCCACCGGTGTCATGGCCCTCGAATCCACGACGCATCCTTTGTTGGTGTCGAGCCTGGCTGCCAAGTTGGCCGAGGTCGGGCGATTGACCGACCTGGGCACTCTTCGCTTGCGCCCCGACCACCCTCCGGTGTCGGCAGCGAACTCCGCCTACCGCGTGTCCGGACTGGTCGATGTTTGGGAAGTCCCGGACATGAGCATCCACCAGGGACCGATACTTCTTGTCGACGCAATCGCCGATACCGGTTGGACTTTCACGATGGCCGCGCGCGCACTTCGACAGGCTGGTGCTCACTCTGTACTTCCGTTGGCGCTCGCAAGCCCGAAATAGCGAGTTTTTGCCCGAAATAGTCGCTCCGACAACGGCAAAAGTTACATAATGTGAGCACCATCACATTCATGTCCTCACCTGGGGCGCAACGGGTTCCACACGGCCCGAAACGGACATCTGCATGACTTCGACAGCAATGATTGTTACGTTCAGATGACCGATGAAGCCTGTTGATACGAGAGCTATCCCGACCACCGCGCCGGACGCGGTGTTGTTCAGAAGCCCACAGATCGATGACGGAGTCCGGCTCTGGGAGATCGCACGTGATTCGAAGGTGCTCGACCTCAATTCGAGTTATGCATACCTGTTGTGGTGCAGGGATTTCAGCGCGACGTCCATCGTCGCGGAGGTAGACGGCCGCGTAGTCGGATTCGTTTCCGGTTATACCCGTCCCAGCGCTCAGGAAACCCTGTTCGTGTGGCAAGTGGCGGTCGACGAAGACCAGCGCGGCAAGGCAATTGCTGCCCGCATGCTGTCCGACTTGATGGATCGCACTGCCCCGCTGGGTGTTACACATCTGGAGACGACGATCAGCCCCGACAACGAGGCTTCGATCGCACTCTTCACCGCGCTCGCACGTCGGCGCGAAGTACCGATAACCAGGCAGACCTTGTTCTCACCCAACGATTTTCCCGATGGACACGAAGCCGAAGATCTTTACACGATCGGCGCCTAGCGCACTTCGCGCTCGGCATACAGCATGCCCCGGAGGAACAAAGAAGATATGAATATCAACGAAGCAAGCATTTTTGAAACCCTCGAGTCCGAGGTTCGCAGCTACTGCCGTGACTGGCCCGCAGTGTTCACCAGCGCATCCGGATCCTGGATTCGTGACGAGAACGGACGCGACTACCTCGATTTCTTCGCCGGTGCCGGCGCCCTCAACTACGGCCACAACAACCCGGTGCTCAAATCCGCACTGGTCGACTACATCATGAGCGACGGCATCACGCACGGTCTCGACATGTCGACAGTCGCCAAGCGTGAGTTCCTCGAGACCTTTCAGCGCAACATCCTCGAGCCGCGCGGCCTGGACTACAAGGTCCAGTTCCCCGGCCCGACCGGATCGAACACCGTCGAGGCTGCACTGAAGCTGGCCCGCAAGGTCACCGGACGTTCGGCAGTCATCAACTTCACCAACGCATTTCACGGAATGACACTTGGTGCACTCTCCGTGACCGGCAACTCGATGAAGCGCGCGGGCGCCGGTGTCCCCCTCGTGCACACGACACCGATGCCCTTCGACAACTACTTCGACGGCGTCACCGAGGACTTCCAGTGGTTCTCCCGCGTTCTCGATGATTCCGGCAGTGGAATCAACCGCCCCGCGGCAGTGATCGTCGAAACCGTGCAGGGTGAAGGTGGCGTCAATGTCGCTCGCCCCGAATGGCTTCGGGCGCTGGCAACACTGTGCTCGGATCGCGGAATCCTGTTGATCGTCGACGACGTCCAGATGGGTTGCGGCCGTACCGGCCCGTTCTTCTCCTTCGAAGAGGCCGGAATCGTTCCCGACATCGTCACGTTGTCCAAGTCGATCAGCGGCTACGGAATGCCGATGGCGCTCACGCTGTTCAAGCGTGAACTCGACGTCTGGGGACCGGGCGAGCACAACGGCACCTTCCGCGGCAACAACCCGGCGTTCGTCACCTCCAAGGTGGCACTCGACCACTACTGGTCCGACGACGCACTCACCAAGACGACGTTGAAGAAGGGCGCACGCATCAGCGAATGCTTCGCCAACCTCTCCGATCAGTTCCCCGGCGAGGTCTCGCACCGCGGGCGTGGCTTGGTTCAGGGCCTCGTCTTCGAACAGCCCGAGCGCGCCGGCAAGGTCTGCCAGTTGGCATTCGACGAGGGATTGCTCGCCGAGACCTCCGGACCCTCCGACCAGGTTGTGAAACTGCTTCCCGCACTGACGATTACCGACGACGAGCTCGAGCACGGCCTCTCCATTCTGGCCGAGGCGACACTCAAGGTCTGCAGCTAGAGGAAGGACTCTCCCATGATCGTTCGCACCACCACCGAGATCACCGACACCGACCGCGACATCACGAGTGAGGACGGAAACTGGCGCAGCAAGCGCATCGTCCTCGGCGGCGACCGCGTCGGGTTCTCGTTCCACGAGACCACCATCAAGGCGGGTTCGGTCAACGAGTTCCATTACGCCAACCACGTCGAGGCTGTCTGGCTCGTCGAGGGCACCGGCAAGCTGATCGACCTCGACAACAACAAGGAATACGATCTCGCACCGGGGTCGATGTACCTGCTCAACGGCCACGAGCGTCACCGCGTCGAACCGGACACGCAGATGCGCATGCTGTGCGTGTTCAATCCGCCGGTCACCGGGCGTGAGGTGCACGACGAGAACGGTGTCTACCCACTGGTGGAGGTCCCCGCGTAGCGTCTAGTCATGGCGACTGACACCTCTCCACGCGTAGCGATCGGCCCCGTCCCCGATGCACTGCTCGACAGCGCGGTGCTTCGGGGCGGTGGTCTGATCAGTCCGATCGACACTGCGGACGCCCTGATCTGGGCGGGCTCACCCGAGACCTTTCCGTCGGAGTTACCGGCGTCGGTCAGGTGGGTGCAGCTTCCGTCGGCGGGAATCGAGGATTGGTTCGACTCCGGTGTGATTCCGAAGGACACAGAAATCACGTGGACCTCGGCGGCCGGTGCATTTTCGGCGTCGGTGGCCGAGCATGCACTCATGCTTCTCTTGGCCGGAGTTCGCCACTTGCCTGCACACATCGAGGCTCGAACGTGGCGTCAGTTCGAGTTCTTTCCCAAGATTGGCACCCTTCGTGGCTCGACGGTTGCGATCATCGGCGCGGGCGGTATCGGCCGCGCGCTGATTCCGATGCTGGCCGCGCAGGGGGCGGACAGCATCGCAGTCAATCGTTCCGGTAGCCCGGTCCCCGGGGCGATCTCCACGTACCCCGCATCCAGAATGGATGAAATCTATTCTCGCGCAGATCACTTCGTGATTGCTGCGCCCGCCACCCCGGCCACCCGTCACCTCGTGGGCCGTGCGCAGTTGGCGGCGATGCAACCCCATTCCTGGGTGATCAATGTCGCGCGCGGATCACTGGTCGACACCGACGCACTGGTCGAGGCCATCGAGTCGGAACAGATCGGCGGCGCCGGTCTCGACGTCACCGATCCCGAACCCCTCCCGGACGGTCACCCACTGTGGGATCTGACGAATGCGATCATCACACCCCACGATTCCAATCCGCCAGGCGTTCGCCCCGCCGCGTTCGCGGATCACGTCTCCAAGAACGTGACCCGCTTCGCGAAGGGTGAGGCGCTGGCTGCCCTCGTGGACCCCGTAGCCGGATACTGAGCACGCCGCCGAAGCTCGAATGCTCGGACGACGGTTGCCACAAATTACTGTGACGACTGCGTCTCCGGAAAGAAAAGCGCCCGCGCCCGGCGAGCGACCTCTTCGGCAGGTACATCCTCGACCTTCGTGCATACTGCCCACCTGTGGCCGAACGGATCGAGAAACACTCCATGCCGGTCGCCCGAAAATGTATCGGCCACAGCCGTGACCAGCGTGCCTCCCTCGGCGACTGCCCGAGCGACAAACTCGTCCGTGTCCTCGGTGTAGACGACGATCGACGAATGCACCCAGCCGTCCTGCGGTGATTTGAGACCGAAGTCCGGCATCTCCTGCGAAAGCTGCAGCATCGAATCGCCGATCCGGATCTCCGCATGCATGAGGGAGCCGTCAGGTGCGTTCATCGCATCGACTATCTCAGCTCCAAGTGCTCGTTTGTAGTAGTCGAGTGCGGCATGGCCGTCCGGCACCGCAAGGTAGGGAGTGATCGTGCGGTAACCAGCAGGGATCGGGTTCACTGTGTTCATGTGTACGAGTATTGGCGATCGCACACGTGTTCTATTGAACATTTCGGACTTCCTCCGCGCCTCCGTCTCGCACACGCGCCTATCCTGGAACGGTGCCTACCGACAACAGCCGCCTCGACGCCCTCCCCGAGCTCCTGGCCGGCCGTCGCCTGGCAGTTCTGACGGGCGCCGGCATCTCCACCGACTCCGGAATCCCGGACTACCGCGGACCTGATTCACCCCCGCGCAATCCGATGACGTTCCAACAGTTCATCGGCGATCCGGCGTTTCGGCGGCACTACTGGGCGCGCAACCACATCGGCTGGCGATACATGGACAGCTCCCGCCCCAACCAGGGCCACCGGGCCGTCGCGGCACTGGAACGAACAGGGCGAGCCGTCGGCGTGATCACCCAGAACGTCGACCTCCTGCACACCAAGGCCGGCACGCGAAACGTCATCGACCTCCACGGCACCTACGCGCAGGTTCGATGCCTGAGCTGCCAGCGGCTGATCTCCCGTACCACTCTCGCGGAGAGACTGGAAGAAGCCAATCCTGGATTCGCCGAAACAGTCGCTGCTGCAACAGGAGTCGAAATCGCACCCGACGCAGATGCCGTGATCGAATCCACCGCACACTTTCGCGTCGTGGATTGCGCCGTGTGCGGTGGCTTACTCAAACCGGACATCGTCTACTTCGGCGAATCCGTCCCCAAGGAACGCGTCGCCCGTGCATACAGCCTTGTCGACCAATCCGACGCACTGTTGGTAGCCGGGTCGTCGTTGACCGTGATGTCCGGCCTACGTTTCGTCCGGCATGCCGCCAAGACCGGGAAGCCGATCGCCATCGTCAATCGAGGCACGACTCGCGGCGACGAATTCGCCGACCTCAAGCTCGAAGTCGGTTGCGCTGAAGCACTTTCCGCCCTCGTTGAGCACGAAAGCTACAGCGCCACCAAGTCGTCCGCGTGAACCACAGGACGCTGCATGTCGGCCGGCAGATCGGTGGTAGAGCGCCCCAGGATCTCCTCGATCTCCGCAGCGTCGAACGCAACGACACCCCGGGCGACGGGCTTCTCCCCCGGCCCCATCAGGGACACTACGTCGCCGGCGTGGAAGTCACCGGATACACCGACGATGCCAGCGGACAGAAGGCTTCGACGCTTGGACACGACCGCGCGGACGGCGCCTTCGTCGAGGTGGAGGTCACCCGATGTGTCAGCGGCGTGACGAACCCAGAATCGGCGTGCCGACAATCGCGTCGGCCGCGGCGCAAATGCCGTTCCGACATCGGCACCACTGAGTGCCTGCGCAGCGTCCGATGCTGCCGCGAGCAGAACCGGCACGCCGGAATCAGCGGCCAGGCGTGCTGCTGAGAGCTTCGACGCCATGCCTCCGGTACCGAGGGCGCCACCCGAACCGGCAACCACACCGTCGAGATCCTCGGGACTGTTGACCTCGGGAATCAGTGTGGCATCGCCCTTTCGGGGATCCCCGTCGTACAGTCCGTCCACATCCGACAACAGGATCAACGCGTCGGCGCCGACCAGATGAGCAACCAGAGCAGCCAGCCGATCGTTGTCACCGAATCGAAGTTCGGTGGTGGCAACGGTGTCGTTCTCGTTCACGATCGCCACCGCGTGCAATGCCCGTAGACGATCGAGTGTCCGTTGGGCGTTGCGGTGCTGCGTCCGTCGAGCAATGTCGTCAGCCGTGAGTAGAACCTGCCCGACGGTACGGCCGTAACGGGCGAACGACGTACCCCAGGCGTGAGCCAGAGCCAACTGACCGACGCTGGCCGCAGCCTGCTTGGTCGCGAGATCGCGAGGCCGCTTGGTCAGTCCCAGCGGCGCCAGTCCGGCGCCGACGGCACCGGACGAGACGACGACGACATCGGAACCCGCACGCATGCGAGCCTCGATGGCATCGGCCAACAGATCGAGTCGGTGAGTATCGAGTCCCGCCACCAGACTGGTGAGCGCAGACGACCCGATCTTCACGACGATACTGTGAGCCGACGCTATCGACTCCCTGGTGGACCCGAGCACAGTCCCGTTCCCTCTCTTCGGTTTTCGTCCTGAAATCGCGTGGGTCAGGCGTCTTCGTCGAGCAAGCCGCGGCGGACACGACGCGCGTGCTTGCGCTCGTCGGCGCCGATGCGCTCCACCTGATCGAGACGCGGGTCGGTTCCACGGCCCGTGCGGGTCAGATCGATACCGGCCGGCGTCATCGGCTCCCACTCGAAGCTGACGTCGCCGATGGTGACGGAAGCTCCTGGCTGAGCGCCCTTCTTGACCAATGCGTCCTCGACGCCCAATCGAGCAAGACGGTCGGCGAGGTAACCAACGGCCTCGTCGTTGTCGAAGGCGGTCTGACGAATCCACCGCTCCGGGCGGGTGCCTCGGACGACGAACCCACCGGGAATATCGGGATCCTTCTCGATGGTGAAGCTGGAATCCTTGACCTTGACCGGGCGAATGACCTGGCGCTTCGGCTCGGGCTTCGGATGAGCTTCGCGGTAGTCGCGGACCATCTTCGCCAGCGCGAATGTCAACGGTCGCAATCCTTCTCGGCTCACCGCCGAGATGGTGAAGACCGGCCATCCGCGAGCTTCGATCTCAGGCGTGACCATTTCGGCCAATTCGGCGGCCTCGGGAACGTCGGTCTTGTTGAGGATGACGACGCGCGGGCGCTTGTCGAGGTCACCGAGTCCCGAATCGCCGGAGAGCGCAGGCGTGTACGCAGCCAGCTCTGCTTCCAAGGCGTCGATGTCGGAGATCGGGTCACGTCCCGGATCGAGGGTGGCGCAGTCGATCACGTGCGCCAATACGGCGCAGCGTTCGATGTGGCGCAGGAAGTCCAGGCCCAAACCGCGGCCTTCGCTGGCACCGGGGATCAGCCCGGGCACGTCGGCGACGGTGAAGGTGGTGTCACCGCTCGAGACGACGCCGAGGTTGGGGACCAGAGTGGTGAAGGGGTAGTCGGCGATCTTCGGCTTGGCCGCAGAGAGAACGGACACAAGCGAAGACTTACCGGCGGAGGGGAATCCGAGCAGACCGACATCGGCTACCGACTTGAGTTCGAGAACCAGGTCACGCTCGACACCGTCCTCACCGAGGAGTGCGAAACCGGGAGCTTTGCGGGCTTTCGAGGCGAGTGCAGCGTTGCCGAGTCCGCCGCGGCCGCCCTGAGCGGCGTCGAAGCGTGAACCGACTCCCACGAGGTCGGCAAGCACGTTGCCGTCGGTATCGAGAACCACAGTTCCATCCGGAACCTTGAGGATGAGGTCTTCACCGTTTGCACCCTCGCGGTTGCTGCCGGCGCCCTGCTTGCCGTTGGTCGCCTTCGCGTTGGGATGGAAGTGAAAGTCGAGGAGGGTGTGGATATTCTCGTCGACCACGAGGATGACGTCGCCACCGCGACCTCCGTTGGCACCGTCCGGACCGCCGAGCGGTTTGAACTTCTCGCGGTGTACGGAGGCGCAACCATTGCCGCCTTTTCCAGCGCTGACGTGCAGCACAACACGGTCAATGAATCGGGACATGACTGCCGGATCCTTCCTCAGTCAATTGCGGGTCTCACGCGATGAGCTGAACTTCTGGTGAGCAGGGTTGCTCGGGGCAAAACGGGTACTGCTTAAACAAACGATAGGGGCGGACCGGGTTATTTCAACCCTGGTCCGCCCCTATCGGGAGCTTGGAACGCGTCACTCTCTTACCGAAAGCAGAACCGGCTTACCGAAGTAGAACCGATGACGCACAACTAGCGAGAAAGACTAGACCTCAGCCGCAACAACGGCCGGAACGATGTTCACGGTCTTGCGTCCACGCTTCTGGCCGAACTCGACTGCGCCGGCAGCGAGAGCGAACAGGGTGTCGTCGCCGCCACGGCCGACGTTGACGCCGGGGTGGAAGTGCGTGCCGCGCTGGCGAACCAGGATTTCGCCTGCGCTGACCGACTGGCCGCCGAAGCGCTTCACGCCGAGGCGCTGGGCGTTTGAATCGCGACCGTTACGGGAGCTGGATGCACCCTTCTTATGTGCCATGCTATTGACCCTCCTCGGGTGAAATTAGCTAGAAAGAACTGGTTACTTGATGCCCGTGACCTTGAGCACCGTGATCGGCTGCCTGTGGCCCTGACGCTTGTGGTAACCGGTCTTGTTCTTGAACTTGTGGATGCGGATCTTCGGGCCCTTGGTGTGCTCGACGATCTCACTGGTGACTGCGACCTTGGCCAGCTTGGCCGCGTCGGTGGTCAGGTCAGATCCGTCGACCACGAGAACGGGAGCAAGCGAGACAGCAGTGCCGGGCTCACCCTCGATCTTCTCGACCTTGACGAGGTCACCAACAGCGACCTTGTACTGCTTTCCGCCGGTCTTGACGATCGCGTACGTTGCCATCGGAGGGCTACCCCTTGCTTCTTCGAACTTGCTCGCGCTGCTGCCTGAGGCTTCAAATGCATCGCGACTGGTCTGGTTTATGTCACCTCGGCTCGGCACTGACGTACCGGGACATTCACGCGCACTCTAGGCACACGGAATCTCTACCGCCGGGTGGCGACCCTCCAAGGTTACGGGAAAGCAACCGTCAGGGTCAAACCGCCCCGCCGAGGGGTGGTGCTTACTACTCTGTACTGCTTCTACCAGCTGAAACTTCGGATAACGGTTGGATGTCCTCGCTCATCGCGAAGTCATCCAACCGACCGAAAGCCAGTAGTTCTTACTCTCCGTCTACCGGAGGCCCTGCGGGACGTGCTGCTGCACGCCTGCGACGGGGTCGCTTGACGACGACAACTTCTTCCTCAGCCGGAACTTCGGTGGCCGGAGCCGGAACGTTTTCCGCGACCGCGTCCACCACGGGTTCCGGAGTCGGAATCACGAAGACCGTGCCCACCTCGGGAGCTGCCTCGGCAACAGGTGCCGACGCTGCCCGCGACGCCCGGCGACTACGCCGACGACCGCGCGGAGCTGCTTCGGTCGAAGCTGCGGCCGACTCGTTGTCCACTGCGGATACTTCTTCCGCAGCAGAGTCCACAACAGGAACGTCATGGCGCTCAGGAGCAGCAGGAGTATCGATCGGCCGATCTTGTTGCCGATCGGCACTTTTGGATGCATCGTCCCCCGAAGACACACCGGCGGAATCAGACTCGGTCGAGTCGGCCGCGACGGTCTCGTCGTCGTCGTGGTGATGCGAGGCCATCGCCAATGCCACCGGATGAGCCCGCTTGACCGTCGCGTCGACGGCCGGAACCTCCGGCGCCGGAGCTTCCTGTCCGTTGGACTCGGTCGAAGCCGACTTGTCTCCGCGGCCACGCTTGTTCTTGCGCGAGGTACCGGAATCACTGCGCTGCGAGCCCGAACGCGATCCTCCGTCGTCCGAGGACTTCACCTCGACGGGCTCGGAATGGACGATGATGCCGCGGCCGTGGCAGTGCTCACAGGTGGTCGAGAAGGCCTCGACCAATCCGGTGCCCAACTTCTTGCGCGTCATCTGCACGAGCCCGAGTGACGTGACCTCCGACACCTGATGGCGCGTGCGATCGCGACCCAGGCATTCGGTGAGCCGACGCAGGACCAGGTCCCGGTTCGATTCGAGAACCATGTCGATGAAGTCGACGACGATCATTCCGCCGATGTCCCGCAGGCGCATCTGGCGAACGATCTCCTCGGCCGCTTCGAGGTTGTTACGGGTGACGGTCTCTTCGAGGTTTCCGCCGGCTCCGGTGAACTTGCCGGTGTTGACGTCGACGACGGTCATGGCCTCGGTGCGGTCGATCACCAGGGTGCCGCCGGACGGCAGCCACACCTTGCGATCGAGTGCCTTGGCCAACTGCTCGTCGATACGGCGAGCCGCGAAGACGTCGATACCGTTGTTCGGCGTGTACTTCTCGAGCCGCGGAAGCAGGTCGGGCGCAACGGAGTTGATGTAGTTCTCGACCGTCGTGTGCGCCTTCTCGCCCTCGATGACCAGCTTGGAGAAGTCCTCGTTGAACAGATCACGAATGACCTTGACCAGCATGTCAGGCTCTTCGTACAGCGCCTGCGGGTTGCCGGACTTACCGGTGTCCGCAGCCGCAGCCTGCTCCTCGATGCCGGCCCACTGAGCCTGCAGACGAGTCACGTCGCGCGCCAACTCTTCTTCGCTGACGCCCTCGGACGCCGTGCGAATGATCACGCCCGCGTCGGCGGGCACGATGTCGCGCAAGATTTCCTTGAGACGCTTGCGCTCGGTGTCCGGAAGCTTGCGGCTGATACCCGTGGACGTACCACCGGGCACGTAGACGAGGAAACGACCGGCAAGCGAAATCTGTGTCGTCAGTCGAGCACCCTTGTGGCCGACCGGATCCTTGCTGACCTGAACGAGCACCTGATCGCCAGGCTTGAGAGCCTGCTCGATCTTGCGCGAGTTGCCACCGAGACCGGCAGCCTCCCAGTTGACCTCACCGGCGTAGAGAACACCGTTGCGGCCACGTCCGATGTCGATGAACGCAGCTTCCATGCTGGGGAGCACGTTCTGGACACGTCCGAGGTACACGTTGCCGACCATCGACGCGGACGCCGAGTTGGTGACGAAGTGCTCGACCAGCACTCCGTCTTCGAGGACTGCTACCTGTGTAGTCGCATGCGGCTGACCGCTGTCTGCCCGATCGCGCACGACCATGACGCGATCGACGGCCTCACGACGCGCGAGGAACTCCGACTCGGTCAGGATCGGTGGGCGACGTCGGCCGGCGTCACGACCGTCGCGGCGACGCTGACGCTTCGCTTCCAGACGTGTCGAACCACTGATGCCCTGGACCTCGTCCTTGACGCGGGTCTTGTTGCGAGGTTCGCGCTCGTGAACGACGGTGTTCGGCGGATCGTCCTCGGACGTCGCAGTCGCGTCGGTGGCGCCGTCGGTGCCGGTCTTGCGACGACGACGACGGCGGCGACGGCGGCTCGATCCGTCGGCATCGAGATCGGAATCGTCGGCATTCTCGGAATCCGCATCAGCGGTGGACTCGGACTTATCACCGGATTCTTCGCCGGCAGCGTCGTCGGTTTGCTTCTCGACTGCCGCAGGGGCAGATTCCTGCTCCGATTCGGTAGCGGTATCCGACTCTTCGTCCGACCCCTGCTCGCCACCCTGTTCACCGCGACCACGTCCACGTCCACGGCGTCCACGACGACGGCGACGCGGCTGATCGTCGTCCTCGTCCTCGGACTCGGCGCTCTCGCCCTCGGTTTGCGGTGCGGTCACAGCCGGCTCTTCGACGGCAGGAACTGCAACCGGCGCTGCCTCGGGAACGACGGTTTCGGCTTCCGCGGTTGTCTGCTTCTCTTCGACGACCGCCGGTGCAGCAGGCTCGCGGCGTGCGCGACGGCGACGCGGAGCTACCTCGGCGGCTTCGAGATCCGGCTGCAGGAACAGCGGGACCTGCGGCGCGGCGGGAGCCACCTCGGGCTGATGGGTCTGCGGCGCCTCGAAGGAAGTGAACAGATCGGACTGCTCGGCTTCCTTGCTCTGCAGCGCAGCTGCGGCGTCGAGTCCAGCGCTGATCTCGGCGACAGCCGGATCCACTGTTTCTTCTGCTGCAGGTTCTTCGACGACGACCTTTTTGCGAGTGCGACGAGCCCTGACAGGCTTCTCGGCCGGAGCCTCTGCAACAGGAGCAGCCTCCACGGGAGCTTCTGCAGCAGGCTCCTCGGCAACCGGCGCCTCGACAACCGGGTCGATGAGGGTGTCGAGCTCGGCGACGACGGGCTCGATGGCCTCGGCCGCGGAAGTCAACGAGGCATGAATCCGCTGAGCGACGTCACGGTGGAGACTCGACTGCGCGCTGCGCAATTCGGTACCGAGCGCTGCGGCTTCGGCAAGGACCTGCTTGCTGGTGACGCCGAGCAACTTCGCCAGCGCGTGTACGCGCATCTTGTCGGGAAATTCCGGGGTGGTGCTGGAATCTGATTCGGTTGGGGATTGATCGGCCACGTAAGTCTCCTCAGCCCCCGGGCGCGTCCAACCCAGAAGTCGAGTTGTCACGCGGCCACGCGGGAGCGTGCTGTGTGTACTCGCACTCAGAAGTGAGTACGAGATTGTAAGGTCTCGCTCCGCATGGTCCGCAATGCCCGTTATTCACTGCGAGCACATGAAGTGCCTGGCTGGATGGCCGTTGTCCTGTGCGCGAGCGCCTGATCATCCAGCGTGCAGAGGTCCAGGGATTTCCTGTTGACCTGGAGCAGCGATGAAAGGGCATCGAACCTAGGTGTCATCCGGTTGAACGTGCGTAAAACAAATTGCGGTTCAACTGAAAGCAGTATCCCACACCAACGCGCCTGCAACTGCAAAGGGCGCACCGATGTGGGATACGTGCCGAGAATTCGCTGTGGAGATGTGGGCCGAAGGCCCGTTCATGTGGGCCAGAGGCCCGATCGGAGATTCAGATGGACGACAGCGCGGGGAACCACAGAGCGATTTCACGCTCTGCCGACTCCACGGAGTCGCTGCCGTGAACGAGATTCTGCTGCGCTTCGAGTCCGAAGTCGCCGCGGATCGTACCCGGAAGAGCCTTGTCGACCGGGTCGGTTCCGCCGGCCAACTGACGGAAAGCAGCGATGGCTCGGGGGCCTTCGAGCACTGCGGCCACCAGCGGACCGGAGGTGATGAACTCCAACAAGCTCGGGTAGAACGGACGCTCGGCGTGTTCTGCGTAGTGGCTACCAGCCACCTCTTCGGAAGCTACGCGGAGGTCGAGTGCTGCAATTGTCAGGCCTTTGCGCTCGATACGGCTGAGGATTTCTCCTACGTATCCACGGGCAACGGCGTCGGGCTTGATCAGTACGAGGGTGCGCTCAGTCACAGCGGACAGCCTAAATGGTCAGTCCCGCTGACCGGGAAGCAGGCCCTTGTCCATCCGGCGCTTGATGTCTCTCTGCAGGTAGACGAGGTATCCCCAGACGATCCCGAAGGTGATCGCCACACCGGCGATCGACGGGTGGACGAAGAAACCGAACAGAAGGATCACCTGCAGCGCGACGTTGAACCCCATCGCCCACGGCTTGCCCTGGATGCCCGCACCCAGAATCATCAGTACCGCCAACCCGATGATGAATCCCGCGGAGGCCGCGGTGAGGCCTCCGCCGACGACCGCGACAACCGGCAAAGCCAGCAGCACGACGATCGCCTCGAGGATCAGGGTTCCGGCCATCACTCCGCGGAAGCTTTTCCACGGGTCCTTGGTCGGCGGCCCGAACTCGCCGGCAGTGTCTCCGGGCTCGTGGTCTCCGGACTCGGGATTGGCATCTGACGGGGTACTCACGCGGGGTCCTTTCCGAACAGCGTGCGGGCGGCGCCTGCGGTCACGACGGATCCCGTCACCACCACACCCGCCCCTGATACGGCCTCACCGGGTTCGGCGACCTGCTCGGCGATTTCGATCGCGACTTCCAAGGCGTCGGCAAGCACCGGCGCAACGACGACGCGCTCGTCGCCGAACTTCGCGACGGCGATGTTCGCCAGTTCTTCGACGTCCATCGCCCGGGGTGACCCGTTGTGGGTGACGACGATCTCGTCGAAGACGGATTCGAATGCAGTCAAGATGGCGTCGACGTCCTTGTCCGCCATGACGCTGACCACTCCCACGAGCTTGCGGAAGTCGAACTCGGCGGACAGTGCGGCCGCGAGAGCGCGAGCACCGTCTGGATTGTGGGCGGCGTCGAGAAAGACCGTCGGCGCACTCCGAACACGTTCGAGGCGACCGGGATTGACGACCGAGGCGAACCCGTTGCGGATTGCATCCTGATCCAGTTGTCGATCCGGACCGGCACCGAAGAACGCTTCTACGGCAGCGAGCGCGAGCGCGGCGTTGCGCGCCTGATGCTCACCGTGAAGGGGGAGGAAGATGTCGGTGTACACACCGCTCAAGCCTTGAAGTTCGAGCTGCTGTCCGCCCACCGCGATCTGGCGAGCAAGCACCTTGAACTCCGAGCCTTCACGAGCGACCGCGGCCTCCACCTCGACAGCACGCCGCAGCAATACCTCCATGACTTCGGGAGTCTGCTCGGCGATGATCGCGACGGTGTCCACCGGAACCAGGTCCTCGCGGCCCTTCTTGATGATCCCGGCCTTCTCCTCCGCGATCCCGGCCAGGTCGGTGCCCAGGTACTCGGCGTGATCGAGGCTGATCGGGGTGATCACCGCAACCTGTCCGTCGATCACGTTGGTGGCGTCCCAGCGTCCGCCGAGGCCGACCTCGACCACGGCGACGTCGACCGGCGCCTCCGCGAAGGCCGCATAGGCCATGGCGGTGAGCACTTCGAA
This sequence comes from Rhodococcus sp. KB6, assembly GCF_001445685.1. Lineage (NCBI taxonomy): Bacteria > Bacillati > Actinomycetota > Actinomycetes > Mycobacteriales > Nocardiaceae > Rhodococcus > Rhodococcus sp. KB6. The sequence continues at coordinate 47,449 of NZ_LNAK01000163.1, read as the reverse complement.
CTTGCTCATCGCCGGTCCCCCGGCTTCCTCCGACTGTGCGTCGATCATCTGCACGTACGGCTCGATCTCGCGGAACGTGTCCACGTAGAGCCGCGGCGAGATCGGATGACCGTCGATGCTGATCCGCTCGGTCGCGATCTGCAGATGAGGGCTGGTGGTTCGCCCGGTGCGACGATGCAGAGCCGTCATCAACGAATCGATCATGCGCGTTACCGACGTCTTACCGTTGGTTCCCGTGACGTGCACCGACGGATAGTTGTGCTGAGGCGAGCCCAGGACATCCATGAGCGCCTCGATACGAGTCAGTGACGGCTCGATCTTGGTCTCGGGCCAACGCTTGTCGAGTTCTGCTTCCACCAGCGCCAGTTCGGCGATGTCGACCGGAGTCGGAACCGAACTCTGAGCGTCGAATTGGGACGGCTCGTACGAACTCACTTGTCGGCCAGCTCCTTCAGACGTCCCGTGATGCGCTCGATCTCTTCGACGGCGATCTGGCGACGTGTCTTGATCTTGTCGACGACGGCGTCGGGCGCCTTCGCCAGGAAGGCCTCGTTCGCCAGCTTGTTGTCAGCGGTGACGAGCTCCTTCTGCGCTGCCGCGAGGTCCTTTTCGAGCCGCTTCTTCTCCGCGCCGAGGTCGATGGTGCCCGAGGTGTCGATGTCGACAGTGACGGTGCCCTGGCTCAGGCGCACCTCGACGGAGATCGACGCGGTGAATCCCTCTTCGGGTTCGGTCAGCTTGGCCAGCGCCGCCACGTAGGCGAACTGGCCGTCCATGCCGGCCTCCGATAGCCCGGACGCACGAGCCGGGACCTTCTGGGAAGGCTTGAGTCCCTGATCGTTTCGGAATCGTCGCACCTCGGTGATCAGCTTCTGCGTGTCTTCGATCCTGGTTGCGGCCTGGGCGTCGACTGCCTCACCGGACAACGTGGGCCATTCGGCGACGACGACGGACTCGCCGCCGGTGAGCACCTTCCACAGGGTTTCGGTCACGAACGGAATGACCGGGTGCAGGAGGCGGAGCAGTGCATCGAGAACGTTGCCGAGCACGGCGCGGGTGTTCGCGGCGACGGCCTCGTCGGCGGCGAACTGCACCTTGGCGAGTTCGAGGTACCAGTCACAGACCTCGTCCCACGCGAAGTGGAACAGGCCTTCGCACGCCTTGCTGAACTCGTAGCGATCGAATGCGGCGTCCGCCTCGGCCTGGACCGTGTCGAGACGGTCGAGGATCCAACGATCGGCGTCGGTCAGTTCGCTTCGAGCGGGCAACGGCGCGGGAGCAGCGCCGTTCATCAGAGCGAACTTGGTCGCGTTGAACAACTTGGTCGCGAAGTTGCGCGAGGACTGCGCCGAATCCTCACCGACGGACAGGTCGCTGCCCGGGTTGGCGCCGCGTGCAAGTGTGAATCGCAGGGCGTCGGCGCCGAAACGATCGACCCAGTCGAGTGGGTCGATACCGTTGCCGCGAGACTTCGACATCTTCTTGCCGTACTGATCGCGGACCAGTCCGTGCAGGAACACGTCCTTGAACGGCATCTGCGCGCCGGACTTACCCGGACCGGCGGTGATCGACTCGTCCTCGGACACGTAGGTGCCGAACATCATCATGCGGGCGACCCAGAAGAACAGGATGTCGTAGCCGGTGACGAGAACGCTGGTGGGATAGAACTTTTCGAGTTCGGGCGTATTGTCCGGCCAGCCCATCGTCGAGAAGGGCCACAGTCCGGAGGAGAACCAGGTATCGAGGACGTCGGGATCCTGGACCCAGCCTTCCGGCGCCGTTTCGTCAGGACCGAAGCACGCAACTTCACCCTCGGGGCCGTACCAGACCGGAATGCGGTGACCCCACCAGAGCTGACGGGAAATGCACCAGTCATGCATGTTGTCGACCCAGTCGAACCAGCGTGGCTCCTGGCTCGCCGGGTGAATGACGGTGTCCCCGTTGCGAACCGCGTCACCCGCAGCCTTGGCGAGCGTCTCGACCTTGACCCACCACTGCAACGAGAGACGAGGCTCGATGGCCTCGCCACTGCGCTCGGAGTGCCCGACGCTGTGCAGGTACGGGCGCTTCTCGGCGACGACGCGTCCCTGCTCGGCGAGAGCTTCGCGAACCTTGACGCGAGCCTCGAAGCGGTCCATTCCGTCGAATTCGGTTCCGGTGTCGGCAATCTTGCCGGTCTTGTCCATGATGGTGGGCATCGGCAGGTTGTGCCGCAGGCCCATCTCGAAGTCGTTGGGATCGTGAGCCGGCGTGATCTTCACAGCGCCGGTTCCGAACTCGGGGTCGACGTAGTCGTCGGCGATGATCGGGATCTGACGCCCGGTGAACGGATGATCGAGAGTGGTGCCGATGAGGTGCTTGTAGCGCTCGTCCTCGGGATGGACCGCTACTGCGGTGTCACCGAGCATTGTCTCGACGCGAGTGGTCGCGACGATGACGTGCGGCTCGTTGTCGTCGAGCGAGCCGTAGCGCAGGGAAACCAGCTCACCCTCGACGTCCTCGAACTTCACCTCGATGTCGGAGATCGCGGTCTGCAGCACCGGCGACCAGTTCACGAGACGCTCGGCGCGGTAGATCAGGCCCTCGTCGAACATGCGTTTGAAGACTGTCTGGACTGCGCGGGAGAGGCCCTCGTCCATCGTGAAACGATCACGACTCCAGTCGACGCCGTCACCGATGCGCCGCATCTGGCCACCGATGGTTCCACCGGATTCGCGCTTCCAGTCCCAGACCTTGTCGATGAACAGCTCGCGGCCGAAATCTTCCTTGGTCTTTCCGTCGGCAGCGAGTTGCTTCTCGACGACGGACTGCGTGGCGATACCGGCGTGGTCCATGCCTGGCAGCCACAGCACCTCGTAGCCCTGCATCCGCTTGCGACGGCTGAGCACGTCCATGAGGGTGTGATCCAGGGCATGGCCCATGTGCAGGCTGCCGGTGACGTTGGGGGGCGGCAGCACGATGGAGTAGCCGGGCTTGTCGCTGGTCGCGTCGGCCTGGAAGTACCCGGCGTCTACCCAGCCTTGATACAGATCGGCCTCTACCGCGCTGGGGTCCCAGCTCTTGGGTAGGGCGTCGGCGGGGGTCTGGGGGTTCTCTGGAGCTGCACTGGTCACCACTTGATCCTAATGACTCCCCCGTCGTGAACGAATTCGCCCGTCGGCCGCCGCAGCGCACACGAACGACTGCCCCGCGGTCCGGGGTCAGCCGAACAAACGATATTCACCGATCCGCTCCGCTGACAGGATCGCTCTGAAGGACGACCGACCAACGACCTGTGGAGCAAATATGTTGAACAACTGGAGTTCTCGCCGTCCCGGCGTTCGAACCTTGGCGGCGGCCGCGACGATCGGAGCGGCGGTTGCCCTCGTGCTTCCGGCGACTGCGTCTGCTGCCCCCGGCATCGAAGAAAGTGTGCAAGGAAGCATCGACAGTGGCAGCGCCACGATCAACGGAAGCGTCGGCGATATCGGGAACGACATCGCAAACGGCATCGCCAGCGGCAGCGTGGGTGACATCGTCGGCGGGATCGCCACTGGGAACCTCAACGACGTCCTCGGCGGCCTGAACGCCGGCTCGACCAGCGCGACGGACATCGTCAACGGCCTGGCCAGTGGCAACGTCAGGGAAATTCTAAGTGGCCTGGCCAGCGGCAGCGGCGGCGGCGGATCGTTTGCGCCCACGCAGCGCTGCGACGCCTCGACCGTCTCGGGCGGCGCAGGAATCACCAGCACCAAGCACGAACTCGGCCGCGGTGGCCCGACCTCGTTCGTGCTCGGCTACGAGACCGAAAACGTCCCGGACCTGATCGAGGTGTACTACGAAGGTCGGTTGATCCACAGCACCGGATACATCGGCGACAACATCAACGAGGGAACTGGTTCAGCTGTCGTCAACGTGCCCGCCGGTGGGGCGTCGTCCGTTCTGGTTCGCGTCACGGGCCCTGACCACACCGAGTGGTCGTACACCGTTCGTTGCCCCGGCGCCTGATTCCGGTCCGGATCCACGCGAAGACGCTCGTGCCTCGTTCGGTGTTTCATCCGAACGAGGCACGCGCGGGTTCAGCCCAGAATCTCCGGTAGCGCGACATCTTCGCCGAGAACGTGCTCGGAGAGGAACGCGGTGACCACCTCGTACCAGATCTTGGTGTGCTGCGGCTTGAGCACCCAATGATTCTCGTCGGGGAAGTAGAGGAAGCGATGGTCCGTTTTCCCGTCGTCGTCGGCGGGCAGACCTGACTCGGCAAGCAGTTCGTACCAGAGTCGCAAGCCCTCACCGATCGGAACCCGGTAGTCCTTGTCGCCATGGATGACCAGCATCGGAGTCGTGATGTCCGCGACGTACAGATGCGGCGAATTCTCGACGGCCATCTCAGGCGACATCTCGCGCTGCCAGTACCAGGCAGCGTCCGTCGTCGGGCCGAATTGATCGAGTGCCCACAGACTCGCGTGGGTGACGATGGCGTCGAAACGGTTGGTATGTCCGGCAATCCAGTTGGCCATGTAACCACCGAACGAACCACCCATCGCGCCGGTTCGCTTGGGGTCGATCTCGGGCTGGGCGACAGCAGCATCGGTGATCGCCATCAGATCGGTGAAGGGCGCCTTGCCCCACTGACCCCACCCCCGCTGGACGAAGTCCTGGCCGTATCCGGTCGAGAGCGCGGGATCTGGTAGCAGTACTGCATAGCCCTTGGCGACGAGCAGCCACGGATTCCACCGCCAGGACCAGGTGTTCCACGAACCGAGTGGGCCGCCGTGGACCCAGAGAAGCAATGGCACCGGTGCATGCGGCGCGGCGCCCGTCGGCAGCGCCAACCAGCTACGCACCGTCGAACCGTCCTCGGCACGCGCGGTGATCTCGGTCAGTGTTCCCGGCAGCTCCGGCAAAGTGTCGGGCCCACGAAGTGCGGTGATCTCACCTGATCGCAGATCGACCCGCACCACGTGCGGGGGCGCTTCGTACGAGGCTCGCAACGCGTAGATCGACTCACCGTCCGGCGCCACTCGAAGGTCGGTGTACGCCGCGTCGTCGGCTGTCAGGCGTACTGGTTGGCCCCACAGGTCGATGGTGAAGATCGGACCGCGGCCGCCGTCGTCAGCGGTGACGACCAGCCCGGATCCGTCGGGTAGCCAGGCAAGTGAGGTAGGCCAGCGATCCCAGCCGTCGGCGACGCCGGTCACGGCACCGGATCCGAAGTCGTAGAGCTGCAGAGTCATTCGTGGTGCGGACTCCGGTGTGGTGAGTGTCTCCCGGATGAACGCGAGCTTGGTTCCGTCCGGCGAGAGCACCGGGTTGTAGACGTCCGCGTCGGCCTCGTCGACAAGCGTGACTCGGTCACCGGTCACCGTGTCGATCCGAACCAACGTCGATCGGCGGGCGGCACTCGCATCGCCGACAGTCCACGTGGTCACGACGAAGAGACCGTCGTCGGAAATCGTGGTCGACGTCTCCCGCAGCGCTGCGCCTGCCGTCGGTGTGATGTCCCGCAACTCGACGGATTCCTTCGAATCCGTCTCGGCCACAACCAGATGCGGATGATCGGGGCCCAGGTCGTGGTCCCAGTGGCGCACCGGATAACCGGTGTGCAGCATCGCCGTGACTTTCTTGTCCTTGCGCGCCGATCGCACCTGATCGTCCTGGTCGAGGCTGATCGCCGAAGCCATGACCGACGTCTGGGCCACGAACGTCGGCGCCGCCTTCGCCGCTGATACCGACGAGACACCACCGGGACGCGAGATCAGCAGCTGAGCTTCTCCGCCCGCCGCTGGTAGGCGCCAGAGTGCTGGTTGCGGATCACTCTCGCCCGGCACGGCTCGCGTGGCAGTGAAGAGCACGTCGCCGTCGAACGCGAAGGCAGCACCGGACTCGCTGGTCGAACCCCAGGTCAACCGACGCGCAGGACGCCGGCCTTCCGGGTCGATCTCCCACAACGAGGACACGTATTCGGCGCTCTTGTCGTCGAGAACGGCGCGCGCGCAGATCAGCAGCGAGCCGTCAGGTGACAACACCAGGCCGGACAACCTGGCCAGAGCGATGTAGTCGTCGAGTTCGTCGAACGGTGTGCCTGCGTGGAGCTCGGGAATCTGGGTCACCACTAGTTCGTATCACGCGCCCCGCGGTTGACGCATCATTGCGTAGATCGTCGGCCCGCCGCCTGGCATGACGATGTCACGGGTCACTTCGAAACCGAAGCGGTTGTAGTACGGGATGTTCGATTCCTTGCTGCTCTCGAGGTAAGCGTCGACATGTTGACGGTCACAACGCTCCAACCGAGAGTTCAGCAGCGCTTTGCCGTATCCCCCACCGCGCGCCGCGCTGCCGGTCCCGACGGTCGCGAGATACCAGTGCGGCGAATTCGGGTGTGCTCCTTCGAGAACGGAGCTGACCTCGGCCGCGTGTCGTAGGCCCCTGCCGAAGACACGCACCATTGCGGGCAGGCTCACGAGCCCGGAAATCCACGACTGCTTCCACCGCCCCGGCGGATCCCACAGAGTTGCCCCGCCGATCAGGCCGTTGTCGTCGGTGGCCACCTCGACGCCGCCCCCGGCGAGGTGGTGGTAACGAGCTTCTGCGGCAAACAGTTTCGTCAGGCGATCAGCCCTGGTGGCCTCGTCCGGCAACATCCACGCCATCAAGGGATCATCTTCGAACGCCTCGGCCAACACTGCCGACAGTGCCGGAATATCGGATCGGACAGCCGGCCGTACGTGTACACCCATGAGGCGAGAGTACCGCCGACTGTCCGAATCACTGGACTTTGAACAGCGCTGCCCTTGAACCGATCAGACGAGCAAGCCCGCAATCCGCGGCGGAATCTGTTCGAGCGCGTACGGCAAGCTCAGTACGGTGCTCCACGTCATGGCTTCGGCAGCAGCGTCTTCCAGAATGATCGCGCGGCCGTCCTTCACGACGTCGAGTTCCTGGTAGATCGGGGTCTTGTCCAGCTCCGCGCGAAGCTTGTCGCCGTAGCCGCCACCGGCGTACCAGACGAGTACGTCGACGTCCGCGAGCGAGAGTTGCTCGGTGCTGATCTCGGCGAAGTTACCCGTGATCTGATCGGTGACAGGCGGATTCACGAATCCGAGTTCGGTGAAGAACCGCACCTTCGGGTCTTCCGGTCCGTAGACCCCGAACTGCCCCGGCCCCTTCAACGCGCCGACCAGAACGGTCTTGCCGGCAAACGCCGGATTGGCCGTCTTCACGTCGGCGAACTTCTGGTCGACGCCGGCGATCAGCTCGGTGGCCTTACCCTGCTGCCCCAACGCTTCGCCGATGATGGTCGTCTGGTTCTGCCAGGGGATTCCGTAATCCGCGAACTCCTTGGGCTGCGCCACCGTCGGTGCAATGGCACTGAGTTTGTCGTATTGCGCCTGAGTGAGCCCGGAGTAGGTGCCGACAATCAGGTCGGGTGTCGTGGCAGCGACCTTCTCCATCTGAATGGTGGTGCCCGCGGTTCCGATGATCTCGGGAGTCGCCCCGTTCAGCAGCGGCTGCGCCCAGGGCCACACGCCGTAGGGGTAATCGCCGTACCAGTCGAAGGTTCCGACCAAGGTCCCACCGAGCGCCAGGATCGCATCTTGATCGTTGTATCCGACACTGACGATCCGCTGCGGATCCTTGGGCAACTCCGTAGCCCCGAACTTGTGGGTGATCGATTCCGCAGAGTCACCGCTGGGAGGTGTGTCCTCGTCGTTCGAACTGGAGCAGGCTGCGGCGAATGCCAGCAACGCTCCCGACGTGCCGATCAGAAATCCGCGCCGGGTCAGCCGACCTGCGTCCGTTCGATCCATGTTCCTACCCCTTAAAGTCTGCTGGTTCGGTAGGTAAGGCTAGCCGATGAAAGCTTCATTCCGGCTAGTTCGACCGGCCCATTCGATGGCAGTACCGCGCCGTTCGGGCCACTATGGAGACATGACGCGCCAGGGCCCCTCGAAGGACATCGACGAATCGGATCTCGAAGTCACGCACCCCAAGGACTACGCCGCCGGAGTTCCGGCCGTTCTGGTGTCGCTGCAACGAGGAATCGAGCAGATGGGAGCCTTGCGGACCGCCCGAACGCTCACCAGACTCAACCAGCGACACGGCTTCGACTGCCCGGGGTGTGCGTGGCCGGAGACTCCCGGACATCGCAAGCCCGCCGAATTCTGCGAGAACGGAGCGAAGGCTGTTGCCGAGGAAGCAACGCTTCGCACCGTCACACCCGAATTCTTCGCGGAGCACTCGATCGCCGATCTCGAAGGCAAGACCGACTACTGGCTCGGACAGCAGGGGCGACTGACGCACCCGATGGTCCTGACGCCGGGAGCAACCCATTACCGGCCGATCGACTGGGACGGCGCGTACGCACTGATCGCCGAACATCTGAACGGCCTCGCATCGCCGGACGAAGCGGTGTTCTACACCTCCGGTCGCACGTCCAACGAAGCCGCGTTTCTCTACCAGTTGATGATTCGCAGCTACGGCACCAACAACATGCCCGACTGTTCCAACATGTGTCACGAGTCGTCCGGAAGCGCACTGACCGAATCCATCGGCATCGGCAAAGGCTCGGTGACGGTTCCCGACCTCGAGAACGCCGATCTCATTCTCATCGCCGGACAGAACCCCGGCACCAACCACCCTCGAATGCTCTCGACGCTGGAGAAGGCAAAGAGCAACGGCGCCAAGATCATTGCCATCAATCCTCTGCCCGAGGCGGGATTGCGCAGGTTCAAGGATCCACAGAAGGTGTCCGGCGTGATCGGGCACGGAGTCGACATCGCGGACGAGTTCCTGCAGATCCGGCTGGGCGGCGACATGGCGCTGTTCCAAGGCCTGGGGAAGCTGCTGCTCGAGCAGGAAGATCGCGCTCCCGGGACGGTCGTCGACCGCGCTTTCGTCGACCGGTACTGCGCCGGTTGGGACGAATACGAGAAGCACATCCGCGCGGTCGATCTCGACACGGTACTCGAGGCAACGGGTCTGTCGATGGCACAGCTCGAGGAAACGGCTGCCGCACTTGCCCGATCCGAGCGAACCGTCACCTGCTGGGCCATGGGGATCACTCAGCACACACACGGAGTCGCCACCATCGAAGAAGCAGTCAACCTGCTGCTCATGCGTGGAATGATGGGCAAACCCGGTGCCGGCGTTTGTCCGGTGCGAGGACACTCCAATGTCCAGGGTGACCGCACGATGGGCATCTGGGAAAAGATGCCGGAAGAGTTCCTGGCCGCGCTCGATACCGAGTTCTCGATCTCGAGTCCCCGCAAGCACGGATGGGACACCGTCGACGCGATCCGCGCCATGAACGCAGGCAAGGCAAGCTTCTTCATGGCGATGGGCGGCAACTTCATCCAGGCAAGCCCGGACACCGCAGCGACCGAAACAGCGTTGCGTCAATGCGAACTCACCGTGCAGGTGTCCACCAAGCTGAACCGCAGTCACGTGGTCCACGGGCAGACCGCGATCATCCTCCCCACCCTCGGACGCACCGACCTCGACGTCCAAGCCGGCGGAAAGCAGCTTGTCTCCGTGGAGGATTCGATGTCCATGGTGCACCTGTCGCGCGGACGCCTCACACCGGTCAGCCCCTACCTGCGTAGCGAAGTCGCCATCATCTGCCAACTCGCCCGCGAACTACTCGGCAACGATCACTCCGTCCGCTGGTCGGCCTTCGAGGGCAACTACGACCTGATCCGCGATTCCATCTCACGGGTAGTGCCAGGCTGCGAAAACTACAACTCCCGCGTTCGAGAGCCAGACGGATTCCAACTCCCCCACCCGCCGCGTGACTCGCGTGAGTTCCGCACGCACACCGGCAAAGCCAACTTCGGAGTGAACGACCTGCACTGGATACCCACTCCGAGTGGGCGCCTGATTCTGCAGACGATGCGCAGCCACGACCAGTACAACACCACGATCTACGGCCTCGACGACAGATACCGCGGCATCAAGGGCGGACGCAAAGTCATCCTCGTCAACGCCGAAGACATCACCGCGCTCGGATTCCGTGACGGCGATCTCGTCGACATCGTGTCCGAGTGGACAACACCCGACGGCACACTCGAAGAGCGTCGGGTCACGGAATTCCGCATCGTCTCCTACGACACCCCGCGCGGCAATGCTGCGGCGTACTACCCGGAGACGAATCCGCTCGTTCCCCTCGAACACGTTGCGGCCAAGTCGAACACGCCGGTGTCGAAGGCCGTCACCGTTCGACTCGAAGCATCGGGCGCCTGAGATGGGACGAGTCACCGCACGAACACCGGTCGTTCGAATCTCGGGTGATCGGGTCGTCACGCGCCCCGACACGCTGGCCGTCGAGGAACCACTCGAAATGAGAGTTGGCGGTCAGGTGCTGGCAGTGACGATGCGGACCCCCGGCAACGACGTCGATCTCGTGCACGGATTCCTTCTCAGCGAAGGTGTCATCGCCACCCGCGACGACGTGAGCATCGTCCGCTACTGCGACGGCGTCGACGAATCCGGTGCGAACACGTACAACGTCCTCGACATCGCTCTCGCTCCCGGAGTGCCGTTGCCCGACCACACCACCGACCGCAACACCGTCGTCAGTTCCGCGTGCGGAGTGTGCGGCAAGACCTCGCTCGACGCCGTCCGAACCACGACGCGACATCCGCTGGTCGGTGACACGACTTCCGTCACCTCGACCATCCTGTCGGCCATGCCGGTCACACTGCGGGAGAGCCAACGGATCTTCGAGCGCACCGGTGGCCTGCACGCGGCCGGATTGTTCACCGCCACCGGCGAACTCCTGGCACTGCGCGAGGATGTCGGCCGTCACAACGCCGTCGACAAGGTGATCGGTTGGGCCATCACCGACGGCCGAGTGCCCCTCTACGACACGATCTTGATCGTCAGCGGTCGGGCGTCGTTCGAACTCGTCCAGAAGGCCGTCATGGCCGGCATTCCGATCCTCGGTGCTGTCTCCGCGCCGTCGTCGCTGGCCGTGGAACTAGCGCAGGAGTCCGGGCTGACTCTCGCCGGTTTCATCCGCGGCGATTCGATGAACGTCTACTCGCACCCGCACCGTGTCGAGGTCACGTCGAACTCGCACGCAACTGAGCCGACAGTCGCACAGCGGAGTTGACTTCCCCGTACCCCTCGTATCCACCCACCCGCTGCACGACCTCGAAGAACAGGTCTCCCCCGACGGTCGGGGTGAACAGGTGGAAGAACTCGCCGTGAGCGTCCGCGTCATAAAGAATTCCGGTGCTGCGCATCCGGTCGAGCAGTTCCGGATTCAGTCCGAAACGCGCGTCCAGATCGTCGTAGTAGTTCGGGGAAATGGGTAGCGGAGCAAATCCCCAGTCCTGCATGGACGCAGCGGCACCGAAGATGTTCTCACACGCGAAGGCGACGTGGCTGACGCCGCCGCGACGGACCGTCGGCAGCCCACTTCGACTTCCCTCCACCATGTTCAGCGAGATGCGCAGGGTATGTCCGTCACCGCCTTGAACGAGCGTGAGCGCCTGGCTTCGCATGAGGCCGACAGAATCGGTGACGTCCTGCCCCTCGTGTGGTTGCATCTCGAACACGGACCGCAGGAGCAGCATGATGCCGTCCCAGCTCTCGGCCGGAACCGCCAGTGCCACGTGGTCGATCCCGGTGAACACTGCGCCCTGTTCACGATTGCGCTCGGCGGGCAGCGGGTAGATCTCGAATGCCGATTCCCACGCTGCAGCGCTGCCGGGGCCACGAAGGTCGATCGATGTCGCATCGGTGACCTTCAGGCGTACGACGTCCGGTACCTCGGAGTTCTCGTCGCTCGACCCCGGCAACTGCACGCGCGTCGCCGGCACTTCGAGAGCCAGAGCGCGCTCTCCCCACACCTCGGGTTCGGTTGCCCGGATGCCGATCTGAGTCAGAACCGGTAGATCCGCAGGCAGCCCGGGCGCCGTCCACACCGTGCCCGCAGTCGCATCCACGGCAACGGTGAGCGGTCCGTGCCGCCACAACTGCAAATCGTGATCGTGGTGCCGTCCGACAAGATGAAAACCGACGCGGGAGAGCATCGAGTGCACCTGGTCCTGTTTAGCCGGACCCGCAGCGATTCGCAGAGACACGATCCCTTCGAGCGGGGTGCGCTCCGGGGCGGTGAACAGCGTGGGTCCACCGGCGGCAGGGTTCGCGGCAGCGACCTGTTCTTCCAGATGCAGGAGCGACCGATGAGCGTCGATTGCCGTCCGCTGGGTGTCGGCGCGGCGGAATACGTCGTTGAAGATCTCGAGCGACCACGGTCCGTCGTAACCGGTGGCGTAGACATGCTGAGCGAACGCATTGAGATCGAAGCTGCCCTGCCCCGGGAAGTTTCGGTGATGCCGGCTCCACTGGAGGATGTCCATCGCCAAGAACGGAGCGTCCGCCAACTGGAGGAAGAAGATCTTCTCGCCGGGAATCTCGCGAATTCCGGCGGGATCGTCACCGCGCGAGAGGATGTGAAAGCTGTCCAGACAGGTACCGAGCGAAGGATGGTCGACGCCCTCGACGATCTGCCACGCATGGCCGTACGTGTTGACGTGGGCACCCCACGCGAGCGCCTCATAGGCAACCTTCTTGCCGTGCTCGGACGCCAGTTCGGCGAGAGCTCCGAATTGCTCTGTCAACTGACCGTCATCGTGACTTGCGGTCGGCAGGGGCGAGGAGCACACCAGGAGCGTCTCGCACCCCAGTTGATCCATGAGCTCGAATTTGCGTTGCACTCGAACAAGATTCCGAGCAAATTGGGCCTCGTCCACCGTGTCGAAGTCACGGAACGGCTGATACAGATCGAGGGTCAAGCCCAGATCCGCAGCCCTCGTTCGTAATTCCTTCGGGGACCACGGCGAAGCAACAAAATCCGGCTCGAACACCTCGAAGCCGTCGAAGCCGGCAGCAGCGATGGCGTCGAGCTTCTCCTCGAGAGTGCCACTGAGCGATACCGTCGCGATCGACGTCCGGACCGGGGCACTCACAGCGCTGCCGCAGTCTGTTCGCCGTGTACAAGTTCCGTCATGTGCGCGAGCATCCGCCTACTGTCGGGCTCGATGCCCGTGAAGATCCGGAACGCGTCGACGGCCTGGAAGACAGTCATTCCGCCTCCGCTGAGCGTCGGGGCTCCGATCAACCTTGCCTGACGCAACAGTTCGGTCTCGAGCGGGCGGTAGACGATTTCCGCTACCCACAGATCTGGACGGAGCAGATCTGGCGAGAATGCCATTCCGGGATGAGCCGCCATTCCCATCGGCGTCGCGTGGATCAATCCGTTTGCGTTGCCGAGCACTTCGGCAAGGTCGCTCGTGTGCCGCGCCTCGACAACCTGCGCCGGAAACTGCTGCGCGAAGGTTTGTGCAAGTTCCTGCGCGCGCGGCAGGCTCGAATCGACCAACGTCAGCGTCCCGACGCCACGGTTGAGCGCGGCATAGGCAACCGCCGCACCAGCTCCGCCGGCGCCGAGCTGCACGACACGATCGAGCTGTGCTCCGGGAAGTCCGTCGTCGAAATTTCGGCCGAAGCCCGACCAATCGGTGTTGTGTCCGATCGCCTTGCCGGAGTCGAAGAGGACCGTGTTCACCGCTCCGAGCCGGCTCGCATCCGGCGAGAGCTCGTCGAGGTGCTCGATCACCAACTGCTTGCACGGGTGAGTGATGTTGAGGCCGCGGAACCCGAAACGTCGTGCATAGGTGAGAAGTTCACCGATGTCCGACGGCGCCATCCCCATCGCATCGAGATCGAGGATGCGGTAGACGTACGGCAGGCCCTGTCTGCGCCCTTCCTCCTCGTGCATGATCGGAGTCAAGGAGGCTCCGATGCCGGTGCCGATCAGACCGCAGAGGATCGAATCACTCATCAGTTCTTCCCTTCTCGGACGCAGACGAATTCGACTGCGGCGCTGTAACCGTCGATTCCCAATCCGCAGATGACAGCGTCGGCGATCCCGGACACGTAGGAGTGGTGACGGAATTCTTCGCGGCCATGGATGTTGCTGATGTGCACCTCCACGACAGGGGCATCGAGTGTGACCAGAGCGTCACGCAACGCAATGGAGGTGTGCGAGTACCCACCGGGATTGATGACGATGCCCGCAACGTTTCCCCTGGCCTCGTGGATCCAATCGATCAGTTGGCCCTCGTGGTTCGACTGCTTTGCCTCGACCATCGCCCCGAACTTCTCGGCCGCCGCTACACAGCGGGAAACGACGTCGTCCAGCGTGTCTCTCCCGTAGAACTCCGGTTGGCGCTGGCCCAACAAATTCAAGTTGGGCCCGTTGAGGACCAGAACCGGTAGAGATGAAGTCATCAGGGGCACCTCGGGGTTGACGCTCGAAACTAATGTACGAACTAGTGAGTTAGTTCACTGGACGTTACTCCCCCGACGCGGACTCGACAAGCAAAGTCGACAAACTGCTGACAGATAGAGTGAGCACATGGTTTCCGAGCAGTCAGTGAACTCCGTGGTGTCGAAGCCGGAGAAACGACGCCGAAACAGCGATCTGACCAGGGTGAACATCATCGCCGTCGCCACCGAGGAGTTTGCCGACAAAGGCTTTGCCGGCGCCCGAGTGGACGAGATCGCAACCAAGACTCACACCACCAAGCGCATGATCTACTACTACTTCACCGACAAGGAAGGGCTGTACAAGTCCGTCCTCGAGCATGCGTACAGCGTCATTCGCGCACAGGAACGCGAACTCGACCTCGAGGGGTTGAACCCCACCGCAGCGGTCCGCGCCTTGGCCGAACTCACCTTCGACCACCACGAACAACACCCGAACTTCATTCGGCTGGTAGCCAACGAGAACATGCTCCGCGGTGAGCACATTGAGAAATCCGAGCTACTCAGCGGTCTCGGCGCCCCCGCCGCCGACCTGGTCTCGCAGATCCTCCACGACGGACAGCAGTCGGGAGCATTCCGCTCCGACGTAGATGCTCTCGATATTCACATGTTGATCAGCAGTTACTGCGTCTTTCGTATCGCCAATCGTTACACCTTCAAAGCGCTCTTCGACCGCGATCTGACCGACTCGACGCATCGTGAGCATCTTCGAACAATGCTCGGCGACATGGTTGTTGCGTTCTTGACCTCGAAGGCGCCGTCCTGACCCACCCCGAAGTCCGAAAAATCCCCCTACGGTGGTGAGTGGAACTCACAGCTGCCACCGGGAGGAATGACGTGACCGAGAATTACGTAGACGGGCTTTCACTCGAGGAGAAGGGGTCGTTGACGTCGGGCTCGGATTTCTGGCACAGCCAGTCCGTTCCCGGAATCGAATCGATACTCCTGACCGACGGTCCGCACGGAGTCCGGAAACAACCCGAGGGCGGCGACGCACTCGGACTCGGCCACAGCATTCCAGCGACATGTTTCCCACCGGCGGTCGGGTTGGGCTCGTCGTGGAACCTCGACCTCGTCCGCCAGGTCGGTGAGGCTCTGGGCGACGA
Source organism: Rhodococcus sp. KB6 (assembly GCF_001445685.1). Taxonomy (NCBI): domain Bacteria; kingdom Bacillati; phylum Actinomycetota; class Actinomycetes; order Mycobacteriales; family Nocardiaceae; genus Rhodococcus; species Rhodococcus sp. KB6. Next base: position 32,027 of record NZ_LNAK01000163.1, on the reverse strand, counting down.
GGCCAAAGCCGAACAGGTCTCGGTCCTCCTCGGCCCAGGCATCAACATCAAACGATCACCCTTGTGTGGCAGGAATTTCGAATACGTCTCCGAGGACCCATTCCTCTCCGGCCGCGTCGCGGCAGCGCTGATCACCGGCATCCAGTCTCGCGGCGTCGGAACCTCGCTCAAGCACTTCGCTGCCAACAACCAAGAACACGACCGGATGAGAGTCAGTGCCGACGTCGACGAACGGACGCTGCGCGAGATCTATCTGGCCGGCTTCGAATACGCCGTCAAGACCGCGGCCCCGACGACGGTCATGTGCTCGTACAACAAGATCAACGGTGTGTACTCGAGCCAGAACCATTGGCTGCTCACCGAGGTACTCCGCGAACAGTGGGGCTTCGACGGCCTCGTCGTTTCGGACTGGGGAGCGGTCAACGACCGCGTGGCGGCACTCGCCGCGGGCCTCGACCTGGAAATGCCGCCGACCGGAACCGATACCCAGATCGTCGACGCCGTGCGCGGCGGCGACCTGGACGAATCAGTGCTCACCACTGCCGCCGAGCGCCTGGCGACGCTGGTGGCACGCACCGCCGCCGCGCGCACCGAAGGCCACACATACGACGTCGAGCGTCACCACGAACTGGCACGGACCGCTGCAGCGGAGTCCGCTGTCTTGCTGGCCAACGACGGAGAACTACTGCCGCTGACCCCCGGCGGGCAAACCGTCGCGGTGATCGGCGAATTCGCGTGCAGCCCGCGGTACCAGGGAGCCGGCAGTTCACAGGTGGTCCCGACCAAGCTCGACAATGCCTTGGACGCGATCCTCGACCTCGAAGGCGCCGACCGCGTCACTTTCGCACCGGGCTTCACCTTCGACGGCACTCCGGACGACGACATGGTCACCGAGGCTGTCGACGCCGCACGCCGCGCCGACGTCGCGGTGCTGTTCCTCGGACTACCGTCCGCCACGGAATCCGAAGGATTCGACCGAACCGACATCGAACTGCCGGCTGACCAGATCGCCCTGCTGGAAGCGGTCCACGGCGCGAACCCGAACACGGTCGTCGTGCTCGCCAACGGCGGTGTGGTTGCGATCGAGCCTTGGAAGGATCATGCCGCCGCAATCCTCGAGGGCTGGCTACTCGGCCAGGCGGGCGGCTCGGCGATTGCCGATCTTCTGTTCGGCATCACGAATCCGTCCGGCCGCCTGACGGAGACCATTCCGCTTCGCCTCCAAGACAATCCGTCGTATCTGCATTTCCCGGGATCACAGCAGCACGTCCGCTACGGCGAAGGCCTGTACGTGGGATACCGCTACTACGACTCCGCGCTGCGCGAAGTGGCGTACCCGTTCGGGTTCGGGCTGAGCTACACCACCTTCGACATCACCGATACCTCCGTCGAGGCCGGTGAGAACTCCGCCGAAGTGACCGTCACCGTGCGCAACAGCGGCGACCGATCGGGCAGCACCGTCGTTCAGGTCTACGTCCACGACGCCTCGGCAAGCATCGATCGACCCGCGCAGGAATTGAAGGGCTTCGCCAAGGTCCACCTCGACCCCGACGAATCCGCGACTGTGACCATCACGCTCGACAGCAGGGCATTTGCCTATTGGTCTGTCACGGAAAAGGACTGGGCGATCGAGGCCGGCGACTACGAGATCCGCGTCGGCTTCTCGTCTCGGGACATCGCAACCACCGACACGATCACCCTGGCCGGGAACGTCGGCGTCGGCACGCTCGACGCCATGTCGACCATCGGCGAATGGCTCGCCCATCCCGTCGGCAGCGCAGTTCTCGGGGCCGCCATGGCTGCCGCAGCGGGCGACGGTGCACAGGCGGTCAGCCCCGAGATGATGGCACTCGCAGGCTCGATGCCGCTCGGAAAACTCGCCACCTTCGGCCTCGGGATCACCGAGGAACAGGTGGAGCAGTTGGTGGCGGCCGCAGCACAGCCGGCCTCCTAACTCTCTGAACTGCGGTTTCGACGAGCAGCGTGACCGCCAGTAGATTTTTATGAACTATTTGGTTAATAATCTTGTGTAGTTGCTGTGGCGTCGGTTACATTCCTTGTATCGCTCTCCGCACAGACGTTCTTTATACGAACACAATCGGCGGATGTAGAGCCTCCACGACGCTTCCACCCAGGAGATGAGCATGTCAACTAGCACGGTTACACCGTCCGGGCCCGAGGCGGGATCCTTGGCAAGGCCGGATACGACCAAGGTCAAGCGCGCCGCAACATCGTCGTTTCTCGGCAGCATGCTCGAGTACTACGACTTCTACATCTACGCCTCCGCCGCTGCGCTCATCTTCCCCACGGTGTTCTTCCCGGACAGCGGACATGCGGCTCTGCTCTCGCTGGCCACCTTCGGTGTCGCGTACGTCGCGCGTCCCCTCGGCGCTGTAGTCCTCGGCCATTTCGGTGACCGCGTCGGCCGCAAGAAGATCATGCTGCTCACGCTCATTCTGATGGGCGCAGCCACCTTCCTCATCGGATGTATTCCCAGCGCCGATTCGATCGGAGTTCTTGCACCGATCCTTCTTGTCCTGATGAGAATCGCCCAGGGCATCTCCGCTGCCGGTGAACAGAGCGGTGCCAGCTCACTGACGCTCGAACACGCCCCCGAAGGCCGACGCGCGTTCTTCTGCAGTTGGACCCTCAACGGCACCCAGGCCGGCTTCATCCTCGCCAGCCTCGTATTCCTGCCCATCGCCGCGCTCCCCGACGACATCCTTTACACGTGGGGTTGGCGAATCCCGTTCTGGGGCAGCCTGATCGTTCTGGTCGCGGCATACATCATGCGTCTCAAGCTCGAAGAGCCCGAAGAGTTCACCGAGCAGCAGGAATCCAAGACCGTCGCCAAATTGCCTGTTGCCGATCTTCTTCGCACCCACAGCGCAAATCTGATTCGCGTGATCTGCTGCGCTTTCATCGCCGTCGTCTCGACCATCTTCTCCGTCTTCGGTCTCGCTTTCGCCACCACCGAAGAAGTGGGGATTCCGAAGTCGACCATGCTCTGGGTTGCCATCGCAGCCAACGCCGTAGCCCTGCTCAGTCAGCCCGCCTGGGCGATGCTCTCCGACCGGATCGGTCGCAGGCCGTTGTTCATCGGTGGCGCCCTCGGTAGCGCGGTGTTCATCTACGTGTACTTCGGCGCAATCGCCAGCGGCAACGTTCCCCTGATCTTCCTCGCCGCAATCGGATTGATGTCCGTCTTCTACGCTGCCCCGAATGCCATCTGGCCGTCGTTCTACTCCGAGATGTTCAACACCAAGGTCCGCTACTCGGGCATTGCGATCGGCACCCAGGTCGGCTTCGCCCTCGCAGGCTTTGCCCCCGCCATCGGCAACGCCCTCATGGGCGGCGACAAGACACACTGGATGCCCGTTGCCATTCTGACTTCGGTGGCCTGCGTCATCTGCGCGATCTCGGCGTTCACCGCCAAGGAGACTTTCCGCACCCCCCTCAAGGAACTCGGCAACCCGATCTAGCCGAATACCCGACAGACATCCTGCACGAACCACTGTGGCCCGGCATCTCGCGAGAGATACCGGGCCACAGTCGTTTTGAAGTTCTAAGCCGTCTTGTCGCGACGCTCGCCACGTTCCGGCTTACGCGGAACGATGGTCGGAAGTACGTTGTCGTTGACGGTCTCCGCGGTGACGACCACCTTTTCGACGTCGTCACGGCTGGGAATGTCGTACATCACGGGAAGAAGAACCTCTTCCATGATGGCGCGCAGGCCACGAGCGCCGGTTCCACGCAAGATCGCCTGGTCGGCAATAGCGTCGAGCGCTTCTTCGGTGAACTCGAGTTCGACGCCGTCCATGTCGAACAGGCGACGATACTGCTTGACGAGAGCGTTCTTGGGCTCCGACAAGATCTGAACGAGCGATTCCTTGTCGAGGTTGGTCACCGACGCGATCATCGGCAAACGGCCGATGAACTCGGGAATCAGACCGAACTTGATCAAATCCTCCGGCATGACCTCGGCGAAACGATCGACCGTATCCAGTTCGGCCTTCGACCGAACCTCGGCGCCGAAACCGATACCGCGCTTGCCGACACGATCGGAGACGATCCGCTCGAGACCTGCGAAAGCGCCCGCGACGATGAACAGCACGTTCGTGGTGTCGATCTGAATGAATTCCTGGTGCGGATGCTTACGGCCACCCTGCGGCGGGACGCTCGCCTGCGTACCTTCGAGGATCTTCAGCAACGCCTGCTGAACGCCTTCGCCGGAGACGTCACGCGTGATCGACGGGTTCTCGCTCTTACGGGCGATCTTGTCGACCTCGTCGATGTAGATGATTCCGGTCTCGGCGCGCTTGACGTCGTAGTCGGCAGCCTGAATCAGTTTGAGCAGAATGTTCTCGACGTCCTCACCGACGTAACCGGCCTCGGTCAACGCCGTCGCGTCAGCGATGGCGAACGGGACGTTGAGCATCTTCGCGAGAGTCTGAGCGAGATACGTCTTGCCACAGCCGGTGGGGCCGAGCATCAAGATGTTGGATTTCGCGAGCTCAACCGTCTCACCCCGCGCGTCACGGCCCTTGTCGCCGGCCTGAATGCGCTTGTAGTGGTTGTAGACGGCCACGGCCAACGTCCGCTTGGCGGAGTCCTGACCGATGACGTAGTTCTCGAGGAATTCTCGGATCTCCGCAGGCTTGGGAAGCTCGTCGAGCTTGACCTCGCTCGATTCGGCCAATTCCTCTTCGATGATCTCGTTGCAGAGGTCGATGCACTCGTCGCAGATGTACACCCCGGGTCCTGCAATGAGCTTTTTGACCTGCTTCTGACTCTTACCGCAGAAAGAGCACTTGAGCAGATCCCCGCCGTCGCCGATGCGTGCCATCTCGTGAGGTCCCTACTTTCCATCATGTACGTGCACTCGCCGCCACTCGATCGGTCGAGACGCTCCGCAGTACTTCGGTAGTTGTCAGATCAGACAAACTGATCGAACAAATCTGGTCGAACAATCGCAGAACGCCGGTCGAGAACCAGCCCGTGAAGTGACGGTACCCGCAGATCCCGAACGGGGTCGACCTGTTCTCGGCGTTTCGTCTGCGGATAAAAAAGAAAAGAGTCGAGATTTCAGCCTGGCAAGCGCTCCACCAGGCACTTCTCGACGTGTCCGCCTCGTGTCGGGAATCGGGTAACAGATCCTCGACACGAGGCGGAAATCGACTACTTCTGTGCGCTGAGCTTCCGGTAAGCCAGCACGTCGTCGATGATGCCGTACTCCTTGGCCTGCTCGGCCGTGAGGATCTTGTCGCGATCGGTGTCGACGCGGATGGTCTCCGGATCCTTACCCGTGTGCAACGACAGCGTGCTCTCCATGAGCCGACGCATACGCTCGATCTCCGCAGCCTGGATCTCCAGATCGGAAACCTGACCCTGGATGCCGCCCGTAGCCGGCTGGTGGATCAGAATGCGCGAGTTGGGGAGCGCGAAGCGCTTGCCCGGCGTACCGCCGGCCAGAAGCACGGCAGCTGCCGAAGCAGCCTGACCGAGGCAGACGGTGGAAATGTCGGCACGGACGTACTGCATCGTGTCGTAGATCGCCATCAGCGCGGTGAAAGAACCACCGGGCGAGTTGATGTACATCGTGATGTCGCGGTCCGGATCCTGCGATTCGAGAACCAGCAACTGCGCCATGAGGTCGTTGGCGGACACGTCGTCGACCTGCGAGCCGAGGAAGATGATGCGCTCCTCGAACAGCTTGTTGTACGGGTCGGACGTCTTGACGCCGTAGCTGGTCTGCTCCGTGAACTGGGGCAGGATGTAACGCGATTGGGGGCCCGACGGCGCCTGGCCGCCCAGCGAGTTAGCTCCGAAAAGATTGGTCATCAGTTCTCCAAAGTATGAATTGGGCAGCGAAAGGACGGGCGAACCGGCTCAGTTGCCGGTGCCGCCGGCCTGATTCGCACGGGAGACGACGTGGTCGACGAAGCCGTACTCGAGAGCTTCCTTCGCCGTGAACCAACGGTCACGATCGGAGTCCGCGGTGATCTGCTCGACCGTCTGGCCGGTGTGCTGAGCAATCAGCTCGGCCATTTCGCGCTTGGTGTGCTTGAACTGCTCGGCCATGATCGCGATGTCACTGGCGGAACCACCGATGCCGGCGGACGGCTGGTGCATCATGATGCGGGCGTGAGGCAGTGCGTAGCGCTTGCCCTTGGTGCCTGCCGAGAGCAGGAACTGACCCATCGACGCCGCAAGGCCCATGCCGAAGGTGGCGATGTCGCACTCGGCGAACTGCATCGTGTCGAAGATCGCCATACCTGCGGTCACGGATCCACCGGGCGAGTTGATGTAGAGCGAGATGTCTCGCGTCGGGTCCTCGGCCGAGAGCAGCAGGATCTGTGCGCACAGCTTGTTGGCGATGTCGTCGTCGACCTGGGTACCGAGGAAAATGATGCGCTCTCGCAGCAAGCGCTCGTACACCGAGTCGCTGAGGTTCAACCCAGCGGTCGCTGAAGTCATGGCGGGACTCTGCAAAGTCTCCAGGTGATTGGAAGTCACGGTACCTGCCTTCTATGTGGATCTACTTGTGCGGTGGATCGTCTATGCGAAACACTTCTACTGACACAGACAGTAACGAAGTAGGGCGGCACCGGAGTCCCGGTGCCGCCCTACTTCGCTCAAAGCGGAAAACTCAGTGCAGTCGATCGTGGTGAAAACACCCGTCCGCCTGCGTTTTTACTTGTCTTCGCTCTCGGCGGAATCAGACTCGTCCGCTTCGGTTTCGGCCTCACTGCTGCCGAACAGCTCTGCGGTGTCGACAACTGCGCCGGAGGTGTCCTTGACACCGGCCGACTCGACGACGGACGCGAGAGCCTTGCCACGACGGACGTCTGCGAAGACGGCGCCGAGCTGGTTGGCCTGCTGGATCTGCTGGATGAACTGCTCAGGAGCCATGCCGTAACGCTGCGCCTGGAACAGGATGCGCTCGGTGAGCTCGTCCTGACCGACGGTGACGTTGCCCGCATCGGCAATCGAGTCGAGCAAGAGCTGCGTCTTGACGGAGCGCTCAGCGGCTTCCTGTGCATCCTTGTCGAACTCTTCGCGGCTGCTGCCCTGCTCTTCGAGGAGCTTGTTCAGTGCCTCTTCGTCGTGATCGAGACCGTGAACGGCGTCGTGCAGTGCAGCGTCGACCTCAGCCTTGACGACAGCCTCCGGCAACGGAACCTCGACGGTCTCGAGCAGCTGCTCGAGAACCTTGTCGCGGATCTGACCGGCCTGCTCGACCTTGCGGACGCGTGCGACGCGCTCACGGAGGTCAGCCTTCAGTTCTTCCAGGGTGTCGAACTCGCTGGCGAGCTGAGCGAACTCGTCGTCCTCAGCCGGAAGCTCGCGCTCCTTGACCGTCTGCACGGTCACGGTGACAACAGCTTCCTTGCCTGCGTACTCGCCGGCGACCAGCGTCGATGTGAAGTCCTTGGACTCCCCCGCCTTGAGGCCGATGATGGCTTCGTCGAGGCCCTCGATGAGCTGGCCCGAACCGACCTCGTGCGACAGTCCGCTCGCGGTTGCCTCGGCAACGTTCTCGCCGTCGACGGTGGCCGACAGATCGATGGAGACGAAGTCGCCGTCCTCGACTGCGCGGTCGACGCCGGTGAGGGTGCCGAAACGCTGACGCAGCGAAAGCAGCTGCTCTTCGATGGCTTCGTCGGTGATCTCGATCGGATCGACCTCGACGTTGATGGAGCTGAAGTCAGGGAGCTCGATCTCGGGGCGCACGTCGACCTCGGCGGTGAACTCGAGGAGCTCGCCGTCTTCGATCTTGGTGACCTCGATCTCGGGCTGGCCGATGGCCTTCACGCCGGCGCTGGTGACAGCCTCGGAGTAACGCGACGGCAGAGCGTCGTTGACGACCTGCTCGAGCACAGCGCCGCGACCGACACGCGCTTCGAGGAGGCGGGCCGGAGCCTTGCCGGGACGGAAGCCGGGGAGACGAATCTGCTGCGCGAGGGCCTTGTAGGCCTTGTCGAAATCAGACTTGAGTTCCGCGAAGGGCACCTCAACGTTGATACGGACTCGCGTCGGGCTGAGCTGCTCGACGGTGCTCTTCACGAAACTTCGCTCCTTCGTCTGGTCTTGCTCACAACTTGTGTTGAATCGGTACTGCTGTCTGGCGCGGCACTTCACTCCCGGACTTACTGGAGGTGAAGTGCCATGTACGTACTTGTCGGGATGACAGGATTTGAACCTGCGACCCTCCGCTCCCAAAGCGGATGCGCTACCAAGCTGCGCTACATCCCGTTTCCGATCACATGAAACACACGATACGGCCATCCGAGGCCACAAAGACAGCGGGCCACAAAGGCAGCCACCATCGGTGACCGCGCACAACCCTATCGCGCTCACTACTCTCTCACGAACCCGACCGCCATTTGTACACGGCCCGGCTGTCGACCCCGTCAGTATGTCATCCGACGGCAGCCACATACGGCAGCCACATACAGCGTTGCCTCAACTGCCATTCAGAGCCGGAATCAGAAGTCGCGCCTGCGGCCGAGACACCCCGACTCGCCGAGCCATTCGCCAATTCCCCAGGTGAACGACGGTCTCGAACTTCTCCGACCCCCCGATTATGAAATCCGGTGGGGCATTGGGTACAGTTTCGTATCGCAGACGACGAACACGGCGATCCCGAGTTGTCGTATGCACGGGGATGTAGCTCAATGGTAGAGCCTCAGTCTTCCAAACTGATCACGCGGGTTCGATTCCCGTCATCCCCTCCATCAAGAGGGAAACTCCACAAAAGATCCGCATCGGCCCAGCCGGTGCGGATTTTTTGTATTCCGACTTTGTCCACTCAGACCACTCCCCTGCGGTCCGTATCCTGGAGTTGTCCGGATCGATTCTGCTCGGGAGGCCACTCGTGACCACGATTCTTCTCATACTCGTCGTTCTGGCCGTAGTCGTATTTCTGGTCATGAAAAGCCAGCAACGCGGTTCCGGCCACAGCGCAACACAACTCGACGATGCGAAAGCCGATGCCCGGCAGGCGATCGAACGCCTCGGCGGTCAGGTCTACAACCTGACCGGCAGTGACGACGCGTCGCGCCAAGCCCTCGCCGACGCGGCCGAACGGTACAACGCCGCAGGCTCGCAGATCGATCAGGCCGCAACGCCGGTCCAAGCACGTCTCGCGAAACAGACTGCACTGGAAGGGCTTTACTACATCCGCGCGGCACGGGTGGCGATGGGCATGGATCCGGGACCGGAAGTTCCTTCCATCGACGGACAGAAGGCTGCCGGTTCGGTCACCGAAGACCGTGAGGTCGAATTCGAGGGCCGCAAGGTCGCCGCATCACCCAATCCGTCGTCGCACACACCCAACTACTACCCCGGTGGCCGAGTCGCCGGACGCCCGGTCCCGGCCGGCTGGTACTCCGAACCCTGGTGGAAGCCTGCACTCGTCGCCGGCGCCTGGGGTCTGGGTTCGATGATGCTGTTCTCGACCATGTTCTCCGGCATGGCCGGGGTTCCTTACGGCGCAGAGGCTTTCGCCCAGGGTGGCGATCCCGGCGCCGACACAGGCTCCGGTGACTCGGGAGATCAGGGTATGGACGCCGGTGATCCCGGCGCCGACCAAGGAAGTATCGACAACACGGACTACACCGCTGACGGCGGAAGCGACTGGTCTGGTGGCGACGGAGGCGGAATGGATTTCGGGGGCGGCGGGGACTTCGGCGGCTTCGACTTCTAAGCCGACTGACACACCGGGCACCAGAACAGGTTTCGTGCCTTCATGACGGAATGCAGGATCGGTGTGCCGCACACGCGGCACGGCGATCCTGCTCTTCTGTAGACATAGGTACGCGGACGATCCTTCGCGTACGCCGGATCTCCGTTGTCGTGCTCGGCGCGAACGACGTGCATCTTCCCCCGTCTGACGCCGACTTTCATCAATTCGACTAGGTCTGCCCACATGGCGGTCCACTCGCCGTGAGAGACGAGATTCCCCGGTCGTTCAGGGTTGATTCCGTGACGAAAGAGAAGTTCGGCGCGATAGACGTTGCCGACACCCGCCAGGACCGCCTGGTCCATCAGCAGGGCGCCGATTGCCGTCTTGGACTTGGAGATTCGCAACCAGGCCTTCTCTGGATCCGCGTCGCGGCGCAGTGGGTCCGGCCCGAGTCTGGCCTCGATCGCGGCGACCTGAGGAGGTAGCAGGACTTCGCAGGCGGTGGGACCACGAAGGTCGGTGCCGAAGTCGGCACCGACCATTCGCATCCGGACCTGGCCTACCGGTTCTTCCATCGGCAGGGTGACGTCGGTGAACTTTCCGTACAACCCGAGGTGTACGTGAACTGTCAGACCGTTGTCGTACGTGTGCCAGAGGTGCTTTCCCCAGGCATCCGAGGACGTGAGTACGTGTCCGTCCACCAGGCGCGCGTCCTCGGCGAATCTGCCTTGCGGACTGAGGACGCGGACCGGTGAACCGACGAACTTGCGGGCATGCAACCGTGCCAGCCGGTGCAGGGTATGACCTTCAGGCACGGAACAACTTTCGGATCAGGCTTGCGGCAGAGCCGGTGCGACGCCGGTCTTCTCGTACTCGGACAGGATGTCGATACGACGCTGGTGGCGCTCTTCACCCGACCATGCGGTGGCGAGGAAAGCGTCGACGATGGCAAGCGATTCCTCGAGGGAATGCATACGTCCGCCGATGCCGATCAGCTGAGCGTTGTTGTGCTCACGTGCCAGCTTCGCCGTTTCGACGCTCCAAGCGAGGGCGCACCGTGCGCCGGGAACCTTGTTCGCTGCGATCTGCTCGCCGTTGCCACTGCCACCCAGGACGATTCCCAGGCTGCCCTCGTCGGCGACGACGCGCTTTGCGGCTTCGATGCAGAAAGCCGGGTAGTCGTCCACGGCGTCGTACTCGTGAGCACCACAGTCGATGGCCTCGTGGCCGTTCGCTTTCAGGTGTTCGATGATCTCGTTCTTACGTTCGAATCCGGCATGGTCGGCACCCAGGTATACGCGCATGGCGACAATTCTCTCAGGCCCGACCAGCCGGGCGCACCCGGGTCGACGTCACACTTTCAGGAACACGCATCGCCGCGCGAGCACACCTATCGTGGTGCCCATGTACCCCGTCAACGGCCAGGCCGCTGCACCCGCCCTTCGTATGTCACCGGGCAGTGACGCCGTTCGCCACCCGTGGGAAATCCCGCTACTCGTGCTCGCGGTGCTGACGACGGTCGTCACTTATGTGGTGGCGATCGTTCTGATCGCTGCGGGTGATCTGTCGACGTGGATCCTCGTGGTGCTCGCGGCTCCGATCCTGCTGTTCCTTGCGCGAGGTCAGCTGTACGGATCGCAACAGGTCAACGGAATCAAGATGACGCCTTCACAGTTTCCGGAGGGGTATCAGCTCGTTGCCGAGGCTGCGGCACGGTTCGGCATGAAAACTCCGCCGGATGCCTACGTCGTGCTGGGGAACGGACGGATCAACGCGTTCGCGTCGGGGCACGGATTTCGCCGTTTCGTCGTCGTCTACAGCGACCTGTTCGAAGTCGGTGGGCAGGCACGCGAGCCCGATGCGCTCGCATTCATCATCGGCCACGAGGTCGGCCACATCGCTGCCGGGCATGCGTCGTACTGGCGCCAGTGGGGACAGTTCGCGTCGAACTACATTCCGGTGATCGGATCTTCGCTGTCGCGTTCCATGGAGTACACGGCGGACAACTTCGGCTTTCACATGCGTCCGCAGGGTGCACCGGGCGCGATGGGCGTCCTCGGCGCGGGAAAGTATCTGGTGGGTCTGGTCGGGTTCGACGAACTGGCCGATCGGGCGACACTCGAATCCGGGTTCTTCCCGTGGTTCGTCAACATCTTGTCGTCGCATCCGGTGCTGACCTGGCGTGCGGCTGCGCTTCGCAACCGCACGCACTCAGGGCATCTGTTCTTCCGGCCGGGCCAGCTCTACCGAAATCCGGCGCTCACTGCCGCTCAGTCGAACTGAGGATCCTCGTTGCGGGTCCGCTTGAGCTCGAAGAAGTGGGGGTAGCCGGCCAGCGCTACTGCGCCGTCCCACACCTTGCCTGCGTCCTCGCCGCGCGGGATGCGTGAGAGCACGGGGCCGAAGAACGCCACGCCGTTGACATGGATCGTCGGGGTTCCGACGTCGGGTCCGACGGCGTCCATGCCCTTGTGGTGGCTCTCGCGCAGAGCCTCGTCGTACTTGTCGGTGTCGGCGGCCTCGGCCAGTTCAGGTGGCAGGCCGACCTCGGCGAGGGACGACTTGATGACGTCGGCGAAGTCCTTGTTGCCCTCGTTGTGAATCTTCGTCCCCATAGCCGTGTACAGCGGCAGCAGGATCTCGTCACCCTTCAGCTGCGCTGCAGCGATGGCGACACGGACCGGGCCCCAGGCCTTGGTCATCATCTCCCGGTACTCGTCGGGAAGGTCACGGCCCTCGTTGAGAACCGCAAGGCTCATCACGTGGAACTTGGCCTCGATGTCGCGTACCTGCTGGGCCTCGAGAATCCAGCGTGAGGTGATCCAGCACCACGGGCAGAGCGGATCGAACCAGAAGTCAGCAGTGTCCGTGGTCTTGCTCGAGGTTGCGCTCACGAAGAAACTCCCTATCAGTTCATGTCGGTCAGGTCATATCAGTTCGGGGACATACTCCCGTTCTGCCAACAATCATGAACCCGCAATCCTTCCCGCGCTTTCCCCCGAACCACCTCCCGATCGCAGTAGTGTCGAAAAGAAACGAGTACGAAGGAGTGGTTCAGTAATGAGCACCAACCGGAGATTCGTGATCGTCGGCGGCGGGCTCGCGGGCGCAAAGATCGCAGAAGCCCTGCGTGACAGAGATTTCGACGGTGAGATCACCGTATTGAGTGAAGAAGACCACCTCCCGTACGAGCGTCCGCCGCTGTCGAAAGAGTTCTTCGCAGGCAAGAAGACACTCCCCGAATTCACCGTCCACGACGGCGAGTGGTTTCGCGACCATCGCGTCGATCTTCGCCCGGGAACGACGGCAACGGCCATCGACCCCGCTGCGCACACCGTGTCACTTCCGGACGGTTCCACGATCAGGTACGACAAGCTCGCCTTGGCCACCGGTTCGCGGTCGCGGCGCCTCGACATCCCGGGGTCCGACGCCGAGGGTGTTCACTACGTGCGAACAGTCGATCAGGCCGCCGCGCTGCTGCGCACCCTGGCCGCCGACAAGAAGCTCGTCGTGGTCGGTGCCGGCTGGATCGGCCTCGAAATTGCCGCGTCGGCTCGCGGTTTCGACGTCGAGGTCACCGTGCTCGAACATGCCGGCCTTCCGCTCGAATCGACCCTCGGCCCGGAAATGGGTGAGGTCTTCGCCGCGCTGCACCGCCAGAACGGGGTGGACTTACGCACCGGCACGGACGTCACCGCAATCTCTGTCGACGGCGGTCACGCCTCGGGTGTCACTTTGAGTGATGGAACCGTGATTCCGGCCGACGCCGTGTTGATCGCTGTCGGCGCATTGCCGAACACCGAGTTGGCATCGGAGGCGGGTATCGACGTCGAGAACGGGGTTCTCGTCGACGCCGGTCTGCAGAGCAGCGACCCCGACGTGGTCGCAGTGGGTGACATCGCGGCCGCACAGCATCCGATTCTGAATGCACGAATTCGGGTGGAGCACTGGGCAAACGCACTCAACCAACCCGAGACGGCCGCAGAGACCATGTTGGGACGGCCCGCCGAGTACGTCCGCATGCCGTATTTCTTCACCGATCAGTACGACCTCGGAATGGAATACGTAGGTCACGCACCGCACGGCGGCTACTCCCGTGTCGTCACTCGCGGCGACGTCGACAAGCGCGAGTTCCTGGCATTCTGGCTCGATTCCGCGAACAAGGTGCTCGCCGGCATGAACGTGAACATCTGGGATGCCGGTGACGCCATCAAGGAATTGGTCGCGTCTTCGCGTCCCGTCGATCCGGAGCGGTTGGCCGATCCGGAGATTCCGCTGGCAGAAGTGTCCGCTTGAGTGAAGTCGTTCTCTTCGTGATGGGATGGACGTAATAGATCCGCACCATCTACGAGGAGATCTTTGTGGTCGCACCGAACCTGACACGCGAAACCGCAGCGCAACGGTCAGCAATCCTGACCGTCGAGAACTACCTGATCGAACTCGATCTCACCGACGGCAAAGACGCACCCGGCGAGGAGACGTTCTCCTCGAAGACCACCGTCACGTTCACCGCCACGGCCGGAGCAAGCAGCTTCATCGACATCGTCGCGGCCAGAGTCCATTCCGCGGTCCTCAACGGCACCGCGCTCGACGTCTCCGGCTACGACGAGTCGACGGGCATCAGCCTGCCTGATCTCGCTACCGACAACGAGTTGGTCATCGAGGCCGATTGCATCTACTCCCACACCGGCGAGGGACTGCACCGATTCGTCGACCCGACCGATGACTCCGTCTACCTCTATTCACAGTTCGAGACGGCCGACGCCAAGCGCATGTTCGCGTGCTTCGATCAGCCTGATCTCAAGGCCACGTTCGACGTCCGCGTCACCGCTCCCACGTCGTGGAAGGTCATCTCCAACTCCGCGGTCGTCGAGACCCTTGCCGCCGATCCCGGCAAGCACGTTTTCCGGACCACCCCGAAGATGAGCACGTACCTGGTGGCACTCATCGCCGGTCCCTACGCGCAGTGGACCGACAACTACTCCGACGAGCACGGCGACATCCCGCTCGGAATCTTCTGCCGCGCTTCGCTGGCCGAGTTCATGGACGAGGAGCGACTGTTCACCGAGACCAAGCAGGGATTCGACTTCTACCACCGCAACTTCGGTGTTCCCTATGCTTTCGGCAAGTACGACCAGCTCTTCGTCCCCGAATTCAATGCGGGCGCGATGGAGAATGCCGGCGCCGTGACATTCCTCGAGGACTACGTCTTCCGTTCCAAGGTGACCCGCTACTCGTACGAACGTCGTGCCGAAACGGTCCTGCACGAAATGGCGCACATGTGGTTCGGCGACCTCGTCACGATGGCGTGGTGGGACGACCTGTGGCTCAACGAGTCGTTCGCGACCTTCGCTTCGGTCCTGTGCCAGACCGAGGCCACGGAGTACACGAACGCCTGGACGACGTTCGCCAACGTCGAGAAGTCGTGGGCGTACCGCCAGGACCAGTTGCCGTCGACGCACCCGATTGCCGCGGACATTCCGGACCTGGCCGCCGTCGAGGTGAACTTCGACGGCATCACGTACGCGAAGGGCGCCAGCGTCCTCAAGCAGTTGGTGGCATACGTCGGACTCGAGCCGTTCCTCGCCGGACTGCGTGAGTACTTCCGTGAGCACGCATTCGGAAACGCAACCTTCGACGGTCTGCTGGGCTCACTCGAAAAGTCCTCGGGCCGTGACCTTTCCGACTGGGGTCGGCAGTGGCTCAAGACCACCGGTTTGAACATCCTGCGCCCCGACTTCGATGTCGACACAGACGGAAAGTTCACCCGCTTCGCCGTCCTGCAGGACGGTGCTGCACCAGGCGCCGGCGAGCGGCGAATCCACCGGATCGCCATCGGCATCTACGACGACGTCGACGGCAAGTTGGTACGAAGCCATCGCGTCGAACTCGACCTCGATGCTGTGGAAAGCACGGATGTCCCCGAACTTGTCGGCGTCGCCCGCGGTGCACTCGTGTTGGTCAACGACGACGATCTCACCTACGGCTCCGTGCGACTCGATCCCGAATCGTTGGCGACGGCGATCGAGCGGGTCGGCGACATCACCGACTCACTCCCCCGCACCCTGGTCTGGTCGGCGGCGTGGGAAATGACCCGTCAAGCCGAACTGAAGGCACGCGACTTCGTCGCGCTGGTCGAGCGCGGCATCAGTTCGGAGACCGAAGTCGGTGTGGTGCAACGTCTCTTGCTCCAAGCCCAAACCGCCATCGGCTCCTACGCAGATCCGGCCTGGGCCGAGGCCGAAGGCGCGGCGAGCTTCGCCAATCGGTTGCTCGAACTCGCACGTGAGGCAGAGGCCGGGTCCGACCACCAGCTGGCATTCGTCAACGCACTCACCGGCGCAGCACTCTCCCCGTGGCACACCGAGGTACTGCGCGAATTGCTCGACGCCGATCCCTCCACCGTTGGGCTCGACGGCCTGATCGTCGACACGGACCTGCGCTGGCGCATCGTCGGGGCACTCGCGGCCGCCGGTGAGATCGACGCCGAAGGAACCGCAACTCCATTCATCGACGCCGAAGCTCAGCGTGACCCGACCGCTGCGGGCGCTCGTCAAGCCGCGGCGGCCGCGGCCGGACGTCCGCAGGTCGCTGTCAAGGAAGAGGTCTGGGCAAAGGTCGTCGGCGACGACTCCGTGCCCAACATCACCGCGCGATCGATCATCGGCGGGTTCGCTCGCGAAGGCCAGGACGAATTGCTCGAGCCCTTCGTCTCCCGCTACTTCGCCGATATCGCGGCGGTGTGGGAACGACGCTCGAGCGAAGTGGCACAGACGGTCGTCATCGGGCTGTACCCGTCGTGGTCGATCTCGGACGAATCCGTAGCGGCAGCAGACCGGTTCCTCGAAGGCGACATCCCTCCCGCGTTGCGTCGCCTGGTCGTCGAAGGCCAGGCCGGCGTGGTTCGTTCACTCGCAGCACGAAAGTTCGACGCGAGCTGACATGCGAAAGGCCGGTGACCGCGTCGATTCTCACGAATCGACGCGGGCACCGGCCTGTGTCTGACAAACAGTTACGGCGCTGAAATTGCGGCTGCCATAACGCGGATAGCGCTGATCAGTCCGTCGATCAGGTTGCCTTCACTGAAGGATGCAACAGCTGCCGTTGCTCCGAGCTGGGTAACACGATCGGTGACCCGATCGGCGATTGCCCGACCGCTGCGAACCTCGACGGTGCGCTGGTTGGGCGAAACGGCGATCAGGACGGAACGCTCGGCTTCGGGCGTGGTCGGGAACAATGCGTCGGCACCCGCTGCCGGATCAGAACCGAGATCACCGACGTACGCGTTGAACCGCACCTTGGTGGCCCGCGTCGCTTCGGTCATCGCGACGTCGAGCGCGACCAGATCCATGGTCTCGAACGGAAGATCGTCGGTGAACGGCTCGCCGATGCGATGCACACCGGATACGCGTCCACTGGACGTGACGACGCTGCCGACGGGCAGGTCCTCGGGCGCTACTGCGAGCGCGGTCGAATGATCACCACTTGCCACTTGCGGACCCTCCGATCAGATCAGCCGAACCGGCTTCGATTGCGTGTGCACTGCCGTGATGGCCACCGCGAACGGTGACCTCGTCGACAGCACTCCACAGCACGGGAGCGTGATCCCACGACTCACCGAGATGGAACGCCGGCGGAACCGGTCCCGGCGTCTTCTTCCCGAGGAAGGACGCAGCCGCGAAGAACGCGGTGATCAAGGCCGGAATCCCAACGTATATCAGTACTACCTCGAGAATGCTCACACCAGATAACGTAGCCCAGAACGCCAGGAAGGAAAGCGTCAGGGCCACAAATTCTCGGGCAATTTCGTTTCGGTGACGCTAGAACTCAATTCAGGCTGCGCCCACGCCGACACATAGCTCAGGCTGCGCCCACGCCGAGATAAGGCATCCACGCCGGATGCAATTCCTTGGTCGCCGCGAGCAGACGCCAGTGAGGTCCGGACGGCGGGACCAATTCCGCACGGAGGGTCCATCCGAGTTCGCTGAGCATCTTGTCGGCCTTGCGGTGATTGCAGGGGGCACAGCACGCGACGCAGTTCTCCCACGAATGCCCGCCACCTCTGCTGCGAGGAACGACGTGGTCGATGGTTTCGGCTTTGGCTCCGCAGTACGCACATCGGAAGTGGTCACGATGCATCAGCGCGGCACGAGTCATGGGGATGCGGGCGCGATATGGAACGCGCACGTAGGTGCGCAATCGAATGACCGAGGGAACCTGCACCGACCAGTCCGCGGAATGGACTACCGGGCCCTGTTCGTCCTCGTGGACGGTATCGGCCTTGCCGCAGGCCATCAGTACGACCGCGCGCCTGGCAGGAAGGGCGGTCAGCGGTTCGTACGTGACGTTGAGCAGTAGCACCCGACGTTTCACCCACTCGGGGACGACGCGATCGGGAGGGAACATCTCGAGGTGAGAATGCTCGTCGGAAAAGAGTGGGTCGGTAGTGTGCGCGAACCCGTCAGGAACAACTTCCAGAACAGCCCCTAACGCGTGGTCGTTCCGCGCGCTAGTGGGCTGGAGTTGTCGGTGATTGCGTGCAGCATGTCGGTTCTTCATACGACCTCCGGGAGACTGCCCCCAAGTTGACCACGGATGATCGCGTTACGCACTCCCATTTCGAACAAAATTGCCAGGACGGCCGGTGAATTTCCGGTGAATGGGTACGCACTCCGACTCGATACAACCGTCGTCGACCCGGAAACCGACCACTACGGCCGTCAGGCACAATGGAACTTGCCATGAATGACGTACAGCACGACGTGCAGCAGACCTTCTACGACGCCGTCGGCGGAGCCGAGACGTTTCACAAGCTCACCGCGCGATTTTACGAAGAGGTCGCGAAGGACGAGGTTGTGCGCCCGCTCTACCCCGAGGCCGATCTCGGCCCGGCCGAGCGGCGGATGCGGATGTTCCTCGAGCAGTACTGGGGCGGACCGCACACGTACTCGGAGGAACGTGGACACCCGCGTCTGCGGATGCGCCACAATCCATTCGTGATCGGCCCGATCGAGCGTGATGCGTGGCTGCGGTGCATGCACGTCGCCATCGCGTCCATCGACGAGAAGACTCTGAGCCCGGTGCACCGCAAGCAGTTGATCGACTACATGGAGATGGCTGCCGCGTCCATGGTGAACTCCGCTATCTGACCGTCTACCTAGCCTTCGGCCTGAACACGCGCGCGACCCGGCGGACTGCTCGTACCCCGAACGACACCGTGGGATGCAGGGGCGAACTCAAGATTGCATGCTTGCGCACGTACTCTTCGACCTCCCACTCCGACCAACTGCCCGCACGGAAGAGTGCGGCATCGCCGACACTCAGGGTTCGCTCGGCGATTCCGTCGGCCTGAACGGTGACCGACCCTTCGATGATGTGCACGATTTCGTCCGCGTGGAAGTACCAGCGGAAGCGCCCCTTCGTGCAATCCCAGACGTGTGTAGTCGTGGTCCCGTCTTTACTCGCCGACCATTGCGCCGACCGTGCAACCGGTGTGCCG
This sequence comes from Rhodococcus sp. KB6, assembly GCF_001445685.1. Classification (NCBI taxonomy): domain Bacteria; kingdom Bacillati; phylum Actinomycetota; class Actinomycetes; order Mycobacteriales; family Nocardiaceae; genus Rhodococcus; species Rhodococcus sp. KB6. The sequence goes on along the minus strand of NZ_LNAK01000163.1, from coordinate 12,840 downwards.
AAGATTATCCAGTCGCGGTTGATGGGATCATCTTCGAGCAGTACATGATCCAAACTGACCGCTTCGATTGCCGACAAAGTCAAGGCCAAGCCCCCTTGGTTGAATTCCCGAATACTTCTCCCCCGGCAGTAACACCAAAGTTGCCACATGGTGTCACCGCGTGAATGCAAAGTACACCAAGGCTAGGTAAAGAGTCACGCTTTTACCGTGTCCAAGTCGTGAGAGTGCCAGACGTTTGGCACTATGAACTGCTGTGAGCACCCCCGCGGATTCGTCCTCTGTAAGCCGGCCCGAAGCCCCGTGGTGGAACGAGGCGGTCTTCTATCAGATCTATCCGCGTTCCTTTGCCGATTCGGGCAGTGACGGTATCGGCGACCTCGGCGGAGTCGAGGAGAAACTCGGCTACCTCGAACTGCTCGGCATCGACGCGATCTGGTTGAGCCCGGTGATGAAGTCACCGATGGCAGACCACGGCTACGACGTCTCGGATCCTCGCGACATCGATCCCCTGTTCGGTGATCTGGCGACGATGGATTCGCTGATCACGTCGGCCCACGAGCGCGGAATCAAGGTCACCATGGACTTGGTCCCGAACCACACGAGTGATCAGCACGAGTGGTTCAAGGCAGCCCTGGCGTCGGCGCCAGGTTCTGCGGAGCGATCCCGCTACATCTTCCGAGACGGCAAAGGTGAAAACGGCAACGAACCGCCGAACAACTGGCCGAGCATCTTCGGCGGCCCGGCATGGACCCGCGTCAGCGAAGCCGACGGAACACCCGGCCAGTGGTACCTGCACATCTTCGCCAAGGAACAGCCCGACCTGAACTGGGACAACCCCGAGGTCTTCGACGACCTCGCCAAGACTCTGCGCTTCTGGCTCGAGCGCGGAATCGACGGATTCCGCATCGACGTGGCCCACGGAATGGCTAAGCCCGACGGTTTGCCGGACCACGACTGGGAGCTCAACGAGCTCATGCGCAATTCCGACGACGACCCGCGGTTCAACAACCCGGCAGTTCACGAAATCCACCGCGGCATCCGCAAGGTCATGGACGAGTTCCCGGAGGCGATGACCGTCGGCGAGATCTGGGTGAAGGACAACCAGAAGTTCGGCGAATACATCCGGCCAGACGAACTGCATCTCGGATTCAACTTCCGACTTGCAGAAACCGAATTCTCCGCCGAGTCCGTCCGGGAGGCCGTGGAGAACTCTCTTGCGGCCGTCGCCGAGGTCGGGGGTGTGCCCACGTGGACGCTGTCGAATCACGACGTCGAACGTGAAGTCACGCGCTACGGCGGGGGTGAGATCGGAACCCAACGCGCACGGGCGATGATCCTCGTCGAACTGGCGCTTCCGGGCGCGAGCTTCATCTACAACGGAGCCGAACTCGGCCTGCCGAACGTCGACCTGCCCGACGAGGCACTACAGGACCCGGTCTGGGAACGATCCGGACATGCCGAGCGAGGACGCGACGGCTGCCGAGTGCCCCTTCCGTGGGAAGGAAGCGAACCCCCGTTCGGATTCACCACCGGTGCGAGCACCTGGTTGCCGATGCCACGCGAGTGGTCGACACTCACGGTGGAGGCGCAGATCGAGGACGTCGACTCGATGCTCTCGCTTTATCGCGCCGCCCTCGAACTTCGTAGCGCCAGGCCGGAGTTCTCCGGCGCCGACATCGATTGGTACGGCAGTCCCCCCGGCTGCCTCGCTTTCCGTCGACGCGGTGGTCTGATCTGTGCTCTCAACACCACGGAGGTGCCGATCGCACTGCCGAACGGGCAGCTGCTGTTGAGCAGCGCACCACTCGTCGACGGTCAACTACCCGTCAACGCTGCGGCGTGGCTGATCTGAGAGAACACGCACCCGCCACCTGAACTCCTATCGTGCGACCATCAGCGGTATCGAACCACCGCGGTGACGGTAGATCGAACCGAACCGTGCATCGAGCCGCACCCAGGATTTGCTCGCCCGCACCCGAACCAGTTCCGAGGCGTCGATCTGCTCGAGGTCGATGTCGGCGGTCATCGCCTCGGACCCGGCGTGCGGAACGAATCCCATTGCGGTCAAGGCAAAAACAACCCGCATCGAGATCCCGACCGTGCCGGACGGACCACTGACCTCGAGCACGTCCTGATCGAGCAACGACGCCGGCGGACCGTGACTACTTCCATGCTCCAGTGCCAAGGCGTTGCCCCGCTGCGCCAGTTCGATCAGCACCCGGGCGGGTACGTCGTCCAGGTGCTCGAAGCCGTCCATCGGCGGCAACGCCCCACGCCACGCCGAATCCATGGCGAACCCCGGATCGATCAGCTCACTTGTCGCCTGCTCCACCGCCGAGAGCAACTGATCGCCGGCAGCCGAGGTGTCGTCAGGGTTGATGGTGCCCGCCACGGTTCGCGTAGCGAGAGCGTCGAAACCCGTTGACGCCCAAACGCTCAGGTGAGCATCTCCGCGTCGACGCATCCGGATGACCGTGGACTCGTCCAAACGCAAGGCATGACCGATGAAGCCGGCCAAGTTCTTTCGCTCGGCCTCCTCGGGCACGGTCAGTACACGTTCATGCACGTTGCCAGCTCTCCAAGTACTCGCGCTCGGGCCCGCTGAGGCGACGCAAACGTTGAGTGTCGATATCGAAGGCCGCGATCTGAGTCGACGCCACGATGGACGGCGGGACACTGAGATCCGCACCGCGGGGGCGAACCTCGTACGCGATGGTGAAGTCCACCGCGCGCACCTTTTCCACCCACATGAAGACGTCGAGCGGCGAATCGTCGTGCCGCAGTTGCCCGCGGTACCGCACATGGAGATCGGCAATCACGGCCCCGTCACGCAGGGTGACCGTCGGGCGCGAGTCTTCGAACAACCAAGGAATCCGCGCCTCTTCGAGCAACGTCACCATCCGTGCGTGGTTGATGTGCTGGAAGGCATCCATGTCGGACCACCGAACCACAACTTCGGCGTGGAATCCTTCGCTCAACGTCCTACCTCCGATCGGGTGCCCATGCTGCGCACCATGCTACGAACCTGACGCGCCGCCACCGAGAGCGTCGCGAGGTCAAGCGTCCCAGACTCGAAGATCTCGACGAGAGCTGCCCTCGCCCGACTCAGCCGCGAGGCGTTGGTCGATTCCCATTCGTCGATCTTCTCCTGCGGCGACTCCCCCGGCTCGCCGCCGGCCAGAACCTCCATCGTCAACTGCCGCAGCGAACTGTAGAGGTCGTCTCGCAACGCGAGCCTCGCGAGCGAGTGCCATCGATCGCCGCGCTCGAGTCCCGAGACCGCGCTCAGCAACCAGTCGATTCCCAGATGCGCGTCCAAGGCGTAGTACAGCTCCGCAACTTCGGCGATGTCGTGATCTGCGATGTCGGCGATATCCGCGATGTCGAGCAGGCAGTAGACATCCAGCAGTCGGAACACGTCCAGCGCCAACGCTTCCGGAGCCCCGCGATCGATCACCGATTGAGCCCGCACCAGCAGATCGTCGAGTTGATGGCCCGCAAGCAGCCCCGGGACCAGAGGTGCCGTAGCCCGATACGCCGCCGAGTAACGCGCAACCTCGGCGCCGACGGCGATCGGCTGGGGCCGATTGGCCAGGAACCACCGCGACGCGCGGTCGAGCAAGCGGCACGACTCAACGATCAACTCGTTTTCGATCTCTGCACTGACGCCCGCCGAGCGGATTCGCGACCACACCTCGTCGAGCGCAAACACCTCTCGCACAGCGGCGTAGGCACGGATCGAGTCCGTACTGCTCGCTCCGGTCTCCTCGGCCAAGCGGTAGGCGTACGTGATTCCGCCGTTGTCGATCACTTCGTTCACGAGCATCGTCGCGACGATCTGCCGCCGCAACGGGTGTGCCTTGATCTCCGTTTCGAACCGATCGCGAACAGCGGTCGGGAAGTACTGCGGGATCTGCTGGGCGAAGAAATCGTTGTCCGGCAACTCGGTTGCGAGCAGATCGTCCTTGAGTGAAAGCTTCACGTGCGCCGTCAGCGTCGCCAATTCCGGCGACGTCAGACCCACACCGGCCTCGAGTCGACGCTCGATCTCCTTGTCGGTCGGCAACGCCTCGAGCTTGCGGTCAAGGCCACGTGCCTTGGTCAGATCCGTCAACTGACGGCGGTGAACACCGAGCATCTGAGAAGCGGTCACGCGGGAGATTCCGAGCAGCGCGTTCTGAGCAATGTTGTCCGCCAACACCAGCGCCGCCACGTCGTCGGTCATCGACGCCAGCAACGGATTCCGTTCCTGCGTGGGCAGTAACTGCGAACGCACGAGCGAATCGAGAAGAATCTTGATGTTCACTTCGTGATCGGAGCAGTCGACGCCGGCCGAGTTGTCGATGGCGTCGGTGTTGATGTGACCGCCGCTGGCGCTGAACTCGATTCTTCCCAGAGCAGTGACGCCGAGGTTGCCGCCCTCCCCGATCACCTTGACCCGCAGATCTTGACCGTCGACACGCACGGCGTCGTTGCTCTTGTCGCCAACCTGCGCATTGGTCTCGGTCGACGCTTTGACGTATGTACCGATTCCGCCGTTCCACAGCAGATCCACCGGTGCCGACAGAATCGCCTGCATCAATTCCGGCGGCGAGAGCTTCGTGACCCCCTCGGCCAGACCCAGTGCGATCCGGACGCTTTCGGCGATCGGAACCGACTTGACCGTGCGGTCCCAGACGCCGCCACCTTCACTGATCAGGCTCTTGTCGTAGTCGGCCCATGACGACCGTGGCAACTCGAAAAGTCGTTGACGTTCGACGAACGAGCTCGCTGCATCCGGGTTCGGATCGAGGAAGATGTGTCGATGATCGAACGCGCCCACCAGACGGATGTGCCGACTGAGGAGCATTCCGTTGCCGAACACGTCTCCGCTCATGTCGCCGACGCCTACCGTCGTGAAATCCTGCGTCTGCGTGTCGACCCCGAGTTCGCGGAAGTGCCGCTTGACGCTTTCCCAGGCGCCGCGAGCGGTGATACCCATGCCCTTGTGGTCGTATCCCACGGAGCCACCGGAGGCAAACGCGTCGCCGAGCCAGAAGTCGTACTTGGCGGCAACCGAATTGGCGAGATCCGAGAACGTCGCCGTGCCCTTGTCCGCGGCGACCACCAGGTAGCGATCCTGATCGTCCTTGCGCACCACTCGATCCGGCGTCACAACTTCGCCGGTAGCCGCGTGCACGTTGTCGGTGATGTCGAGCAATCCGGAGATGAACGTGGTGTAGCAGGCCTTGCCGGTTTCCAGCGTCGCCATTCGATCAACGGCCGGATCACCCGTCGGCAGAGGCGGATTCTTCACGACGAAGCCGCCCTTGGCGCCGACCGGCACGATCACCGCGTTCTTGACGGCCTGAGCCTTCACCAAGCCGAGCACCTCGGTGCGGAAATCCTCGCGCCGGTCGGACCAGCGGAGCCCGCCGCGCGCGACTGCGCCGAATCGCAGGTGGACGCCTTCGACCTCGGGTGAGTACACGTAGATCTCGAAAGCCGGCCGCGGCTTGGGCAACTCGCTGATCCGTGAGGGATCGAGCTTGACCGACAGGTAGTCGCGAGAGCGGCCATCGGCGTCGACGACGTAGAAATTGGTACGCAAGGTCGCCTTCACCAAGGAGAACATTCCACGCAGAATGCGATCGGCATCCAAGCTGAGTACCTCGTCGATGGACGCACGCAACTGCTCGTCCAATTCGGCGACGCGAATGTCGTCCTGCTTCTCGGGGTCGAACATCGCCTCGAACAACTGCACCAATGCAAACGCGGTCTGCGGGTGTGTAAGCGCGATTCCTTCGATGTGGAACTGACTGTATGGAAATGTGGCCTGGCGCAGATACTTTGCGTAAGCACGCAGCACCACGGCTTGCCGCCAGGACATTCCGGCCCGCAGCACCAACTCGTTGAATCGGTCAGCTTCGGCCCGGCCGAACCAGACTGCACCGAATGCAGCCGTGAATCGCTTCTGGACCTCGGTCAGCGGGGCGGTACTGGTCTCGAGCGGCACCTGCGCATCGAGGTCGATCTCGACCGACGCCCGAAGATCCGCCGGTACCGACAATCCGAAATCGTAGATCCAGCACTGAACGCCGTCGAGTCGCTGCACGACGTGCGGCCGCTCGTCGAGAACTTCGACGCCGAGTGACTGCAGCACCGGTAGCACCTGGCTCAACGAGATACCGTCGCCGCCGACGAAGAGCGTGAAGCGCCAGGCACCGGGCGCGGAGTCCACAGCACGATAGAGCAGTACGTCGATCGCGCCTGGCGCCAACGCCTCGAGTCGGGCGATGTCGGCCAACGCGCGTGACGGTTCGAAGTCCTCCTTGTATCCATCGGGAAGCACCCGCGAATACCGCTGCACCAGTTCCGGATCCACACCCGGACTTTCACGAACAAGGTCGTTGATGCGGTCGTCCCAGCTACGACTGACTTCGGTCAACAGAGCCTGAACTCGCTCGCGGTTGGCCTCGGAGACATCCAGATGAACCGGCTCACTGTCCGGATCGCGCCGGATCGTCACGTGCAACAGCGCAAGATCGTTCTCGGTAACCCGGGCGGTGTAATCGACTGTGCCTGGTCCGAATTCGCGCCACAGCAGGTTTTGCATCGCCAGTCGCACCCGCGTCGTGTACCGGTCGCGGGGTAGGTACACCAAGCAGGACACGAAGCGTCCGAACGTGTCCTCGCGGACAAAGAGTCGCACCTGTCGACGCAGCCCGATGCTGTGCACGGCGTGGACGGTCTCGAACAAGGTCTCGGCGTCGCTCGAGAACAACTCGGTGCGTGGGAACGACTGGATGACCTCGAGCATCGCCTGACCGGAGTACGAATGCAGGTCGACACCGGCACGCGCGATGACTTCGCGAACGCGGCGCTCGATCAGAGGAATCGCGAGGACGTTCTCGTGGAGTGCGACCACGGTGAACACACCCAGGAATCTGTGCTCCCCCACGATGTTTCCCTCGTCGTCGAGGATCGAGACACCCACGAAGTACGGGTAGACAGCGCGGTGCACCGTGGCGGGGAACGATCCCTGCGTCAGGACCAGAAGCGGTCGATCCGGGAGATCTGCGACGGGAGGCAAACTCATCGGGCCTTCGGTGACCGCGTCGGAGCGCAGCACGCCGAGCCCGCTGCCGGCGACCGTGCGTGAACCGTCCTTCGTACCCTCGAATCGCCGGTATCCGAGCACGGCATAGTTTCCGTCCGCCATCCACCGCAGCAGCCGAGCGGTATCGGAGAATTCTTCGGGGGTGATCCTCCCGGAGGCAGTTTCTGCAGCACTCTCCAACTCGTCGGCAACGCGCAGTTGCAATGCCTTCATGTCCGGGGTGTCACCAACCACCTGGCGGACGTCCGCGAGCACCTTGCCGAGGTGTGCTTCGATCGCGTCGAGAGCGGAATCCTCGACTTCGGAGTCCAACTGGACGTGCATCCAGGATTCTTGGATACCGCTGTCGCCCAAGGACATCAGATTGCCCGAGTCATCGCGTTCAACCGTCAGGATCGGATGGGCGAATTGACTGATTCCCACACCTTGTCGGTTGAGCATCGCGGTAACGGACTCGACGAGCAACGACATGTCGTCGGTGACGATCTGGACGGCAGCGCCGAGACCCTCGGATCCTGACGGGCGGTACACACGCCATACGGCCGTGCCCGGGGTCCGCTGCCTCCCGAGCGCAAGATGCGCGAGCAGGACTCGATCCGATCGACCGTTGATGACGTCGTCGCTGTCACCCTCGTCGATATGCGTGAAAAAGGCCTCGCGAAGACGCGTCAACAACGTCGCTTCGTCGAGGCCTGTGCCCTGCTGCCGTACACGGTCTGTCATTCCTGGCTCACATCCTTGTGGGTTCTGATCGCCGCGACCAATCTCTGACTCGAGACTAGCCGCGGCAACCAGTACCTAGGGTGAACTGAGAAACGAAATCTACGATGTCGTCATCTGAACAAGCGATGCTTCGAGCACCGCGCGTTCGCTGTCCGCCAGCGGTCTGGACTTTTCGGACACCGTGTCGAATCCGACCATCAACGCGTCGCCGAAAGCGCATTCGACACCCGCGTTGTCACGGATGACGTGCCGAACCGTGAACGAGGAAGTCCCGACGTGAGTCGTGAAGATCTCCACATTCAAGGGACCGGACCGATCGGTGACCGGCTTGAGGAACTCGACGGTCATCTTTCGAACCACGAGGTATCCCGGCCGGCCGCCGAGCGGCGCCAGTTTCGCTTCCAGGAACTGGATGCGCGCTTCCTGCATGTACTCGACGTAACGCGTGTTGTTGACGTGACCCAACCGGTCGGAATCGCCCCACCGGACCTGGATCTGCGCTGTGTATACGTCGGACACCGGATCAGTCCCTGGTGAGCTTGCGGTGAGTCACGCGGTGCGGGCGTGCGGCGTCGGGGCCGAGTCGCTCGACCTTGTTCGCCTCGTAGCCCTCGAAGTTGCCCTCGTACCAGTACCAAGCTGCCTCGTTGTCGCCGAAGCCACCTTCCCACGCGAGGATGTGGGTACAAGTCCGGTCCAGGAACCAGCGATCGTGCGAGATCACGACGGCGCAGCCGGGGAACTCTTCGAGAGCGTTCTCCAGCGAGCCGAGGGTTTCGACGTCGAGGTCGTTGGTGGGCTCATCGAGCAGGATCAGGTTGCCGCCCTGCTTGAGCGTCATCGCCAGGTTCAGGCGGTTGCGCTCACCACCGGAGAGGACGCCGGCCGGCTTCTGCTGATCGTGGCCCTTGAAACCGAACGAGCTGATGTACGCGCGCGAGGGGAACTCGGTCTGGCCGACGACGATGAAATCGAGCCCGTCGGACACGGTCTCCCAGACCGTCTTCTTGGGGTCGATTCCGGAACGGTTCTGGTCGACGTAGCTCAGCTTGACCGTCTGACCGATCTTGACCTCACCGGCGTCAGGCTCCTCGAGACCGACGATGGTCTTGAACAGCGTCGTCTTACCGACGCCGTTGGGGCCGATGACGCCGACAATTCCGTTGCGCGGCAACGTGAACGAGAGATCCTTGATCAGAACGCGACCGTCGAAGCCCTTGTCGAGGTTCGAGACCTCCACGACCACGTCACCCAGGCGCGGCGGTGCCGGGATCTGGATCTCGTCGAAGTCGAGCTTGCGCGTCTTCTCTGCTTCGTTCGCCATTTCCTCGTAGCGATCGAGACGAGCCTTGTTCTTGGCCTGGCGGGCCTTGGCGCCGGAACGAACCCATGCGAGCTCGTCCTTGAGGCGCTTCTGCAGCTTCTGATCCTTCTTGCCGGCAACTTCGAGGCGTGCAGCCTTCTGCTCCAGGTAGGTGGAGTAGTTGCCCTCGTACGGGTACAGGCGTCCGCGGTCTACTTCACAGATCCACTGCGCGACGTGATCGAGGAAGTAACGATCGTGAGTCACGGCGAGGATTGCGCCGGGGTAAGCAGCGAGGTGCTGCTCGAGCCACAGGACAGATTCGGCGTCGAGGTGGTTGGTGGGCTCATCGAGGAGCAGGAGGTCGGGCTTGCTCAGCAGCAGCTTGCAGAGCGCAACGCGTCGCTTCTCACCACCGGAGAGGTGAGTGACCATCTCTTCCGGCGGGGGGCAGCGCAGGGCGTCCATAGCCTGCTCGAGCTGCGAGTCGATCTCCCACGCATCTGCGTGATCGAGCTTCTCCTGCAGCTCGCCCATCTCTTCCATGAGCTCGTCGGAGTAATCCGTAGCCATCAGCTCGGCGATCTCGTTGTACCGCTTGAGCTGGACCATCGTCTCTCCGAGACCGTCCTCGACGTTCTCGCGAACAGTCTTGGTCTCGTCGAGCTCCGGCTCCTGCATGAGGATGCCGACGGTCGCGCCCGGAGCCAGGAATGCCTCGCCGTTGCCCGGCTGGTCCAGTCCGGCCATGATCTTGAGGATGCTGGATTTACCAGCGCCGTTCGGTCCGACGACACCGATCTTCGCGCCGGGGTAAAAGCTCATCGTGACGTCATCGAGGATGACCTTGTCACCGTGCGCCTTGCGCACCTTCTTCATCGTGTAAATGAACTCGGCCACGCCGTGGGTCTCCTAGCTGGGAATTCTTGAGTATGACCACAGGAATCCCTCTCGGATCCCCCATAGGTCATTCGGGCTTCTATCCCTCGATGTTATCCGACAGACCAAATCGGCCCCGGTTGGTGCGCTAACACCAGCTCCGGAGCCTCGGAACGAACGGAATGTGACTCCGATGAACCGTACAAAAAATGTAGCAAGAGCTACCGACAAACTTTCGACCAGCGAAAACGTGCGTGAAGTCGCCGCCGTGATGCTGATCCTCTTCCTCACATATGCCGTCGCATACGGCGCGCTGAAGGCCCTGATCCTCCTGGGATGGCACGCCTGATCCAACAGGGCACTTGGTGACACAGACCGATCCGGCACCTGCTCGTCACCAATCCCCCGTTCGATCTCTGCGCCCGAAGCGTCATCGGGTGACACGCCTAGCCATCGTGGTCGTCGCCCGTTAGAGGGGCCAGAGCACCCATTCCGATTGAATCCAGCCACCTGTTGAAGGCGAGCCCGGACAGGAACCGCGTGGCAGCGGTAGCGCTGATTCAAACATCCCGGCCTCGACAGCCCGAATAATTCCCGAGCTGTGGACCACTGACCGACTCGTGACCGACCGACCGACCGAGCATCAGGTGAGTCCTCGTTCCATTTGCGAACGGGGAACGCTCTTCCCTCCTGCTCCCTCTCTCCCTCCCGAGTCATCAAGACCACTGCTTCAGAACCATTCTCAGCGCCCAATGGCGTTGCATCACACTTGGAGTACCCCCATGAATTCAGCACCCGCTCATGACTTCGAAGTCGACATCGACGGCACCTATCGAATCACCCACACGAAGGAAGACCTCGGTGCCCGAACCACTTATGCAATGCGCGTGACAACACGCACCACGATCACTCCGGGGCAAGTTCCCGCCTACGATGTTCTGGTCGAGCAGAGTCATGACCGCGAACTCGAAGTCGATCTGACAACGGGTCTCGAACTTCTGAAGTCACTGCAGAAGGCGTTGGAGACGTTGATGGTTTTGCAGCCCGATCACGAAGCCACTATCGAGTCTCGGAAGGCCGAGGCTGCGCAAAAGCGCTGCGAGGCGACCACCGCCGAACCAGCCAAGAAGCTGGAGCCGTGGGCTAACGCGAAGCCAGTTCACCCCAGGCTCTTCGCCAACCGCGCCCGCAGAACGAACATCGCCGACGACGCGGCCTCATGCACCGCGCACTACGTTCTGCGTAATCCAGACGCCACACCCGAAACGGTCGCAATGCTTCACGAGTGGTTCACGCAGTCCCTGTCCAGTTAGATCCCGAAACGACCAATAGCGCCCCACCTGACACTTAGCCAGGTGGGGCGCATTCGTGTTCGGTCTTGTGCACGAAGTTGTGCGAAAACCCAAGAATGACAACCGAAGTTGGGAGTCGACACGCTCACATAGGCGACACGTTGATTGTCGCGCACACTACCGATAACGTGCTGCCGTCCATTGCCGTCAACGGAGAGTCACAATGTTCGAACTTCACACACCGAACGAGGCTGCGGCCATCGCCAAATGCCACCCAAATATGATTTACATGGCTCTGCAGAGCGGTGAGCTGAAAGGTATCCAACGCAAGTTCAAAGGTCGCTGGCTGATCGAAAACTCAGAGCTGGAGAAGTGGCTCCTATGCCTATGACAATTTTCGGACCGACTGGTATCCACTGTCTGAGCAACCTGGTAGTAATACTCGCATGAACAGGACACTCGCCGCGGTAGCGGCCATCAGCTCGGCCGCACTCATCCTCGGCGGATGCTCCAGCAACGACACCGCCGAAGAAGAAACCTTCAAACCGAAATCCGGAACACAGCAGTATGACTCGGCGCAAGGTATAGCGGACGACCTCACTGCCGCAGGCATGCCCTGCGAAAACTTCACGATCAACGAGTCGACCCGATACGCCACACAGTCAGCAACCTGCCAGATAGCCGGCGAGGACGCCGTGCTTTCAGTTTTCACTTCGGACGCCGACCAGGCTGACAACATCGAGGTTTTCTCGTCGCTGATGGAGCCGGTGAAGATGGAGTACGGCCTTGTCGCGGGCTCGAAGTGGATGATCAATTGCGGTGACACGACGATCAACGACAACTGCAAGAACATTAAGGCGCAGCTCGGTGGTCGACTTATCAAACCGACCTACTTCTGACGATTTCGCTGATTGATCAGTTGGTCCACGCAAAGTCGCGATCGTGGACCAACTGACCATCTGCTAGTTGATCGGGAAGATCTCCGATAGAAATGCCCGGTAGATTGTTGCGCCGACGATCGAGACCAGGCCGACGAAGACAACTATCCAGACCAGCAATCTCGTGAGCATATCGAGCACCGTGCAGAACCATGAGAGACACTTGTGGTCCATGCAGTATCTATTCACACGCATCTCAAGCGCCGGCAGATCGTGCGCCCTGATCGCACGATAGTGCAGATAATCCGAGAACAGGGACGATGTCATCATCGACTGAAGTACCTTGAACCCGGCAACGTCGAGAGCCCCGTTGCCTGAATCTTGCTCCCGCGGTTGCGGTTCAGTTCTCGCCTCGGGCTGACGCTCCGACTCTTCCATCTCCGTGCCGTGCTCACGGAGTTCGTTCAACTGTTCAATCTCAGTTGCATTGGGAACAAACGTGGAGGCGTCGGGCCACCGATGCTCGTGAAGGTCCCCATTTGATCCATGGGCCTTGACCCCGGAAACTGGACACGGGGTTTGTGATTACGCGGCTTTCTGCAGGCTATCGGATGTGTGAGCGTTTTCGTAGTCGGCAGGGCTGAGATAGTTGCAGTACGAGTGCCG
>NZ_LNAK01000162.1:0-241 GCF_001445685.1 Rhodococcus sp. KB6 | reverse complement strand
GGCGAAGATCTGCTCTTTGTTGTCGAAGTAGGTGTAGAACGTGCCGGTGGAGCAGTTCGCTTCCTTGGTGATGTCCGTGAGACGGGCGTCGAGATACCCTGCGCGCTCGAACACCGTTCGGGCCGCTGCGACCAGAGAAGCCCTGGTCCGGACGCCGCGGGCAGTCACCGGCAGGTCACGCAGAAGCTCCGTCGCAGCCATGGATGGTGGCGGACGGTCTTCCCAGTTCTCCTGAGGTTCG
>NZ_LNAK01000161.1:0-447 GCF_001445685.1 Rhodococcus sp. KB6 | reverse complement strand
GCTTAATGCGTTAACTTCAGCACTAAAGGGCGGAAACCCTCTAACACTTAGCACTCATCGTTTACGGCGTGGACTACCAGGGTATCTAATCCTGTTTGCTCCCCACGCTTTCGCGCCTCAGTGTCAGTTACAGACCAGAAAGTCGCCTTCGCCACTGGTGTTCCTCCATATCTCTACGCATTTCACCGCTACACATGGAATTCCACTTTCCTCTTCTGCACTCAAGTCTCCCAGTTTCCAATGACCCTCCACGGTTGAGCCGTGGGCTTTCACATCAGACTTAAGAAACCACCTGCGCGCGCTTTACGCCCAATAATTCCGGATAACGCTTGCCACCTACGTATTACCGCGGCTGCTGGCACGTAGTTAGCCGTGGCTTTCTGGTTAGGTACCGTCAAGGTGCCAGCTTATTCAACTAGCACTTGTTCTTCCCTAACAACAGAGTTT
>NZ_LNAK01000160.1:0-241 GCF_001445685.1 Rhodococcus sp. KB6 | reverse complement strand
GCATCGAGTGCTGCGTCGAGGATCCGCGCTTTGCGCTGCTCCTTGTGATCGTTCCAGCGAGTGCTGCGCCCGTCGGGCTGCGCCGACTCGGCTGTTTTTGTCATAAATCGAACGATACTCCCCCCGCCATTGACTGGACAAGATGTCTCACATACTTTGGTGGGACAGCGTGTCACACACAGATACCGTTCTCTTCAGGAGTGGCAATGAGTAACAGGGTTTTTGTCGTCGGCGTCGGCAT
>NZ_LNAK01000027.1:0-1221 GCF_001445685.1 Rhodococcus sp. KB6 | reverse complement strand
CAGCTGGCTGGTCGAGGCTGCCGCCGCGGGAGCGCGCCGCATCAGGGCGAAGATGGCCGAGGCCGTGGACCTTTCGAAGCTGCACTCCCCGGACGCAGTCGACAGAGCGTTGGGGACGGCGGCGATGACCGGCCGGTTCGCCGATCGGGACCTGATCTCGATCCTCGACTACCAAGTCACCCACGAACACGCTGATCCGGTCCGTCGCAGCGAGAACCACACTCTGCAACCGGGCACCGCCGCCTGGTCCACCTTCGGCCAGACACCAGCGCCGGCCAGCCCAGCCACTACTGACGATGAAAGCGATGACGCCTGATGAGCACCCCTTTGCGCACTGTTACCAGCGCTAACGGCGACCCGTTGGCCGAGGCGATCGACCTGACTAAACGCCTGAAACTGCCCCATATCCGCAGGTCCTTGAGCGATATCATCCCGACCGCGAAAGCCCAACGCTGGGACCCCGCCGAAGTCGTGCGGGTTCTCCTCGCTGAGGAAGCCGCCGGCCGGGACCGGGCGAACCTGCACACTCGCCGCAAACGCGCGGGTTTCCCTACCGGCAAGACCTTCGGCGACTGGGACGAAACGAAATCGTCGATTCCCCGCGCCACCCAGGACGCGCTCCGCACCCTGGAGTGGGTCGGGCGGCGTGAATGTTTCTGCGTCTGTGGGCCTTCGGGAACTGGCAAGTCTCACTTCACCGAGGCACTCGGGCAGGCCGCAGTCGAAGCTGGGCTGGCGGTGTCTTGGTTCACCATCGAAGACCTCGGTGCCCTGGTCCGCCGGCACCGTGCCGACGACTCCATCGCCCGAGCCCTGACGAGGATCATCCGCTCCGACCTGATCATCGTCGACGACATCGGTCTGCTCCCGGTCTCTGAAGACGCCGCCGAAGGATTCTATCGCCTCGTCGACGCTGCCTACGAACGCCGAGCGATTGCCGTCTCGAGCAACCTGCACCCCTCCGGCTTCGACGAGATCATGCCCAAAACATTGGCCACCGCCACCGTTGACCGGCTCCTGCACCATGCGCACGTCGTCGTCACCGACGGCGACTCCTTCCGCCTCACCGAAGCCACCACCGGCAAGGGGGTGAAGCCCTTCAGCTAACCCAAATCAGAAAGCGGGTGGGGAAAAACAACTGGCCGCCACCGGGGAGAACCCGTGGCCACCAGCGGGGAGAACTACTGGCCGCCTACGGGGAGAACTTCGTGGCCATTGACA
>NZ_LNAK01000159.1:0-241 GCF_001445685.1 Rhodococcus sp. KB6 | reverse complement strand
TGGTTGCGTGAAGGAGCGAAGTACTGGCTTTCGGCGGGCCTGACCACGGAGCGGTACTCGTGGAGCACGGTCAAATCGCGCCTGGACGCCCTGAAATGGCTGCAACGCTACATCGACACCCCCGCCGATCAGGGCCCGTGCCTGACAACGGACCCACACCGCCTGCGGGACTTCATCCGCGGCTTCTGCGACCTGCTCCTCGCACACCGCATCGAGTCCGGGGTACGCGCGGGCAAGGCGC
>NZ_LNAK01000158.1:0-2207 GCF_001445685.1 Rhodococcus sp. KB6 | reverse complement strand
GCCGGCTGATCGTCCGCGGCCGGCGGTGGCGTCCAATCGTGGTGCTGCGTATTCGTTCGTGATTGATCGTGATGTGCATGTGTCGTTGAGTGACGCTGCGCGTGAGTCGAATTCGTCGTTGTTCATGGTGGTGCATGCGGCGTTGGCGGTGTTGTTGTCGCGGTTGTCGGGGACGTCCGATATTGCGATCGGTACTCCGGTGGCGGGTCGTGGTGAGCAGGTTCTCGATGATTTGATCGGGATGTTCGTCAATACGTTGGTGTTGCGGACCGAGGTGGATTCTTCGGAGTCGTTCTCGGGGTTGTTGGGTCGGGTTCGTGAGGGCGATCTGGGTGCGTTTGCGCATGCGGATGTGCCGTTCGAGCGGTTGGTGGAGGTGCTCAATCCGGCGCGGTCGCAGGCTCGTAATCCGTTGTTCCAGGTGATGCTCTCGTTCCAGAACATGGAGCAGACCGCGTTGCAGTTGGGCGATCTGACGGTTGCGGGCGTCGATACCGGCGCGGTGGCGGCGAAGTTCGATCTGCAGTTGACCATGGTCGAGCAGTTCGACGAGTCCGGTGCCCCGGCCGGGATGGCGGCGACGTTCACGTACGCGACGGATCTGTTCGACGAGTCGACGGTGGCCTCGATGGCAACCCGATTCGAACGCATCCTGCGCACAGTTCTCGACGATTCATCGGCGCTGGTGGGAGAAGTCGATCTTCTTGATGGTGTTGAACGAATTGAGATCTACAACAGATCGCGCGCCAGTCGTCGGGATCTGCCCGCGACGCGATTGGTGGATGTCGTCGGTACGGCTCAGCGCGCTATGGATGTTGCGCTGATTTACGGTGACGAAAGCTTGACCTATGGCGAATTCGATTCGCGCGTCAATCGATTGGCCCGACATCTGATTTCGCAAGGTGTTGGACCTGAGGTTCTGGTCGGCGTGCTCATGGGGCGGTCTATATCTTGGGTGATCGCAGCCCATGCGGTGATTCGTGCAGGTGGCGGATATGTACCCCTGGACCCATCGCATCCGACTGAACGCGTCTCTTATGTTTTGCGAACGGCGGCGCCGGCCGTTGTCTTGTACTCGCGTGACTTTACGGTTGATGGTCGACTCGACGCGAAGTTGCCGACTTCCTGGGTTGATGTTGACAGTCTTGACCTGCATACGTATTCGACTGATCCGATCACCGATTCAGAGCGACTGTCTGCTCTTCGGGGAGATCACCCTGCGTATGTGATTTTCACTTCCGGTTCTACCGGGACGCCGAAAGGCGTCCTGGTATCGCATATCGCCGTAGTAAACCAGATGCTTTGGCGCCAGGATCGATACAATTTGGACCCGTCGGACGTGGTGCTGGTCAAGACTCCGTCCACATTTGACGTTTCACTTTGGGAGTTGTTCTGGCCGTGCCAAGTAGGCGCGCGCATGGTGATCGCCGAACCGGATGGCCATCGTGACCCTCAGTACATAGCGAAGTTGATCCGGGAGCATGCGGTCACGGTCGCGCACTTCGTGCCTGCAATGATGGCCCTATTCATTTCAGCCGAATATGCCAGCAATATTCCTTCCTTGAGGCTGGTGTTTTCCGGTGGCGAGGCCTTGAAAGTTGGCACTGCCGCGGAAGTTTTCGGAGTGATGCCATCAGCACGCTTGGAGAATTTGTACGGTCCTGCCGAGGCTGCAATTGATGTGACCTTCCATGAAGTCACATCGGACGAGACCGTGTCGATCCCGATTGGTTCTGCTGTGTGGAATACAGGGCTGCTAGTCCTGGATTCCAGGCTGCACCCGGTTTCAAGGGGTGTTGTCGGCGAGCTTTATCTATCGGGCATTCAGTTGGCGCGCGGGTATATCGGGCGGGCCGCAATGTCGTCGGATCGGTTTGTTGCGAACCCGTTTGCCGATGGCAGCGGGGGCGGTCGGATGTATCGCACGGGCGATTTGGTGCGGTGGGATGCGTCGGGGGAGCTGGAGTACATCGGCCGTAGTGATTTCCAGGTGAAGTTGCGTGGTCAGCGGATCGAGTTGGGGGAGATCGAGTCGGCTTTGGTGGCTGATGCATCGGTATCCGCATCTGCAGTGACTGTTGTTTCGGCCAAGTCGGGTGACAGCTTGGTTGGGTATGTGGTGCCGGCGTCGGGTGCGGTGGTTGATGTTGTAGCGCTTACGGATTCGCTGCGTGCGGTGTTGCCGTCGTACATGGTTCCGTCGTTGA
>NZ_LNAK01000157.1:0-241 GCF_001445685.1 Rhodococcus sp. KB6 | reverse complement strand
GACTTTCTGCCGAAGATCGAGGAGTTGGTGGTCCGCTCGCAGGGCAAGGTCCGCGCGGATGTCATCCACGAACGGATCGTCGCGCTGGGGTTCACCGGCGGTGAGCGGACCACGCGCCGGGCGGTCGCGGAGGCGAAGGCCCAGTTTCGGGCTGGTCGGCGGCGAGTGTATCGGCCGTGGGTAACCGAACCTGGGCTGTGGTTACAGTACGACTTCGGTGACGGGCCAACGATTTCCGGCC
>NZ_LNAK01000026.1:0-25825 GCF_001445685.1 Rhodococcus sp. KB6 | reverse complement strand
TCGACCGTCACACGACCTGACCATCGTCACTCACATAACTCACACCGTCGACATCGAACGATGGAGCCCCTACCAGCGAGGTTTTGAGATATGTCAAAACTGCGTGCAGATAATGCGTGTATCGCAGCCGTTGTGGCCGAATTCGACGGTGACGTCGTCGGTCCAGGCGGTACCGAACAGCGCGCGGTCGTATCCGGTCTTGGGTGCGCGTCCCTTGACGGGGATCTGTGCCAGCAGTTCAATTGCGGCGGACGAAGGAGCCGAGGCTTCGGTCACGACCGTCGTGGTGACACCGGATCCGATTCCCGAACCGAGAGAAGATGTTTCGGGCGCGTCGGCGTTGGAATTGGCGCAACCTCCCAGCACGATCACGGCAGCAATGCCGATGGTGACGCCGGTGATGCCGCGCCTGTGATGTGCCGTGCGTGCCATGTGTGAGAGTCCATTTCTGCGAGAGATGAACTACAAGTATGTCATTCACGACAATTCGGGCCTAACCGGCACTGTCTGTCAGTCTGGTCGAAGGAACCATCGAGTCACCGGGACCGAGACGAGGACCCGCGGACCGTCACGAGTTTCGTCTGCGGCATCCCAGCCGTCGTACTTCTCGCCGAAAAGTCTCAGGAGGTCGACGAATTCGCCGACGTCGTGATGAATTGTCGCGAGGCCCTGTGCGACCCACGGGTCGCCAGCGGATCCGTCGACTGCCAACGAGACCCGAGGATCGTCCAGCAGGTTCCGAACCTTACGATTCTGCTCAGCGCTCGGTATCCAGAATGTGTTCTGATGCAGTAAGAACCAGACCGGAGTCGTGTGCGGCGAGCCGTCGCTTCGGAGGGTGGTCAACCACACGCAAGGAGCATCCGCGATAGTCACGGTCCCAGTATCGGCGCCGGCGCGAGGTTCACCAATCGAGTGTTCGGAACGAACAATGCCCGGCCCTCGCCGTTGGCGAGGACCGGGCATTGTCGGGAAGGGAGTGGAAGCGTCAGATCTCGATCTTGGGGGTCTGTTCGCCCAGCTTGTGGCGGGCCAGCGCCAGGTTCGCACGCGCACGGTCCAAAACGAGGTACACGAACAGCGTCGACAGTCCGGGCGTCTCGAGGACGCGAATGAGGTGGTACTGGTTGCTCAGGGTGATCAGGATGTCTTCCAGGGTGTCGGTAATCCCCAAGTTACTCATCGTGCGGAGCTTTGCTCGCACAACCTCGGAGTTGCCTGCGCCGGCGTACTCGAGGCTGAATGACGGGTTGCCGCTCATGCCGAGAACCATTCCGCTGTCGGCGTCGACGACGGCTGCACCGCTGGCACCGTCGATGCGCATCAATTCGCCGAGGATCTTGTCGATGTTGCTCATTGCTTCTCCTTGGTAGGGCCGAGTCGCGCGGGGCGACTCCAGGTGATGCTTCGGTGGTGAAGTCATCGGTACATTTCGAGGTGGAATCGTTGGTTGCGGCGTCGGGAGTGGGTCGGGCGGCAACTTTTCAGTTTGTGAGATTTGTGGGCTCGTTCCGTTCGGTGCAGATGGGCGGCCATTCGACGACTCGAATTCGTCGATGCGGTCTGCGGGTAGCCAGCCGTCTCCGGCGGGTGCGTTGAGTGGCCGTCTCGTATCCGTCTCGTAGTCCGGGGCCGGCAGCTGGAGTTGCGGATACACCGGTGCGGTCAGCGGTCGCTTGTACGGAATCGGCTGACCACCCGCGTCGGCGACGTTCGCGAACCAGGCGGCGTACCCGGGGTCGCTGCGATCGAGGTTTTGCCCGCGATCGTCGTCTTCCTCGCGGGAACCTCGTCGACGAAAAAGTCCCACTCGTTCCAGCCCCTTATAGACGAACTATTTCCGATCGGAGCGTTCCGGATGAACGCGGCAGACCGGACAATCCCACCCGTAGTTATTTTGCAGTTAAGTCACCGTAGCATGGGTTCGCGAACGGGGCATACAGTCCAATCCCGCAGTCGGGAGGGCGAGGCGCTCGGATTCGGCAGGATGCTCGGGCAATTGGCGCTGACGGGCGACGCCGGTCCGTTCGAGCGCCAGTGGCCCTCTGGCATCCTTGAGGGATGAAGAAAACGATCACCGGGTTCATCGGTGCCTGCTCGCTGGTG
Organism: Rhodococcus sp. KB6; assembly: GCF_001445685.1. Classification (NCBI taxonomy): domain Bacteria; kingdom Bacillati; phylum Actinomycetota; class Actinomycetes; order Mycobacteriales; family Nocardiaceae; genus Rhodococcus; species Rhodococcus sp. KB6. The sequence goes on along the minus strand of NZ_LNAK01000026.1, from coordinate 23,719 downwards.
GCGCTGGTTGCCTGCGGTTCTGACGGAGACAAGCCGACCGAGGTCGGAACACTCACTTCCTCTGCTTCGGCGACCACCACGGCGACGTCGACGACGTCATCCGAGGCTCCGGCGACGTCGTCGGAAATACCTACCGAGACCCCTTCGGTCGACTCGAGTGCTCCGGCTGAGGTCCCGTCCGACCCGAATGTGAGTTCGGCGCTGCCACGGACCTACGCGCAGGCGTGCTCCGACGTTCTCCGGTACCTCGACGCATACCAGCCGGCCATCGACGAGTCCGGAGAGGAAATGGGCATGACGCGTGAATCATTGGCAAACGACATGCTGACCTCCATCCAGGCTTATCCCGAATGGTCGAGCCTGTCTGCCGACGAGCAGGCCGAGGTCACTCGCGGATTCGCCGCAGCGACCGCGGGAAGTTGCTGACCTACTTTCAGAACAACGATTCCTGAATCGCCACGCCAGGGGACTCGAACTCGCCGACGGTGATGGTTCGACCGACCAGTCCGGACACATCCGCGACGAAGCGTGGCGATTCAGGATCGGGGTCGATCCGCAGCGAGGCGATCGAACCGGCAAGGCCCTCCAGATACAAGGAATGTTCCCCGGACTCGAAAGTGTGCGGATACGCGATCAACGGTGCCGCATCGAAGACCACGTCAGCGCACGCCGGCGCCGTCCATTCTTCGGGAGCCTCCAGGATCTCGATTCCGTCGATGTCCGATCCGATGTCATTCAGCTCGTCTTTGATCGACGATACGAAGTGGTGCAACGACTTTCGTAGTTTCTCTCGATCCAAGGGACCTGTCAACGCTTCGATCTTCCGAGACGTACGTATTGCCTGGCTCAAGTGGAAGTGCTCCGAAACTCGGGCTTCGAGGGCGCGAATGCTGTAACCGTCCGTCGACCGCGCTACGAACAATGCGCAGACTGCCCCTTGTTCGGCGACTCGCGGATGCTTGCGGAACTCGGACGCCGTCCCCACCTTCATCTGGCCGCCGGCGAATACGTCGACGTAGAGCCATTGTGGTTGTGCGAGGTAGGTACGCACATTCGGATGAATGTGCGCGCCGCTGACGTGTGCCTGATGAACCGTGGTGAACCCCTCACGATTTCGGCATCGGTCGCATTGGCGTCCTGCGGTGACCGTCGCCCCGCGGTCGCACGGCGAGTGTCCTGGACCTTCGGCGGTGAGATCTCGCCAGCCGAGGCAGCGGCGGCCCTTCGTCTCGTCGACGGAGAATCGCAGCACCGAGTCGTGAGTGAAGAAGGTCGTAGCAGCAGTGGTGTCGTCGACGCATCGGATCCGCGGTGCTGTCGGGTTCGACCAATCGATTCCGCGAACAAGCAGGGTCATGATGAAGTGTCGATTCCTTCTGTAGTTCGCAGGTCGACACCTATGGTAGTCACTGCACATGCGGGTCAGTGCAGTGGTTGTGCCCCACGTTGTTCGAGCATCAGCGTCATCAGCCCGGATTCCTGACTCTGGGTGTTGATCATGTCGCGGGCGGACTGTTTCACCGGCCCGCTCTCGAGTAGGGCGTCGGCGGCCTGCGCCATGGCGATCCCGCCACGGTGGTGGCGTTCCATCAGTTGAAGGAAAAGGACCTCGGCGTCGAGCCCGCGAGCGCTGCTCAGTTTCTCGAGTTCTTCGGTCGTAGCCATACCCGGCATGGAGTCGGTCTCGGTGTCCAGCGTTGCCGGGTGATGACGAGAGTCGCCCGCGCCGCTCGGCGACGCCTCCATCCACGCCATCGGCGTTCTACTGTTCGGCGGGACACCGGCCAACCTCAGCCAACCGAGCATGACACCGATTTCCGTTCGTTGAACATCGTCGATCTGCTGGGCCAGTCTCGTCACCGCCGGGTCCACATCGGGACTCAGACGCGCGAGAATGAAGAGGGCCTGTTGATGGTGGGCCGCCATGTCGTGCACGAATCCGATTTCGGTTTCGCTCAGAACAGCTCTCTGCGTGTGGTTCTCGGGTGCGAACAGCGGACGTAGTGCTGCGCCGAGTACGAGCAGCATCAGTGCTGCAGCCACGAGTGCGACGGCTTTGACCGCTCGCGGTGCCGTCATGATCCCACGGTCGTCTTCTGGTCAGCCGGTGGTGTGTAGACACCGTTTTCGAGTTGCATGGCAACAAAGCCGTTGTCGGCGCACGTCGCCCACAACGTGGTCCCGCGCCATTCGGGCGGGGAGAAGCACCAATCGGTCGAGATGTCGCCGAGAGCGACCATGCCCGACCGCGAACTCAGTGCTTGGCCGGGGTCGAACTGGCCCTGCGCGATCGACTGCGCGATTGCCGGGGTGCTGAGAACGGGTACCCCGATGAGCGACGCGAGAGCGTGTGGCGAGTTGGCGAGTTCGAGATTGCCGCCGGTCCGAGCAGGTGGGTTGAAGTACGCAATTTCGTGGACGTCGAAGGGATCTCGAACATCGAAGACCCGAATCCCGCTCGAGATCCATCCACATGCCAGCGCCGTCGGGTCGACCGGGCGATCTGCCGAACAGTAGTGAGATTCGTACGCGAACAGCGATCCGCCGGCAGCAGACGCCAGCGCAGCGTCTTGATTCTCCGGCAGATTGATTTCGAGCTTCACTGAATTGACGACCGACGGTTCGTCGTCATCGGAGACGTCGATCAATTTGACTCCGCCGGAACCACCTTCGTCGACGGTGAACAGGTACGGCGAACCGTCGTAGGTGACCGGAATGCTGTGTTGGGTGGCCCACCCGTCGGTCCACGAGAGCTGGGACAGTTGGCGCACCCGAGGATTCGGGACGCGGCGCTGAACCTCACTGATGTCGAGGACATGTATTCCGCCGAGATTGTTCGACAAGTACATGCGATTTCCGTCGGGACTGATTCCGAAGCCGTGCGTCGACAACCCGATGAGGTCCTGCCAGACGACGCGTGGGTTGGCGGGATCGGTGAGATCGACGGCGCTCACCACGCCGGGAGCGGTGCCGGAAGACCAGTAGGTGTTCCCGTCCGGTGAAAATCCTCCCTCGTGATTGGTGATGGGCAGCAGCATCCCCAGATCGGTTCCTGGTCCGGGGTTGAGTAGTTTCGGGTGCGCGCAATCGGAGATGTCGTAGACCGACATCAGGCCGACGCCGGTCAAGAGCGGAACGCCCGTGCCCACCAGCAGCTTTCGCGCGGTGTTGACCTTGAGGCTCTCCCACGTTCCGGCCATCATCGCGGGTTCGGTCAGCGTGGCGGTGAGAGCGGGATTGGCAGGATCCGATACGTCGAGAACTTGGACGCCCTGTGCGGGGCCCAGGAGGTTCCCGGGGAAGAAACTGCCGACGTACGAGCAGTGTTCGAAGTTGGTGGACGTGATCCCGCCGCCGCGACCCGAGTAGCCGCCGATCTGAGACATGTTGCAGCTGTAGCCGTCTCGGCTGCGTCCGCTGTTTCGGTCCTCGGCCGGAACATCACCCTGCAACCCGGTCTCGGGCATCGATCCCGGGCCGCATTCGGCGCGGCTTGCGGCGGTGGAAGCGACACCCGGGTTCTCGTGGATCGAGCCCGGGGCAGTGGCGGGCTCAGCCGACGCGACGCACACGGGAAGCACGGTGATCAAGGCGACGAGTGCGATGGCAGATCTGGTTCTGATGGTCGTGAACGATTTCATCGAGTCCAACTCCCGGTGCGGGATTGCCTTTCGTATCTCACGGGCAGACGTATCTCACGGACAGGCAGCACGGAGGGCAGGCGCGTGTTCGAGCGCTCACGACGATCGGGTCGGGGTGTGAACCGGTGTCGGGCCGCAACCAACCGGACAATGCTGTCCGGTTGGTATCGTAGTGTGCGTGACATCGTCTGGCCGCGTCAATAGCGGATCTCTCAACAGAGGGCCGAGAGATGCGGCGCGCAATCGTGCGGCACTCGTCTCAGCAGCTCGTGAGGTGTTCGCCACTCAGGGTTTTGCTGCTCCGCTCAGCCTGATCGCCCGCACGGCCGGCGTCGGTCAGGGCAGCCTCTACCGGCACTTTCCCACTCGCGAAAGCCTCGCACTCGCGGTGTTCGACGAGAACATCGTCGAGCTGCAAGATATGGCTGCCGATCCGGATTCGACTCTCGACGATCTTTTTCGATTGTTGGTAGACCAGATCACCACCTCCATCGTGTTCGTGGAGGTCATCAAGCCCGTCTCCTTCGGCGACTCACGACTGAATTCGGCAGGCACCCGCCTGACCGATCTCCTCGAAGGACGCCTCGAGGAGGCGCGTCGAGCTGGGAAGATACGCGAGTCCGTGACTGCTGAGGACGTGATTCTGGCGATCGCGATGTTCGCCGCGATCATGGAACGGACTGCCGAGAGCTCGCGAAAAGAAGTCGCGCACTCGGCCTGGAACCTACTTGTGCAGGGACTGGCCGGGCCGGCAGCGGCGGGCTGAGTCGCGTTCGCCTCGCGCCTCGAGGTGATCGCCTAGGCTCGTGGCATGGCTATTGTCTGGACAGTTCCTCGCGCTATCGGCTCCACCTTGCTCGTTGCTCCGTTGATCAAGGAGTTCCTTGTCGAGGGTGACGGCACCCTCGATGCAAAACTGACTGCGGTCGGTACGGTCTCTGCCTCTCTCGAGAAGCAAGTCGGCCGCACGTTCACCTCGATCAGCGCTGCTTCGGCGGCAATCTTTTCCGGTGCTGCCGGTTCCACCAGCGTGCCAGACGCACTGCGTCTGGCCGTGATGCGCACTCTGTCCACCGAGGTCGTCGTCAGGAAGCCGGCTCCGCAGCCGTTCTCCGAGAAGGTCGGGAAGAGGCTGGGGCAGTATGTCTTTGCTTTGCGTGACCCGCGTAACGACCAGGTGTTCCATGTCGGGCACGGCACGGGAAATCAAGTATTCGCGCCGGTGTTCGAAGCGCTCGGTGAACTCGCGAACCTCGAAGGAGCGGACGCTCCGGCCGAGTCGAATGCTGCTGTGACGGCAGCCAAGATCGCTCGGATCCGCGAGATCTACGACGCAGGTTCGGCGGTGGAGCACTTCGTACTCCTCCGCTCGGTCTCTGCCGCCACGGATTCGGCCGCCACTACCGACGAGGTCGTCCGCGGCATCGTGGAAGCCTTGCGGATCACCGACGCGGGAGAGGGTCTGACCAATCTCGCAGGCGATACCTCGGACAAGGACGCCCGAGCGACCCGCGTCGAGGAACTCGCATTGCGCTACTCGGCTGATCCCGCGCCGGAACTCCCGACGCCGAGCATCGTCCTCCACGTACCGGCCTCCGCCCGTCCGGGAGCAACGCCGGAAGAGATCTACGAACTCGCGCGCGCCGAGTGGTCTGCCGGTGCGGCCGTTCGTGCCGAGATCGGAATCCCCGTTCTGGTGTTTGCCGACAGCATCATTCGTGGTGCCTTCCGTGCTCAGTCGTGGGAGGTGTCCACGCGCAACGCCGACGGAAGCCAACTGTGGCGGTTCAACGGAACCGTCGACGACGAGCTTGCTGCCAAGTACGTCGGAACCGAGGTCACCCCGCACAACGTCGGCCTGAAGAAGTGGCCCGTCAGTGGTTGGGTCACGAGGTTGACTACCGCCCGTCCAGGTGCGGTCATGCCGGGACCTCGTAAGTCCAAGTAACGCAACAACTTCAGGTAGAAGGAATTGTGGGGGCGGGATCCGTTCGGATCCAGCCCCCACAATATCGTTGCCCGGGGTTGTCAGCCGAGCAATCCGCTTCCCAGATAGTCGTTCTCGGTGCATCCCGGCGGAATGAGATACACCGCAGAACCGATCGGCGTCGTCCACTCGTTGAGTGCGTCGAAGTCACTCAATCGCTGTTGGACCGGTAGATATTGCTCGGCGATGTCCCGTTGGAATGCTGCGAAGATCAATCCCGAATTCGAGGTCTGCCCGCTCTCGGGTGCGTCGTCGTAGTTGTATGCCCGACGGAAGAACTGCTCCTTCTCATGCGTCTGGTGGGCTCGCGCGATGTGCGATCCTGGCGGGATCACCGGAATGCCGAACTTGTCCGTGAGTGTGAAATCCGCTTCGTCGAATTCGTTGGTTCCGTTGAGCGGAGCGCCATTGGACAACGTGCGCCCCATCGTGAGTTCGCGCCCCGAACGGTCGAGTTCGTCCCAGGTATCCATTTCCATGCGAATGCGTCGCAGTACCAACGAGGTTCCGCCCGCCAGCCACGACTGACCCGCGCCGTCGTGCCAGATCAGTGAATCGAAATCCACTGTTCCCGGAGCAGGATTGACGGTCCCGTCCACTTGGCCCATGAGATTGCGCATCGTGGTTCCCTCAGGCGTGGTGCCGCGAGCGTTGCGGAATCCCTTTTGCGTCCACCGGATGGTTGTCAGTGATCGGACGTTCTTGGTCAGAACTCGCACAGCATGAGCAATGGTCACCGGATCGTCGCCACAAATCTGCAGCAACAGGTCCGATCCGCCCCATCGATCGTCAAGTCGGTCGATCGCGTAGCTCGGCAACGGCTCGAACCAGTCCGGTTGACGTGCTTGCAATCCCAGCTTGGTGAACAGGCCAGGGCCGTAGCCGACGGTCACTGTCAAGCGTGCCGGATCCACAGCCAGTTCCCGTTCGGTGTCCGCCAACGCCGGGGTGCCCGCGGTGAGCCGTGACGCATCCTCGGACCACATCTTCATGATTCCGACGACGACTGCTCGATCGGTTCCAGGCAATAGGTCGAACCCGATGAAGGTGCCGTGCGCTTGCGGCGTGGTGTCGATGCCGGCTTGGTGGACTCCGTAGAACGGTTCCACCAGCTTGCCTGCTTGCTGCTCGTGTTCGCTGCGCTCGACCACTGTAGTTGCGCCCCAGGTTATTCCCGCCACGCCGAGCGCGGCGGCGCCTCCTCCGAGAAGGCGCCGCCGGCTGAGTGCTCGGCTGGGCGGGTTCGTGTTCTCAGCCACCGTGATTCGGGTCGTAGTTCTCCTGATTACCGGAGAAGTCGCGAATCTGGGCTGTGAACGTGGTGCTGGAACCGTCGTCGTAGATCAAGGTGAGGTCGGTTTCTGCGCCCGGGAGCAGCGGCGCGGACAGGTCCATGAACATGAGGTGGTCACCGCCCGGGGTGAGGGAGGCGGATCCGTTGGCAGGGACCAGGAAACCGCCGTCCTTGGGACGCATCGTCATCGTTCCGCCGTCGCCGGTCACGACTTCGTGCAGCTCGAGTCGAGACGACGCGGGGCTGGTGGCCGAGACCACGCGTACGTCCTTGTCACTGGAGTTGACGAGTTCGGCGAACGCCGCGCTCATTCCTTCCGGCGCGGCCTTGACCCATTGATCCTGAACTGTGATGGATTGTGCAGCTTCGGTTTCCTTGTCGGAGTTGGAAGAACAGCCGGTCAGGGCGAGAGCTGCGGACAGTGCAACAGCTGCGAATATCTTTGTGCGAACAGTCATGTGTGTCTCCGTAATTCGTGAAGTGTCAGGTGGTGGCACGGCGTTTGAACGCCGCAAGGCACAGGTCGATCAGCAGGAATGCGAGAAGGCTGATGCCGAGTAGCGGAACGAACCAACCGACCAACGCCGTGATCGCGACGAGCGCAACGAGGCCGACCGGGGAGAGGTTGCGGATTCTTCCGCGGGCAGGAACCCGGCCGGCTGCCCAGTCGGAGCCACGAGTGGGGCGTCGGCGCCACCACATGATGTAGCCCCGAATGACCACGCTGACCAGTGCGAGTGCCAGTGCGGCGAGTGCGATCTGGTTGGCAAGACCGAACAGCAGGCCCATGTGGAGTTGGATTCCCCAGGCCGAAAGTTTGGCTGCGAGTGGCCAATCCGAGAACCACAACTCGTCGGTGACCTTTTGCGTCGCTCCGTCGATTGCGATGGTGTTGTTGCTGTACACCCAGGGCTGACGTGTCTGGGCGACGGTGAACGCCGTCTCGGCGTTCGCGGGTATCGATACTTCGACGGGACCGGTGATCCCGTTGTACCTGGCGATACCGAGGACGGTGTCGACGCGTCCGACGTTGGTGTCCGTCAGCGTGCCGGTGGCGGCGGGGGCCATGTCGTGACCCTCGTGCCCGCCTGTCGCCGGAGGGGGAGCGTCGCCGAGAGTTTTCACAACTGAGGGCGTCGTCCAACTCAACGCGGTTCTCAGATTGCTGACGTTCTCTCCGGCGTAGGTCGACCACGTGAGGCCGGTCGCCGAGAGGAAGACCAATGCAACTGCTATCCAGATGCCGACGACACCGTGCCAGTTCAGGGTCCGGCTTCGTCCGGTGGATGCTCGGTCGATCGTGAGCAGTCGAGCGTTCCGGGCGGTGCGGTATCGACGGAACCAGAGGTAGACACCGCCGAGTGCGACCACCCACATCCACGACGCGGCCAATTCGCTGTAGAGGCGGCCGGGTTCGCCCAGATGAAGGTGGCGATGCAGTTGGGAGATCCAGGTTCGCAGTGGCAGCGAACCACTGCTTCCGTAGACCGCCAACTCGCCGACCGGCTGTGCGAGCACCGGATCGACGAAGACGGCGAGCCTCTCCGATTCGCCCAGTGACGGATCGGTGAACAGGACTCGGGTGGTTTCGCCGGCAGCAGGGGACGGACGTACTGCCGAGACGGTCAAGTCGGGGCGGTACTGCTGAGCGGAACGGATCTGATCGTTCAGTGACGCGATCTGTCCGGTGGTGTCGGTCTGGAGGTAGTCGCTGTAAGCGAACTTCTCGATGGTGGGTGCCATCGCGTAGAGACCACCGCTCAAAGCGGCGATGAGGATGAACGGTCCGATCAGGACGCCGGCGTAGAAGTGCAGACGCAGGATCAGTGGTCTGGCGCCGCCAACCTGCTTCTTCGGCGGAGAACTGTCGTTGGACGCGCGCGTCTGTGCGCGCTCCAATTCGGGTGCGGACATGCGTGTACTCGATCCCGCTGTGCGCCTTTGTTAACCGCGGGCGGTTAATAAAGGCGCACAGCAAAGTGGCGCACGTAATCACGTGCGTGAAAGGAAAGGGGAGGTGAGTTACACGAATGCCGGTGGGCCGCGAGTGCCCAGGCCAGAGGTGAGAAGTTGACGTAGAACAACTTTGGCGCGGTATCGAGTACGTGCAGCGAACGGTGACGGTTCAGCTGCCCACGGGCGCAATAGAACGGCGACGATTGCCGCTACCGTCGATGCGGCCACGAGGTATCCGCGTTCTGCGCCGCGGATCAGCACTGCGCACACTCCGACGGCAGCGATGTGCGCTGCGAGCATCGGAAGCGACAGGAGCAGGCCGTGTTGATGATCCGAAGCGATGGTCAATGTCGCGTGACCGATGGCCTGACCCGCAGCGAGCATGAGGGCGAGCAAGAGCGCGGGGGAGCGACGGGTGTCGATGGACGTGACCACCGCGCCGACGCTCGCGCAGGCGAGGATCAGCAACACGACAGCGCTTTCGGACGGGGCGATGCCGCCACCACCGAGCGCGTGGGCTGCGACGGAAACCGCGCCGGAGGTGCCGCCCACGAAAGCGCCGCGCAGCTGCGCGACATCTTTCGGACCCGGCGTCATACGCGAAAGGATACAGGCGCCTACTACCGGGCTTAGTAGGTGATCGGTCGGGATCGTTTCGGTGGCCGACCGACGAACGCGTTAGGTGGGGGATTTGTCCGATTCGCCAAACTTTGCCGAGGACCGGGTGAAACAAACGTGACGGTCATTTTCCGGTGCCAGACTTGGCTCTGGTCGCCGGCAACGGGTCGACGGCAGGGCAAACACATAGGAGAGTTTCATGAGGCGTCGATTCTTTGCGATATTCGCCCTGATGGGTGCGTTCGGTCTCTTCCTGTCTTCGGTGGCCTCGGCGGACCCGGTCACACGCTCCGTGTCGGGCACCCTTGTCAACTCGTGTAGCGACACTGGCGATCCGGTCGGGATATGGATGGTCGTATGGGATGGCTCGACGCAGATATCCTCGGCCACTGTCGGGGTGGGTGGCGCATACACGATCACGAACGTTCCTCCGGGCAATTACACGGTCAGTCCATACTCGCCGGCTGGATGCGGATCCGTACCCGACAGGACGGCGGTAGATCTGACGACGTCCGACGCGACCGGGATCGACTTCGAGTTGGTGAAGGTGTTCAGCATCGTCGGAACTGTCACCGGGTGTCCGGGTGCCGACGGGGTCGGCGCGTCTGACGTGACGTTGAATCTCCTCGATGCCGGCACGCAAATCGCGACGACAACGACGGATGATTCCGGTGACTACTTCTTTCAGTACAAGCCGGCCAAGGACGGCTATTCCGTAGAAGTGGTTCCCGGCAGCGGATGCGGTGCCGATCCAGCAGCAATTCCGGTGAATCTGAGCACGAATGACGTCACCGGTGTCGACTTCGCGCTCACTGCCGACGGCTGCGATACGGGCAGTTCGTTCGGGAGTGTGGATCTGTCGACGATTTTCGGAAGTCTCGGTAGTTCGGAATTCTGCAGCAGCTGAACACTTGTCCATAAGGGGAGGGTGATCGCCGAGGCGATCACCCTCCCTTTTCTCGTTTGTTACCAAGGGATTTGCCCTGACATTGCGGAAGGCTGTTTCTGGCGGCAGATGAAGATATCTGTGCCGCATATCGTTACGACGTTCGTATTTGCTGAGATCGGCACAGGCGTGGGGACCAAAGTCATCGAAGTGCGGGTGTAACGGTCTGTTGTGCCACGACGGTATTGAGCAGAGAACGGCAAGCCCGCCAGAGTGATAGCGTCCGAGAGGCTATGTCCGAAATGATTCCGAACTCGACCTAGGAAAACGGTGCGCAGCGATAACAACGGTTCGAATAACGGAGTCCTGGGGAACAACTCCGGAACGACTCAGGGCGACGGCCATTTCGACGCGTCCGACGACGGCTATGCAACGTCGATTCGAACCGTCACCTTCACACCACAATTCGACGAGCCTGCAGCAAAACCGTTGCCCAGTCAGCGGATGCGCCAGCAACGTCGTGAAGAGCCGACTGATTTTCGGACCTCGACGCCCAGGCCTATGACCTCCGTCGACGACCTGGACATCATCAAGCGGGCGAAGCGTCCACCTGAACGCGGTTTGGGCAGTGTGTTGTTCAAACTCACCGGGGGCCGGATCAACACTGGGCAGTCGGCTGCCGAACTCGAACACCAGGCTCTCGTGCGCCGTGCCAACCGAACGGTGCGCGGCGTGTACAAGATTGCTTTCATCTCACTCAAGGGTGGAGTGGGGAAAACCACGGCGGCCAAAACTGTCGGTTCGACGTTCGCATCGATCCGTGGGGATCGAATCGTAGCCATCGACGCCAATCCCGACCTGGGGACTCTGGCTGATCGCGAACGACGTGAACATCACCTGACCGTTCGTGATCTGTTGGCCGACGGTGACATTCGTACGTACAGCGATGTTCGTTACTACACCTCGCAAGGCGACAGCCGACTCGAAATCCTTGCGAGTGAGGCAGATCCGGAAACTTCGGAGTCGTTCAACGAGCAGGACTACCTCGATACTCTCCGAATTCTCGAGGTGCACTACAACATCGTCATCACCGACTGTGGCACCGGAATCATGCACTCGGCCATGTACGGAATTCTCGACGAAGCAGATGCTTTGGTTGTCGTCAGCCCGACAGCTCAGGATGGTGCCCGTAGTGCTGCAGCAACGCTCAGTTGGCTGACCAAGCACGGATACGCAGATCTGGTGAGCAGGTCGGTCGTGGCGATCAATTCGACGCGGCCGGGTTCGTCTTCGCTCGACCTCGATCAACTCGAGGACGTTTTCGCTCAGCGTGGAGTGCGAGCGGTCAAGACGTTGCCCTACGACGATCACCTGGGCGAAGGCGGTCCGATCGACTTGAAGTTGTTGAACAAGCGCACGGCACGGGCATATCTGGAACTCGTCGCAGCAATTGCCGATGGTTTCCCGGACTCGGTGGGCAAGCACGCTTCTCGATAGAACGTGCTCGCCACCGAATCTGATCAGCAGGCTCTGGCGTTCAAGGGTGTCGAAGTATCGCGCCGTATCCGTCGGCGAGAACGAGGCGTTCGTCGATCTGTACCAACTCGGTGCCGGTCCCGATTGCGATGTAGGGGAGTACGCGATCGGCGGGCCCGATCAACTCTCCACTGGTGACTTCCTTGTCGTCAGGATCGGTGAGCAGCAGCGTCTCGACCTTGCCCTGTTCGAGGGCGTCGAGGACGCGTGCGGTCCCGTCGATGGAGAGGCCGGAGTCCCGGCCCTGCTCGGCGACGTAGCGTTCGGTTTCCACATCCATTCTGCGCAGTCGCTGCGTGTCGATCAGTTCACGAATCGACTTGGACACCTCGGCGGGTGTCGAACCGACTGAACGCGAACCCTTTTCGACGTCCACCACCCGTAGCGTCGACGGCAAAAGCTGTGCAAAAGCTTTGCGGGATTGTACTTCTCCGATGACAACTACCAGCGCGACCTTGTGTTCACGGGCGAGCGCCGCCGCGCGCTCCACAGCCTGAGTCAGGTTCTTCCGGATATTCTCCTCCACGAGGCTTTGGCTGTCGGTGTATCGCTCCTGACCGCCCACGTGTGCCTTGTGGACCGGGAAGCCGTCTCCGTCTACCGTTTCGCCGTACACGTCACGCCCGCGAGCATCGCGCACGCACAGGTCCGCGCCGGTGTGGTCGACCTTGGCGATGAGGAACGGTTCGGTGTCGTATCCGTGTGCGATCAGTGGAATCAGGTAGGGCAGTTCGCCCAAGGTCGCGATAGTGGAGCCGGCAGGTTCGAGCAGAATATCGTCGATCAGTACTGCCTCGGAAGTGGCGACGATCGCGCGTCCGGCGCGACCTGAGATGCCGTGATGGTTGTCCTTCACCTCGTCCAGTCGTGCGATCAGCGATTCCGATGCTCCCTGTTTCGTGAGTTGATTGCGCATCGAGCGCCATTCGAGTTCGAAGCGCTCGCGCGCATCTTCCCGGTTACGGACGTCTTCGAAGTACACGGAGGCAAACGGGCCGTCACTCGAACCGACCTTCTTCAGTCGCCCAGCATGCATGTCGGCTCCCTTCTGTAGTGGTCCTATGCCGCGTACCCGACAACCGGTGATTCGACACGACCGCTTTCAGTTCGCACGTTTGTTCGACTGCTGGTACTGTCTGTGAACGTGAGGGTGGTGCAGAGGGAAGCCTGCATCACCTTCACGCCAAGAGCCCGGGACCTGCCGCCGACTGCCTTCGGCGGCAGGTCCCGATTCTGCTTACTCGGCGTCGTCAGTGCCCTTCGACCTGTCGGAACTCTTGCGCCAGTGGGTGAATCGTTCTTTGATGTCCGACGCTACATCGCCGACGCCATTCCCCACGGCGCCCACCGCACCGCCCAATCCGCTACCGATGTCGCGCACCATGCGGATCAAAGGGTCCTCCGACTCGTCGAAGTTCTGCTTGTAGGTCTTGGCTGCATTCTTGAACTCGTCGCTGATCTTCGCTCCGTCGTCATCGCCGCGACGGGGGTAGTTTCCGCGCAGAATCGCGGCGTAGTCTCCGCTGTCCACCCACTTCTTGAGCTCGGCGGCGCGAAGCACCGAGAACGGGTGAGAGAGCAGTTCGATGTTGAGGAGCTTGAGTACACCGTCGCGGAGGTCGCCGCTGGCGTCGTACTCGGCGGCCTGGGCAAGAAACGCGTCGATGTCGATTTCACTGACTCGGGATCCGCCCGCCAATTTCATCTGGACGCGAATCGCGGTGTGTACGTCCTGCCCGCACAACAGTCCGGCACGATCACCGGACAGTTCTGACTTGCGCTGCCATTCCATGAGGGCGGCGATGATCGCGCGCAATGCCCATCCGCCGACGGGCAGCCATCCGATGGTTCCGGCCAGTCGCATCAAATGCATCAGGATGGTCCGATACACAGCATGACCGGACAGCGCGTGGCCAAGTTCGTGGCCGATGATGAACCGCTGTTCCTCGTAGTTCATCACGTCCAATAGGCCGGTAGTGACCACCATGAACGGCTTGTCCATGCCGATGGTGAAGGCGTTGACCATCGGGGTCTGGAGTACGAACAGCTCGGGTGTCTCGTCGGCCTGCAGGATGTCGACGCAGTCACGGCGCAGGTCGTTCAGGTCGCTGAACTGGCGTTCGTCGACTCGCACCGACGTGGCCAGGTACATGAGGCGGTGCTGACGTTCTTGGAGCAGTCCGGACAGTGTCCGTAGGACAGTGTCGAACCCCCGAAGCGTCCGGAGCGTCACCAATGCAGCCCGATCGGCTGGGTGTTCCCACGCACGCGAGCTGATGTCCGGGAACTCGATTCGGGTGCGATCTGGTGCAGTGGTCATGGTGGCCCCTCACTTCGATGTGTGTCGACTCACCTCCAGGGTAACGACTAGTCGGTTTAGCGTGGACTTCCGGCAGCTCACTCGGTGGGCTGGGGGAGCGTGCAATCGGTGACTTTGGGGTTCACGCCGAAGTAGTTCAGCGGACCCGCGATGACCGTGAGCGCGATGGTCCCGACGCCGGCGCAGTTGGTCGGCGAACTGCTGTAGTAGCCGCGTTGGCCGGCCGCGACGGCCCCGACTATCAGCCAGATCAGAACGATCAGAGTCACAATTCTCATCATGGCGGGCTCGATTCCTCAAATATTATGGTGCCCAGCGAAATACCCGGTCAGAGTGGGTATGAAACGCTCTGCCGACGGGTATCCACGGTGTATGCGGCTCGAGGCGGGCGTATCCGCCCGAGTGAACGCACTGAAGGAGCTTGTGATGATCATCCTCGGCGTGATCCTGCTGATAATCGGTTTCGTGGTGAACATTCCGATCCTGTGGACGATTGGTGTCGTCTTGCTGGTGATCGGAATCATCCTGTACGCGCTGGGCGCGGCCGGGCACGCCATCGGTGGTCGGCGGCATTACTACTGATCCGTTGTCGGCTCGTCGTGCGTATCCGTGCCAGTCGGCGCGGTCGGTACGGTGCGCTGAACGGCACGCGCAATCAGTTCCCGAAGGCAGACCTGGCGCAGCGTTCGCTGTTGCCAGTCGCTGCCGTTGCCTGTGACTGACTTGAGCTGCAGCGCCGACTCCACGCTCGAGTACTCGCCTCCCTCGTCGAGGGAGTCACGGACATGGATCAGGAGCCGGTGCAACAGTTCCGTGGCTGAAATTCTTTGTGAGGTAATCGGATCGATCGACGCTCCCAGGACGCCTTCCTTCGCGGACACCCAGGTTGCGAGGCGGAGGCTCTCGAGGGAAATGTTCGGAGCCTCGATGCCCCGGTCTATCGCGCGTAACGCAGTTGCCACCAGAGCTCGTCCAAGGGTTGCAAGTAGCGCTGCATCCTCTGCTGTCGGTTGAACGTCGCAGACTCGGATCTCGACGGTCGGTAGGTGGCAGGAAGGTCGGATATCCCAGTAGGCCATCCGCTTGTCGAGCATCACGCCGCAATCCACCATCTTCGCAACCGCGGTGTCGAAGTCCCCGGTGGTCTCGAAGTACGGCGGCGGCCCGGCGACTGGCCACCTGGACCATTGGATCGCCCGCCAACTCGCGAAGTCGGTGTCGACTCCTTGGTGGACACGGGAATTGGCGCTCAGTGCCAACAAGGCGGGCAACCAGATGCGCACGTGATTGCAGACCTGCACGGCCTGTACTTGATCAGCGACGCCCACATGGATGTGGCAACCGCAGATGCTTTGTTCGGCAGCGAGGGCGCCGAAGCGTTCGCCCATCCGGCGGTAGCGAGGCGAGTCGCTGATCTCGAAACGCGAAGGCCCCGAAAGCGGTGCGCCGACGGCCAACAGCCTGCAGCCGTTCAACTCGGCAGCTTTTGCCGCGAGCCGACGCATGTCGATCAAGTGGGTTCGGAGTTCGTCGATGCCATGGCACACGGGAGAGTTGGTCTCGACTTGGCAGCGGGACAACTCGAGCTGAAGATCCAACCCCAGTGTCGACGCGGTTTCCGCAACCGCAACATTGTCGGTGGACGGCAACCAGGAGGTCGGGTCGACGAGGATGAATTCTTCTTCGACGCCGACAGTCGGGGTCGTCGATTCGTGGCGGCCAGCGGTGGATTCGGTCGAGCAGGTGGCGCCCATGCTCGCGTCTACCCGGTCGGTCGAAGGCGGAAACCGACCCGAGGAAGCCCCGTTCTCGTCGGGAGAACGGGGCCTGTGGTCGGCCTTGCCAACATCTCGGAAGCGTCAACGAGTCCTTGCACACCGTATGAATCTGGGGACTGGCGTGCCTGGGAAAACGTACTGTGTCGGACTCGGTAAAACGAGACCCCAAGGCATGTCTCACCCCCTATTTCACCCTCGTGTGGACTTGTCCGCACGCCCTTCGCCGAGTCGCGGATCATGACCTGGCGGCCTGCGGTGGTGCAGTCTCGGCTTTATCCGTGGGGCCGCCGTTATCGAGCAGATTCCGAGAATGCGAACCCATCTAAACTAACGTCCAGCATTCGGATGTGGCGTTCTGGCGGAGTGTGTGGGTTCGGTGAGTCAACAGATATTTGATCAGTTAATCGCGTGCACAGCATCCGGAGAAGTTGTGGAACTTTCGAACTGGTATTGCGTTTCACCAGCGCAAATCTTCAGTGGTCATGGGTAAAAGTCAGAAGATGGGAGAAAGTGCCTGGGATTGTGTTGCTACCGGTTCGTTATCGCAGACGAATGTCCACTATGTGCGTGGATGACGACTCTTGAAGGCGGGCAAAACTGCGTGTCAGCTGTGTCGGAGCTTCCTCTGTCTTTGTGTTCTTGGATTGAGAGTTTCACCAGGAATATCTTTCGTGATCGACGCGCCGGGAAATTTTTCTCAAGATTTACCCACTTGCTAATTGGGGAATTCAGCGGGTTGCAGAAGACTGAAATATTGCGGGTGGGAGCTGTTATTTCCGGTGATTTGCCCATATCTTGCTGAGTGGCGTATTTGCGACCGAAGTGTCGCGCGGTCGAGAAATAATGCTTTTCATGCTTTACATTGGAAATTGCAAGATGCACGTTTCATCCTCAGTGTTAAACGAAAGGACGAACGCAATGGGTAGCTTGGAAGATTTCGACATCGCGGCACTTCTTCAGAAGGTCATCGCATTCTTCGACGGATTCTCGTCGGACGAGACCGAGACCCCCACGGGCTAAGACTTAGCGAAGCCGCTGTGCATCCGGATGACACTGGATGTGCAGCGGCTTCTCTGTATCCGGCGCCTTCATCGGCGAAGGCAATGAATCGGCGTGCGTGGTTTCGGCCCGCCACTGGGCACTAACTGGTTGCATCCGTCTGGATCAAGAGCATCGCGTCGTCGACCGGATCGAAGTACAGAGCCGGGTCGGCAACCAGTGCAGCGTCGTCACCATGAGTTTGCATGGTGACAACCCAGGCACGATCGTCTTGTTCCACGTAATAGGCACCCGCGAGGACCCCGATGGAACTGCCGCCCTTGAATCCGCCGTAAGTGAACCATTTCGCGGACTCGTCACTGAGCGCCGGATCCTCGGCGAGAATGTCTCGAACCGGTGCGCCGCTCTCGGTCTTCGCCTTCTCTTGCAACGTGACCAACGCGGCACGCAGGTCGGCGGGCGAGGCGAACCAATCGATGTCGAAAGGCCATGCGGGGGTGGTGAATGCAGACGCCGGGATGTCCACCAGGCCGTCAGGTAGTGCCGCGAGTATCGCTCGACGCTCGTCCGGAGTTCCGTCGCGCCAAGCGATACGTTGTGCGCCTTGGTCACCCCAGCCGAGTTGGAACAGTGCGCGGGTCGGCTTGAGCGGGATGTTGAGCGAAGGATTTGCCATGCCCATCGGGGCGAATTCGGCTTCTACCTGCTCGCGCCCGACAGCGGCGATCAGCATGTCGGTGGCGGTGTTGTCGCTGATCGAGATCATCTTGCCGGCGGTATCTCGGACCGTGACTTCAGTTCCCGATGGCAGGTCCTGCATGGTCCCGCCGGGCATCGATTTGAGGTCGTCGGTGATGGTGAGCTTCTGATCCCAGGAGAGTGTCCCGTTCTGGACGGCCGTCGCGACCGCGCCGAGAACGTACAGCTTGATCGTTGACCCTGTGGGCTGTGGTGAGGTGTCGCCGACATTGAAGACTTCGGCGTTCTTTCCTTCGGTGACCTCGGTGACGGTCAGATTGGTCGGCGCGGGAAGCGCTTTGACAGCTGCCTCGAGTTCTTGCCAAGATGCGGCCGGCACATGAACGTCCTTGGTCGGTGTGATCGCCATTCCGAGGATCAGCCCGTTGCCGTCGACGTCGACGACGACGTTGACGTCGAACGCACCGCCGGTGGTGCTGGTGATGGAAACTGTGCCGTCGGAGTCGCCTCCCCTGTAGTTCACTGTTGTCCAAGGCTGTCCGGCTCGGATGGAGTCGAAGTCCGGAGGTGTCAGGATTACGGGTGCAGTGGGCCCGAAGTGTTCGGCGATTTCTTCCTGGGTCAACGGCGTGCTCGTGTTGAACGCACTGAGAAGCCAGGTGATCTGCTTGCCGACGGAGCTGTCAGGGATCGTGACCGTAGCGGGTGCCGCGGTGGGGGAGGTCTTTGTGCTGTTTTCAGAGGTTTGTGCGGAATCAGTCCCGGAAGTACATGCGGCGAGGGCGAATACCGCTGCGGAGGCAAGTGCTACCAGCGCGAGCGGGCGGCCTTTCCTGCGTGTGTGTTCGAGATTCATGGACTTATTTCATCAGCATCTTCTTCGGCGCGCGTCCGTCTAAGGTGTAGACATACTCAGCCTGAGGTACTGAATCGCTTCATCCTGGAGTACCGTCAACCACTTGTAGTGGTGACACGCGCCTTGCCGCTGGACAAATGGGAGAAAGGCTGCACTCGAAGAACTTTCGTGATGACTGCGAGAGCTAGTTCTTGGTCGCGGCCAAAAAGGACGGTTGCGTTGACAGCGCTGCGATTTCTTCGGGGAGTTCGGGGATCCGACGATCGTACAGTTCTGCCAACTCGACCGAGCTGAAGCGTCGGACAGTCCAATTGTGTTCAGCCAACCACTGGCCCGGATCGGATCGCTTGTCGCTGTAGAACAGTTGCGAAATGTCCAGGTCTCCGAACGGGTCCTTGGCGAAGTACTTGGATCTGATGGCCGCAAGCTTGCTCGGGTCGGTTCCGGCCGGAAAGTCGTTCACCGCCAAGCGACTACCGGTGGCCGAGAGTTCGTCGATCCGCTCGAACAGGGCGTCGTGGGCCGGGCCGGGGAGATAGGCGAGCAGGCCTTCCGCCGACCAGGCTGTGGGTTCGTTCGGGTCGAAACCAGCCTCCTCGAGTGCGGCCGGCCAGTCGTTTCGCAGATCAGTAGGCACAGTGCGTCTATCGGTCTTCGGCTGGGCGTCGTGCGCCGCGAGCACTTCGGCTTTGAACTCCAGCACCTTTGGCTGATCCACTTCGAATACCGTCGATCCTGAGCTCCAATCCAGCCGGTACGCACGCGAATCCAACCCTGCTGCAACGATTACCGCCTGCCTTACTCCGGATTCGGTTGACGACGAGAAGAATTCGTCGAAGAACCTGGTTCGCAACCCCATGAAACCGCCGAAGGGGGTGTCCTCGAGGAGTGTGGGATCTTTCAGAAGAGCTGTGAAATGCGGCTCGGCTGCAGCTTCTACGAACCACGATGCGAACTTGTCTTCGATGATCGCGTCCGGACGGGTGCTCTCCAGTGCCCGGAACGTTGCCACTGCCAGCGCGGTAAGTCCGACGCTACTGACGATGTCCCACGTATCTCCATCGCTCCGCATTGTCTGGGTGTCCTTCCGCTCTTGACGACTGAGCCGAACTCTCTCGACCATACGCCCGTGTGACCCCTCGTCGCCTGGAACGGAACGGTCGGACTTGGATCAGCAAATACACGCTGACTGGATCGAAAAATTCTGCAGTGCAAGGCGTTCGGTTTGAATCAGCATCCTGCCAGGAATTTGCCAGGTCAGTGCCAGTGAGCGGCAAGGATGCAGGACTTCACTGGTGTGTGCCTCAGAGCTGAGAGAGAGCCTCGAGAATCCTTCGGGCAGGGGATTGATCGTGCCATGTCCATCCGCCGGAAACTACTTCGTGGGACCGTTCGGTTCGAGCTGATCTCTCGGACCGCACAACGAATGTCCCGTCGAGAAAGAGAGATGTAAGCCCATGTTGCAGGAAGGCTCGCTGGATGTATTGGCCGCCGCGGCGCGGCGCGGTAGCCGTGAGTCCATGGCCAGTTTGTATGCGGCGTTTCGTCCGATGGTTGTGCTGCGGTGCCGCGCCGAGCTTGATCAGGCGGTTTCCGATTCCGCCGCGGATGCCGCGTGCGTCGCCGTTCTCACGGCAGTGTGCGACGGATCGGAGACGTATCAGCCTTTTCTTCGCGTGCTGTACGCGAGTACAAGCATCGCGATTGCTCGGGCGGCATCCGACGGGTTCAGCGGTGGATCGCTCCCGCCTCCGACAACGCTCCCGGTTGTCGAACGCGATGTCCTGGTGTTGCGGCTGATCGTCGGGCTCGATACAAAGGCGACCGCAACGTCGCTTGCCCGTACGACAGACGAGGTGTCACTCAACCTGCATCGGGCGCTGCAGCGACTGCGAAAGTTGTCTTCTCCGAATGCAATCAGAGAGAGTTTGGTATTCACCTGAGGGCGTTCGGAATGCGCAGATTCGGGCGGGAACGGATCCCTGCCTTACTGGCCGGCGATGTATTCGATCGACGGGCCGGCAGTCCAACCGCCGTCGACGGCGATCTCGGAACCCGTTGTGTACGAGGCATCGTCGGAAAGCAGGTAGGTGACCGCGCCGACCAACTCCTCCGGGCGACCGACACGGCGATACGGATTGTTGGGGAATGCGCCCTCTTCGAGGCTGATACCCGTCGGTGCAGTCATGGGCGTCAGGACCATGCCGGGGTGAACCGAGTTGACCCGGATCTTGTCGCGGCCGAGTTCGACGGCGGCGATCTTGCTCAGCCCACGCACGCCCCACTTGGCTGCGCCGTAACCGCTGGTCAGGGCCATGCCCATCAGGCCGGCGGCCGAGGAGATGTTCACGATGGATCCGCCGCCGGCTGCCTTCATGAACGGCACCACCGTGTGGATACCGGTGTGCACGGACACCAGGTTGATCTGGATGATGCGCTGGAACGTCTCGAGTGGTTCCTCGGCGACTGTCTGGCCGGACGCCGAGATTCCGGCGTTGTTGACCAAACCGTTGATCGCGCCGAACTCGGATACCGCGTACTCGGCGGCGGACTTCCAAGACGCTGGATCGGTGACGTCGAGGTGAACGTAACGCGCTGCGTCGCCGAGAGATTCGGCCACTGCTCGACCGTCGTCGTCGAGTAGGTCGCCGATGACGACGCGGCCGTTGCCCGCGACGATGCCGCGGGCAAACGCCTCGCCCAGGCCGCGTGCGCCGCCGGTGACGAGAACGATTTTTCCGGAGAGATCCTGAGTCATGATTGTTCCTTACCTGTTGGTGTTGCGAGATATGGCTTCGAGAACGCCCCGAGCGCGCGGGTGATGGCCTCGGGTGCGGGCGTCCGGAGGTCTGCCATCTCACGCAGTGCGGCGACTACCGCAAGTGTTGCCTGGCCCGAAGCCGCTGTGGTGTCGAGCGAGGTTTCCGGACGGTCGATCAGGCGTGCGACTTCTGGGCGAATCAGTTCCATCGTCTCGAAAGTTGCTGATTCCCAAACTCTCCGGAGTGCCGCATCACCGAAGATGATGGGCATCAGTGATCGGGTCATCGGCTCGAAGGACTCGCCGACCGATGCGATAAAGGCATTCTTCACAGCCGCTGCGAGCCCGAATTCGCGGGCTTGCGCGCTGAGTGCCGTGGCCAGACTGCGGTTTCCCTCGTCGAGCATCGGCCAGATGCTCTCCTCTTTGGTGGCGAAGCAACGGTAGAACGTTCGCTCGGAGATTTCTGCCCGCTCGGCGAGCTCCGCGATGGTCGTCGAAGTGTCGCCGCGTTCGACGAAAGCGGCAGCACAACTCTGCGAGACGCGGAGAAGTAGTGCAGTGCGGCGGGCTGTTGCCATATCCGCACTGTACCAAAAGTGGCAGAAACTGCCACAAATGGTGTCGGCCGGTCAGCCGACGTTACCTTCGATTCCGGAAACCTCCTGCTCAACTGCGTTCTTGAGGTTCAGGAGCGTCTTGCGGATGTTGCCGCGCTGAAAGTCGGCGAAGGTCTTTCCTCCGGTGGCAATTTTGTCGAACATGTCGGCGGCGAAGTCCGGCCAGCCGCGCCTGTCGTCGGTCCACGTTTCGGTAACTCGGGTTCCGTCGGGCACCGGCGAGAATCGGTACTGCCAGGTTGCGATAGAGGCGGGGATCCGGGGAGTACCGAGGCCGATCTTGTGAACACGGAATTCGAAGAGCTTCCCGGCCTCGGCAGCGGTGACTGTGCATCGCGTGGTCCACTGCGCGCGCCCACGCTTGTTGTGCCCGTCGAACTCCATGCCCAGGAAAGCGCTTTCGCGGTCTCCCCGCAAGGTTGCGCCTATGTTTTCGGGACTCCAGGCACCCATACGAGTGGGATCGCTGATGACCTCGTAGAGGGAAAGCGCGTGGGAGCTGACGACGATGCTGTCGGAGACGG
The DNA here is from genome assembly GCF_001445685.1 of Rhodococcus sp. KB6. Classification (NCBI taxonomy): domain Bacteria; kingdom Bacillati; phylum Actinomycetota; class Actinomycetes; order Mycobacteriales; family Nocardiaceae; genus Rhodococcus; species Rhodococcus sp. KB6. Next base: position 1,244 of record NZ_LNAK01000026.1, on the reverse strand, counting down.
TAAGTTCGCGAGCCATTTCGGTTTCAGGTTCTTTCTGTCGAGCGTGTGTGAGGTGTGAGTATGACGATCGGTGGTTTCGCGAACAAGATGCGGACGTGGCGGATGAACCGTCGAACTGATCGGCGTTGAACTACAGGTGCGGTTTCAGTTGGATCTTGACCGCGCCTTCCTGCTTCTTCTGGAAGATCTCGTAGGCGTGTGGCGCCTCATCGAGCGGCAGCTGATGGGTGGAAAAGGTGTCGACGCCGAGTGGGTCGTCGTCAGTGAGCAGGGGCATGATGTCCTCTACCCACTTCTTGACGTTCGCCTGGCCCATCCTGAGCTGAATCTGCTTGTCGAACATGGTCATCAGCGGCAGCGGATCAACCATTCCGCCGTAGACACCGATCAAAGAAATGGTTCCGCCGCGCCGAACGATGTCGATGGCCGAATAGACAGCGCCAAGGCGATCGATTCCTGCGTTACGCATCGCAGGCGCGGCAAGAGCATCGGGAAGGAGTCCGACGAACTGCTGCGCGAGCTTTCCGATCGGAGACCCGTGCGCTTCCATACCGACAGCGTCGATCACCGAATCGGTTCCGCGGCCGTTTGTCGCGTCTCTGATGGCATCGCCGATCTTGCTGCCGTAGTCGTCCAGGTTGAGGGTCTCGATACCGCGTTCGGCAAGGCGCGCAAGGCGTTCGGGTACACGGTCCACACCGATTACTCGAAACCCCTTGTGGTGGGCGATACGAGCCGCCATGTCACCGATCGGTCCGAGGCCGAGGATTGTCACGGACCCACCCGGCGGAATGTCGGCGTATTCGACCGACTGCCAAGCGGTGGGGAGCACGTCGGAGAGGTAGACGAATCGCGAATCCGCGGGACCTTCGGGAACTTTGATGTGTGTGAAATGTGCTTGCGGTACTCGGAGGTACTCAGCCTGCCCGCCGGGCACCGAGCCGTAGAGCTCGGAGAAGCCGAACAATGCTGCGCCCGTTCCCTGATCGCGGACCTGCGTCGTCTCGCACTGTGTGTAGAGGCTCGAATCGCACATGAAACAGTTGCCACACGAGATCTGGAACGGAATCACGACGCGGTCACCTATCTCGAGATTCGTGACTTCCGAACCGACTTCTTCGACGATGGGCCTTGACCCCGGAAACTGGACACGGGGTTTGTGATTACGCGGCTTTCTGCAGGCTATCGGATGTGTGAGCGTTTTCGTAGTCGGCAGGGCTGAGATAGTTGCAGTACGAGTGCCG
>NZ_LNAK01000156.1:654-167998 GCF_001445685.1 Rhodococcus sp. KB6 | reverse complement strand
CTTGCGTCTGACGAGTCCGGGGTATCAGGCATGGGTGGATGAGCCCGAACCGGAGTACGAGGACGAGGACTAGCGATCGAGGTCGGCGAGATCGCATCCGGTGCGGGAACAGGTTTGCGCACTCCTCACGCGAATCGGACCACTCACATCGAATGGTTAGGATCGCGTTAACCCCGCAATGCTGACCGGACGGGCAGTCGTGTCCGTAGTTTTTCGGTGTCCGAATTCGGGCCGTTGCGACCTGTTTCCGGGTGACCATCCGTTATGTTCTGGTGTTGTGGACGCTTCCCCGTGGCCGCGCCGCGCGCTTCGCCGAGGGTGCGGAATACATCCGGAAAAGGGCACACTGGTATGGCCATTCTTCATCGATCGATGTCACCGACGCGGCGGGCTCGACTGTTCGCGTGCGCCGGTGCTGCCGCGTTGGCAGTCACCGCCTTCGTCGCCGCGGCGGGTCCGGCATCAGCGGACACCGTCGTCGGCGCCCCCGTCCCGGTCGGCGTGAGTCCGGTCGGGGTGGCGATCACCCCCGACGGCGGCCACGCCTATTTCACCAACCAGGGCAGCAACTCGGTGTCGGTGATCGAGACCGAACAATCTGCGACCCTCACCGGATTACCCGCCGCCGGTGTCGTCGGTCAGCCCTACCGTCACGCGTTCACCGTCACCGGCCGGCCCGCCCCCACCGTGGCCGTGACCGCCGGCGCTCTGCCCGATGGCCTGACTCTGTCCGCGGAGGGTGTTCTGTCCGGAACCCCCACCACCAGTGGTCGATTCGAGTTAACGGTCACCGCCACCAACGGCATCGGCGATGCTGCGGTGCTGCCGGTCGTGCTCGACATCACCGCCACCACGCCCCCGGCGGGGCCTTCGGATCGCTGGGCAGTGACTCACTGAACTGGACCTTCTGACCAGCCTGCCCTTCCCGCCAGCTGCGCACAGTGGCCGTCCACCCGACCTCGGGTGGACGGCCACTGCTCTTGTTGTACCTGAATGCGAACAAGGAAGGGAAGCACTTGGGAGGAGCAACGGGTGTCAGCGTGTCGGGGTCGTGATGTGGGGAGGTAACTAGCGGCAACATCTCGAACATATGACGGTGATTCGGCTGGCCGATCACCGCTCTGCTGTCGGTCATGCCCCTCTTCGAGGGACATGTGGATATGACCTTCGGGTCATCGAGAAAGGCTGGTTCCTCATGACGCAATGTCATGGTTTTTCCTAGGCTAGTTACTCGGTGATTCGGGCGAGCGGGAGGGTAGAGAGATCCCAATCGATCTATTGAGCGTCCGTCAGGAGTGCGCGGCTGACCGAGGATCTGCCGACCCCGAGTGTCGAGGCGATCGCATCGAGACTTTTGCCTTGTTCGCGGAGGGTGCGGGCGAGTTCCGTGCGTTCGGGTGTCATGACGGTCGGGCGGCCGCCATGTCGGCCTTGCCGGCGGGCGGCTTCGAGGCCGGCGTGGGTGCGTTCGACGATCATGCGGCGTTCCATTTGGGCGAGGGCTGCCATGATGTGGAAGAGGAATTCGCCGCCTGCGGTGGTGGTGTCGAATCCTTCTGTGAGGGAGCGGAATGCGATGCCGCGTTCGCCGAGGTTGTGGACGGTGTCGATGACATGGCGGACGGATCGTCCGAGGCGGTCGAGTTTCCAGACGACGAGGACATCACCGTCGTGGTCGCGGAGGTAGTTCAGGCATTCGGTGAGCTGGGGACGTTGTGTTTTGGAGCCGGATTCGAAGTCGGTGAAGATGCGGATTGCGCCGGCTTGTCGGAGGGCGTGTTCTTGCAGTTCGGGGTTTTGTTCGAGGGTGGAGACTCGGGCGTATCCGATGATGCTCACAGTCTCGGTCCTTCTGGTCTGCTGCTGTGTTGTGGGATGGTGCGGCTGTTCAGGAGTTGGTGATCGACTTCGGGGCTCCAGTGGGTGTGGAACTTGGTGGTATCGAGGTCGGCTAGTTCCCGCTCCGGAGCGACGGGCTCAAGTGTTGGCCGAATCTCGGTCACTTGTGGTTCATGTTGTGGTGCTTCGGGTTTGATCTGGCTAGCCCACGTGTAGGTCTGTTCGGGCATGGTGTCGTAGTGCTCGATCATGGCCTGCCAGTGCTCGGGGAAGGTCATGGTGGTGCCGCGGGGTGATGTGGCGATGGAGTCCGCGGGCACTTCGGTGACGGGTTTGATCGCGGGCCGTAGGACGTCGGCGAGGATGGTTCCGCCGTCGATGTAGGCGAAGTTGCGGGCGGCTTGGACGGCGTCGACGCTGAGTTCGCGCCATTCGATGGCCCATCCGACGTCGCGGGCGAGTTGGTCGAAGAAAACCCTTTGGGTGCGGGAGTTTCCGTCGACGAACGGGTGGACGCTGGTCAGGTCTCCCCAGTGGCCGGCGAGGTCCTGGACGAACGCTTCGTGGCTGTGGTGGTTGACGCACGAATGCCGGACTTCCGGTCCCTCGACCACGTGACCGAGGTCATCTTGTCGCAAATGTTCAGTTACTCGATTTTGCGATACCGTCAGTTACATCAAAGTGGGTTGCGGCCGATGCAGCCTTCGCGTCACAGGAGGTTTCCATGTCCCGTTCACGTATGGCCGTAGCTGCGCTGCTGGTCCCTGTCGCAGCCGGTGCTGTCGCCCTCCTCGGTGCGGGTGCCGCATCTGCCGCAACCCCCTACTCCGGCAACGGGTATGTCGGTGTTCGGTTCGATCCGAACGAAACTCAATTCATTGCCGACACCAATGCCGCGGATTTCCTCGAGGTTGTTCCGAACGACTACTAGAGCATCGCCCTCGGCGAAGGCTCGATCTACAAGGGCGACGGCCAGTACGTCTACGCCAGCATCGATCAGTTGGTCGAGGAAACGGCGTCCCACCGCGGTGAAATCTCCTTCTCGCTCACAGATCCTGCGATCTGGAACAACAACATCTACATCCTCCAGAACTGGTGACATCGGTCGAGTTCGTACGCGTAGGGCCGATGAGCGCATTGCTCACCGGCCCTTTTCGCGTGCCCGTAATTGCCCGGCTCAAACGGTGGCCGGCACTTCGGTGATGGCGTCGGCGGTCACGAGCATGTCGATTTCGACGAGATTGGTTCCGCCAGCATCGGTGACACGCACGGTAATTCCGGCCAGCCAGCGTCGCGATACCCGTCTCGCAGCAACGGAGTGACAACGAGTGGGCCGAGAATCTGACCGACGCTGTATCCAGCGGTCAGCAACGCCACGGCGCGTGGGAACTGCAGGTGCGCGCCGATTGCCAACACAATTGACCCGATACCAAGGAAGGTGACACCGAACAGGAAAGCTGAAATCAGTGCGGGGCCGACGCCTCCGATCACAGCAGGAAGCGCTATGCCCACCGCCTGAATCAACAGGGCAACGAGAAGCAGAGTCGGCCTCGACCAACGCAGGCTGAGCCAAGCCCACAGGGCGCACGAGGGAAATGCGGCCAGACCGACCACTATCCAAGCGCCGCTGCCGACCCATTCTGGAGCGGCGAGATCGATTGCGGCAACAAGGAACGTGCCCGCGATGATGTAGCCGATGCCTTCCAGGAAATAGCTGATGAACAAGGCAGTGAACCCGCGTTGGGGAGTGGGAGTTCTCGGCGCGTCCGGTGTGATGACCGGACGCGGTTCCAGCGTTAATCCCCAGGCTGCGACCGCACACACCACTGCAAGGGCCGCAGATGCCAGCCAGGCAGTGCTCCAGGTGCCGACGAAGCGGACGACCAACACGAGGACCCCGGACAGGGCGATACCCAACCCAACTCCGCCGAATCCCCATCCGGCCAGGAATTGGGACTGCCCCCGAAGGTGCGCGTGCAAAGCGCTGACGGCGATCATGAAGACGAGGGCACTGGCAATGCCTGCGACGAGCCGCAAGGCGAACCAGATGGATCCGTCGTGGGTAGTGGGCATGAGCGCCAAAGTCGCGATGAGGACCACCAACGACGTACGCATCACCGCTGCCGAGCGCACCACGCCGGGAATGAGGATTCCCGCGAGCGCGCCGATGAGGTACCCGAGGTAGTTCGCTGTCGCCAAGGTTGCGCCGAGCGAGGCGGACAGACCGGCCTGCGTGTGCATCAACGGCAGAATCGGTGTGTACACGAATCGACCGATTCCCATGCTCGCCGCCAGCGCAGCGGCAGCTTGGACAGCGTGCGCTCGTGGGGAGACGCCGTTGTGGACTGTGCTCATGGTCTTATCGTGTGCCCCGGCCGCGCCGGACCGCCACGACCGCTTTGCTCCTGACTGATAGGCGCAACCTCCCACCGCACGTAGCATGAAGGATCGTGGAGCTGCGTCAGCTGAGATACTTCGAGGTCGTCGCCGAGGAACTGCACTTCGGCCGAGCCGCGGCACGACTACTGATAGCCGGGCCGTCATTGTCGCAGCAGATCATGGCACTCGAGCGCGATCTCGGCGTCAAGCTGTTCGTCCGCGACCGCCGTTCCGTCGCTCTGACGCCAGCCGGCGCGGCGCTGCTCCCCGATGTCCGTGCGCTACTCGAGAATGCCGAGAATCTGCGGCGCCGCGCGGAGCGTCTGTCCGGAGCGGAGCCCGTCCGGATCGGCTACGTCAATTGGCTCCCCACGGATCTGATCGCGCGCACTTCAGGGGTCGCGCAACTGCACGTCGACGCCTGGGTGGTGCCATCACACGCACAGGCCGCGCGGGTGGCAGACGGCAGCCTCGATCTGGCGATCGCCTGGGTACGGAAATACGATGTCGCCCAACATGCTCTGAGCGCCAGACTGCTCGGTGCGGATCGGCTCTACGCCGTCTCCACCGGAGAGGACACCACACCGGTGCGGGCACGCGACGTCGTCGTGCTCGTCGACGACGACACCACCTCCTGGTATTCGTGGAACGTCTTCGCCGAAGAATTCGCTCGCGATACCGGCGCACAGATCATGCGCATCAACGACGGTGGTATCACCGGCCCGGCATTCTTCGATCACGTCCGTGCCGTCGGCCGTCCGGTCGTCAACTCGCCCAAAGGGCAGACCATCACGCTGCCGAGCGATCTCACGGCACGCCCGATGATCGACCCGGCGACAATCTGGACGTGGTCACTCCTGTGTCGTGAGAACGAAACGCGCCCTGCCGTTCTCGCGGCCGTCGACGCTCTCACCCGCGGCGTCACTGATCTCGGAATCCACGAGGACGGGAGATGGCTACCCATGGACGATCCTTACCGGAGGACTCGATGACACGACGCGCTATTCGAGTTTTCTGGGGACGACGGCCGGAATCGGCGCAGGCCGTGGCCTCCCGGTGGCGTCGGACGTTGGAGCAAGTCGAATTCCTGTTGCCCGAGGTGGTCGACGGGTCGTGGCAACAGATCCATTCCGCTGGACCTGCTACTGCCGTGACCGTCGACCAGTTGGCACAGGCCCTCGAGAACGCGCAGGCCGCCGAAGACTGGTCGGATCGTCTGGGAATCGGATTGAGGCTCGTAGCCAGTGGAGGGCCCGAATGGGGGCTCGAACTCTCCGGCTTGGCGGGCGGCGAACCTGAAATCGTCCTTCAGTCGATGATTATTGCCGTCAGCGCGCCGGACACCGCCGAAGTTCCTGAGACAGAACTACTTCGGATGCTCGCCGCGGTGTGGGAACCGGACTTCGGAGATGTCACCGACGACGACATCCTCGACGCTCTCGAAGACGAGTCCGACTATCGCGTCGGTGATCCCGTGATCGGCCGAGTCGGCTACCTCTCGTCCGCTCGCGCTGACGCGATCCCGGGTGACCTCGCAGCAGGCGTTGCCGCGTTACCGGGCGGCGTGTTGCTACAGATCGGGGCCGTCGATGGGGTCGTTCGGGCGTACGAGCGCCTGCGCGAGACCGGCGCACTCGATCCGCTTCCGCGTCCACTGGACCGCGCAGTCCTCTGAAGACGGTTACCGTTTGTCGAGTTTGGGTAGCCCGGGCGTCGGAACGAACTCTCACCGCGGCACTACCGCCGAAAAATGAACCGAAAGGCCCACCGCATGGTTGACGTCACCCGCAAATTCACCGCCGAGGTACCGATCGAAAAGGCTGCGGCGTTTCTCCGCGACTTCGCCAATGCGCCGACGTGGGATCCGGGCACCGAGAGCTGCACGCAGATCTCCGACGGTCCTGTCGGCGTCGGAACCCAGTGGCACAACGTGTCCAAGCTGTTCGGCGTCACCACGGAACTGACGTACACGCTGGTGACCGACGAGCTGAATCACGTTGTTCTCGAAGGAAAGAACAAGACTGCCACCAGTACCGACGACATCACCTTGACTTCGGTGGGTCCGAACTCGACCGAGATCGAATATCACGCGAACGTCGAGTTCAACGGTGCCGCCAAGATTGCGTCGCCTCTCCTGAAGGCGGGATTCGAAGCCAAAGTGGCACCGGAGACGGTGAAGAAGATGACGGAAGCCCTCGAAGCGCTCTGACAAGTCCGTCAGGTTCTTGTCACTGTGTGTTGCCGCCGCTCGCGCCACCGTTGCGAGCTTCGATGGCATCGATGGACTTCGTGAACGACTTTCCCAGCACTTGGGTGCCGACGAGTCCGAGTACCGACGCCAGGAGCTTTCCCTTGAGGTTCTTGCCGTCCCGGACCACGACGGCATCGACATCGGTCAGACCCGTCGGTTGCCGGGTCAGCGTGTAGGTATGGCTCGACGCCCCGCCCCACAGGTTGGAGTCGGTGGTTGTCATCACGACGCGGTGCGGGTCGGTCCAGTCGTAGTGCAGACGCTCCCAGATACCACTGGAGCCCTCGGTGACATCAGCATCGTGGGGTCCTTGTTGGTGCACTTTCAGGTAGCTGTCCGCACTGCGGCCGAAGATTTCCTCACGGCCCGGGCCGAAGTCGGTCAGGCCGGCAAGGACCTGTTCGGGCGTCGCAGTGGTCGTCTTGTGAAGATGGATCGTGGTCATGGCGCCTTCTTTCAACTGTGGATGATCCGGTGCTGAAAAAGCCGGGAAGTGACTCATCCAGCACACCACTCACACGAAATGAATGAAAGAGAATTGCTCGCCCTGTCTCGATCCGCTGTCTCGATCCGCTATTCGACGCCGCGCCGGCTGGCAGTGATTGCGCCGTGCGGCCTGTAGCCGCTCCCCGTCCGGGTATGGGTCTCGATCACGTCGAAACCCGCTGTGACCAGCACCTCGGCAAGTTCGGTCACCGGCCATCGATAACCAGTCGTCGCGGCATGATCAAAAGGCTCTACCGTTGTGCCTTCGAAGAAGCCCACCAGCAACCCACCACCTGGGCGGATCACGCGCGCGAATTCAGCGAGCGGTGCCTCGATATCTTGCGGGTGATGGTGAATGAGCGAGTACCAGGACAGCACGCCGCCCAGTGAATTCGTTTTCGCGTCCAACGCCTCGAAGCCCCCGACCTCGAAGGAAAGATCCGGGTATTGGTTGCGTGCTCGTTCGACGAACTCGGGCACGAGATCGATCCCGCTCACAGCCAGCCCGCTCTGGGCCAGGAAGTCTGTCCACTGCCCCGGCCCGCACCCGGCGTCGAGCACGGGGCCGGTCAAAGTGGCAGCCCAGCTGGTCACCAGGGCCCGATCAGATACGTGCGTCGAATCCATCGAGCCGAAGAGGTCCGTGTACTCCTGGGATCTGGCCGAATACGACTTTCGGACTACGTCGCGGCGCGTTGCACTCGAATTCTCCACGCCGTCAATGATTATCGATGTGCACCATTCCTTCGCCACAACTCGCCGAACCGAAGGTTCATACTCTGTTGAAGGCCTACGGTCACGACCGGAAACTGAGGTCACACGGTGGAAGAGAAAGAACTGGCGGCGAAGATCCGCGAACTACTCAGTGCCCGATCGGCCGAGTCGAGCATCTGCCCCTCCGACGTGGCCCGCGCAGCAGCACCCGACAATTGGCGTCCGCTGATGGAACCCGTCCGAGAGGCTGCCCGCCACATGGTGGCCCACGGCGAAGTGCAGATCACCCAAGGCGGCGAAGTCGTCGACCCGGAATCCGTACGAGGTCCGATCAGGATTCGGTGGGCTCGTTGATCAACCGCGTGACTTCTGGCGGCACTGCTCTCGCAGCGTGAATCAGCGGAAACGGTCCAGATGCTCACGCAGGAACGCATCCAGGCTTCGTGGCTCACGCCCCAGGGCACGTGCCACCGTGTCGGTGGGTGACTCCGGGCGCGAGACGGCAAGTTGCTGGATCTCCAGAATGTGCTCGGCCAGCCACGGAGGCATGTGGGCATGATCGACGAGGTTTTGCCGAAGTTCGTGCGGTGGAAGGTCGATGTATTGGACGGGGCGATCGAGCATGCGGGTCAGAGAATCGGCGATGCCGCCGTAGCCGACTGCCTCGCTGCCCGTCAGGACGTAGGTGCCGCCGGCGAGGTCGGCGCGTGTGAGCACGGCCGCGGCGACGTCACCGATGTCTCGGCAGTCGATCCAGTTGCACGGCGCGTCCCGCATCGCGCCCAGAATCACCCCTTGCGCAGCCACCGCCGGAGCCAGGAGCAACAGATTCTGCATGAACGCATAAGGGCGGAGCAGAGTGTGGCGGATCCCGGATGCACGCAGGTGTTCGCCGACGGCATGGTGGCCGCGGGAGAGAGCGATGGGGGAGTCGGCCGCGGCGGCGGGGTCGGAGATCTTGACGATGTGTTCGACGCCGCTCTCGGCGGCTATGTCGATCACACGCGTTTCGAGCTCGACCTGTTCGAGTCCGTTGGCCATGGCGAGGAAAAGCTGTTCGGCCCCTTTGAAAGCCGTCCGTAGCGAAGTTGGGTCTGCGGCATCGGCCGGCACTACTTCGACCAAACCGTCGGCCAAGTCGCCGAGGTGGGCGCTCAGCCTGTCCGGGTCGCGGGACAGCGCTCGGCTCGGCACACCCGAGGATGCGAGACTGTGTAGCAACGCGCCGCCTGTGGTTCCGGACGCTCCCATGATGACGATCATCGTGTTCCTTTCGGTCTTCCCCGGGAAGCCGGGGATCGTTGACATGTGTTGTCTGTCAGGGATTCTGACGGCGCCATCGCCAGCTGACGATGACGGCAGCGACAGCGGCAGATATCGGTAGATCGAGTTGCAGGCGAGCAAGCCAAGCAGTGTCGACCACGCTCGTGTGAGCTGGTAGCCAACGGGAGGCGAACCACCCGACGAGACCAGCAATCACAGCGGCTCCGACGGCAAGAATTGCCGCCACCATGATGCGAGGCAGGGCCGTGGTCCACGGCCGTGACCTCCCGCGACGCAGCAGCCAGGAGCCGATCAGCAACGCCACCACTGCCGACGTGCCCGCGATGGACGTAAATGCCGCCATCGTGAGGCCCGATTGGCCGGATGCGACTCCGCCCGCACCCGCCATCAGCGCAGGGGCAAGGTAGGCGACCAGCACCTCTCTCCACAGGATGAAAGGTCGTGCGCCGCGACGATCGGCAACCGAGTCGAATCGATTGGAATCGGTTATCTCCCTTTTGTTTTCGCGACGGATCGGTGGGGTGAGTCCGGACATGAAGGAGACCAACTTTCCGATTATAATTAGGTGGCTAACTATTTGGGCATGAAAAGAGAAGTCTCTGTCGAGAATTGACGACGATTCGAATCGCTACGCGAATACTTGGAATCCCAGCCGACTACTCCGCAGTCAGCGCACCGATACCGCGAACGACCCGCGAGAGCAGATCCAAAAAAACCGCTCGCTCGTCGACAGTGAGCTCGTCGACCATTTCCTCGAGACGAGCAAAGTGTTCGGGCGCCATGTCACGTAACCGCTGAGCGCCACGAGCAGTCAGGACGACCACCGCACCACGCCCGTCCTCCGCGGACGGACGTCGAGCGACCAAACCCTCCTGCTCGAGCCCATCGACCAAGCCGGTGACCGTGGCTCGCGAGACGCCGAGATCAGCCGCCAGACGTGAGGGAGATTTCTCCCCGTCGTGGTCTTCCAGATCCGCAAGCAGTCGGTAACGGCCGGTCGACAGTCCATACCTCGCGAAGTGAACCTCAGTCGCTCGACCGAGCCGCGCGCCCGCCGAGATCAACCGCACCGCAACCAGCACCGCCTGCGGATCGGACCCGAGGCCGTAATGCTCCAACTGCCGCCGCGCCTGATCCAAAGTGGGTGAGTCGCGATCGGTTCCGTCCACTGCCATGCAACTAATATGGCACCTAACTACATTCTGGTCAACCCTCCACCAGAGCTAGTGTCAACGCTGCCGAAGCCGTGCGCGAGTTGCAACAGGTCCAGATCGGCATGACTGCGAGCCAGAACCTGTATACCCATTGGCAGCCCGTCAGAATTGAAGCCTGCAGGCAGGCTGATCACTGGAAGGGTTGCAAAGCCGGGTGTCTCAACGTGATTCGATGGCCGTGACGATCCGGATCACAGCATGAACCCACGCATCTGCCGACGTCTCCAGCTCACCGAACGAAATCGCATCGGCTACGCACTCCAAGGCTCGCGCCGTTGAATCCATACCGACCATGACTACCCCTGCTGCACAACGACGAAGCGCAGAAATAGTAGGCTCAGCCGCATTTCTCAGCCCGCGGTGAGCGATGTCCGCGAGTACGGATAGAGCTCCCTCCAGCGCACTGTCGATGGCGTCCACACCGCCCGTCGTGACTGCGCGAGTCATCGTCGCACTGCCGAGGCCTTCTTCGAGATCGGGAACGATGACGCCCAGGTCGCATGCAACAGCGAATGGTGTCATCCACAACGCACCGGCACGGACAGTCAGCCGACCGCTCACGGCCCTCGGCCGGGCCGACATTGCCCGGACCATCGCGTCGATTGCACCGGGCGCTTGCGCTCGATGTACGACGCTCACCTGCGCCAGGTTGCCACGCCCATCTCCGACCCGCATTGTCCATATCTGTTCTGCAGGAGCGTAATCGGTGCTGATTACAGAATCTATTCGCATCACACCGACGCCATCGGTAGTCAGCCGGGCTCGGGCAAACGACGGCGGGCGCTCGATGAACCGGCGATGCATCTCGGCGTAATCGTCCACCACGTCAATCGATTTTTCCCACGCGTCGACACCAAGAGGGAGAATGGAAGTACGCCCGATCCCTTTACGCCCGAGGCGGATTCTGTGGTTGGCACGGCGAACCGCTGATTCTGTGAGCACTGTCGATGAAGCCAAAGCGGCGACCGTCGAACCGGCAATTCGGCGAGTCGAGATCGCATACCCGGAGAGTGCCTCGTCGGATTCACTCGACCAATCGTGACTCATGAGAAAAACTGCATCCGAATCTGGTTCGGCGAAGTAGATATCGGCGGTAGTCGAATCGCCAGTCGCCGTCACCCTCGCGCCGAGACTGATCAAACGTGAACGACGCAGCGGAGTTTCACCGGGAGTCTCGGTCCCCAGTACTGTCCCGGCAAGCGATGAATCGACCGATTCACCGAGTTCGACCCTCGCATGAATCTCGGCGATGATCATCGCCACTCGTGTGCGACTGTGCCCGGCATGCCGCATCGAATAGGCCTCGATCTGGTCAGTCAGTTCTATGCACGCATCGGCCAACCAGATTGCGGAACCTGCCTCAATTGTGCGCGTGTCTCTGACGGCAGTGGCGTGTTGCACCGCCGTTGTGGTGGACAGACCGTCCACGAGGATCGTCCGCGCCAAGGCCCTTGCCAGAGCACTTCGATCAGCATCTCGCACGACTGAACTCCGACCCACGTGCACATGGTCGGTTCCGGATTCGTCCGCCGCCCGAACCGCCCACACGGCAAGTGCTATCGCTTCTGCCGTCGTGTGCGCAGATGCCGAAGAATGGGCGTGACTCAGTTCGTGTGGGACCAAGAACCGGACCGTGCAATGCGGGAGTTCGACTCGCACAACAGGATCTGTACCTCGAGCTCGATGCACTGTTGCCTGGTAGCCCTGCAGCCTGGTCCGATTCGCCCGTGCCAGTACCGCCCCTCCGAGGAATGCCTCCAGCGCCTCGTCATCGAATTCCCCTGGCGTCCAGTCTATGTGATCGAAGCTCGACCCGTGATTCGCCCGATAAACGAGAACGAGACCGACACGGTGCCGGCACACCGAGCTGGCGCCACACGTGCACGACGCTTCCGAGAATGGAATGCCGGCAGGAAGACTGGTTTCGACACCGTCGCCGTACCTGACGAGGATCCGTTCGCTCGTCACCAAGAGTTCAGGCGTTTCCTCGGCGAACATACGCGCGGCTCGCTTGACGAGCCCGCGATTGGCGACCAGCGCAAGCGCATCGTCGGTGAGCGCAGCCAGATCAGGCCGGGACGTCATCGAATACAACCGGCCACGAATTCGGCCAGCCCTCCGGGAGTCATCGCACCGACGTGCACACCCAGTCGCGTCAAGCGACGGGCAATTTCACGGTCGTAATCAGGGTCACCAGCATCGTCGAGCGCAGCAAGCGCCAGGACACGCACACCATTGTCCGTGAGACCGGCAACGCTCCGGACGAACCGATCCGGTGCACTTTCGTACAGATCGGAGATGATGACAACAATCGTTCGTTGCGGCGTATCCACAAGTTGCGCGGCATAATCGACGGCCTTTGCACCGTCATTCCCGCCTCCCAATTGGACGCTCATCAAGAGCTCGACCGGGTCGAGAACCTCGGACGTGAGATCGACGACATTGGTGTCGTATGCAATGAGGTGAGTCCTCAATCCGGGGACATTCCAGAAACATGCAGCGGTGATCGCCGAGTGGATGACAGAGTCGATCATCGATCCGGACTGGTCGACCAACAGAATCAACGTCCACGTATCCGTGTGCCGACGAGTTCGCGAAGTGAACAAAGGCTTTTCGATAGCAATCTTGCGTGTTTGCGGTGACCAATGCTGCAGATTGGCGCGAACCGTTGCCTCGAAGTCGAAATTGCGCGAATTACGAAACGCTGTTCTGTGCCGGCTACGTTTGCCGTGGAAGGTCCTGCGGACGTCCACCGAGAGCCTCTCGATCAACTCGCGTACGACATTGTCGACAGCCTTTTTTGCCATCGCCAGAACTCGGGGATCCATCAGGTGTTTGGTACGCAGCACTGCTCGAAGCAGAGTCACGCTGGGCTCGATACGCTGCAACGCTTCCAAATCTGTCACCACTTCGGTGATTTCGTATTTCTCCACGGCGTCGCGTTCGAGTCGATGAACTGTCTCGCGAGGAAAAAGACGGTGGATGTCGTCGAGCCAGTCCACGGCCGTCACCGTCGTTTCGCCGAGCCCATTGGGGCGATACCGCCCATCCTTGCGACTCGGCGGAACCGCACCCGGGGAACCGGGCGTATCTCCGCCACCCGGGTTGTCTCCAGTCGTTACGGAGTCGGTCCCCTGCAGTCGGGAAGTTCCAGCGCGAACGCCCTGCGCGCTGCGAGCCGGGTCACGGCCGTACAGCCACTCCAACGCGTCGTCGCGTTCAGCCGCATCGCCCGTTGGATCACCGAGTACTCCGGCCGACGCATCACCCAGAATCAGCCGCCATCGTTCGATGTTCATCGCATACCGATCTGGGCAAGCGCGTCGTCCACCCGGGCGTCGAGCTGCCTTCCGACATCCAGGGAGTTCACGACTGCAACCTCTGGTGTCGACGTTGTCAGGCGGCGCGCGATGATGTCGCGTTCATGGGGAGGGAAGAATTCGAAGGACTGCCGTAGCGCGGGAAGTGCTGTCAGGAACTCGTGTTCGGACAGTCTGCTCACGATTTCATCGACGGCGGTCAACACTGTGTCGCTGGATTCCGCGTCCAGAAAACGCTCACGTGCTACTCCGAACAGTCCGCACAACCAATCACCGAGGTGTTCTGCAGGAATCGATCGAACGGCGTCGACTGCTGCATCGGGGGGAATTCGATCCCAGGACGTTCCCAGGGCCGATCCCCTGATGTCGACCGCGGCACCATTGTCACGTGCCAGAGCGGTCAGTTCGTCGGCCGGATCAGTCGAGAGGATCTCCGTCGCATACTCCATCGCATCGGATAACGCTGCGAGAGCTGATATCCGGAGGAGATCAGCGCCACCGGTCGTGGCCCGAACTCGGTGCGCCAACGCAACGACCTGCGAGGACGCCGAATCAATTATCGCCCCGAGCAGTGTGGACCCTCGGCTCCCGAAGAGTGAGTCGTGCCGCCACAGGTCCAGAGCGGCTCGAAGCAGCAGGCCTGTGCCCCCGAGATCTCCTACGCCCTTCAATGATTCGGATGCGATCGACTCGGTTCGGTCAGCCACCGAGTCGAGTCCACAAAGAACTGCATCGAACAGAATGTGTGCAAGACGCTCGACATCAGCCGCAGCCGAAGTCAGCGAAGATTCCAGGGTGGCCCCAGCTGCCTCTACCAGAGTATGGCCTTTGGCTGCAGCCTCGACCAGCGCCGGGAGGCGGTCTGCGGAGTCGACAATCATCCACCGTTCTGTCGACACCACTGCAGAACCACTGCCTGGACCTGCAGTTCGCTCGAATCCTGGCACTCCCAGCACACGCAACTGATGTAATGCACGACTACGCTGACGACTAAGCTCGTCGGCCAAGTCGAGTGCAACAGGGCCGGGCAAGAGGTCGAACTCCTCGAGGAGCATATCGACGTGACAAACCAATCCCGGTACCGGTGAATCAGGGTGTAGCGTGCCCCGCCGATCACCTCGCATCGTGCGCATACAGGCCGAGATGACGGGGTCGGGTTCGGGCCCCAGAGGTTCCCCTGCGAGTGTCCAAGGCAGCGGCGACGCCAACGCCTCACCCACCAATGTACTTGCTGCAGCATCTAATACATCTCGTCGCGTCGGCAGCGCGTGACCACGGATAGCGGCGAGTCCGAGGATCTGCGTACGGAATCCGATGAAATCCGTTGTCGAGACGCGTTGATTCCGGGATCGCAAATCACGGACGATCGCCGCGGCTGCAACCTCCCCGGCCGATGTCGTTTTCTGCCAGAGCTTCTCGTACCACCATGGGGATTCCAGGTCGAGACGACTGTAGGAATAGGGGACCAGGTAACTGCCGATGTCGACATCAGGGCCCGCGGTCGGAACGGCGGGCCAGAATCCGTCGGTCGGTCTACCGCGAGCCAGTTCGGACATGATCGCCGGCCGATGACGCCCGCCGCAGACGACAACGACCGCACCGCTTCCGGGGCGCTCTCGAGCGGCCCGTATCCACGATGCCATGTACTGTTCGCGCTCGGATACTGTGGCGTCACCTACCCGGATCGCATCGAAGTAGTCGTCGAGGACGGCAGTCAATTCCCCGACAGTGAGCGTATCGGCGCGCGACTCGACGACGTGATCCCACATCGCGTCGACCGTGTCCAGTCCCAGTCCGGCCGCCAATACTGTTGCAGCCACACTGTACTCGTCCGGCGACCCGTCGAAAGCGGGGTGCCAGGCGGGAAGATCGATCAACCGAACCTCCGCCGACACCTTGGAGGCCGACCGAAGGGCGATCCATTCTGGAGACCAATCGGTGAAGGCAGCCCATGTCACGCGCGTGTGCGCTCCTCGTCGCACGTGGGAGTACAGCGCGATCGGCAACTTGTGATCGAGTCTCAGTTCATCGATTCGATCGGTGAAGTCTGCGGGTCCCTCGATCAAGACATGCGTCGGCTGCAGGCGTTCAATGGTCTCCGCCACGATCCGAGCACACGCAGGGCTGTGGTGCCGAATCCCGATCACCACGACGTCGCGACCAGCGTCCACCACAGCGACGCTCACGGTCCGGTCAGACGTGCGTGCGCCCGGCGTAGCTCTTGCCATGCCGCACTCGTCCGCTGCGACCCTACTTTCTCGACGTAGCGGCGCAACCGGGCAGCATCCTCACTGTTGTCTTTCGTCGCCGTACCGGCCAGGGACTCGGCGAGGTCGGTGACGGTACCGGCGTCTCCTCGCAAGAACCACCCACGAATACCGGTGGCATGCGCAAGGGACACCGCTTCAGCCGTGCTCATCACCGATGACAGTCGCTCGACCGGCGATCCGTTCGCGGTGAATCCTGTACGTAGGTCACGAAACAGCGTGACCAACAACTCGGACACTGCCGGATCTTGTTCTGCAGCTACACCGGAAGCACGCAGCAAGGCCGCCGATTCTGTTCGCACGAGTTCGACTTCGGTGTCGAAATCGGCGATCGGGTGCACGGTCTCGAAGTTGAAGCGCCGTTTGAGTGCGGCGCTCATCTCGTTGACGCCACGGTCGCGGGTGTTTGCGGTGGCGATCACATTGAAACCCTCACGGGCATAGACCATTGCGTCGTCTCCGGAAAGTTCCGGGACTGCCAGCACCCGTTCGGACAGCAACGACAACAGAGTGTCCTGCACTTCGAGCGGACACCGCGTGACCTCCTCGAACCGCACGACGCGTCCCTCGGCCATTCCACGCATCATCGGCGCTGGAACCATCGATCGAGTCGAGGGGCCTTCCGCGACGAGCAGTGCATAGTTCCACGAATACCGGATCTGATCCTCGGTCGTGGCGGCACCGCCCTGGATCGTGAGGGTCGAATCCCCGCTCACGGCAGCGGCGATGAGCTCTGACAGTGTCGATTTGGCAGTACCAGGTTCTCCGACCAGCATCAATCCACGTGTCGTCGCCAAGGTGACGAGTGAGCGTTCGACGAGCGATGCGTTGCCTACGTATTTCGGCGCTATTCCCAGCTCGACGTCGCCCATGACGAACGTCCGCGCCGACGTGAGGGTTAGACGCCACCCCGGTGGTCGCGGCCCAGTGTCTTCTTCGGCCAAACGCGCAAGTTCCTCGGCAAACCGCTCCTCAGCCGGTGGGCGCTGGACTCGTGAAGTCACGAGGCGAACCCTGCCAAGTCTGCGATGAGTTCGGAGACCGTCGCACGATCGACATCGTTCAAAGTCCCCCCACGGAGTTCCACCGAAACGAGCTTCTGATCGGGGTACCCGTTGTAGGGGTCTCCCGTCCCCATCCCGGGCTCCAACCCCAACAGAACAGACACGTCATCGCTGAGCTGGTACAGCAGGCCTTGTCCCCAGGAAGCTGGGTTCTCCCACACCGGTTCCCATCCTCTGTACGTCAACCGCAGTGCCTGACTGGGGCTGGCGGTTACTCCGGTGAATCGACTCAGTCCACTCCCGTCGACGTCATCGGGTAGCGGATCGTGGACAGCACGACCCAACTGTGGGAAAGGCTGCAAGATTTCGTAGTCGGCGAACACGTCGGACCACGCGCCCACCGTATCGGGTATGTGCGCGGGGTGTACTAGCCCGATACGGCCCTCCGGTAGCTCGACGGTCTGGTCGTCGATGTCGGCCAAGGTACTGTCCTCCGCGACCCGGAACACGACTGTAGGCAGACCGCTGTCATCGAACGATGCCCACAGCAGTCGCCGTGCAACGTGAATCAGCAGCGGATGGCCGAGCACGAAGTCGTCGAATTCTGTCCTAGTCCAGCGGCGCCCGGTAACCATCGAACGGTTCAGGCGTTTGATCTGCTCGGCAGCAACAGCTTTCGTTTCTCGCTTAAGCTCGGTGAATCGCTTCTTCGCACTCTCGGCGAGAACAACGTCATCATTTCTGGTGGGTTTGGGCAGTCCTGACGTCTTCTTACCTCCTCCGTCGAGCACATAAGGCACGAGAGCCTCCGTGAAACCAACGGTGAACATCCGCGTCCCGTAGTCGAAGTTCATAGTGCCGTCCGGCGTCAGATCGAGATCAGGAACGATCCGGTCGGCCAGCTGTTCTCGATCGAGCCCGAGACTGTCGGCCAACTCTGCGACGCGTTGTGCCGCTCCGTTCTTCAACGACTTGAACTTCATTTTTCGGGAGATGTGATCGAGTTCTGTCAACGCGCGGGCTGACCCATGTGCAGCCAGTGCATCGAGACCGAGTTGTGCTCGTGCTGCACCATTCTCACCTGGCCACCGTCTGACGAGGGGTGCCAATCTTGCCACTGTCGAATCGTCGCCGAGCCAACCCAGCGCAAGAATCACCCAGTTGTCCTTCGACGGAGCGCCGGCACCCCACCATCGTTCGAATAGTTCCCACGCGGCCTCGGCGAGCGACGATCGGTCACAATACGCAGTTACTACATCGAGTCCGGCGTAAGGAGCGTCCGCGGTTCCGATTGCGCACATCGTCAGGATCGTCGACACCGCCGACGTCGGCAGTGCGGCCGATCGATTCTCGTTCAGAATCAGCGGAAGTGAAGAGACATCCACCCAAACCGGAGTTTTCGGTATCCGCTTGGGCAACATCTCGAGCGGGTCGAGATCGACAATGCCGGCGACTACCTGCCCGGCTTCGGGGCCGTACCGGTTCGCTCCGTCGACCACTGTCTCGCGTGAGGTTGTTCTGGCGAGCGCACGCAGGGCGGCGGCAGCATGATCACGTTGAGCACCTGCCGGACCCACTGCGTCTGGAACGAGTAGTGCCACTGCATCTTCAGCGTGTCGAACCAGCCACGCCATCGCAGGTTTGCGGAGATTCTTCCTGGTGGCGAACATCGTCGCATGCACGCGCGCGACATCGATATCGACATATGGCATCAAGTATGGCGCCGCGGCACCTGGATGAGCGCGCGTGAAGCGAAGCATCAGCGGCAGCGCATCGAGTTCGTAGCGAGCGACAACCCGAAGTGGATCCTTGAGCGAGGTTCCGGGCCAGTCCGTCAGGAACGGGCGCGCGATTTCGTCTGGGGCCAGTAGAAAAATCACCCAGGTGTTCCAGTCATGGGTGGAACGCGGTGATACATCCTGCACATACTGTTTGTAATTTTCCCACGTGGTGTAGGAGTAGTCGCTCGGAGTGTTCTTGATTTGTTCGAGTTCACCTGGAAGCCAGACTATTCGGCTGATTTCAGGAGCAACGAGATCACCGATCACCGCGACGTCGAGCGCTTTCTTTCTGTTCGACCACGGCGGCGCGACGAGAATGGGCGGAAGATCCGTGGCCTCGGGCGTCGGCGTCGACAATTCGGCGATCCTTCGCCGTGCAGGCTCGGGAAGTGTAGGCGACAGCTCGGCGGCGATGTCGGGATTCGCCCGCACGTGACGGTCCAACAGGTCGATATCCTTCTCTGCCAATATCTTCAATGCTCGACGTGGGTAATGTTGCATTGCGTGTAGGACCGCGGGCAACGCACTCTTCACGTGGCGACGTTCAACCAGAGCAGTGAACGCTTCGTCGGTGGGTATCGCCGAGAGCGCCCAGAGGATTCGGAGCAGTGTCGCCTCGTCCCTCATGTGTCCGTACTGGTTTGGTTTGTCGAACGCATCGACCAACAGTCCGGTAAGACCTGCACCTATGCCGTCAACTACTGCGGCAATCATCGCCTCGTCCTCGAGCCAACTGCGCATTGCGTGTGAGTCGGTCACCCGTTCGAGCTGCTGTACCGTGTTCGACGAAACCGTCAGCTGAGTGTTCCAGTGATACCACCGAGCGCGCATTCCCATGATGAGTTCTTCCGACCACCCTTCCTCGGTCGGAAAGATGTACGACGCCGTCAAACGGCGGGTGCTGTTGGTGCGCATCGACGACGCCACCTCTCGGGCTGCGGCGTAGTCCTCGTCAGAGGCTGTCGCCAACAGGCCGCGCATACGGTCGAGCATGTGCTCGCGGACCACTTGCGCATCAGGTTCGTCCGTCCGCCCGAGATGCTCGCGCAGTACATACTCAGGCATCTTGTATCCCGCAGCTGGCGACTCACCGCCGATGTTCGCCACTACAATTACCGCGTCGGGTCCCAGCTCTGACACAGGCACCGAAACATGAACGAACCGCAGGTCGGCCCATTCCAAGAGTGCTTCGACCGCGAAGACCAACCCGTGCCGTGCCACCAACCCGTCCACGAGAACTGTCGATTGTTGCCGGTCATTATCTGCGTAGCGGCCGAGTATGCAGTACAAAGCAGCTGCACCGACAGCGGAGATCTCACCGGCTTGATACTTCCGGGCGGCGAGGGTGAGCTCGTCAGGATCAGGATCATTGACCAAATACGCCGAACTGAATTCGCGAAACTGGTCGTCGCTGTCGAATTGTCGATCGAGTTCGGCACCGGCTGCGGGATCGACAGGTGCCACGTCGGCGGCAAAACCGCCGCGCCGGGGGTACTTCATCGGCAACCATGACGCGGGCGGCACGGCAGTAGATTCGGTCGTGGTGTGGTTCACGCGTCTCCTCGAGATCCCGGCCCGGTCGGCGGGCGTAGCCAGAATGATAGCGATCCGAACGATCGGCTTGTTCGACATTCCCGAACGCGGCCCCCGACAGCGGTTGCGGTGACGTCCTCCTGCACATTGGCACAGGGCCGAATACGGGATCGACGCTACAAGCGACTGGTCGAGTATCTGCTGCTGCTGACAATCGAGCAGCCGACGGACCGGTGGACTGCCCACGTCGCACGCGGAAATAGCGGCGAGCAGCTTGGTTCCGAAGAATGCCGCAAGCTTCCTCCCTCCCGGCACTCGATTGCCTTGGGCGTTAACATCGACAGATGCTCACTCGCGTCGATCTGACGATGGATTGCACAGACCCCGACCGCTTGGCTACGTTTTGGAAGATAGCCGCTGGATACGTCGATGAGCCACCACCGCAGCCTTTTTCGACTCGCGAGGAGTGGCTTGCCACTTTCGACGACGAAGACGACGGGATGGGCGGAGCTTGGTTGCACCACCCGCTCGGAGTGGCTCCTCGCCTCTGCCTTCTACAGGTTCCTGAATCCAAGGTGGCCAAGAACCGATTACATCTCGATCTCCGGGTATCCGGAGACGGAACCCCGACTCAGAAGTGGGCGACAATCCTTCGCGAGGTCGAACGGCTACTACGCGCGGGCGCATCAGAATTGGAAAGATTCGAGGGTCACCATGTGATCATGGCCGATCCCGAGGGCAACGAATTCTGCGTGGCGTGATTCACCCGCCTGCCCGAAATTCTCGCGAGAAGGCACGACAATCCGGGTGATTGCCGGGATACGGCAGGACCTTCTCGAGGGCGAGCCCAATCGCAAAGGCCGTCTGGTCGTCGTACGGTCGCGTAACTATCTGTGTGCCCGTGGGGATTCCGTTCCGAGCGAAACCTGTGGGGATTGTCAGCACCGGGCAGCTACTCAGGATGTTGAAGGTGATGGCCGGTACAGCCTCGAGGTAGAACTCCAATTCTGTTCCAGCCACATTGATTCCGTGCCCCACGTAGTCGTCGCCGGCAAGAAAGCCCTCCGTCGCCACTGCCGGAGTGATCAACGCGTCATAGGTGTCGAACAGGGATCCGATCGACGAATACAGTTCGGCTTCGATCGCGAGTCCGTCGAGGAAAGTCGCGTCACCACGGGTGCGGCGTGCCCATCGCGCGAATTCCTTCGCGTACTCCGTGACTTTGTCGGGGTGCGCGGACGCTTCGGCGGAGATCGATGCACCGAACACGTGATCGTAGTGAATGGCGGCCGCACGCATGATTGCAGCGCGTGACAAGTCGACTTCGATGATCTCCGCGCGTGCGCCCAGCGCAGTGAGGGTGTCCACCAACTTGGCGGTGTTGGCGGCAACGTCCGGATCAACCGGCCAGTCACCCAACGCGGGGATCACGGCGATACGCATTCCTGTCAACGAATGCGTTGCGAGGCCGGGCAGCGGCGATGCCGGCACATGCGAGGCAATGTCAGTGGAGCTCGGTCCCGCGATGACCGACTGCAGTGTGAGGCAATCACTTACGGTGCGCGCCATCGGACCGCAGTGGCAGTAGCGATCGAGATTGAAGGGAGGATCGACCGGGACACGGCCGTGTGGTGGCTTGAACCCGACAATTCCGTTGAACGACGACGGAGTTCGGATCGATCCTGCAACATCGGAACCGGTAGCCAAGTGCGTCATCCCCGTGGCAAGTGCGACTGCCGATCCACCGGAAGACCCGCCGGAGGAGTATTTCGTGTTCCACGGATTGCGAGTGACGCCCCACAACTCGGACTGTGCGAACGCGGCCGAGGAGAATTCGGGCGCCGTCGATCGCGCGTGGACGATCGCACCGGCGTCGATGATTCGCTGCACGAAAGTGGAAGTGTGAGTGGCGATCACATCCTCATAGACCTTGGACCCTTGAGTCCAAGGTTGTCCTTGCACCGGTTCATCCTCTTTCACCACAACGGGAACACCGGCGAGCGGAAGGCTGACATCCGAGCCGCGGGCGTAGTGGCGTTCCGCTGACTTCACTTGTGCTCGTGCAGTATCGAAGAAAGTGTGTCCCAATGCGTTCAAGGTCGGGTTGAGCGCCTCGATACGTTCGATGGTGGACTCGAGCACGTCCACCGGAGAAAGCGATTTGTCCCGATAGCGTTCGAGCATCTCGGCCACATCCATGAATGCCGAAACGGGTGTCTGGTGCATATCTGTTGTCCTGCCTCTATAAAGGTTTGTGTGGGCGACTAGTTTGTCAGTTCGCGCTTTGCCACGACGGGACTGCGGAATGTCGCGAGCAGCATTGCCAGAGTTGCGATTCCCGCGGCTGTCCAGAAGACCGTTTCGGAACCAGAGTGGTCGTGAATGCGTCCGCCCGCGAACGCACCGAGCGCGATGCTTGCATTGAAGACTGCAACCCACAGAGCAGAAGCGGCCTCGCGGTGAACGGGAGCTGCTTGTGCAATCCATGTTTGAGTACTCACCGATGCACCACCGTAGAAGAGGCCCCAAGCCGCCATGAGCAGAGCAGCTGCGATCAAGGTGGTAGCCGAGATCGGAAACAGGGCGAGTGTGACCGCTATTCCCACGCTGAGGCTGACGACCACCGCCTTCGGGGACTTTGCAGCGGACGGCCCGGCGATGAAGTTGCCGACGACACCGAATGCACCGTAGATCAGGAGCATTGTGCCGACCTGCGAAGCGTTCAACCCCGCGAAGAACTCCAGCCCCGGACGCACATAGGTGTACGCCGCGAAATGAGCGGTGACGATGAGCGCGGTAATCGCGAATCCGACCCGGACTCCTGGGTTCCGAAAGGCCGCCACGAGACTCCCGAGCGACAAGGCCCGATCAGCTGGCATCGTGGGTAGGACAGCGATCATGGCGATCGCGATCAGCGTCGCCGCGCAGCTGAGAGTCCAGAACGCCACGCTCCATCCGGCGACTGCCCCGATATACGTCCCAGCAGGGACACCAAGAACTGAGGCAACAGCGATTCCGCTGAAGATGATCGTGGTCGCCAACCCGACGGATCTGGAACCCACCAATTTGGGTGCCAGACTAGCTGCGAGTGCCCAGACTCCACCCATGCTCACGCCTAGAAGGACGCGAGCCACAGCGAGGAAAACGAAGCTCGGAGCAAGGGCCGTGAGGGCGTTCGCCGCGGCGACTACAAGCATCAGAACGATAAGCGTCGACCGACGATCGAAGCGCCGGGTCACGATGGGCACAAACGGGGCAGTGGCCGCTGCCACCAATCCGGTAATGGCCAGTGAGAGCCCGATGGTCCCTTCACTTTCCACCAGAGCAGCACCGATCGGGGTGAGTAGCCCGACCGGCATCATCTCTGCCGCGACAACGACGAAGGTGGACGCTGCGATCAGCGCGACCGCAGCCCAGTGGTTCTCAATGGTGTGTGCGTGGGTTGAGGACGTGGACGCAGGGCTGTTCTGTGCAGATGCGGAGTGGGGCATGTAACCAGAGAAGCTCCTGCACGCCGATGGATCAACGGCGAATCGCTCATCCAACCATTAGCTCAATTCATCGATGAGCCATGATGGAGTGGTCGAATGAGTCGAAGGTCGGAGTGAAAATGTCGGAGCCTCCGATGCGTGAGATCGAGTGCTTCCTCGTTCTCGCTGAAGAACTGCACTTCGGTCGCACCGGCGAGCGGCTGTTCATCTCCCAGAGCCGAGTGAGTCAGCTGATCAGCGCGTTGGAGCGTCGTATCGGCACCAGCCTGGTGGCGCGCACCAGTCGCCGCGTTCACCTGACTGAATTCGGTGCCGATTTTCTTGCGTCGTTGGCTCCCGCGCATCGTGCGCTTGTCGGAGTAATCGAGGACGCTCAGTCAAGAGCACGGAACATGCCGGCGCCGCTTCGGGTGGGTTTCCAAGGAGCAATTTACGATTCGATCGCGGCTGCTGTCTCTCGTTTCGAAATACAACATCCGCAAACATGCGTGACCATCAAAGAATTACCCCTGGGTGATCCGTTCAGTGATGTACTCGCCGGGCGAATCGATGCGGCAGTGGCCCTTCTCCCCGTAGATGAGCCGGAACTGACAACCGGGCTCGTCTTTTCTCGACAGCCCCAGACCCTCGCCGTCTCAGTCCATCACCCGTTCAGCGAACTGAGCGTGATCGACGCCGAGCAGTTGGCGCAGATCTGCCTGGTACCCATCACCGGCCCCGCCCCCGACTATTGGCAGCGTGTGAATTCCCCGAGCACGACGCCGGGCGGAGCCACGATTCCCACGCAGGGTGGGGCGAGCACCGTTCAGGAAGGCCTGTCGCAGGTCGCATTCAGTCAGGTCGGCCTCATCCTCTGCGCTGCGACCGCTGCATACAGCCAGCGCTCGGACATCACATTCGTACCGATCAACGGATTACCCGAATCTGCTTTGGGTCTCGTGTGGCGTACCGATCTCGAAAGCCCACGACTTCGCGCTTTCGCGAAAGCGATCGAGGAAGCGCACACCTGTCCCTCCTGACGTCGATCAGTAAGTCGCGGAAGGAGTCCGGGGCATTGAGATGCATCGTGTGTGAGATGATCGCGCCATGTCTGCGATCACCGACTACTTCACCGCGCGCACGGATGAGCATGCCACCTCTGCCCTCGCGGGACTCGTCGACTTGGAACCAGAGGTGATGGAGGCGAACGCAGCTTCTCGCCCGCGGGTCCAGTTGGCTGCGAGTGGGACTCCAGTTCTGCAGGCGAAAGGCGTCGATCCAGTTGTCGCGCTCGGCCGACTGGAAGCAGCCCTCACCGCTCGCCCCTACGACGAAGTTGCAAAAGGTCCACGCTGCGGGAAACTCGTCGCGATGAGCGACGACGGCGACACCCTCGTGCTCACGGTTACCGACGAATTACGCGATGCACTAGCGGAATTGAACGCTGACGGTGTCGCCGCCGCTGCGGCGGCCTGGGCAATCGACGAGACGAGTGAACCGTCGGAGGACTCAGTGCCGTTCCTGACCGCCTTCGCCGAACTAGCGACCAGAGCTGTGGCTCAGGGCGAACGGATGTACGGCTACGTCGTCATCTGAGCTTCGCAACTCCGCCGACCTGATTGGAAGGCTGTTCGTCTTCGACAACTCCGGATCTGACCGTCACCCCGGGATCTGCATGGCCAGATCGTTGCGGTCGAAATCGGAGAACTGCTGGGTGTCAGTGCAGTATCCACAGCTCGCTCCGAAGAACTCGGTGCGAGCGTTCGGATCGTCGAGTAGCCAGTACCGCAGCCACGCCGTGCTCGGCCCGCGCATATCGCCGCCGTTGATCGCCGTACCGAAGTGCGTGGCGCCGCGCAGTTCCAGATACTCGGCAGGCACGTGGTCTGCGTCCTCGTACATCGCCCGCACGATCGCCGGCCAAACGATTGCGTCGGCCTGGCCGGCCAGATAGAGAACGGGCTCGTCGATGAGATCGACATCATTGAGCGGGCCTGGTTGGATCGCGACGGCGGTGTCGACGCGGTCGTCGATCGCCGCGTTGATCGCCGCAGACCCGCCCTGCGAGTGCCCCACCGCACCAATGTGTTCCAGGTCGACTTTGCCGTAGAAGACACTCGACGGGCTGGCCGCTTTGTCCGCGATGAGGTCGATTCCCGACCGCATGGTGATGGCGAAATTGCTTGCCGGTGTATTGGCGGCGACCACGATGAATCCGTGGCTGGCGTAGTGGCGCAACAAGGAGGTGTACGCACCGGGGAGCACACCGGTACCGTTCCCCCAGATCACAACAGGGTGCTTCTCGCCGCGCGCGCCGAGCTGGCGCGGGTAGTACAGAGTGTGCACCAGCCCGATCGAGACGTTCGGGGTGTACGGCCCTGCACTCGCCCAATCGTGCCCGACGCTCGGGATGCCGGGCGCATCGGCAGCCGCTGTTCCGGTTGCGCCCGTGAGTCCTAGCGTCGCGCACAACGCAACCGCCGCTGCAGCATTCACGAAATGTTTCAGAGACTTTCGCATGAAAGTCAACCTTTCGAAGTTGATCCGGAGTGACGTGTATTACATATTCACGGGAAGGCAACCCGTCGGCTTTGTTTCAGGAAACGGACTATCCCAGAAGTGTTGTGTCTGTGGACAAAATCATCGTTCTCGGTGGATGCCCGGGCGACGCGAATACCCAGAGCGCAAGGTCGAGATCGCCTCGGCCTACGGCTTCCGCGCGGATTGCTCGGCACACAGCCGTAGGAAATGTTCGACGATCTGCGTGTTCGGGCCGTCCCTTGCCACGGCTGCGATCTTCCGTGGGGGCAGTTCGAATATCTCGCCCACAGTGCACCCGCGTTCGGATGCTCGCTCGGCACTGGAGAGTTCGAGGATGACAGCACCGATCCCTTCGTACGCGAAATCCGCGAAGGCATCGCGGTGCTGTGACCTCATCACGAATGCGTGGTCGATTCGCGGTTCGATCGACCGCAGATGGCGATAGACATCGGAAGTTTCGAACCGTGGTGCGACAACCAAGCCGATGCGCATGAGATCTTCGCCGATGAATACCCCGTCCACCGGTGACGGGGTACCGGGCGGGCAGACGAGCCGCAACTTGTGGTCCGGAAGGCGCACCGTGCGCGTCCCGGGAACACCGGTGGGCGGCGACTCCATTATTGCCACGTCAGCGGTGCCTGCCATGACCGGGTGAATCGCATCGGCCACGGATGACCCAGGTGGATCCGAGATAGTGATCCTCAGGTTCGGCACCTCCGTGCGCAGCGCTCCGAGCAGTACCGCTGCGGGATCGTCCGCAAGGCTCGCTGTCGTGGCAACACTGAGGCGGGGGACTGCTGGCAGTAAGGACTCGCTGTCGACCACTAATCGGTCGAGCGCGGCCAGCGCTTCGCGTGCTGGATCGATGAGATTCCGTCCGCGCGCCGTCAGCGTCGCGCCGGTCCGGCCTCGATTGAAAAGCCGTCCTCCGACGCGTCTTTCGAGCCGCGCAATTGATTGAGAGACGCTCGATGTTCCCGTGAACTGATTTGCCGCTGCCGCCGTGATACTGCCGTGTTCGACGACGGCAAGGAAGTCTTGTAGCTGCCGCGGATCGATTCGCGGGGTTGCGGACTCTCCGAACTTGCTCATCCGGCGTTCCCCATTCCACCTTCGTCACGTAATCGACTGGTCGTCTCGATAAACGCTTGTGCCGCAGGCGATGGCGTCGAACCGTGGAACATCCAGATATCACGAGTGAGCGGGGGCCGAGTACGACACAACACCACACCTTCTCCGACTGTATCGGCGACAGATTCGGGAAGGAAAGCGACGCCGACTCCCGCGCGTACAAGTGGGATCATCGAAGCCACAGAGATAGTCTCCGCAACCACCGCCTCGTCCACAGTGCCTTCGCCCAGGCGTTCCGCCAACAGTCGCCGAGTGACATCGTCACGCGGGCTGGTGATCAATCCGATTCGCAACAGATCCGTCAACGCCGCTGCCCCCTCGCCTTCACTTCGTGCGGCCGGCACCAGCGCAACGATTTGTTGCCGGCCGAGAAGGATACGTTCAACGCCCTCGTCGAACACCTCGTCCACCCCGAGGCCGATATCAGCCTGACCCGAGGCGACCACCGTTCCGATTCCGTCGGTGTCATTGCTGAGCATCGTCACCGCAACGTTCGGAAATTTGCTTTTGAACGCACCCAGGGCCGTGGCCGCTGGATCACGCGCCAATGTTCGCGGACACACGACCGTCAGCCGACCCCGCTGCACGACGTTCAATGGATGCAAAGCGTGATCCAAATCCCGGTATGCCCGAAGTACTTGGGCCGCCGGACCTGTGAGATCGCGTCCAGCGTCGGTCAGGCTGACTCCCCGCGAGCCACGGCGGACGAGCGTCAGGCCGCACTCTTTCTCCATTCTGGCGAGAGCCTCCGAGATTGTCGGCTGGCTGACCCCCAGTCCGCGAGCCGCAGCGGAAATGCTGCCCCGATCAGCAAGGGCGAGAAAGTATTCCAGATGACGCCGGTCCATTCGGGGTTCCCTTCTCGTGGCAGTCCTCGCGCGCGCCCGATTTTGCGCCCGTCAGCCATAGGGAAACCCTATGGCATACCTCTCGAATGTGGCGTAGACGGGAAGAAGAATCCCGTGATCTGCTTCACATATGAACGCAGTGAGCAACAACCCGGGGAGCTTCGACCAGAGGCGCCCGTCTGCTTTTGTCGAGCACCTATCGCCGCCTGCGAGCACTACGGAGGAGGCGCCGAAATGACCGAAACCATCACCGCAAGTTCGCCATCCGGTGCTACGTCACCCCGTTCTGCGAGGCGGGCGCGCTCTGAGCCGAAGCCCGCTCGACAGCGTCGATCCGGTACGCGACTCACCATCGGGGTACGACTGGCCCAGGTCGCGCTGCTTCTGGTCCTACTCGGAGCGTGGCAGCTCGTCGCATCGCACGGTTGGATCGAGCCAGTTCTGGCCAAAACGCCAGGCGAGGCCTGGGCCTACTTCACCGCAGCGGTGCAGTCGGGCGAGATTTCGTCGAACTTGCGTGCCACGATGACTGCCGTCGTGATCGCGTGGATCCTCGCTAGCGCAGTCGGGGTGGCGGTCGGACTCTCTCTCGGACTGCTTCCGACCCTCGAACGCATCATGAGTCCGTTCCTGGATGCGGCGAATGCCATGCCACGTCTTGCGCTGGCGCCTCTGCTTATCGTCATCTTCGGGATCACGATGACGGCGAAGGTCGCTCTCGCGTTCACACTCGTCTTCTTCATCGTCTGCTCGAGTGCACGAGCCGGTGTGAAGTCAGTGGACGACGAATGGCTCCGACTATCCACTGTCCTGAATGCCAGTAAGACACAGGTGTTCTGGCACATCCTCCTCCCCGTCGCAACACCTGGCATTTTTGCCGGTCTTCGGTTGGGGCTGATCTATTCGCTACTTGGCGTTGTCGGTTCGGAACTGATCTCGTCACGGGACGGGCTGGGCCAGCTTGTGTCGATCTACTCGGCCCAGTTCCGGATGGAAGCGGTCTACGCGATCCTCATACTTCTCGCAATCGTCGCAGTCGTCCTCAACCAGGTCATGAACTTCGCCGAGCGCTACCTCCTTCGGTGGCAGCCGCCGGCTCGACGATGACAGGAATCATCATGGATACCAACGTGATTACACCCGCCGTACAACTCGACGGACTGACGATATCCTTCCCCTCACCCGACGGGTCGACGAAAACTGTGGTCGACAATCTCGACCTCACCATCCCTCGCGGACAGTTCGTGAGCTTGGTCGGCAGGAGCGGTTGCGGAAAGACCACTCTGCTCAACGCGCTCGCTGGATTGGTGGACGCAACAGAAGGGAAGACCGAGGTCCTCGGCACAACACCATTCGACGCTCGTTCTCGGATGGGCTTCATGATGGCCCGAGATGCGCTGTTCCCGTGGCGAACAGCGCAGAAGAACGTGGAGTACGGTCTCGAATTGAGGGGAGTACCCAAGGCGGAGAGACGAACTCAATCAGCGCGCTGGCTTGCGGCCGTTCAAATGTCCGAGGCGTCACGGCTGTGGACTTGGCAACTCTCCCAAGGGATGCGCCAGCGTGTCGCGTTGGCCCGAACGTGGGCACTGGATCCGGACATCTTGTTGATGGACGAACCCTTTGCCGCCCTCGATGCGCAAACCCGAGTCGAAGTACAGCGAGAATTCCTCGAGCTTTGGCAATCCCAGGTAGGCCGGACGGTCATCTTCGTAACCCACGACCTCGGCGAAGCCATCTGTCTCTCCGACCGCGTTCTGCTGCTCGGGGCCGGCCGAGTGATCGACGACGTCAGCATTGACATCGAACGCCCCCGCGAACTCGAAACCCTCACCGCCGAACCTCGATACATCGAAATCTTCAATCGGCTGCGTGGTCAGCTCGACCACTGATGTGCCCAGCCAACTCAGCTTGATTACTGATGTGCCCAGCCAACTCAGCTTGATTTCTGATGCGCCCAGCCATCAAGGAACAGGAATCCCATGAAACTTCGACCTTTTGTCGGCACAGTCATTGCAGCGGCCCTACTGCTTTCCGCGTGTGGAGGGGGAGGGCGTCCGAACGACGGTAGCGTCGCCATCGGGGTCTACCCTGCGAGTGCTTTGTCCCTACCTGTCTACGTCGCCGTCCAACAAGGAATGTTCGACAAGGAAGGCCTCCACGTCGAGCTCATCGACGGAAAGAACGGGCCCGAACTCATCAGCGGTCTCATCGGCGGCACAACCGATCTCGCGGTCGGTGCACCCGGAACCGTCGTGCCGGCCATAGAGCAAGGGCAGAGTCTGCGGCCACTGTCCCCGTACGGGTCGATCGATCTTGCCATCGCCGTGACGAAAGACAGCGGCATCACCACCATCGAGGATTTGCCCGGCAAGCGGATCGCCATACCGTCACGTGGCGGCGCGGCCGAGCAATTCGTCAATCAGCTTCTCGCAGAACGAAACATCGACGCCTCCACGGTGCAATTCATCGCAGCGGCACCCACCGCGAGTCAGATACCACTCGCACGAAAGGGCGACATCGATGCCGCCGTTCTCACCGCTGCCAGCCAGGCCGTATTCGACGCTCAAGGAATACCGATGACGGCGATTACAGAAGTAGACCCGGTGGGCTCTGACGGCGTGAGTTCATACGGCCTGGGCACGGTGCTCGTCACGACAGCCACATTCGCTGAATCCGATGCTGCCACCCCCGTGTGTGCGGCGCTCGAGGCCGCAGCAGGGTGGATAGCCGATCCTGCGAACGAGCTAGCAGGAGCTCAACTTCTCACCGAGCGAATGAATGTTCCTGCTGACAAAGCCAACCAGGTGTGGGCTTCGCAGAAGAGTCTCTGGCCTGTGCAGATTTCGGCCGACCGATGGACCCAGAACGTCGCATGGGTGAACAACCAGACCTCGGGCAAGTCCGACGCAGACGTTCCCTTCGACCCCCTCTGCTGACCAACGCCCCCAAACACAATCCAGTTCGTCTACCACGAAAGAGAAGAAACGATGACACAACTCGCTGACCAGTCAACACAATCCGAGTCCCAGCACGATCGCCGGCAGCTCACCGAGGCTTGGTCTGCAGTCACCGACAGCCTTGCGACATTCGGTTCGACCGCTGCCGCTACCGGATCGCCGCTGGACAGCGCCGAAGGTGTACGGCACGCACTTCGTCTGTTCGGATACCTCGCCGAGATGAACATCGAGCGCCAAGACGTACTCCGGCCTGAACTCTTCACCCTGATGTCACCGATGCGAAAGTTCTGGGGAGACGGCATCGACGTCGACTACTGGACTGCGATGATCGACCCCAACGAGACATATCGCATTCACGGTAACCGTGGCACAGTGCCCTACGTCGCCGTCCTCGCCAATCGTGTGGGCGCGTCTGGGACCGACAGGGTCGCCGACAACATCGTCATCGACGACAAGGTGTGTGACGCGGACGGCAACTTCGAGATCTTCGTCGCACAAGAGCTGGAGGGGCGCAGCGGCATTCGGCTGGATGAGCGCTGCTTCGACGTAGTAGTGCGTGTGTATCACAAGACGCGTAACGCGGAGATCGATCCTGTTCTCCACATCGAGCGCCTCGGTCCGCCGCCTGGTGCACGCCCCGATCTCGACACGGCGTGGCTGACCCAGCGCCTCACGAAACTTGCTCGTGGCATG
Organism: Rhodococcus sp. KB6; assembly: GCF_001445685.1. NCBI lineage: Bacteria > Bacillati > Actinomycetota > Actinomycetes > Mycobacteriales > Nocardiaceae > Rhodococcus > Rhodococcus sp. KB6. The sequence continues at coordinate 136,283 of NZ_LNAK01000156.1, read as the reverse complement.
GACGTGAGCCTTCGACGCAGTCTTCAGCTCATCGAAACACTCAGTCAGTCTCCCAACGAGATTCGCGTGACCTCGGAGCAGCGAGGGTGGGGAGACTTCTACGGCACCAGCTCCAACCAATACGTTGCCGGCTGGTGGTCACTGAAAGACGCTACTGCCGTCGACATTACGTTCACCATCCCCGACTGCACCTACTTCGGAGTGATGCTGTACAACCACTGGTTCGAGTCCTTCGAGTACCGCGACCACACCGTCAACCTCAACGACGCACACTTCGAGCGCAATGACGATGGAACCGTGACGATCCGAATCGGGGGAGTAGAAGGCGACAGAAACCGACTGAACCCCTGCAACCACACCGAAGGCATCTTGTTGGCGCGCTGCCTGGAGCCCGCTGAGGATGTCACTTCGCCTCATGTGGAGATCATTCGATGACCGACGAAGTAGACCTGCCGTTGGCAGGTGTCCGAGTAGTGGAGATCGGTCAACTGATCGCAATACCCAGCGCCGGGCAGCAGTTGTCCGATCTCGGCGCCGAGGTCATCAAGCTCGAGCCTCCAGGTGGTGAACCGGCCCGACAAATCGACGCCGACTACGCGCGCGGCATCTTCTACGGGTACAACCGTGGAAAGCGTTCAATCTGCCTCGACCTCAAAGACTCCGCCGATCTGCAGCGAGCTCGGGATCTGATCGCATCGAGCGACATCTTGCTGCACAATCTTCGCCCGGGAACCCTCGATCGATTGGGATTCTCCTCTACCGAACTTCAACGCCTGCGACCGGAAATCATCGCCGTCTCGGTGAGCGGGTACGGGGCGGAAGGCCCGTCCGCCACCCGCGCGGGGCTCGACATCGCTGCGCAAGCAGAGAGCGGACTGATGTCGGTGACGGGTGAGGCGGATAGCCCGCCACAACGTGTGGGCGCACCGGTCATAGACCATGCAACGAGCTATGTCGTCGCGCAGGCGGCACTGGCAGCGCTACTTCGACGTGAGCGCACCGGCAAAGGATCGTCCGTCCGAGTCTCCCTGCTGGACGTCGCAATCCACTTGCAGACCGCCAACTGGATCGAGTGGCAGGTATCCGGAAAGCCCATGAGTCGCAAAGGGAACGGACAACCAAGCGTCGCACCGGCGGCAGACGTCTTTCGCGCCGCCGACGGCGAGCTGGTGATCAGCGGATACCAACCGCGCGCATGGATCGAACTGTGCAAGGCGATCGACCTACCCGAGTTGGCCGACGACCCGAGGTTCACCACCAACGCGCTGCGCGTGGAAAACCGTGTTGACCTCGTCGCCACGATCGAGAAGCAGCTGTGCTACCGCAGCGCCGCTGAGGCAGTAGAGCATCTCACTGCGGCCGGAGTGGTTGCCGCAGTTGTGCGTGACTACGACCAGGTAATTTGCGCCGACGATGTGATTGCGAACCGTACCTTCATCCCCGGCACCAACGAACATGGCGAACAGTATTTGACGCCTGCCATGCCCTATCGCGCCGAACCTCCGATGGCACGAACTGAACTTTCACAGGTTCCGGCCTTGAACGAGTGGACAACATCGACGCGCTGAATGCGCCGTTCGGGTCGAAATTGACTTTGCACCAACGTAACTGACAAACAGATAGCCATGCACCATCGAGGAGATGTCCAGTGCTGACCACCGCATTTACCGAGACATTCGGAGTTCGCCACCCAATCGTGCAGGGCGGCATGCAATGGGTGGGGAGAGCAGAACTCGTAGCGGCAGTTGCAAACGCCGGCGCGCTCGGCATGCTCACTGCCCTGACACAGCCGACACCTGACGATCTTGCCCGAGAAATATCCCGAACGCGCGAGCTCACCGATCAACCTTTCGGGGTCAACCTCACAATCCTCCCGACGATCACACCTCCGCCCTACGATGAGTATCGCAACGTGATCATCGACTGCGGAGTGAAAGTCGTCGAGACAGCTGGATCGTCTCCCGCGCCCCATCTGCCGCACTTTCACGGCGCAGGCATCAAGGTTCTCCACAAGTGCACCAGCGTCCGCCACGCGGTCAAAGCCCAGGCCCTCGGTGTCGACGGCATCAGCATCGACGGGTTCGAATGTGCCGGGCATCCAGGGGAAGACGACGTACCGGGTCTCGTCCTCATCGCTGCAGCAGCAGAGCGGATCAGCATTCCCATGATCGCGTCCGGTGGATTTGCCGACGCGCGAGGATTGGTGGCCGCCCTGGCGCTTGGCGCCGACGGCATCAACATGGGCACTCGGTTCATGTGTACCGAGGAGTCCCCGATTCACCACAACATCAAGCAGGCGATAGTCGCTGCCTCGGAGGTCGACACGGAACTGATTTTCAGGTCACTGCGCAATACCGCTCGCGTAGCACGCAACAGCATCAGCCAAGAAGTTGTCGAAATCCTCTCCAGTGGTGGCAAATTCGAAGACGTTCGACATCTTGTGGCCGGTGCGCGGGGCCGAGCGGTGTTCGACAGCGGCGACCAGGAGGCTGGCATCTGGACGGCTGGCACTGTGCAAGGATTGATTCACGACATCCCCACAGTGGGTGAATTGGTGGAACGAATTGTCACAGAGGCCGAAGCACTGATTGCCGGACGGCTTACCGGCCTCCTGGATCCTCTCAGCGCCTGACTACGTCCGAACCCACTGGGCGCTACCGTCGGCCAGTTCTTCGCGAATGCCCCTGCCGTTGCGCTCGTCGACCCGCGTGCCGCCGATACCTCGTCCTCGATGCGTCGTGCGGTGACGGGGAGCTCTTCCAGATCGCCTCGCGGCTCGCCATCGCCGCTCGATCGTTTCGGGTGCATCCCGACGATCATTGACGCCAGGACGAGGAAAGGAGGTGTACTCCGAATTGCTTGCGGTCATCAGAGTGACAACCGCAAGGATTTCGATCGGCACCGAGCACGACCTACTCAATGTTGTGTCCATGGTGCTACCAACCCTGTTGTCACCCGCGCCATTGCGATCAACGCACTGTTGCCAGAGTTCCAATAGTTCTTGTGCACATCCAGATTCGGTATGAGTCGGCCAGCACGCGCATAACATCACCGTCGGTCCGAAGTAGCTTCCCCACGCCACGCCGACACTTCTTGGCTTCGACTGAGTACCACCCAGCGTGGTCCGAGAACATGTTGGCCAATCGGGAGGCGACGGTGACCATCGGAAGTGAAAAGATTTCTGTGAACACAACCCTGTTGACAGGGAAAGAGGCGGAGAGCGCCTTCGAACGGTTCGTCGAGTACAACCCTACGTGATCGGTGTACAAGACATGCGCGGCATGAAATCTTTCTGTGTTCGCTCTCGAACGGCGCCAAACCTGATTCCCCGCAACAAGAACAACCCTTTACTCCCGCTCGACCGGTATCGACTGTCCGGACTCAGGGACCGCGGGCGCGTACCTGGGCCCGTTCCCTAGCGGTGGGTCGGGGTTACCACCGAACCACCGACGAAACCGTTGTTATACCTGTCCCAAAGATCCCACAAGGTCTGCAACCCTGTCAGTCAGGGCGATTTGGCAGCGGCGCAACCGAGACCGTGCACGTCGGGCCGGGCAGCTAGTCGCCATCGGCGTTGAGCACACAATCTCGACGCCCCTCCGTTCGGTCCAGGACGGTCGCCATCGAGAGCTCCGCTAGGCCTTCAGCAGGAGGTCTGCAATTTTCTCTGCGGTTTCCTTTGCGGATCCTGGGTTCTGGCCGGTGACGAGGTTTCCGTCGACGACTGCGTAGGACACGAAGGGCAGTTTCGCCTTTTCGTACAGTGCACCACGCGCTTTGGCTTTTTCCTCGGCGTTGTAGGGTACGAGTTTGTCGACGCGGGCGAGTTTTTCCTCGCGCCAGGCGAATCCGGTGAGTTTGCGGCCGGCGATGAGGTAGCTGCCGTCGGACAGTGTGGTGTCGAGAAGTCCGCAGTACCCGTGGCACACCGACGACACGATCCCGCCGCGTTCGAAGATTTCCCGGGTGATGCGTTGCAGACCTTCGCTACCGGGAAAGTCGTACATGACTGCATGCCCGCCGGTGAAGAAGATCGCATCGTAGTCAGCGGAGTCGACCTGTTCGGGGCTGGCGGTGGAGTCGAGTAGCGCCATCCGAGCAGGGTCGGACCGCCATGCCTTTGCGCTCTTGTCGTAGTTCGGGAACTTGAGCGATCGCGGTTCCAAGGGCACCGCTCCGCCCTCGGGGCTGACTAAAGTCTGCTCGAAACCGTGGTCGTCGAAAACCTGCCAGGCATGGCTGAGCTCGGACAGCCACAACCCGGTCTTATGAGACGGATCGTCGTAGTGGCCGACGTTGGTGACTACGTTCAAGATTCGCTTGGTCATCGAACTCTTCTCTCGATCGCTTTGGTCAGTGGATCTCACCCTTGTACCGCCAGAATCGCAGCAAAAGCTGCTCGCACCCGATCTGCAGCCTCACCGGCCGTGGCCGTCGACATTTTGCCGTCGAGATGCAGACAAGCCAAACCGTGCGCCAATGCCCATGCCGCCGATGCCAACGCCTCGGAATCTGCATCAGGAAAGACAAGCGTCATCCCCATCTGCATCAGCAGATGAATCTCTCCAGCCGCTTGCACGCGCTCGTCGTTACCCGTGTCGCACTCGTTGCCGAACATCAACCGGAAGAGCGCCGGTCGCCGCAGCGCGAACTCGACGTAGGCGACTGCGAATTCGGCAAGATCCGCCGACGTCGACGGTAGCTCGCGGCCGTCTGTCAGGTCCGCCTTCAGATCGCGCAACCCTTGCGCGGCGAGAGCAGATTCGAGCGCTTCACGATCAGCGAAATGTCGGTACGGCGCAGTCGCCGACACACCGACCTCGCGCGCGATCGCGCGCATCGAAAACGGCTCACCTGCCTCGAGCATGCGCATCGCCGACGCCAGCAGCGAGGCCTTCAGATCACCGTGATGGTAGCCACCCTTGACTGATGTTGACACCGTTAACTTTCCTTTCTACGCTCATGTGAGCAATGTAAACATACCGCATTCAGGAGCGCCGATGCCATTCACCGACCCTGCACCCGACAAGTTGGAGACTGACAGCACAGTCTCTCCGGTCTTCGCCCCGTTCACTCTTCCCAGTGGGGCGACACTCCCCAACCGGATGGTCAAGGCAGCCATGGAGGAGAACATGGCCGCAGCTGGACAGCTCCCCGGCAAAGAGCTGTTCGAGCTGTACCACCGCTGGAGCCGAGGAGGGGTGGGAACGATCATCACCGGCAACGTCATGGTTCACGCGGAGGCGCTGACCGGGCCGGCCGGCGTCGTTCTCGACGCACAATCCCCAATCGGGCCGTTCCGCGAATGGGCGGATGCCGCACAGGGCGGAGGTGCGAAAGTGTGGATGCAGATCAATCACCCCGGTCGGCAGATTCAAGCCGACATGCCCGGTGTCGCATGGTCTCCGTCGGCCACTCGCGTCGAACTCGGCAAGAACAGCAAGCGATTTGCGCATCCCCAGGCCATGACCGCACGGCAGATAAACGACACCGTCAACCGTTTCGCAACAGCAGCACGTCGCGCAGAGGAAGCTGGTTTCGACGGCGTGGAAATCCATGCCGCACACGGCTATCTGCTCTCGCAGTTTCTCTCTCCGTTGGTCAATCAGCGCACCGACGAATGGGGCGGCACCCTAGAGAACCGAGCGCGATTGCTTCTCGACATCGTCCGCACAGTGCGCAGGGTTGTCGACCCGACGTTCACGGTTGCCGTCAAACTCAATTCCGCGGATTTCCAGCGCGGAGGATTCGACTCCGACGACGCAGCGCAAGTGATCGCCATGCTCGCACCACTCGGTGTCGACGTCGTCGAACTGTCCGGAGGGAGCTACGAAGCACCGGCCATGACCGGCCAAGGCCCGGACGATCGCACCCTCGCTCGGGAGGCCTACTTTCTGACTCTTGCAGAGGAACTGGCCGAGGCCAGCCCGGTGCCGTTGATGTTGACCGGCGGTGTGGTTCGGCGACCTGTTGCCGAGCAGGTCCTGGCGAGCGGTGTGGATTTGGTCGGCATGGGCAGTGCGTTGGCGATCGATCCCGATCTGCCGAATCGGTGGCGCCTCGATGCCGCAGCCTCCGTCGAATTAGCCCCGGTGACCATCAAGGACAAGGCCATGGCGTCGGCGGCGAGCATGGCTCGCGTGCGACAGCAGCTTCGACGATTAGGCCGAGGCAAGTCCACGCGGCCGACGGCCAGCCCTGTGGTCGCACTATTGAAAGAGCAGCTGCTGCAGCGCCGCGCGCTCCGGCGGTATCGCCGCTGGTTACAGCACCGCACCCCCTCGATCGGGTAATGCGGACAGTTTCCCGTCATTTCGGCGGCGAACCCAGACAGTGTTGACAGTGCTTACATTCACCCTTAGCCTGATGTAAGCAATGTAAACATTGAATGGTCGACAGAACGAACGGAAGCATGAAAATGACGAACACAGCGACAACCGTCAAGGTCGATCTGGGCTGCCGGACCGTCGAAATCCCGAAGGACGGCCTGTTCGACCGCTACCGGATGGATGTGCCGCTCGACAAGGTCGCCGCCGACCCGCGGGTCCCGAGTGTCGACTTCTTCCGCACGCTTCCGAAAACGCAGGTCCAATCGCCGATCGGCACGACAAGGACACCGAACTTCTACTACGCGATGTCCTCCGCGCGTTTGACCATGGTGGCCCCGAGCAGGGCGATCCGTAAGCGGATCCCAAAGGAGCTGGCGCCGCTGGAAATCGCACCCGGGTTCGGGCTGGTGTCAGTGATGGCGTTCCGCTACGACGTGTGCGACATCGATTTCTACACCGAGGCGGCTGTGGGTGTGGCGGTTCGCCCGGCGCGCCACGGCGGACTTACCACGGCCGCTGCCGATCTGGTTGCCGCCCTCGGTGACGATCACCTGCACTCCTATGTGCTCTCACTTCCGGTCAACACCGACATCGCCCAGGTGCGCGGCCATGACGGGTACGGGTTCCCCAAGTGGGTCACCGATCTCGATGTCGGCATCGACCACGCACGCACCACGGCCCGCATCGCCAACGCGGACGGCGGCGTCGACATCGCCTTCTCCGCCCCCACCCCGGAGCAGAAGACGTTCGAAACGGGCACGAACGTCTCCACCCTCACCTCGTACACGAAGCGAGACGGATCCTGGCACTCGACCCTCAACCAAACCAACGTCCTCGCCAGCGGAACGTCGTTGTTTCCTCGCGGATTCGATCTGACTCTCGGCGAGGGCAGGATGTCCGACGACCTACGCGCACTCCGGCCCATCCGCACGATCAGATTCGATGCCACCACCTCGGCTCAGGCCGCTCTGCACATGCCGGTCCCGGTCTCGGTTCGCTGACACCTCGTATCGACCGAACATCTCAGGAGTACACCGACATGACCACAACGACCGACACCTCCACAGATCCCCGCGCGGCGCTGCCTGCCACACTGACCACAGGATTACTCGAACGGCTGACAGAACGAGTTACGGCCTCGCCCGACGCTCCCCGCTCGATCACCACTGCCCCGTACACCGGTTCACCACTCGCAGACTTCCCGGTCTCGGCCCCGGCTGACGTCGACGAAGCATTCGTTCGTGCCCGCCGCGCCCAGGCGAGATGGGCAGCGACTTCCGTAGCGGAGCGTGCCAGCGTGTTACTGCGTTTCCATGATCTGGTCCTGAAGAATCAGAACACCGGGCTCGACCTGATGCAGGCTGAGAACGGCAAGACTCGTCGCGATGCGTACCTCGAGATCGCCGACGCTGCCATCGCCGCCCGCTACTACGGCCGCACCGGACCGAAAGTTCTTGAACCCGAACGTCGCCGGGGGGCTCTGCCCTTTCTCACCCGCACGTCCGAGCTGCACCACCCGAAAGGGGTGGTGGCGATCATCTCGCCATGGAACTATCCACTGTCGATGGCGGCGACGGACGCCATCGCCGCACTGATGGCCGGAAATGCTGTGGTGCAGAAGCCCGACACCCAGACCGCGCTGACCGCCTTGTGGGCCATGGACCTGATGTACCAAGCGGGCCTACCGGCCGATGTGTGGCAGATGGTGATCGGCCGAGGCAGTTCGATCGGGGACCCACTCTTGGCGAACGCGGACTACATCATGTTCACAGGGTCCACGGCGACCGGTCGAGACATCGCCCGCGGCGCGGGCCAGCGGCTGATCGGGGCGTCACTCGAACTGGGCGGCAAGAACGCGATGCTCGTCCTCGACGACGCAGATCTCGATCGGGCGGCCGAAGGGGCCGTGCGCGCTGCGTTCCCGTCGGCAGGACAATTGTGCGTCTCGGTGGAGCGCCTGTATGTCGCCGAGTCCGTACACGACGAGTTCGTTGCCAAGTTCGTTCAGCGAACCTCTGCCTTGACCATCGGAGCCTCCTACGACTACGGGGTCGACGTCGGGAGCCTCACCACCGACAAACAACTGAAGACAGTGTCGGCTCATGTAGACGACGCCGTCGCGAAGGGCGCACGCCTTCTGGCCGGAGGGAAGCCACGTCCGGACCTGGGGCCGCTGTTCTACGAGCCGACCATCCTCGCCGACGTCACACCAGAGATGACGTTGCACACGGACGAGACGTTCGGTCCGGTCGTCTCGATCTACGCCGTCGCAGATGACGACGAGGCAGTTGCACGGGCAAACGACACCGTCTACGGACTCAACAGCAGCGTGTGGGGTCGCGACGCCACCCGCGCCCGCTCAGTCGCTGCCCGATTGCGTTCGGGGACCGTGAACATCAACGACGCCTTCGCCGCGGCATGGGGCAGCATCGACTCGCCGATGGGCGGAATGGGCGATTCCGGCCTCGGGCGTCGGCACGGTATCGACGGCATCCTCAAATACACCGAAGCCCAAACCATCGCCCACCAGTCGCGATTCGGTTTCTACCCACCAGCGGGAATCCCCTGGAACGCATGGGCACCCGTGGTGAACGCCGCGCTACGCATCTGGAAAACCATCGGCGCACGCTGACAAACACCGCCTGCCAACCGATTTCGACCACCACCACAGGAGAGGCAAGATGAGCACCGTCACCCCCACCATGCGAGCGATCGTCGTCGACGATAAGAAGAACCTCGCCGTAGAGGAAGTACCAACCCCAACGCCCGCACCTGGCGAGGTCCTGATTCGCGTTGCCGCCGCCGGTATCAACCGCGGTGACGTGATGCAACGGCAGGGGGACGGCGGGTCGGTGCACGCCCGGGCCGTTGTGCTCGCCGCCGGGGCGCGGTACCGCAAGTTGGCCGTTCAGGGGATCGAGGCGCTGGAAGGAACAAGCGTGTACTACGCCGCAACGCATCAGGAAGCACGGATATGCGGCACCGACCCGATAGCCATCGTCGGTGGCGGCAACTCCGCCGGCCAGGCCGCCGTCTTCCTCGCCGAGCACGTCTCACAGGTGCACCTGCTCATCCGCGGCGATGACCTCGGGAAGAGCATGTCCCGATACCTGGTCGACCAGATCGAACACCATCCGCGGGTCACCGTGCACCGGCACACCGAGATTCGTGCGGTCCACGGCGAGAAATACCTCGAAGCAATTGCAGTCGAGGACAATCGCACCGGCGACCAGGACACGATTCGGGTGCGCGCCCTGTTCGTCTTCATCGGGGCGGTACCGCACACAGGGTGGCTTGCCGACGCGATCGCACTCGACGACCACGGCTTCGTCCTCACCGGTGTGGACGCGATCCACGCACGAGCGGACGGCAGCCTGCCAATCAACGGCGGCCTGTCCAGGACGCTCGAAACCAGCCTGCCCGGCCTGTTCGCGGCGGGCGACATCCGCCGCGGTTCGGTGAAACGAGTCGCATCCGCCGTCGGTGAAGGAGCGATGGCCGTACGCCAAATCCATGAATACTTCGAAAGGAGCTGACGACATGCCAGTAATGGGCACCGTGAAATTCCAGCGGTTCTTCAGGGCAGCGGCCGGACTGCAGGTCGACCGGAACGATCTCAAGCGCTATACCGATTTCATCGACGACAAGATCTACGACGTGATCCTGATCGGGAAAGCCTCCGCGAAAGCAAACTTGCGCGACGTGATCGAACCGTGGGACCTGCCGATCACCAAGGGATTACAGGAGAGCATCCACCGGTTCGAAAAACTCGACGAGGAGATCGAACTTCAACCGCTGCTCGATCAGCTCACGGCCCGCCCGCCCTTGGACGTGGCCCTCTCAGAGGAGACAGAGCAACGACTGCCGCTGATCGCAGGAGGGTTGAGCGTAGCGCTGGCGCAAACCTTCGCCACGGTCGAACCGGACCGCAAGAACCCCGGCACAGCCCAATGGACAGTCGCCTTCGACATCTTCCACCTACTTCTGTGATTACCACCCGTCCCGGCTGACAGCGCGTCTGAGTTCGAATATGCTGTCCGGCTGCGAAAATACCGGTGCGATTCAGAACTGCCTGTCAGTTGGCGTCGACGACGGATGATTTCCGGCGAGAGGTGCGGTTTCCGCGCTCGATTCTCGAGCAGCGAGAACTCCAGTGAGGGACTCGATTACAGCCCTCAGATCCTCTGCCGTGAGCGAGTTCGGCTTACACGCCGAACCTCTGACACCGGTAGTCCGCGTGGCCAGGCGGCGAGCAGAACTTGTCGATCGCCGATCACTCCTTCGGCTCATCTGAGAACCTTTCGTCTTCACTTTCTCGATCCCCGCATCGGGCGGGCCCTGAGCACTTCTGGGCGCGCACAGCTCAAGGCCCGGCAAGGAGACCAGTGAGGGTGGTATGGCCTTGCCTTGACGAACACCCGCCCGATTGTTTGCCCCCTCGAACGGAACGGGTGCCCCCGACCCGACGAAGGTTATTGCGCACTGCTTGTAGACGACAGGGTCGAAAGTCCCAGTTCCATTGTGATGAGCAAGCTTTGACGGTAGCCGAAGTGTTCTCCCTTACAGCCGGTTCGGTGTGTGCACGAACACCGACATCGTTCGCAGCGACTCCGACGAACGAGCACCCGCGATGTTCGATGCCCGATCCACCCGGAAACATCGGGAAAAGACCTATTTTGCAAAAGCATTCGGAACAGACGTCTGCAAACCAAATACCAGGCACGGGTCACCTTTCCAGGCACCGCGGCTACTGCGCCGCTAGCGTGACGACCAAGATGTTCACCTTGCCATGCAAACGGCCATGTCACTTCTTGGCATCGAAGGCGACTGAACATGATTTATACCGATCGCACTGTTTATGGTTGAAGATGTGCGGACGACATGAACGTCGACTTCGCACGGATAGTGGGTCATCGGTGTTGTGTGCTCAATGCCGACGTCGGTCATACGCCCCGACTCGCACACGCAGAGTCGGGGCTCCGGCGGATCCGTTGCCGCACCGCCGCTACTGACGAAGTGCCGTACCGCGCCGCCCGCTTCGAATCGAGGCCGAAGGCGGCCACCGCTTTTGTCGGGACCAGGCAAAGCAGCGATCTTCAGGGACCGGAACACTTCCCCAAAGCTTCTGGCACTCTCGGTTGCAGAGTGCTAATTCGTGTGGTTATCATGTTCTCGCACAGTAAGTTCGGTCAACCGCCACAGTGGCGGTGACTTTTCTTTTCACGACATGGGAGGTGTGTTGCTGTGCTTCGTTTCGATCCTTTCACCGACATCGACGCGATCACCAAGTCCGTACTCGCCGCGGGAACCGGCAACGGACGCAGTCCACGGTTCATGCCGATGGACCTCTACAAGGTCGAGGACCAGTACGTCCTGCACGCCGATCTTCCCGGCGTCGACCCAGGATCAGTGGACGTCCGCATCGACGGCTCGACTCTGACGTTGACCGCGCACCGCACCGCCCTCTCCGAAGAGGGTGTGAGCTGGCTGGCGAGTGAGCGTTTCGCTGGAACATACAAACGGCAGCTGTCCATCAGCGACGACATCGACGCCGAACAGATCGAGGCCTCGTACGACAACGGCGTGTTGACGGTGACGTTGCCGATCGCAGAGAAGGCGAAACCGCGGAGGATCGAGGTCTCCTCCGGACCACCCTCCCGAACCGATAACGCCGGATCGACAACACAGGTGCAGATCGAAGCCTGATCCGCCTGGCCCGAACACCGCTTGATTGTGGGGTGACTCCCGAGGACACGCGATGGGTTCTCGGGCCTCACCCACCATCGCTTCGATCTCCCACTGCACACCCGTGGCGCACACCGGTCCATCCACCACACGAAAGAATCAGCGCGAGAACCCTTTAGCTGCCATGACTGCATCCACCATCCCCCCGCACGAGCAATCCGACAACACCGAATCCCGCGCGCACACTCCACCCGATTGGTGGGATCACCACCGTCCTATCACCAGCGATGAATACAGCGACATGGCGTTGATGCTCGGTGCACTCTCGATACTGACGTTCTGGATGTTCGGCCTCGGCATCCTCCTCGGTGCCGCCGCCATCGGAACCGCCCTGGTAGCGCGCCGACCCGACACCCCCGGACGCGATCTGGGCGACAACACCGCCGGCGTGGTCGGGATCCTCACCGGCATTGCCGGAATCGCCTTCGGCGCCGTCTTCCTCACTGCAGCACTACCCCACCTGTAGAAAAACCGAATTTTGCACTAGTGGAATCGAATTGGTGCTTGTAGCAGGATCTCACAAGATCTGAAATCCGTCCCACCTTCAGGCGATGGCGGCAGCCACTATCCCCGCGCCATATCGACGAATTTCGAGAGGTGAAGTTGGTGCGCCACAGTGATTGTCGCGGTCGGGCCGTTACGGTGCTTACCCAGAATCAGGTCGGCTTCACCGCCACGGGGATCGTCTCGCTCGGTCGCGTCGGGGCGGTACAGCAGAATCACCATGTCGGCGTCCTGCTCGAGCGATCCGGACTCACGAAGGTCGGCGACCTGCGGACGCTTGTCGGTTCGCTGCTCGGGACCACGGTTGAGCTGACAGATCGCGACAACCGGAACTTCGAGCTCCTTCGCCAAAAGCTTTAGGCTACGTGAGAATTCGGAGACTTCCTGCTGACGGGACTCGACCTTTTTACCGGAGCTCATCAGCTGGAGGTAGTCGATGACGATCAGGCGAATGTCGTGTTTCTGCTTGAGCCGCCGCGCTTTTGCGCGAATTTCCATCATGGTGAGGTTGGGGGAGTCATCGATGAAGAGCGGCGCCTCACTGATCTCACTCATGCGACGCGCGAGCTTGGTCCAGTCGTCGTCGGTCATCTTTCCGGAGCGCATGTCGCCGAGCTTGATCTTTGCCTCTGCGGACAGCAGACGCATGACGATCTCGGTTTTGCTCATTTCCAGGGAGAACATGACGCTGGCCATGCCGTGCGTGATGGAGCAGGAACGCAGGAAATCCATTCCGAGCGTGGAATTGTGCGTCGGGACCATCGAATGACCGGCCAGGTACATGTGGTCGGCGTTGTCGACCTCGACGCAGCGAACCGGAACACTCGCAATTGGTCGAACATCGACAATGTAGCGCGACCCGCTGCGCGCAGTGCTTTTACTCGCTCGACGCTCCTTGTGCAGCATCGCTTTCCGCGTAAGACCGAACACTTCGTCATCAGTCGAGAAGGTCAAGGTGAATGCAGTCGACGAAGCCTCGGTGCGACCGTTGACTCGCTTTGTGCTCATTTGGCAGCGATAGCCAAGACTAACCACTAATTCCTGGGCATCGCGGACGAGGCGCTCGTTGGTTACCGAAAACTGAACGGAGCCACCGGCAGTCACAGTTCCATCAGTGTCGAGAAGCCCCGCAAGAACCGCACGACGCTGCGCCTCTGACCCACGGAGATACTGGACAGGGATGTGCTTGTTGCCCAGAACACCGACCGTACGTAGGCGTCCTTGAACCGTGCCGTACTCATTGCGGCACTTCTGGCACAGTCGCAGCCCGATCGAAGGTCCACCACAGTGTGAACAAGTTGGCGCAGGTACAGGGTCAGACATGAAACGTGCTTTGCCGCCGCATGATTGACCGCACGTTCGCACCTGACTGGTGAACGGCACGAAGCTCTTTCCGCACACAACGCAATCGCGCGGAGCGACGGGATCTTCCGGGGCTAATTGAAGGCTGTAGCGCAAATGCGCCGACCTGGACGGAACTGCAACCAAGCCTTCGGCCTCGATCAACATGATGATCTCAGGATCAGCAGTGGTGAATTGTGCGCAGGCAGTAGAACCGTCACCTAGCCAAGCGCCAAGTGTGTATGGCGGGACAAGGAGATCCTGCGTTGGTAGGTCGAGCGGCTTGGCATTCACGACAGAGTGATTAACGCGGCCATCCGCCGTTGCGCATCGCACCGTCGATGCGATCTCCGCCGTGGTTCGGACCTCGGCGAATGTCTTTTGATTCTTATAGCGGTTGTAACCTGTCTTGGCGTTCTGCGCTGAACGGCGCGAAGCACGCGTCTCCGTCAACCACTGATGCTGCTCGTCGGCCACCAACACTGTTCCATCGGAAAACTCGACCTCGTAGCAAGGACGGTCAACCATCACGTCGGTAGCGGCAACAACCCGCGTCGGCTTGCCGTGGTTGTCGATCAACAGATCGCCGACAGCAACGTCACCCATCGTGGTCCAGCCACTGGGCGTCGCGAGGGGAGTATCGAGGGCAAGCGCCTTGCCCACACCAGGACGGGCCGCGACGATAATCATCTGACCAGCGTGAAGGCCGTTGGTGATCTCGTCGAGATCCTTGAATCCGGTGGGCACACCGAGGGAAATTCCGCCGCGGCTGGCGATGGAGTCGATCTCGTCCATCGTGGGCTGGAGGAGCTCGGTGAGGGGTACGAAGTCCTCGGTGGTTCGACGCTCGGTGACCTCGAAGATCTCGGCCTGCGCGCGGTCGACAACCTCGGCCACGTCCTGGCCCTCGGTGCCGGCGTAGCCGTACTGGACGATGCGCGTACCGGCGTCGACCAGACGACGCAGCACGGACTTCTCGGCCACGATCTCGGCATAGAAGGCGGCGTTGGCGGCTGTGGGCACTGTCTGGGTCAGCGTCACCAGGTAGGCAGCACCACCGATACGGCGGAGCTCACCTCGACGGTCGAGCTCGGCGGAGACCGTCACCGGGTCGGCGGGCTCGCCACGGCTGTAGAGGTCCAGGATCACGTCGTAGACGGACTGGTGAGCGGGCCGGTAGAAGTCACCCGGGCGCAGTACCTCGAGGACGTCAGCGATGGCGTCCTTGCTCAGCAGCATGCCGCCGAGCACCGACTGCTCGGCAGTCATGTCCTGAGGTGGCTGGCGTCCGAACTCCTGGTCGGGCTCGGCCTCGGGAGGGCCCGGGTAGTCCGGCCCCGAGAAGTCGGAAGGTCCTCGATCATCTACAACAGCCACAAGCGAGACCTTCCCGTAAAACACTCGACGACACTGCCAGAAACCGCAGCGCCCTCATCATTTGTACCTGCCCCCACCGACATCCCCTAGCCGCATTCGGCCGGGCTGTAGATAGACGCCGAGATGACGTTAGGGACTAGTAGGTCCGCATACAAACCGGACTGTGGATAAAGCTGTGGATGCTTTGTGGAAACTCCCGCCCCACGGTGTGCACCGCCTGTGGAGCATTTGGGGACTACTTTGCTTAGTAACTACAAAAGACCAGGTAGATGGCTATCCACAATTTCACAGGCCTGTTGATGAAAATAGTTTTTCCACAGTCGGCGCGTCGGTGTGTCGGGCGTGTTGCCTCGCCCGATTCGTCACTGATCACCAAGTCGAACATCACAGTGTGAGAGTTATCCCCAGGTCCGATTCGGGACGCTGTCAGGCGGCACACCGCACCCCGAAACAAAACGTCGGGCCCCGCACACCGAAGTGTGCGGGGCCCGGCGAGACGAACAGTCGACTATGCGCCGACGACGTTCAGGTTGAACTTGGCAACCACATCGGGGTGCAGGTTCACGACCACGGCGTGCTTGCCCGTGTTCTTGATGTGAGCCTTCGGCAACACGATGGAGCGCTTGTCGACAACCGGTCCACCGGCAGCCTTGATCGCAGCAGCGACGTCAGCGACGGTAACCGAACCGAAGAGCTTGCCCGAGCCACCGGCGGTCTTGACCGTCAGCGTTACGGACTCGAGGCCCTCGATAGCTGCCTTGAGCTCCTTGGCGTGATCCAGGCCGCGCACAGCGCGCGCTTCCTGTGCACGACGGATGCCCTCGACCTGCTTCTCGGCGCCACGGGTGGCGACGATTGCCAGTCCGCGGGGGAGCAGGTAGTTACGGCCGTAGCCGTCCTTGACCTCCACGGTGTCGCCAGGCGCACCGAGGTTGTCCACGTCAGCGGTGAGGATGAGCTTCATGTTCTTTCCTCCCTTTCCTTAGCGAGCCACGGTGGCGTAAGGCAGCAGTGCTACCTCACGTGAGTTCTTGACGGCAATGGCAACGTCGCGCTGGTGCTGGACGCAATTGCCGGTGACACGGCGAGCACGGATCTTTCCGCGATCGCTGACGTACTTACGAAGCAACGTCGTGTCCTTGTAGTTGATCTGCGTGTTCTTCTCTTTGCAGAAGGTGCAGACCTTCTTCTTCATAACCTTGTCGCGCAAGGGCGGCTTCGGCATGTCTTTGCTCTTTTCTGGATGTTCCTGATCAGGTACGGATCAGAAGGGCGGTTCGTCGCTGCCCGCACCACCGAAGGAGCCCGAAGCCTGAGGCGCACTGCCCCAAGGATCGTCTCCACCCGAAGGTGCAGCGCTCGGACGTCCGCCACCCGATCCGCCGGAGGAACCGCCGAAGTTGCCGCCTCCACCGCCGCCACCACGGTTGGCCTTGTTGACCTTTGCCGTGGCGTACTTCAGTGAAGGACCGATTTCATCGACTTCGAGCTCGACGACAGTTCGCTTTTCGCCCTCGCGAGTTTCGTACGAACGCTGCTTGAGCCGGCCGCTCACGATTACTCGTGAACCACGGGTCAAGCTCTCCGCGACGTTCTCGGCTGCTTCGCGCCAGATGTTGCAACGCATGAACAGCGCATCGCCGTCTTTCCATTCATTGGAATTACGGTCGAAGGTGCGGGGCGTGGAAGCAACCGTGAAGTTTGCAACCGCGGCACCCGCCGGGGTGAAACGAAGTTCAGGATCAGCCGTCAGGTTTCCGATGACGGTGATGATGGTGTCGCCAGCCATGTGGTTCCTCCTGCATTGATGTAAGACCGTTGGGCGCGAGAGTAGAGCTCGCTACCGACAGTAATTACTTGTTGTGGCGCAGAACCTTCGTGCGCAGAACCGACTCGTTCAGACCGAGCTGACGATCGAGCTCAGCGACGGTGGCGGGAGTGGCGTTGATGTCGATCACCGCGTAGATACCTTCAGCATGCTTCAGGATCTCGTAGGCGAGACGACGCTTACCCCAGACATCGACCTTGTCGATCGTGCCGCCGTGCTGGCGCACAACATTGAGGAACGTATCCAGTGAAGGAGCAACAGTGCGCTCGTCCAGGCTGGGGTCAAGGATGACCATCAATTCGTAATGACGCATAAGACCTCATCACCTCCTGTGGACTAAGTGAAAACGGCCACGGACTATCCGTGGCAGGAGGGTCGTTGCGTCAGCAACCCTCGTAGGTTACACGAGGGGCCTTGACCAGGGAAATCGTCCCGGCCCTCCGGGAAGACCACCAGATCGATGCGCGACGCGTGGTGCAGACGCATCACCCCGCGAGCCACTGCGCCCCCTAGGGTGAGAATCATGCGAACAGACCGCAAGACCCCGGCGTCGATCCTGGCGTTGGTCGTCGGATTGTGCGGGCTGACGATGGCGCTGGGCTATTTCAACAAGGCCAGATGCGGCGGTGCACCGTTCGCGCCCGACGGACGAAGCCTGAACTTCGACGTCAACAAGAACATCGACGTCTGCTACTCCGACATTCAGTTGCTCTGGCTCGGACGAGGTATCGATCAGCATCTGTTCCCCTTCGTCACCGGAGGGATAACGCCCGAAGGATTCCTGACCGGCGGAACCGTCGAATACCCGGTGCTCAGCGGAATTCTGATGTGGCTGGGCGGTATCGGCTCACACACCGACACCGATTTCCTTCTGCACTCGGCCCTGATCCTGGCTCCTTTCGGACTGCTCACGGCGTGGATGCTCGGCAAGATGAGCGGCGCGTACGCGCTCGTGTGGTCGGCGACTCCGCCCCTGGTTCTGTACGCATTCCACAACTGGGAGCTCCCGGTGGTGGCCACCAGCGTCGGCGCGATCTTTCTGATGACGTTCGAGCGGATCCCGCTGCGAACTCGCGCGGTTCTGGCGGCCGTCATCCTGGCGATCGGTTTCTGTTTGAAGCTGTACCCGGGAATGTTCGTGCTGCCGCTCATGGCCTACGTGCTTCTACGCAGCACCGAAGGCAAGCGCTACGACGTTCGTGGAGCGCTGATGACGGCGGGCGCGGCGATCGTCACCGTCGTCCTCGTCAACCTGCCGTTCGCCCTCATTTCCTACGAAGGCTGGCGCGCGTCGTTCAGCTTCCAGGAGAAGCGAAGCGCCGACATCACCACCAACTCGGTGTGGTTCTGGGGTTTGCGCCCCTTCTACGGTTTCGGAGTTCGCGAACTCAACGCCGACTACGACGCACTGGTGAGCATCCTGTCTCCGGTGATGATCCTGTTGTCGTTCGCGCTCGCGATGTATCTGGGTTGGCGCCGCTACGTCCGCGACGGCTACTTTCCGTGGATTGCAGTCAGTGCCGCGATGCTGTGCGGATTCGTGTTGCTGCACAAGGTCAATTCACCGCAGTACACACTGTGGATCCTGCCTTTCCTCGTACTGTTCAAGATCCGGTGGTTCTGGATCGTCGCCTATCTGATCGCCGACGCAGCGTTGGGTATCGGCATCTTCCGGTACTTCTACCAACTGGACATGAATCTCGATCCGAGCAAGTACGAGGCCGTCGTCCAGGCGAGCGTGTGGGGCCACGTCGTCCTGCTCGCCGTGTTCTTCTTCTTGTTCCTGCGAGTCCCGTTGCGGTATCCGCTTGCCGGTGGGACCGATCAGATTGCCAACTCCGACAACAACCTTCCGACTCACTCACGGGAGCACGCCTGATGACTGCATCATGGTTCGAATCACCGACGCTGACCGGTGATCGTGTCCGACTCGAACCCCTGGGCGTCGCGCACACCGACGCTCTGCTCGCGGCGGCCGACGACCCGGCGATCTTTCGTTGGACCGCATCGCCCATCACCGATCGGGAACAGGCACAGAAGTACATCGCTGCAGCAACCGACGACCCTAATCGGATCGCCTTTGCGCAGGTGAACATCGTGACGAACGCCGTGGTCGGCACCACGTCCATGTACCAGATCGACCCGGTAAACCGCAGTCTTGCAATCGGATACACGTGGTTGTCGCGATCGGTTCAGGGAACCGGGATCAATCCCGAATCGAAGCTGCTCCTGCTTCGTCACGCCTTCGACCAGCTCGAAGCCGTACGCGTCGAGTGGCACACGGACGAGTTCAACGAACAGTCCAGGGCCGCGATCGCAAAGCTCGGCGCTCAGTTCGAGGGCCTGCTGCGCAAGCACCGACGCCGCGCCGATGGCAGTTGGCGTACAACAGCGCTGTTCGCGATGACCGACGACGATTGGCCGACCATCGCACCTCAGCTCGAGACACGTACCCGAAACTAGCGATCACCTGCACTCTTCGGCCAAGTCCATGCCAAGATTCACCTCATGAGCGATCAGGGTGGGTACGGGTACCAGGGCAATCAGAATTGGCAACCGTCTCCGTACGGGCAGCCCGATCCGTACGGCAGGCGGCCGACGAACACACTCGCGGTGCTCGCCCTCGTCTTCGCGTTCCTCATCGCGCCGTTGGGGATCGTCTTCGGGCACATCGCTCGCGGCCAGATCAAACGGACCGGCGAAGAAGGCGACGGACTCGCCCTTGCCGGACTGATCATCGGCTACATCTTCACCGCACTCGGCATCCTGGCCGTGATCGTGTGGATCGCGTTCTTCGGGCTGCTCGCCGCCGCTTTCGGCAACGCCGCGAACGAGGCGAGTTCGCGGAGTCTCACCTATACGACGCCGTACTCGTACTCCACGACCACGACTCGGGCACCGAGTGCACCCACCACAGCGCCGAAAACGACGACGCCCCCACGCGTCACAACCTCGATCGGACCAGCGCCGACCGTCTCGGGCACCAACCGTCAGGGCTTCATCTCCGGCGGCCCCAGCTGCAACTCCACCAATCCTGCCGTCGCCATCGCCGTCACGACCGGATCACGAATCGTCATCTGCGAAACCGGAGTCGGGCGTTACTACTACAAGGGTCAACGGCTGAGCGACGGCGCCACCATCGAACTCGACGATCCGACGCCCACCGGCAACGGATTCACCGTCACCAACAAGGACGTGACGTACAAGCTCACCTCCGCCGGACTGGTGATCACCGGCAGCGGAGGCGAGCTGGGTCGGGAACCGGCGCTCGAGTTCTGGATGAACTGAAGCGCGTCAGCCGGCACACGGATCCTGATAGGGAACACCGGGCAGGTACCGCTCCCATTCGGCTTCCGTGATGGGAGATCCTGCGGTGCGGCACAATCGATCAACGACGCCGTCGGGGTCGATTCCCCACAAGCGAACGGTCTTGTCCGACCCGCTACCCGCGATCATGTCACTCTCGCCGGCGAACTGAGCGTCGTTGACGCGACCCGGGTAGGCGGACAGCGTCGCAAATCGTGTTGACTGCGAGGGCGTCTCGATATCCCAGAGCCAGACGGTTCCGTCGCCGACACCGGCAGCGAGCCGATCACCGGCGCGGTTGAACGAGATCGAATAGATTGCGCCCTCGGGGCCGACGAGACGAGCGAGTTCCTCGGGTGCCGACGGTGTGCGTACGTCCCACACGGCGACACCATGATCCGCACTTCCAGCGGCCAACAGCGTTCCGTCAGCGCTGAAAGACACTGCTAATGCGTAGCTTTCGAATCCACCCACCGTCGCCGCCACCCGGGGCGACGCTGCGTTCGACACGTCCCACAGATCCACTTCGTTCTTGGCGTTCGCGATCGCCAAGATCTCGGTACCTGGCTGAAAGGCCATCATCTGCGGGTAGGAGCCGACATCGGTCAACGACAACAGTTTCGGAGCCGACGGGTCGGAAACGTCGACCAACGCAATACTGTTGTCGTCCTGCGAGGACACCGCCAGCAGATCTCCGGCGGGATTCAGTGCGACAACCGCCACGATGCCCTTCACATATACCGCAGGCTCGCCGTAGATACGTGGCGACGCCGGATCAGTCAGGTCCCAAAGATATGCACCGCCGCCGCCGGTGCCGCTCACAGCCAGGTTCCCGTCTGCCGACACCGCCGACGCACCGCTGAAAGTGTCGGCCCCTTGCGGTTTCAACTCCGGCATCACCGCGGGGCGATCGAGATCCTCGGTGTTCCAAGCCAACATCGCGCCACCCCTGGCACCGACGCCGGCCACCAGACGCGAGCCGTCCGCGGCAAAGGGACTGGTGAAGATCGTGTCCCGAGCTCCCGCCCAGACCGGACCCGGAAGAGCCCACACGCGAGTCACACCGTTGAGTCCCCCGGTGACCAGATTGCGGCCGTCATCGCTGTAGTCGACTGTGGTCACCGCCCCACTGTCCGGAGGTGTTTCGATCAATGCCCCGGTTCGGGGGTCCCACACGCGCACGGAGTTGTCGGAACTTCCTGCGGCAAGACGTGTTCCGTCTTTGCCGTAGTTCAGTTCGTTGACGTAGCTGGAAAATCCCGTCAGTGCCTGCAGGGGAGTGGGGCGCGCCGGATCGCTCATGTCCCACCGAACCACCTCCCTGCCAGTGGTTCCCGCCGCGAGCTCACGTCCGTCCGGGCTGAAGGCAACGCCGAGGTAGTGGACGGTGGTGCCGTTGGGCTCGGTCGCGAAGATCGGCGCCGGTTCCTCACCCCACTTCGCGACGTCCCACACGCGCAGAGTCGCTTGACGCCCGCCCGCCACGAGGAAACGTCCGTCGGGGCTGAACGTCGCGGTGACAATGCCGTCAGCTGGATGCGGAAGAGCAGGCAAAGCAACGGCATTCGTGGAGGTGTCGATGTTCCATCGCAGGACGTCGGGCGTCGAGGTACCGGCGACCAGCTTGGTTCCGTCTGGGCTGAACTCCATGTCCTGCACTACGCGTTCACCGTCGACGGGAAGTGTTCCACGGACCGGATTCTTCGGGTCCGACACATCCCAGAGTGCAGCGCCGCCGGCACCACCGGTCGCAAGGAGCCGTCCGTCCGGGCTGTAGGCGACGGCAAAGAGGGCCGTGCCCTCCGAGACTCCGAGGAACTCCGCCTGCGGAACGGCTGAGGCAACACCGTCCACCATCGGATAAAGCCTGACCTTCCCGTCCGAACCACCCACCGCCACAACAGTTCCAGCTGGGTTGATCCGGGCCTTCATCGCGCCGGGCGGTCCGATGATGCGAGTAGCCGAATGAACGCCCGACGCATCCAGCAATGCCGAGCGGGCTTCGGTCGTTTCGTTGACCGCAAATGCCGCCAGAGCAAGCTGCGACGCCAGCGACGGATCCCGCTCACGCATCCTGATCGACTCGGTGGCCACCTGACGCGACATCGCCTCGTCGCGCGCAGTATCTGCTTGGACACGTTGACGATTGGCGCCGATACCGGCGACGGTGGCAACCACCGCCAACACCAGAGCGATCACCGACGCGGCTGCCAGCGCAGTCACGAGCCGTCGTAGCACGCGTGTACGTCGGCGATCGGCAAATTCCTGCTGATCACGATGCTCGATGCTCGCGGCGAGGTACTCCCGCTCGGTGGCATTGAGGTCGGCGGCGCGGGTCCGACTCGGTTCCAGTGGGAGCCCGAGTTCGCCCGAACGCAGCCATTCTTCCGTCAGATGAAGACGTGCGGGTCCGAGCAGCGCGCCGGGGTCGCGTCCACTGTCTTCCCACACCTGCGCCGCGTAGGTGAACCGGCGATGCACCGCCAGGCCGGCGCGGTCCGAGTCGATCCAATCGCGAAGCCGACTCCACGCGGACAGCAAGACCTCGTGCGAAACCTCGACGGTCTCCTCGTCGACGGTGAGAAGGCGGCGTAGGCGAACCGGTCGATGACGGTATTCACGTCGTCGACGTCGTCACCGAGGAAGAGTTCGGTGCGCGGTGCCCGCCGACGCGTCTGCGTCACTTCGTCGACGTTGACCAATCGCAGGAAGATCCTGCGCGCCAACTGCTGCTGCCTCTCTGTGAGCTCGCCGTACACTTCCTCCGCGCTTTGCTGGACGGCTCCGGCAATCCCGTCGGTGGCGTAGTAATCCGAGACGGTCAGAGTTTTACGCGTCGACCGTTGCCAGGTCCCCAACAGTGCGTGTGACAGCAAGGGCAAAGCTCCGGGGTCGCTCGCCGTACGCGAGCCGCGTGGTGTCAGCTCGGAGACCAGAACCTGAACCAATTCGCTCTGCACGGTCATCCCGGCCTTGATCGCCGGCTCGACGATCACCTCGCGCAATTGTTCGTCGGTCAGTGGCCCGACCACCATCGGCGAATCGTCGAGCAGCGGCACCAAAAGCGGTTCCTCCGCCGCGAGCCCGTAGAAGTCGGCGCGCATTCCGATGACGGCGATGGTGTTCTCACCGAGTTCCGCGAGTGTCCGCAGTATTTCCTCGCGCCGATCACCGTCGCACTGCGTCCACAGTTCCTCGAACTGGTCGAGGATAAAGACGGTTGGTTCGTCGGAGATCGACGACGGAATTCCTCCCGTACCCGGCTGCAGGGTTTCCACCCGCCAACCGTCGAACCGTGGATCGTCCCCGGCGATCTTGGGGGCGAGCCCGGCCCGCAGCAACGACGACTTACCCGATCCGGAGGCACCGATCACCATGAACTGACGGCGACCGACACCTCGTATCGCCGACGCCACCCGCTCAACCAAGTTGGCAGTGAGTTCGTCTCGACCGAAGAACCACTCGGCGTCCTCTTGCCGGAACGACTCGAGACCTCGATACGGAACGGTGGCGTCGCCGCGTCGTCTGGCCGTCAACTGTCTCACTCGTTGCACCGCACTGATCCAGCGCTGCCGCTCATCCTCGGAATCGACGCCGCAGGCCTCGAGGAGCGCGAAAAACATCGGGGTACTCGCCGGCGTCGGCAGGTGTTGGCCGGCAAACCATCCGCTGACGGTTCCGTGCAAACCACCCGAACGCTCGACGGCTTCGCGGACCGTCAGTCCGGCTGCGTTCCGCAGTGCAGTGAGCGTCTCAGCAAACTGCCCACGCGACTCGATCCGGGCGGGATCGACCTGATTGTGCGTACCGGCTTCTGCCTTCGAGTTCATAGCGACGCACTCTATCGGGGCAGGTAGGGGATTTGTCCGTTGTATGGACTCTGTATCGAGAGAGTTGCACCCGTTCCACTGAGACACCTCGATCGAAATACTCGTCTCAGTCGCACCCTGAGCCAGCAGCCCTTCTGCAAATACGGCAGTCGACGCCCATCCCCTCCGTCGAAAGGCGCTACTCGCATGTCTTCAATCGGCATTTCTCCGAAGATCGAGGCAAACGTGTCCCGAGTCGGCAACCCCAAGCACGGCAAGCACAAGCCGAAGCTGAGCGTCCGCGAGATCGAAGTACTTCTTGCCTGGCTACGTTCGGATTCCAAGTCCGAGGTCGCCGAGACACTCGGCCTACGCGTCTGCACCGTCAACACACACATCACTCGGATCCGCACGAAGTACAGCGACGTCGGGCGGCCGGCTCCCACGAAGGCAGCATTGTTTGCCCGCGCGGTCCAGGACGGGTACACCACCCTCGACGAGTGGTGACCTCAGACCGTGACGGGTTCCGGTTCCTTCGCCTTGGACGGCTTCAGCCAACCGGGTAGCCAGGCAGGTTGTTTGTCCGGTGCTTGATCGAGAACACCGCCCGCCGGATCGTCGATGAACCCGTACCGCACGAGATCCTCCGACGGCCGGTAGATCTGCCGGAGCACCAGCGCGCACAGAACGAGTACCGCGATGTCCCGGATCACGACGGTTCCGGTGAACCACTGCTCGGGCAGCCCCTTGTTGGACACACCGAGGTAATACATCATTCGTGGAACCCAGACCAGGGCGTCGATGGTCATCCACGCGAGCAGGAGTCTGCGGTGCGGCAAGGCCAACACGGCCAGCGGCACCAGCCACAGAGAATACTGCGGGCTCCACACCTTGTTCGTGAGCAGGAAGCCCGCCACCAACAGGAAGCACAGCTGCGCAACTCGCGGACGACGCTGCGCCGTCAGGGCGACGTATCCGACACCGATGCAGACGGCCACGAACAAAAGCAGAGAGACGGCGTTGAGATTCGACGGTGACTCACCCTGTGCGAGAGGACCGTCGAGGCCCTTCCACGACGTGAACGACGCGATCACGTTGTAGAGCGAATCCGGATCGGCCCCGCGTTCGGAGTTGAGCCGGAAGAACTCGTACCAACCATGGGGGTACAGCGCGGCAATGGGCAGGTTCACCGCAAGCCATGCCGCGACCGCGCTGAGAGCGGTCACCAGCCAGTCCCTCGTCTTGCCCGCGCGCAGACACAGGACCAAGAGCGGTCCCAGTAGGAGCAGCGGGTAGAGCTTCGCGGCGCCGCCCAGGCCGAGCAGGATTCCCGCGAGCACGGGCCGCTTGCGTGCCCATGCCAACAACCCACCCGCCGCGAACGCCGTCGCCAGAGGATCGAAGTTCGTGAACACGTGCACGATCACCAACGGGGAACACGCGATGAGAGCGCCGTCCCACACTCGTCGTCCGGCCAGCAGGGTGCTCGCCCACACGGTGACCAGCCACGCCAACGCCAACCCGAACGCCACGACGTTGAAATAGAGCGCCACCTGAATCGCGCCCGGCAGCCAGGTGATCGAATCCCACGCCTTCGCGACTTTCATTGCGCCGTACTGGTAGAGCCCCGAGATGACCGGATACTCCATGTACCGCATCTGGATCGAACCGTCGCCGCGTACTTCTTCCCACGACGTCTTGTACGGGAATGCTCCCTGATCGAGGCGCTCGGCTCCGTACAGCGGAACGGTATCGGAGTAACACATCGCCACGTACTGACGGCTGCCACTCCAGTCGAGGCCGACCTGCCCGCTCTCGCCGACCGGCGCCTGTTGAATACAGCCCGCCTTGGCGAACCAGCCGAAAGCCAAGAACACCACGGCGAGCAGAAGGATCACTCGCATCGGTGTGAAGAAGCGAGTGCGCCCGATCAGTGCGTGACGACCTACCGGACCGCCGACGGTTCCCGACAGCGCAGACACCATCGCGTCGTTGCGACTGGGAACGTCCCGCCAATCCGCCGAACGAAGATCTTCGGCCAGCGGAGCGGGGGAGGTCGGTTCGGCATCATCAGCATTCGCGGCCACTCCGCGAGGTTACCGTCTTTCGAACCGACCACCCTCCAACTACTGGCCGGGGCTCACACCTGCCGGTTCTTCCTCGGTGGTCTCGCCTGCCCCCGGTACCTGTGGCGTGGTTGTCGTCGGCCGGGAGATGCCCGGAATCGGGATCGTGATGCCCGGCAGAACCTCGACCTGCGTCGTTGTCACCACGGGCGGCGGAGTGGTTTCCGTCGTAGTCGGCGCAGTGGTCGGCGGCGCCGACGTCTTGGGCGGTGCGGGAGCCGTGTACTCCGGAACACCACCGGCTTGACCGTTGATCTTGCCCGGCGTCGGGAACTTCTCGTTGTCGGTGCCCTCGAGGGCGCCGTCCATCGTGTCCTTCCAGATGTCCGAAGGCAGACCCGAGCCGTAGATCATCGCGCCGCCCGAGTTGGTGATCGCTTCACCGTCGGGAGTTCCGACCCAGACCGCGGTCGAGAGAGACGGCGTGTAGCCGACCATCCACGCGTCCTTGTTGGCTCCGGTGTCACCGAGCTGCGCAGTACCTGTCTTCGACGCCGACAGACGTCCGCCGGCCAGGTTGTGGCCGCGCGAGTACGCCGCGATCGGCTGCATCGCAGCCGTCACGTTGTCCGCCACGGCAGCGTCGATGCGGTCTTCACCGGCGGGCGCGCCGCGGTCCAGCAGCACGGTGCCGTCGGCCGCGACGACCTTCTGCACGAAGTGCGGTGCGTGATACGTACCGGACGCGGCGAGTGTCGCGTACGACGACGCCATGTCGAGCACGCGGGCCTGGTACTGGCCGAGCACGATGCCGTTGTTGGGGCCGGAACCGTCAGCCTCGGTGAGCGACGGGCCGACGCCCGGGATGTCCTTCGGGATGCCTGCCTTGTGAGCGATGTCCGCGATTTCCTGCGGGCCGTTGCCGTCGAGGCTGAGCATCTGACGGTAGAAGCTGGTGTTCAGCGAACGCTTGAGCGCCTCTGCGATGGTGCAGGTGCCGCAGCTTTCACCTTCGACGTTGCCGATGGAGATGCCGTTGACGGTCAGCGGTGAGCTGTCGTACATCTGCGAGAGCGGGATTCCCTGATCCAGGGCGGCTGCGAGGCCGAACACCTTGAACGAGGAACCGGTCTGAAGTCCGGCATTCGCGAAGTCGTATCCCGCGCCGTCCTCACCGCCGTAGTACGCCTTGACGGCTCCGGTCTTCGGATCGACCGAGACAACTGCGGTACGCAGATTCTCCGGCTCACCCTCCATGTTGGAACGGGCTGCCTCGACCGCTGCGGCCTGAGCCTGCGGGTCGATGGTCGTGGTGATCTGCAAGCCCTCGGTGTTGAGCAACTGCTCGCTGATTCCAGCGTCGCCGATCTCCTTGAGCACCTGACGCTTGATCAGGCCTTCGGGTCCGGTCGAGCCCTGGCTGCTGTTGTCGACCTGGGCGAGCGGGATGTAAGCGGGGTACTGCATCGGCGTGCGCGCGGCCTGATCCAGCGTGCCTGCAGACACCATGCCGTCGAGCACGTAATCCCAGCGGGACTTCGCGCCTGTCGGGTTGGTCTCGGGATCGAGGAGCGACGGAAGCTGGATCGACGACGCCAGGACGGCGCCTTCTTCGATGGACAGCTGGTCGACGGGCTTACCGAAGTAAGCCTTGGATGCTGCGCCGATGCCGTATGCGCCGCGACCGAAGTAAATGGTGTTCAGATACGCGGCGAGGATGTCGTCCTTGGACCACTCGTTGGCCATCTTCGAGGAGATGACGAGTTCCTTCATCTTTCGCGTCAGCGAACGCTCCGAGCCGACAAGCGCCTTCTTGACGTACTGCTGCGTGATGGTCGAGCCACCACCGGCGCTGTCGCGACCGAGGACGTTGTCTCGGGCCGCGCGTGCGAAACCGGAGATCGAGAAGCCCGGGTTCGAGTAGAAATCGCGGTCCTCTGCGGCCAGAACAGCGTTACGAACGTGCGGCGGTACCTGATCGAGCGAGACCTCGACGCGGTTGCCATCTGGCGGGACGACAGTGCTGATCACCGTGGTGCCGTCGGCGGCAAAGACCGTCGCCACCTGATTGGTCTTGAGGTCACCGGGCTTGGGGACGTCCTGCACGATGTACGCCGCCATGAAGGCAAGGACGGGCAGAACAAGACCGAGCGCCACCAAGACGTAGGCCGAGCGGCGAACTGTGCGCCACTTGGACTTCTTCTTCACGGTGCTCTTTCTTCCCTTCGGGGGTTGTCCGTCGTTGCCACCGCCACCGGAGCCACCTGTCGGTGGCTTCGTCGGTGGAGGTCCGACCGGCGGGCGGGTGCCCGCGTTGCTACGGGTGGTCGCTGCTGCTGCCGCGACGCGCTGGGTCGGTTCGTTCGCCTGAGCGCCTACGGCGCGATCTCGAGGCGGCGGGCCGGCAGGTCGGCCTTGCGGCGGACGACCCTGAGGAGGGGGACCGGCGGGGCGGCCCTGAGGAGGCGGGCCCGAAGGTCGGGCTTGCGGCGGACGACCCTGGGGCGGGGGTCCCATCGGACGACCTTGCGGCGGACGACCCTGAGGGGGCGGACCCATCGGAGGGCGTCCCTGCGGTGGTGGGCCCATGGGACGTCCCTGCGGCGGACGACCCTGAGGAGGTCCGGCGGGACGGTTGGGACCGACGGGACGGCCACCCGGGTTGTTGCCGCCCGGGTTGTTGTTGCTGGGGGAACTCACGAATCAAATCTCCAGTGGTCACGGACCGATCACGTGCAGACTTCGATCGGGCCCTTCTTCGGGTGTGGCGTTACTCGCTGGCGGTGCGCCGGCTTGGTGGGCGTGCTCGCCGCGGTCGCGGCGGCGCAGGTACTGCGCCGAGCACATAGGACTGCACCAAGTGGTTCCAACTGCAGGTACGGCACACCTCTACAACGTGCACCGTGAACTCCTCTGCTGTTTCCGCAAGCCGAGCGAGCTCGTCCGAGGTTCGGGCCGATCCCGAAACCTGACCGAGCTTGTCGCCGAACACCCAGGACACGAGCGTCAACTGTTCCTTGCGACAAATGGGGCAGACGACGTCGCTGCCCCGGCCGTGGAACTTCGCGGCTCTGAGTAGGTACGGATCGGCGTCACACACTTGCTTGACGTCGGTCCGACCCGCAGACACTTCGGCCAGCACAGACCGACGCGCGAGCGCGTAGTCCACAACTTGCCGCTGTATCCGCACCTGACCAGCGTACGTGCGTCCGTGCCGCGACGGACGGTTCGGGAGGGTCACGATGAACACATTTCGGGGGCTGGGGGCATGGCGACCAGCCATTACGATCACTTCCTGTGAAGTCTTCTCGTTCTCCGATGACGCGCGCTCGTGATCTTGATCGCGTCGAAACGTGCAATGTGTTGGACGCCGCGTACGCCGAAGGGCAGTTGAGCGCGGAGGACTACTTCGACCGGACCGAGAAGGCGAAGTCCGCGAAGACCCTGCTCGCTCTCGCACGCCTGGTCAACGATCTGCAGGTGCCGAAGATCGAGACCAAAACGGTGCCTCGGACGTCGACGGCACGAAAGGCCGTGTTCGTCGGTGCTGCTGCTCTGATCGTCGTCGGCGCGATCGCAGCAGTGGCGTGGAGTCGGTCACCGTTGACGCCCTCGGAAGACATCACAGCCAGTTATGCCAGCACTACTTCCCTCGCTCCGCCGTTGCCGACCACCACCCCGGTGCCGGAGCCGACCGTCGAACCGATCCTGATCGCACACATCGACATGTTGACGCCGGAAGGAATCGGCGCATTCATCGAGAGGTATCGAGAAGAGTTCGGTGACATGTTCGTAGACGACGCCAGCTTCCACGGCGACTACTCATCAGTGAGCCGGGCGGTCCCCGATGCTCCCGCTCTCACCGAGTCCATCAGTTTTCGCGACGGCTTCGAGAGGGAAGTGACGTCCATTCCGCGGCGAACGGGCCAGCCGACCTTCGACCTCGGTTCCATCCAGATCGACAAGCTCGCGCCGTACATGGTGAACATCGGCGACTATGTCAATGTTTCGGACGCCGCGATCACCCACTTGATCGTGGACGCGAACTACGGCGTCCCGGAGATCGCGATCTATGCAGAGAACGGACTCGGCCACCAAGGACGCATCGAGGTCACGCCGTGGGGCGAGATCTCTCGTTCCTACCCGTACGGGAGCTAGGGTGAGCCGGTGAGTGGGTCCCCGACTACTACCTCTACGCGCACCCGCGCGCGCGACGTCGACCGTTCCGACACCTGCGCCGTTCTCGACTCCGCCCTGTCCGACGGACAGATCACGGTCGACGAGCATGCGAACCGAACGGCATCGGCCATGACCGCGACCACGCTCGGACAGCTCGATCTGCTGGTCCGCGATCTGCAGAAAGCAACGCTGCGCAACGCCGTCGCCAAAGTTCGCCGTATCGACAAGATCTGGTACCTCGCAGCCGCATCGACTATCTTCGCCGGCCTGATCGGGTACCTCACCTTGTCCGCCGACCCTTCACCCCCACCGCCTCCACCGGCGACAGCCGAAAACGTCGAACCGCTTGCCCCCATTGTGAGTTCGACGTTGAACACGGTCACCGCAAGCGGGATCGGGGAATTCATCACCAGATACAGCGCCAAGTACGGCACGACGATAATCGATTCCGCCAACTTCTACGCCGGCTATGCAAGCGTCACTCGCGCCGCCGCTGTCTCGCCGAACCTGGAGGAAGACATCGACTTTCGAGGCGGTTTCACACCACGCGACAGCACGTCGACTCGAGCAGCCAGCACCGTCACCTTCGACCTCGCTGCCGTCGACATCGACAAACTCGCCGGATATCTGGCAGGAGTGTCCGCAAATCTCAACGTCCCCGACGCCGAGATCACACACATCAGCATGAGTTCGTCGAGCGACGATCCACGCGTCTCCATCTACGCCAGCAACAACCTCGGCGCGAGCGGCTCAATGGATTTGACCCCGGATGGCCGCCCGATCCGCTTGTCTCCCTTCACTCCTCGATAGGCCCCGGACATGCCGAACGATCTGACCAGGACCACCCGCGCTCGCAATGCCGATCGCGAGGCTACCTGCGCAGTGCTGGACTCCGCCTTCGCCGACGGACAACTCACGGCGACCGAGCACGACGAATTGACCGAACTCGCCGCGGTGGCAGTCACTCTCGGCGATCTCGAAGATTTGACGTCCGATCTGCAGACCGAGGCGTCCCTACCCATTCTTCGGAAAGAACCTTCGCTGGACACGCGTTGGATCGCCGTTGTGATCATCGCGCTGTCACTGGTCTCGGCTGTCGGTTTCGGAATCAAATACGCCGCGTCCGACGTCACGATCTTCTCGAGCCCCGAGCCACAGTTACACACCGTCGACGGCCTGGGGGCGATGTTCCATGCCATCGAAACGGAGTACGGCAGCGGACTGGTCGACGAGATGACCATCTATCCCACTTATGCACGCGTAACGCGCGCCGATCCCGCCGCGCCGCGCAAGAGCCTGGACAGCTACTACCGAGGCGACCTCGAGGACACGACTTCAGGAGGATCACGCGAACCCGACGTGACACAGATCGACGTCAGACAGCTCGATCCTCGCATCGTGATCGCCCTTCTCGACGGCGCCGGAACAACGACGTCGGTGCAAAATCCGACCACTCGGTACGTCTCTGTCGACAGCACCGAAAATGTTCCGACCATCCAGATTCACGTCGGCAACGACCTCGACGAGAGCGGGTACCTGACCGCTGCCCTCGATGGCGAAATCATGTCGATCTACCCGTTCACCCCCTGATCTAGCCGTGACACCTTGGTACACGTATCGGGCCGCAGTGTGGTTTTATATATCGGCGCGATATAGTTGGTTATCGCATCAAGCGGTTAGGTTCAACGACTCGGGAGGTTTGTCAGTTGCTCGAACTCGCAATCCTCGGGCTGCTCCTCGAGTCACCGATGCACGGATACGAGCTGCGTAAGCGGCTCACTGGTCTGCTCGGCGCATTCCGCGCGTTCTCGTACGGATCGCTGTACCCGGCACTGCGGCGCATGCAAGCCGACGGATTGATCTCAGAAGACGTCGACACTGCCACCGGCACGCTCAAGCGTCGGGCGCGTCGCGTCTACCAGCTCACTCCGGAAGGTCGGCAACGGTTCACCGAACTGGTCGCCGACACCGGGCCGCAGAACTACACCGACGACGGTTTCGGCGTTCACCTCGCCTTCTTCAGCCGCACCCCCGCAGAAGCGCGGATGCGGATCCTCGAAGGCAGGCGACGTCAGGTCGAGGAGCGCCGTGAGGGGCTCCGCGAGGCCGTCGGTCGGGCCAGCGGATCGCTGGACCGCTATACCCGTCAGCTCCATCAGCTCGGACTCGAATCGAGTGAACGCGAAGTGCGTTGGCTCAACGAATTGATCGCAGCCGAGCAATCGACAACAGGAACATCCCGGAAAGAAGGAGAACCCGACCATGGGTGAGAACAGCACCGCGGTGCGCGTAGCCATTGTGGGCGTGGGTAACTGCGCCTCGTCCCTGGTTCAGGGCGTCCACTACTACAAGGATGCCGACGAGACCCAGACGGTCCCCGGCCTCATGCACGTCAAGTTCGGTAAGTACCACGTCCGCGACGTGCAGTTCGTCGCTGCGTTCGACGTCGACGCCAAGAAGGTCGGCTTCGACCTCTCCGAGGCGATCCTCGCGAGCGAGAACAACACCATCAAGATCGCCGACGTCCCGCCCCTGGACGTTCCCGTTCAGCGTGGCCCGACCCTCGACGGCATCGGCAAGTACTACGCCGAGACCATCGAGCTGTCCGACGCCGAGCCCGTCGACGTCGTCAAGGCACTCAAGGACGCTCAGGTCGACGTCCTCGTCTCCTACCTGCCCGTCGGTTCCGACGACGCTGACAAGTTCTACGCACAGTGCGCGATCGACGCAGGCGTGGCATTCGTCAACGCTCTGCCCGTCTTCATCGCTTCCGACCCGGAGTGGGCTGCCAAGTTCAAGGACGCCGGCGTCCCGATCGTCGGTGACGACATCAAGAGCCAGGTCGGCGCCACCATCACCCACCGCGTGATGGCGAAGCTGTTCGAAGACCGCGGCGTCGTGCTGGACCGCACCTACCAGCTCAACGTCGGTGGAAACATGGACTTCAAAAACATGCTCGAGCGTGATCGCCTGGAGTCCAAGAAGGTTTCCAAGACCCAGGCCGTGACGTCCAACCTGACCGGCGCACTTGCCGGCAAGGTTCACGACCGCAACGTCCACATCGGTCCCTCGGACTACGTGGAGTGGCTCGACGACCGCAAGTGGGCATACGTCCGCCTCGAAGGCCGCGCCTTCGGTGACGCTCCCCTGAACCTGGAGTACAAGCTCGAGGTCTGGGATTCGCCCAACTCTGCCGGCATCATCATCGACGCCGTCCGCGCAGCCAAGATCGCCAAGGACCGCGGCATCGGTGGACCGGTTTACCCGGCTTCCGCTTACCTGATGAAGTCCCCGCCGGTCCAGATGGCCGACGACAAGGCTCGCATCGAGCTCGAAGCGTTCATCATCGGCGCTGACGAAGCTTAATTCGACTCACACTGATTCGGGGTCTTGCGCCAATGGCGCAAGGCCCCGATTCTGTTATCCGCAGGGTGTTTCCGCATCCGCGCGGGTAATCACGCCTGCGGCTGCCGAATTGCCGTGCGGGTCCGGGTGCCGCTCAGCGTGGAATGATGGACATCAGAACCATCACACGGATCGAGGACCCCATGTCGATTACGTCGCTGCCAGTGCTCGATCTGTCGCTTGCGCAGAACCCCGACACCGCCGAGCAGTTCCGCACTCAGCTCCGCGAGGCCACCCACGAGGTCGGATTCTTCTACCTGGTCGGCCACGGAATTCCCGACGAACTGCAGCGCCGCCTCCTCGCCGTCGCCCGCGAGTTCTTCGCGCTGCCGACTGCCGAGAAGCTCGCGATCGAGAACGTCCGCAGCCCGCACTTCCGTGGGTACACCCGGCTCGGCGGCGAACTGACCGAAGGCAAGCAGGACTGGCGCGAGCAGATCGACATCGGGGCCGAACAGCCCGCGGCCGAGCGCACCGACACCTCACCGGCCTGGGAGATCCTGCAGGGCCCCAACCAGTGGCCCGACGCCCTTCCCGAACTTCGCGACGTCATCACCGAGTGGAACGACACGCTCACCTCGATCGCACTGAGCCTCTTACGCGAATGGGCGGTAGCCCTGGGCCAGGATGCGACCATCTTCGACGACGCGTTCGCTCACGATCCGTCGATCCTCATCAAGGTGGTGCGTTACCCGGGCCGCCCGAAAGGTGCCGGCTCCCAGGGCGTCGGCGGGCACAAGGACGCGGGTGTGCTGACTCTGCTCTATGTCGAACCGGGCAAGGGTGGTCTGCAGGTCGAGCACGACGGCGACTGGATCGACGCGCCGCCGATCGACGGGGCGCTGGTGGTCAACATCGGCGAACTGCTCGAGGTCGCTACCGGCGGCTACTTGAAAGCGACTGTGCACCGGGTAGTTTCACCCGAGGGCGACGGTGCGCGTATCTCGGTGCCGTTCTTCTTCAACCCGAACTACGCAGCGCAGATCCCGGAGTTCGACCTACCTCCCGAGCTGGCGGCGCGCGCCACCGGCGTCACCGTGGACGCGAACAACCCGATCCACGATTCCTACGGGGCGAATGCCCTCAAGAGTCGACTACGTGCGCACCCCGATGTCGCGGCCCGCTGGTGGCCGGACATCGTTGCGGCACAAAGCGCTACCTGACGCTGAACTACAGATCCATCGCGACTTTCCACGCCGTGTGCATCGCGCCCTCGATGTAGTCGACGTTCACCGCGTCACCGACCACGTGCACGTCGGAGACGACGCCGATCAGAGAATCGGCCAGTGGCGCCTGCGCCGACACTCCCGAGGCGACGACAACCATGTCGGCCGGAGCGGTCAGTGTCTTTTCACCGGAACGGAATTCGACGTGCTCCTTGGTGATGCGCTGCACCGTTGAATTGCGGTGAATGTTCACACCGACATGCTTGGCGTGGCGCACCGCCGTCCAGCGGCGCGGCATCGCCATCGGAATGCCCAACTGCTGGCCTTCTTCGATCAGCGTCACAGTGCGACCTCGCTCGGCCAGGAACTCCGCAAGCTCGAGTCCGACAAGCGAACCACCGATCACGACAACGTCCTTACCCATGGGCAGGAACTTGCGGGTCACAGCTCGGATCGCCGCGGGGCTCTTGGTGATACCGGACAGCTTGCCCAACTTGGCCATCGTCCGCAGGAACGGCGGTACCTGTGAGACGTCTCCCGCTCCGGTCATCAACGCGCGCAACGAATCACCGGTGTGCACGTGCGGGAGATCACCGC
Organism: Rhodococcus sp. KB6; assembly: GCF_001445685.1. NCBI lineage: Bacteria > Bacillati > Actinomycetota > Actinomycetes > Mycobacteriales > Nocardiaceae > Rhodococcus > Rhodococcus sp. KB6. The sequence continues at coordinate 100,631 of NZ_LNAK01000156.1, read as the reverse complement.
CCGGAACGCTAGGCCGCTCACGAACCGCACCGGTGGCCACGACTACGGCGTCGGGGTTCAGTGCCCGGATCGAAGCAACCGAGGCTTCGGTCTTCAGTCGAACATCGACACCGAGACGCTCGATTTCCACTTTCAACCAGCTGAGCAGACGCCCGTTGTCCGGGGTAGTGAGGCTCGAGAACCACAGGGTGCCGCCGAGGCGATCGGATTTGTCCAACACCGTGACTCGGTGCCCACGTTCAGCGGCCACGCGAGCCGTTTCGAGACCACCGGGGCCCGCTCCGACCACAACAACGTGTTTCGGAGTGCTGGTCCGAACGAAGGGGAGCAGCGCTTCGTTGCCCAGGGCAGGGTTCACCGCGCACAGCGGGGTCTCGTCCCAGAAGTTCTCCTGCACGCAGACGTAGCAATTGATGCAAGGCCGAACCCGCTCGGGTACACCGTCTTTGAGTTTGTTCACCAGCTGTGGATCGGCCAGGAGCTGACGGCCCATTGCGGCGAAGTCCGTGCGACCTTCCGCGATCATCTTCTCGCCGACCTCGGGGAGCATACGTCCGACGGTGATCACGGGGATCGATATCGCCTGCTTGATTCGCGTTGCATTGTCGGTGTAGTAGCCGACCTTGTCGGGCAGTGGTCCGTCGGTGAAGTTGGCAAAAGCATTCAGCGCGGTACCGGTGACATGAATGGCGTCAGCTCCGGCCTCTTCGAACATCTTCGCGGCCGCAGCAGCCTCGTCGACCGTCAGCCCGTCGGTTTCGCCGTACTCTTGACCGGCCAGACGCACGATGACGGCAAGCGCACCACCGACCTCCTCCTTGACCGCCCGAATGACCTCACAAGCGAGGCGAGCACGGTTCTCCATGGAACCTCCGTACTCGTCGCTGCGCTGATTCGTGTACCGACTCAGGAACGCTCCGAGGACGTAGTTGTGGGCACAGTGAATCTCGACGGCGTCGCCGCCCGCCGCCTTCACCCGTCCGGCAGCCTCGGCGAACATGCGGACCAGCCAATCAAGATCTTCCTCGGTTGCCTCGTGGTACGTAGCCCTCTTGCCCTCGTTGATGGCAGCCATCTTGCCCAGTTCTTCGGGCGTGCAATCGGCCATCGCGCTCATGTCACCCGGCGGCTTCGGCGTGGACGGGACCAACTGCGGTCGGCCGTCGAGGGTATCGATGCGCGCCACCTTGCCGTGGTGTGTCATCTGCACACAGAGCTTGCTGCCTGCGTCGTGGACTGCGTCGGCCAACGCCTTGAGACCGGGGATGAACCGGTCTTCCGAAAGCCCCGGTTCCTTGCGGCTGGTGCAGCCCAGCGGATACGCAACAGCGCAGCAACCGGTGATGATCAGACCCGTTCCACCAGCTGCACGCGCCACGAAGTGGTCGATGTCGCCCTTTTCGATTTCCCCGTCTTCACACAGGTTCATGTCCATCGCAGGGAGAACCACGCGATTGGGCACGGTCATCGGGCCGATGGTGCCTGGTGCGAGCAGGTGCGGAAAGGTCTGGCTTCGGATCGTCACGAGCAGACGCTAGAACCGGACCACGCCCATCCGTTGCCGCACTCCCGATCAACGAGACTTCAAGCGCTGTGACGTGCGAGGCACTCGGCTATCACCTCGAGCGCATATTCGAGGTCCGCGGATTCCACTCGCCCGTAGCCGATGACCAATCCGCCGGGGTCTCCGTGCGTTCGGGTGGACTCGACCAGGGTGGGCACTTCGACGCCGTGTTCAAGTGCCTCGCGAGCGACGGTGGCTGCCAGATCCGCGTCGAGCATGAGCGTCGTGTGCATGCCGGCGCCGAGACCCCGCAGTTCACCGAACGATGACAGCGCTTCCTCGACCGCCCGATCACGCTCCCGGTACCTGCGCCGGGCGGTACGCACCGCTCGATCCCATTCGCCGTCACGGAGCAGGGACAGGAGTGCTTGCTGCAGCGGAACCGACGGGAAGTCGCCGATTCGCTGGCGGTGTACTGCTATGCGGTCGACCAGGTCGAGGGGAGCTACCAACCAGCCCAAACGAATTCCGGCGCCGAGCGTCTTTGCAACTGTTCCGAGATACACCACCCGATCAGGAGCCAACTGGGCAAGCGCAGGCAAAGGCGCTACGTCGTAACGGAATTCGGAGTCGTAGTCGTCCTCGAACAGGACGACGTCGCGGACGCGGGCGAACTCGATCAACTGGTTGCGCCGACCTACCGGAAGCAGCCCACCCGTCGGATACTGATGGGACGGTGTCACATACACGCCACGGACGCTCTCCGACGCAGTTTCGAGTTGGTCGACACAGAGACCATGAGCGTCGACGGGCACGTCGAGCAGCGACCATCCACAGGCTGTAGCGGCCGAGGACGCATACCGGTATCCGGGATCTTCCATCGCCAGAACAGCACCACGGGTACGCAGAGCCGACAGGGCGAGGCCGAGACCATGCGTGGCACCTGAGGTGATCAGGATTCTCTCGGGTTCAACCGACATTCCGCGGGCTCTTGCCAGCAATTCCGATAGTGCCGAACGCAATTCGTAGTCACCCGCAGGATCGGGATCCTCGAAAGGTGGCGGTTTGGACCCGACGTCACGCCACGCCCGCCGCCACGCTGCCGATGCACGCGGCGGCGTCCACGGCACGCCCGGCCGGAGCTGCACTCTGGGTGACATCTTGTCGGCGGCCTTCTTCGGTGTAGTCGTGGGAGAGGGCGCGGGAGAGGGCGCCTCGGCAACGAAGGTGCCTGAGCCGTGCACAGCGACAAGCCAACCCTCGGCGATCAACTGCTCATACGCCCGTTCCACGACGCCCCGCGCCACCTCGAGCTCCGCCGCCAGCTTCCGGGAACTGGGTAACCTCAGACCCACTGCCGCCTTACCACTGCGGATATCAGCTCTCAGGTGGTCGGCAATCTGGACCGGGAGCGCCCGCCGATCTGTCCGATCGAGGACCACGGCTACCGCCGAAGGCAGAAACATTCAGAACCCTCCCGGAAGTGGCAAATCGAAGTGGCCTATCGAAGTCTCCACTGATTGGACCATGACTTGAAGCCACTTTGCCACCAGCATTGTCTGCATGACAGATTCCGTTGTCTTTGCTGCCCCTGCTCCTGCCCCCACTGCACCTGTTCCGCTGTCCCCGACAGCACGTACGACGCACAAGCGCGCCCGCCACCACGGCGTCGCAGAACGCGCGGCACTCGTCGACGTCTTGCAGTCCGCGAAGCTGTGCCACATGGGTGTGACCGTCGGCGGAGTTCCCATGGTGTTTCCCACCGCCTACGGGTTCGACCTCGACGGCCCCGACCGCGGCGGATCTATTTATGTTCACGGTTCAGTCGCTTCACGGAGCTTGGCTCCCGACAGCGAAATCTGCATCACCATCACGATCCTCGACGGGCTCGTGTTGGCTCGGTCGGGCTTCCACCACTCGATGAACTACCGCAGCGGCGTCATCATCGGATCACCTCGAGTCGTGACCGACGGCGACGAACGCGTGAAGGCTTTGAATCTGATCGTCGACCAGGTGGTTCCCGGACGTTCCCAACACTTGCGGGATCACACGCGCAAGGAAATGGTGGCAACCATCGTTCTTGCGCTGCCGTTGTACGAGGCTTCCGTCAAGGCTCGCACCGGCGGCCCCGGTGACGATGCCGCCGACATCGGTATCGAAACCGTTTGGGCTGGAGTAGTTCCCGCAGCTACGCACTTCGGTGAACCGATCCCGTCCGAGGATCTCGACTCCGGTGTCGCGCTGCCGGACCATATCTCGACGATGCTCTGACCGCACACGCCGTACACACCGGGGCATGGCTAAGCCCCGGTGTGTACGTATTCAGTTGCGCCCGTTCAGGCTGCTGTGGGTGGGCTGTTCCCGCCGATCGGCTGTTGATACGGGTCGATCGACATCGGTGGATAGAACACTGTCTTCCGATCCGGCTCGATCTCCACCCGCCATTCGGTGTGGTGCAGCGTCCGATGATGATGACCACACAACAAGACCAGATTATCGAGATCCGTTGGGCCACCATCGTTCCAATGAACAATATGGTGGGCATCGCACCACCCCGACGGTGTCCCGCACCCCGGAAACGCACACCCACCATCACGAACCGCCAACGCCCGCCGCTGCGGAACAGTCGCCGTTCTCGCTTCCTTACCGCAGTCGAGCGGAACACCATTCTCATCCAACAAAATTCGCGTCACGGTGCAGTCGCACGCCAACATCCGGGCGGTATCGATACTGATCGGGCCCACCCAATCCGTCCACGCGAACCCCAACTCCTCAGTGGACGGCAGGAGGTCTTTCAGAACTTTAAGGTCCGTCATATCTTTTGCCGACGCGGTCACCGTGATGTGCGGTTTCACCCCGCCCTCGATCGGACCCGACCCCGCCCGCTCGTACCGCCGCAACAACTCGCAGAACCCGTCCGCCCGCCGCAGCGCCGGCGTACGCGTGTCCTTGACACCGTCCTTCTCCGGCGTCGGCGCCGACAGACTCGACAACAACGTGATCAACCGGGCCCCGTTCACCGCATCCAAATCACCCTTCACCGACACACGCCCGTACAAACCTTTCGAGGCATAGAACTCGTTACGCTCCGAATCCTCACCCACCGGAACACCGTCCTCACGCTTGCCGTACTGCTTCTCGATCCGCCGGATCGCCGCCCGCACCGCATCACAATCCGCAATGTTCTTCGACGCCAAACCCAACAGGATCCCGCGAGCTTGTCCACATCCGCCAGGGTCATGTTCTTCGGCGGATGCTGACAAAACGACGCCACCTGACGGGCTTTCAACGCATCAACGTCACCACGATGAAACGCATCGCCCACAACCGGTTCGAGCATCAACAACCGCGCCAAGCCGACCAGCAGGCTGCACTCACCGATCTCCAGATTCGTCGACCCGTGCAACCACTGTGCGATCGCCCGAAAACCCTTCCCGCCGAGAACCTCCCGGGAAAACATCTCCACGATCAGCAACACCATCCGCGACTGCAATTCGTGCCGGGCGCGCACCAGATCCAGGACCTCACTCTTGAGGTCCTCGCTATCCAGTTGCCATGCATCCCGACTGTCCATGCCGAAAGTCTAATCGAACATAGTTTCGAATACAGGGGCGGATAACCGAAACTAGATGCTAATCAACAACTTTCGCATTCCAGGCGAAACGGGCAGGTTCTTGGGTCGCGGGAGTTGCCGCAACTCCGCCACCGATAAAGGGCCGGACAAGATCCAGCGGCAAGGGGAAGACAACGGTGGAGTTGTTCTCGCTACCGATCTCATGAAGTGTCTGCAGATATCGCAACTGCAGGGTGGTCGGATTGCGGCTGATCACCTCGGCCGCCTCGGCGAGCTTGGCCGAAGCCTGAAACTCGGCGTCGGCGTTGATGATCTTGGCTCGCCGCTCTCGTTCGGCCTCTGCTTGCCTGGCGATGGCGCGCTGCATGTTGGCCGGAATCTCGACGTCCTTGATCTCGACGGTCGTGACCTTGACGCCCCACGGTTCGGTCTGCTGGTCGATGACTTTCTGCAGATCCTCGTTGAGGCGTTCACGTTCGGATAGCAGCGAGTCCAGCTCAGCTTTACCGAGGATGGAGCGCAGTGTGGTCTGGGCGATCTGTGAGGTGGCGGCCAGAAAATCCTCGACTTCGACTATCGAACGGTCAGCGTCGACGACCCGAAAGTACGTGACGGCGGTGACCTTCACAGGAACGTTGTCGCGGGTAATCACTTCTTGGACCGGTATCTTCAGCGTGACGGTTCGCAGACTGACCCGCTCCATGCGATCGATCGCCGGCACCAGAATCACCAGACCAGGACCCTTCAAGGTGATCAGTCGACCGAGGCGGAACACCACCGCGCGCTCGTACTCGCGCAGAACTCTCACCGACATGCCCACAAGGACTGCAATCAGCACGACAAACACGGACAACACGACAAGCACGGTGGTCATAGCGGCAGCTCCCACGGTTCACGACGGCGCACTTTCAGAGTCAGGCCTCGAACCTGCTCTACGACGACGGATTCGCCCACGGCGGGCACAGAATCGTCGTACCCGAATTCCATTCGAGCACGCCATAATCCGCCGTCGAGCTCGACCTGACCCTGCGCACCGGTCCAACTGCGAACGGTCGCGTCCGAGCCGACAAGAGATTCCGTCCCCGTACGCACGGGAGCGCGGCGCGCGGTAAGCGCTTTTCGACTCGCTACCGCCACCACGCCCAGGCCGACTACCGCGACCCCCGCCGTCACCGGGATCGCGATCAATTGCCCGATACCGTCGGACGTGAAGAGCATCCACACGCCGGCACCGATCATGAGTGCTCCAAGCGCACCGAGCACCCCCGCGGTTGGGGCATGCGCCTCGACCACGATCAACAGGACGCCCAGCAACAGGGCAACGACACCGATCGTCGTCATCACTCGTCTCCACGCTCGCGAGGACGCGGTCACGTCGCGTAGCCATTGTGCGATCGCGCCCTCGACTTCAACGGTAATCACGTTCGGCCGGATCTGCCACAAGCGCTTTCACATCACGTCAGAGAAGGACCTCACCGATCTGTCGTGTAGTCACCTTGGCAAGATCCGCGAGGAACGGAATCCGTTCGTCGATCATCAGCTCGACCGGACCACGAAGCCCGAGAGCGTAACGCACAGTGCCAGATCCATCGATTATCGGAATTCCGATCGTTCGGAAATCCGGGGTCAACTCCTCGTCGTTGAATCCGTATCCTCGCTCACGAGTCAGTTCCAGTTCCCGGCGGATACCGGCGACATCGGTGATCGCACGCTGAGTGGTCGCTTCACGTGGCAGCGCAGCCAGCTCGGAATCGTCGACATCGGACCAAGCCAGAAAGGCTTTCCCCAGTGCGCTCGCATGCAAGGGAAGGCGGACACCCTGCAGCACGTGCCCGTCGGCCTCGCGCCACCGACTGAATCCGAGCAACACCACCTCACTTCCGCTTCGCACTGCCAGGGAAGCGGATGCTCCTGTCGTCGCGGCCAATTGCTCCAAATAGGGCTCGGACAGATAGATCCGATGCTGCCGGTAGGAGACCTGTCCGTAAGCCGCCAGCGCCGCGCCGATGCGATACCGACTGGTTGCGTCGTCCTTCTCGAGAAATCCCGCGTCGACGAGCGACTGCAGCAATCGATGCGTGGTGCTGACCGCAAGCTCTTGTCGCCGCGCAACTTCCGAGACTCCCAGTTCTTCGCCACTGCGAAAACATGTGAGCATGGTCAGGGCACGGGTTACCGTCTGAACTCCCGCGCCGCGTGCGTCCGTCACGAACGATCCTTTCGCTGTGGCCTGATCGACCTGAGAATCGGACGCTAACACGGACCCAGCAGTCCGGCCATCCTTTCCATCAGATGGAAAGGAACCGAACGTGGACCTGCAAAAGCCCAGATGAACAGACTTCCGATGTTGTCAAGATTTCCAATCTCCAGAAAACAAACGGGGGTAAAACGGACAAGCACCCAATAGCGTCATCGTCGTCAGTTCTGACGATTCAACGCCTGAAGGAGCCACATACATGTCCCGCTTCCGCCGACTGCCACGAGCTGCCGCTGCGCTCGCCATGATCCCGCTGGCCGGGTTGGCGGTGGCGTGTGGGTCTTCCGATTCCAACAGCGCCGCAGGCAATTCCAGCGCCGACTTCACGCTCAAAGTTTTCGATCCCGGAAACTCCGGTGCCATCGCCGTCGGCAAGCGTGACGGAACCTACGACGAGGCGCTGGCACCGCTGGGCGCGAAGATCGAATGGGTCAAGACCACACCGGGATTCAGCTCCAACCTCAAACTCTTCAACAGCGGTGAACTCGACATCCAAACCGGCGCATACAGTCCCGTCGTCGGCGCACTGTCCAAGGACGTGGGTGTCCGCATCTTCGCCACGTCCGACCCGTACAACAAGGACCAGGCCGGCATCATCGCCACTCCGGAGTCCGGCATCAAGACCGTCGCAGATCTGGCCGGCAAGCGCATTGCCGTCAACCCTGCAGGCAAGGGCGAGTACATCACGCTCAAGGCTCTGACACAGGCCGGAGTGCCGATCGATTCCGTCGAACGTGTTCCGCTGCAACAGGCTGACGCGGCGTCGGCGTTCTCCACCGGGCAGGTCGACGCGTGGGCATCGTTCCTGATTCCGTATCAGGAGGCCAAGGCCAAGGGCGCGGTCGAGATCGCAACCGAGGCGAGCATCGACTCCGTGGACAGCACCATCATCGCCGGCCGCACCGCAGTACTCGAAGCGCATCCCGAGGTAGTCCAGAAGTTCCTCGAGGTCACCCAGGAACTCACCGCGAAGCAGCAGGCCGACCCGGCAGCATTCGAGAACGTCTTCGAACAGACCGGTCCGCGCGCACTCTCCGGACAGCGACTCGACGACGCGATCACCCTGGGCGGCCAGATCACCAACTTCCGCTACCCGACTGCAGCCGACGCTACCGACCTCGAATCGATCTCCACGTTGTTCGCCGACAACAAGGTGATCCAGCAGCCGATCAAGGGCAGTGACGTGATCTTCGACCTCCAGGGTGCTGTGGCAGGTTCGGCAGCGGCAGCACCCACCACCGAGGGGAAGTGACCCGATGGTGACGCTGACCCGGCCCGCACGAACTGCGTCGCCGTCAGTGGAGCATCCGCAACTCGAAACGCCCCGCTACCGCCGCAATCGCAGCAGGCCCAAGTGGGTCTCGATCCCACTCCGCTTCCTCGTGCCCGCGCTGCTGGTTGCCGGATGGTGGATCGGATCCGCTACCGGACTGATCCGCGAAGAGGTCCTGGCCGGACCTCCGGCGGTGTGGACGGCATTCGCCGAGCTGTACCAGTCGGGTCAGTTGGTCGACTTCGGTCTCGCGTCGCTTCAACGTGCCGCACTCGGTGTTTCGGTCGGTGTGATCGTCGGATTGGTGCTCGGGGTTCTGTCCGGTCTCTCCTCGCTCGGCGAAGAACTGATCGACTCGACCATGCAGATCAACCGCGCGGTTCCGTTCCTCGCGCTCGTTCCGTTGTTCATCGCCTGGTTCGGTATCGACGAAACCTTCAAGGTAGTCCTGATCGCCGTCGCGACCGTCGCCCCCATGTACGCGTACACCTACCTGGGAGTGCGCGGAGTCGATCGCAAGATGGTGGAAGCGGCACAAGGTTTCGGCCTGACGGGTTGGCGACTGGTGTTCGGAGCAATTCTTCCGACCGCCCTCCCCGGTGTTCTGATGGGGCTTCGAATCTGCCTGTCGCTCAGCATCACCGGATTGATCGCCGCCGAGCAGGTCGGCACACGTGAGGGCATCGGATATCTGGTCACCCTGGCGCAGGAATACAACCGCACCGACTACATGGTTCTGTGCATCGTCATGTACGCGGCACTGGGACTCATCTTCGACGCAATCGTCAGACTGATCGAGCGGTACTCCATGCCGTGGCGGAGATTGTCGGTGGCGCGATGACGAATACAACCATCGGCTCGCTGCCATCCACCGAAGCACCTCTGCCGCCGTTGGCAGCCCGTGAGCGGACCGGCACCACCGCGGCCGAGCGACGTGCCGGATCACCGGTAGCGGTCTCGCTCACCGGAGTGCGTAAGTCGTTCGGTGACAAGACTGTTCTAGGTGGTATCGACCTCGAGATCACGCGCGGCGAGTTCGTCGTTCTCCTCGGCCCCAGCGGTACCGGCAAGACGACCCTGCTGCGAGTGCTTTCCGGTTTGGAAGCACCGGACAGCGGTGATGTGCTGGTCCCACGCGACCGCACGGTCGTCTACCAGGAACCGCGATTGATACCGTCGAAGCGAGTTCTGGCCAATGTCACAGTCGGACAGAAACGGTCACGTCAGGTGACCGACAATGCACGCAACGCACTCGCCGAGGTCAACCTCGCGGACAAGCACCGCGCCTGGCCGGCCACCCTCTCCGGCGGCGAGGCCCAACGCGTCGCATTGGCGCGCGCTCTCGTCCGTGAACCTGAACTGCTGCTACTCGACGAACCGTTCGCAGCCCTCGACGCTCTGACACGGCTCCAAATGCAAGACCTGGTAGGCGATCTGGTCGCCCGCCACCGTCCGGCAGTACTGCTCGTCACGCACGACGTCGACGAAGCCGTACGACTTGCCGACCGTGTGCTCATCCTCGACAAGGGCGGGTTTGCCGTGGACGTCGACATCGACCTGCCACGCCCCCGCGATCGGAACGATCCCGAATCTCTGCGCTACCGAGCGAGTTTCCTGAAGGAACTCGGCGTCGGTCGCACCTTCCCCGACGGACAGGACAGTCATGACATTGATCGCTGATTCCGCAATCGACACACTCTGGTACACCCGCTGCCCCGTTCCCACCGCCAGCGGCCTCGCCAACAGTCTCGGTTGGCTCGACCGGACGGCAAACGAATCCGGAGTGCGTTTCGGCGTACTGCAAGATGCCGGACCGGAATTGGCAGTGCGCCATTTCGATCACCACCTCTCCGGACTCATTCGCGAAGGCGGCAACGTCCCCGCACTGGCCGCGCGTGCCAGTGGTTCTCCGACGAGGCTCATCGGGCTCACCTGGATCGACGAGGCCCAGGCAATCCTGGTGCGCGGAGACTCCGACATCCGAGAAGCCGGTCTTCTGGCAGGCGCTCGGATCGGCATCCCGGCCTGGGCGGCAGATCAGGCCAGGAGCTTTCCTCGTGCCATGGCCCTGCACGGCTTCGCCTCCGCACTTCGACTCGGCGAGTTGAGTTTTGCCGACGTCACTCTCGTCGAGGTTGCGACGACGGCGGCCCCCGAGGTCCGCACCGCCTCGTCCACCCGCAACACGACGTGGGGCGTCGAATCCCTGCTACGCGGCGACGTCGACGCAATCTACGTCAAGGGCGCCCGAGCCCAGGAAGTTGCCCGCGAACACGGTCTCGCGGTGGCCGTCGATCTCGATTCCACTGCTTCCCTGCGTGATCGCGTCAACAACGGCACCCCACGACCGATCACGGTTCACGCCGATCTACTCGAACAGCGCCCGGACATCGTCGTGGGTTTCCTTGCCGAGAGCCTGAGAGCGGCGGACTGGGCCGCGGCCAACATCGACGAGGTCCGAGCCGTTCTGCAAACCGAAACACAGTCGGGGCCCGAAGGTGTGGTGGCAGCATACGGCGAGAACTTCCACACCGGACTGCATCTGAGCCTGTCTGACGAGCGTGTGGACCTGCTCGGGGTGCAGAAGCAATTCCTGTATGCGCACGGCTTCCTTGCCGCCGACTTCGACCTGCAGTCCTGGGTGGCGCACGAACCACTGGAACAGGCACGCAACCTTGTTGCGCAGAAGGGCACAGCAGAATGACGGACGTCTACTGGGAGCTGCCCTCGCGCGGTGACGGACGCCGGGCCGTGGCCGCGCTGAACAGTCGCGGCGGCTTCGGGCCACAGCGACCGACTACCGTCGCGACCGATGTTCGCCCCGGAAACTTCGGGCCCTTCGACGAATTGGCACAGATCGTTCTCGCAGCCGAACTGTCGGGCGTCGACGGCGTTGTCGCACCGTACGATCCGAATGGCGAAGAATCCTGGACCGTTGCTGCCGCCGCCCTACGTCAGACGCGTCATTCGCGAGTGGTCGTGGAGTTTCACCCCACTTTCGGCACCCCCGTCTACGCCGCCAAAATGTCGGCGACACTTCAGCGCCTGTCGGCAGGTCGTCTCGAATGGCGAGTGAAGGTAGAGACGGACCCCGAAGACGCCGCTGCTCGCGGCGACGTGGTTCGAGGAGCCGACCGCTACGCGCGCGCCGCGGAGTTCCTGACCGTCGCCCGTGGCGTATGGAACGAGGAGCAGATTCTCCCTGGCGGATTCGGCGGCACGGGTTACGACTTCGACGGCGAATACTACGACGTACTCGGCGGCGGATTCCGAGGCATCTTGTCGGGACTCCGTTTTCCCCGAGTACATCTGACCGGAGACTCACCGGAAGCTCTGGAACTCTCGGCCCACCATGCCGATGTCCATCAGTTCACCCTTGCCGGCGACGAGTTGTCGACACGGATCACCACCCTCGACGACCGAGCATCCGAACTCGGCAGGACCGTCGAGAAGGTCCTGCGCATCCCGATCATCGCGAGGGAAACAGCCGACGAAGCCTGGGCTCGCGTCGAACGGCAACTGAGAGAATCCGATTCCGCGGCACTCGAGATCGATCGTGGCGGCATCCTGTGGTCCGGATTCGACCGCATCGGCTACGAGCACAGTATCGGCCTCGTCGGAAGCTACGAGGAAGTGGCGCAGCGATTGTCGTCGTATCGCGATCTCGGCGTGGACGGTTTCGTCCTGTCCGGTCGGCCACACATCGAAGAGTTGCACCGGGCGGGCGAGCATCTCCTGCACCTGGTCGATCCCGAGGGTCGGATTCGCAAGGAAGAGAAGGCCACCACAGAAGAGAAGGCCACCGCATGAGCATCGATTTCTACTGGCGGATCGGGATGGAAGGCGACCACGCGTCGCTGCGTACTCCGCGTCGCTACAACCGCGGCGATGCCGGTGGATACGGGCCGGGCAACATTGCTCCCGCGATCCGCGGCGGCGAATTGGACGGATACAGCTACATCGACCACATGGCAGCGGTGGCAAAGGCTTCCGAGTCCGCAGGGTTCCTCGGTGGACTGCTGCCGTCTTTCCCGATGACCGAGGATCCGTGGGCGACCGCAGCAGCGTTGGCCGCCGAGACCACCACCTACCGTTTCATGGTTGCGTTCCAACCGGGGTTCCTTCACCCGGTACAGGCAGCGCGGATGTCGGCCAGTCTGCAGCGAGCAACCGGCGGACGTCTGGTTTACAACATCATCAGTGGTGGAGGCGGAGCGCCTCAGCTGTGGTGGGGCGACAAAGTCGACCACGACGATCGCTACACCAGGACGTCCGAATTCCTCGATGTCCTCAAGGGTGTGTGGGACGGCGAACCTTTCGACTTCGACGGTCGCTTCTTCCAAACCCACGGCGCCGCACTGCCAACCGGACTGGCCGGCCAACCGTTTCCCGAGGTGTACTTCTCCGGATCTTCGGCCGCAGCCGTCGCCGCCGCCGGACTGCACTCCGATTACTACCTTTCCTGGCTGGAGCCGTACGCCGATCTGAGAGCCAAGATCGACGGAGTGCGGGAGAACTCAGCCAAACTGGGACGCACGCCGAAATTCGCCGTACGCATCGACGTCGTAGCCCGGCACACCGAAGAAGCCGCGTGGGCCGAGATCGAGAAAGGCTGGGCCTTCGTCGACAAGGGGGCCGCCGACCGTGCAGCCCAGGGTGACTCGGTGGGCGCCGCCCGCATCAAAGGCTGGGTACCCGAACACATCACCGGCTACCGAGATCTGGAAGTGCAACCCAACGTGTGGTGCGGCTTCAGCCTCATCCGCGGCGGACCGGCGTTCGGACTGGTCGGCAGTTACGAGCAGGTCGCCGAAAGACTCGACGAGCTGCGCGAACTGGGCGTCGACGCCTTCATCCTCGCCGGTAACCCGCATCTCGAAGAGGCATACCGCGTCGGCGAAGAAGTTCTTCCCCTCCTGCAGCGCACCCCGATCACACCTTCTGGACTGGAGACTCGATGACCACCACCGAAACTCGACTCGACACCGAAACCGCAGCATTCGTCGAAGAAGCTCGCAAAGCAGCAGACAAGGCATTCGACGTCTTCCGCAAGACCGGAACGGTTGCAGCCAACGGGACCGTCAACTTCGTCGAACGAGTACCCGGCACCGAAATCGCGGTCGCCCTGAACGATCCGGGACCGTGGGCGAACGATCCGTCGGTGTCACCGGTTGTCGCCACCTTCGATGGAGAGGTGCTGTCCGGCAACGGATCGGCCGGATTTGTCACCGGCTACGCATCGGTCTTCCGTCAGCATCCGGAAATCACCAGCGTTGTCCACATCCACACACCGTGGCTCGGCGGTTGGGCACAGACACATCGGACGCTACCCATCCGCTATGCGGCTTCGCAGAGGCTGACGCTCTCCCGAGAGATTCCGCCGCACATCGATCGGTCCCGTTCTGCAGGCGATTTCATTCTCGAGCGTCTCGAACACGATCCCGATCTGGTGGCGATCTTCGAAGCCAACGGCGGGGTCAACGTCATCGGCCGCAGCGGGTTGCTCGACCTCGCGAAGTTCGTCGTCCTCCTCGAGGAAGGCGCCCAGTTCCAGGCGATCGCCGAATCCCTCGGCGGTTCGGTTGAATTCGATCCATCCAACCTCGTCGTGCAGTGGGGCCGTAGCGGACTCGCCGACGAGGCGCGTCGACGCGGCCTCATCTAGCCACCCCCATCACTGATTCAGAACAGGAAACCGTAGATCTCATGACCGTTCGCGTCGGATACTTCCCACACAACAATTCGCTGTTCGTACTGCGCCACACCGGATTCCTCGAACGCCGTCTCCCCGATGTCGAGTGGGTGGACCTGCGTGAGCTTCCCGCCAAGCCTGCAGTGAACCCGGAAAACGCCTTGCCGACCCTGCACTCGGACTGGCTGTTCGAGGAGGGCGGATACGACGTGATCGGAACCGGATTCACGCCGCCCGTCACCGGATTGGCCCAGGGCCGCGATCTCGTCTACATCGGAATCTCCGGCCCCCGCGTGGAGAACGGGCGCCTGGTAGTCAAGGCAGAGTCCGAGATCAACACGGTTGAGGACCTGCGTGGCAAGCGCGTCGGCATCGCGCACGGATCGTGGCAGACCACACTTTTGTTGTTCGCCTTGGATCAGGCGGGGCTGACCTGGTCCGACATCGTCCCTGTCGACACCGACGTACGCGGTGGTGGAGCGGACCTCGTCGACGGCACCATCGATGCCTGGGTTGGCGCGTACCCGGGGCTGACGGACATCGAAGCGAACCACGAACTGCGCACGCTGATCGCCACCGACGGACTCTTCAGCCACCCCTCACTGTGGTTCACCCGGCGCGATTTCGCGGATACCAACCCGGAGGCCCTCCAGGCGATCATCGAGGCCCTGCAGGAATCCGACGCCTGGATCGAAGCCAACCCCCGCGAAGCCGCCCAGGTCTTCGTCGACGACGTCGAGAAGCGTGGCGGGTCCGCGAGCCTCGATGCCTGGGAAGCTGCACTGCGCGGACGTCCTTTCGGTGTCAACCCTGTCACCGACGAGTTCCTGGACGAGCAGCAGCGCGCGGCCGATCTCCTGCTGAGCAACGGACTACTGCCGAAGGCAGTCACCGTCCGCGAAGCAGTCGTGCCGTGGATCAGCGAGTTCGTCGGTTCGGATCGTTCGTCGATCTGAGGACCCACTCCTGACAGATCCGCTTCACACGTGACAGATACCGAACGGTCTGCCATTGTGAAGGAATGCGGCGGCGCGTGGGTGAGAGTTGGTCCACGCGACCAGTCTCAGGGGTAACCCCTGGGTCGGCCAGAAGAATTGGATACTGCGTCCACCGGCGTTCGGCACGCTCCGCGTGCTTGCCGCCGCACCGGACAAAGGATTTGGTCACCCCGCCCCGTCGCATCCCGGAGTCGAATCATGCGTGACTTCGAGCTCGATCCCGAGTTGGCGCGTCGTCTGGCCGTTGCGGCCGCTGACGCTCCGTGGACCCTCAGCGGCCTCGAGGAGGCATTCGGAACCGTCTTCGACGTTTCCCCGACGCTCCTGGCCGTGCGCGTTCTCGACCTCATGCCCGCTCCACCGTTCGAACCGCAGACTCTGTATCGATTGCTTCGCGAACTACCTCGCCTGCGGCCTGTTCCTCTCTCACTGGACACCAATGAAACCTCGGTGTGGCGGTTCGACGTTCCCCGCTACAACACCAGTGTGGACCTGGCTCGTTCACTGGATCTGACGATCTCCGAACTCGAGTGGTTCGCCGACCGAGGGGAATGGCTCCGCACGAAACCCCGACCGCTACGCCACTACCGGCCGATGCAGATCAGCAAGAAGGCCGGCGCTCGCCTCCTCGAGGTACCGAAACCCCGATTGCGCGAAATTCAGCGGAAGATCCTGCGCCGCATCCTCGACCTGGTGCCCCCGCACGACGCGGCACACGGATTTGTCCGTGGTCGAAGCCCTCTGACTTTTGCAGCGCCGCACGCACAGTCGGAAATCGTGATCGGCGTCGACCTCGCGCAGTTCTTCCCCTCGATCAGCGGCAGCCGCGTTCACGCCGTCTTCACAGCCCTCGGCTATCCACCCGCAGTGGCAGGTGTTCTCACCGGATTGTGCACTGTTGCAACACCTGCCGATACCCTGCGCGGCCTTCCGTATGCACAGGCATCACAGCTACGCACCGCGCATCTTCCGCAAGGCGCGCCAACTTCGCCTGCACTGGCGAATCTCGTCGCACGCAAACTCGACATCCGCTTGAGTGGACTCGCACAAGCGAACTGGCTCACCTACACCCGATACGCCGACGACCTCGCGTTCTCTGGAATCGAAGTAGCCGACGTCGGCACCCTCCTCTGGACGGTCGAGCAGATCGCCAGGGACGAAGGGTTTGCCATCCATCCACGAAAGACCAAGGTGATGCGCCCTCATCGACGCCAACACCTCACCGGGCTGGTGATCAACGACCAACCCTCGTATCCGCGCGACGACTACGATCGCTTGCGCGCCCTGCTGCACAATGCCGCCAGCACTTCTGCGCAGGAACAGAATCGGGATGGCGTGGAGAACTTCCGCGCCCACATCTACGGCCGGATCGCGCACATCGGCGAAACCAGCACTACACGCCGACGCACATTGCTGCGCCTGGCTGAACGTGTGGATTGGGACGGTTAGTGCCCGCGAGCAGTCAGAACCGCGGGGTGTAGGCCATGCATTCGACTTCCATGTGCGCACCCAGTGCCAGTCCGTCTGTTCCGAACGCACTGCGGGCCGGCAGTCTCGACGCCGGGAAGTACTCGAGGTAGACCTTGTTGAACTCCTGCCAACGAGACATGTCGTCAAGCATGACAGTACATTTGAAGATTGCTTCGACGCCGGAACCGTAAGCGATCAGCGAAGCCACGATGTTCTCCATGGTCTGACGAGCCTGCGCTTCGAAGCCGTCGGCCAAAGTCCCGTCCGGGAGCATGCCGATCTGACCCGACAGATACAGAACGTCTCCGACGCGCACTCCGGTGGAGAACGGCGTATCGAAAGCGGGTGGGATGAACTCGACGGTCTGAGATGAATCCATTAGATCTCCTCGGAGTTAGAATATGCGTGACGAGTTGGCGTTTCAGCGCACTGGGCGCGCACGAACATCGGCCAGGAAGTGCGCCACCAACTCGTTCCACGCGTGTGGGTCCTCGAAATAAGGGGAGTGGCCGCGGTCGGCAAGTTCGACCACTTCGGCGTGGGGCAGGAACTCGGCGGCGCTGCGAATCCGCTCGGGTGTCATCAAATCGTCCAGCTCACCCGCGATCAGCAGAACCGGCGCCGTCACCGCGGCAAGATCGCTCGGCGAGTAGTTGTGGGCCTTGAGAATTCGGAAGAACTCGGTGTCAGGTGGGCGATGACCGAAGGTGCCGAGAGCTTGGTACAGGTATGCCCTCGCCATGTCCAAGCTCGGCAACCGTCCGCCCACAGCGGGATGCTCCCCCAGGGGCCGCGCGGTGACGGGTGCTGCGGTGAGGGGAGGTGCGCTGTCCGGACCGAATCCGACGGGAATGCCGCCGGTCGTGCAGGCCAGGACTACCGACTCCACCCGGTCCGGAACAGCGATCGCGGTCCCCAATGCGGCCCAACCGCCCATCGACTGGCCGACCACGTGCGCTCGATCAACCGCCAACAGGTCCATGATTTCGATCAGATCAGAGACTGCCGCTACCGGGCCGTGGTTGCCGTTCTCGTTGGTAGAGCGGCCGAATCCTCGCTGATCCCAGCTGATCACCCGATAGTGCTGAGCGAAGTAGGGCACCTGCTGGTACCAGACGGCCGCATTTCCGCCGAGACCGTGCGTGAGAATCAGATCCGGGCCCTCGCCGGCAGTCTCGTACCAGACCCGTTCGCCGTCTGCGACGGTGATGAAGCCCTCGGTCCTTGAAATCATCCTTGTTCTCCTGTGTCGGACGGGCGCTTGCCCGAAGTGTGGTCAGTGAGGAGTTGCTGCACTTCATCGGTGGCCCGCAGCAGGTGTTCTTCGACCATTCGCGTCGTTTTCGCATCGAAGTCGGTATCGAAACCGATCACCGTCAACGCACAGAGCGGAGACCCCTTGCGGGAAGACACTGCACGCGAGACCGAACCGATGATGTCCTGAGATCGTTTGTGGACAACGGCGAATCCGGTTTTCTGCGTCTCGGCGATGTCGGCGAGAAAGCCGGTGGGTCCTTCCAGTGGATAGCCACTCTTCTCCACCATCGCCAGGTAGGGCGCCCGGGTGTTGTCCTCGAGTGCCGCCACCAACGCGAGCGGACCCGCGAACCGGTGCGGCGGAAGCAGATCCCCGAGCATACGAGTGATCATCTTGAGTCGCTCGGGACGCAGCGCCGCGATGATCCGCGTCCCGCCGCTCTCGAGAACCTGCAGATTCACCATCATGTCCGTGCTCTCGGACAGCACCCGCATGGTCGGATCGCACAAGGCCGCCAACGAATGCGCTGCCGCTTCGTGGGAAACCTGCAGTGCAGCCGGGCCGGGGAGATAGCGACCGTCGTAGCGGAAGACCCAACCACGGTTCGCGAGTTCTCCGAGCACTCGGTGCGCAGTCGGGCGGAGCATCCCGACTTCTTCTGCCAGTTCGCTGAGCTTCATCGGCGTGGTCGAGCGCGCGATGGCCTCGAGTAGATCCAGCGCTTTGTCGACGGCGGACGCAGAACCCTTCGTCATCCGATCCCCTCCCGGTGCCGTGGATGTACCCGGCGATCCGAAATCTCGTGTTCTTGGAAAACCCTTGGCATTCGCCTAGGAAATTACTATAGTCACAACAATCGTTCCGGCGTACGGAATTCTTTGAGCGTCTTCACCTTCCCACCGGATTACCGGCAAGGAAGTCATATCTTTCCCAGCGAGAGGTTTTCGGACATGACGGTTGGACTTACCCTTCGGTCGACACCACGGTTCAGAGTTGTTGCCCTGGCCGCAGTCGCGACCGCGGCATTGGCACTGACAGGCTGTTCGAGCGACGCCACGGCCTCCGACGACGGGGGCACCCAGACCACCACGATTCGAATCGCACCTCAGCCGATCGCGGACTTCGCACCGATTTGGCTCGGCATGGAGCAGGGGTACTTCACCGATGAGGGACTCGACATCCAACTCGTGGAGGGCGGCGCTAGTTCCTCGGCTCAAATTCCGTTGTTGCTCAGCGGAAATGCAAATATGGCAGCCACGACTGCCGCTGCCGCAATTCAGGCACGGAGCCAGAACATGCCCGTCACCATTGTCGGCGGGCTCACGAATTTTGCCGCAAATGACAGCGTCGACCAGTCCGGTCTCGTGGTCGCCAAGGACAGTTCCATCAGCGGCTTCCGTGACCTCGAAGGCAAGACCGTCGCGATCAGCGGTTTGAAGTCCGTCAGCGAAGCAGTCATCTCTGCCGCGGTGGAGAAATCCGGCGGAGCAGCGAACAAGGTCTCGTTCATTCAGGCGCCCATGCCCAACCTCGGCGACCTGGTTTCCACCGGCGGGGCCGACGCGGCATTCCTCATCGATCCGTTCCTGAGTAAAGCAACCGACTCGGGGCTGAAGATCCTCGGCCACCCCTTCCCCTTGGCCGCACCCGGTGTACCGGGGACCTCGCTGGTCGCTTCGGAATCGTTTGTCAATGCGAACCCTGACTCACTCGCGAAATTCCGTACCGCGCTTGCCAAATCAGTTGACTACGCCAATCAGAATCCGGGCGCGGTCAAGGCTGCACTCTCGACACAAGCCAAGATTCCGCTCGAAATGCTGGCCAACAGCAAGAATCCTCAGTTCGTCGCAGTAGTGGAACCGGGTGCTCTCGGCACGGAGATCGAACTGCTGGTCAAGTACGGGGTACTGACGGATTCGGTCGAGGCCGAATCCCTGCTGACCCCGGCCAACTGAGTTGTCCGCCTTGACAACCCTGCAGACTCGCCGCAGGCAGGTTCTGCTCGGTCGGCTGCTGACGCTCTTCGCGTTGGCAGCCGCCTGGCAGATCTTCGGAATGCTCGGCGACGAGGACGTCAAAGGTATTCCGAAGTTCAGCGACGTGGCAGTGGCCTTTGTGAACGAGCTCGGCACGTCCTCGTTGTGGACATCACTGGGACAAACGGTGACCACCACGGCGATCGGATTGGCGCTGTGCCTGGTGATCGGAATCCCGGCAGGGCTGCTGCTCGCCGCGCACCCGTTCCTGACGGTCTCCTCCCGCTTCGTCATCGACTTCTGCCGAACCGTTCCGCCGCTCGCAATCATTCCGCTCTTTCTGCTGATCATGGGCCCGACGCAACGGATGGCGGTGGCACTGATCGTGGCAGTAAGTGTGTGGCCGATTCTGCTCCAGACGATTCACGGTGTGCGCAACGTCGACCCGGAACTGCTGGCCACCGCACGATCCTTCCGACTTCCACTGTGGCGCAGGCTCGCTCTCGTCGTCGCACCGGCGTCGATGCCCTACATCTTCACCGGGATTCGCATCTCGGCAACACTGAGCTTGCTGCTGACCATCGGTGCAGAATTGATCGCGGGCGTGCCGGGACTCGGTAAGGAGATCCTGCTGAGCCAATCCGTTCCCGATCGAATGTTCGCACTGATCATCGTCGCCGGACTACTCGGAATGCTGCTCGCCTTCGCCGTGATGGCGATCGAGAATCGTTTACTTGCCTGGCATTACATCCCGAGGAGGATGACGACGTGAAGATGATGTCAGGACTTCGACTCCTCGCGTGGGAGTTGTGGCTGCCGATCTTGATCGTCGTCGTATGGTACTTCGGTTCGGAGTCGAGCAAGTCGCCTTACTTCCCGCCGCTGTCACGTATCTGGAAAGCGTTTGTGGACAACTGGTTCGGTCCGGGATTCGCCCACGACGTCGTACCGAGCTTGACCAACCTTGCCTTCGGTCTCGCCGTGGCACTGGCGGTCGGCGTCGGTGCCGGTCTCCTGCTGGCGCTGTTCCCGCTGGCTGCCGACATTGCCGATCCGTTTCTCCAGTTCTTCCGCGCTATTCCGGCGCTGGCCGTATTACCCGCACTTTTCATCGTTTTCGGAACCGGTTCGACGGGTAACGTTGCCGCCATCGCCTTCGGCGCGGTCTGGCCGATACTCCTCAACACCCTCGACGGCATTCGCTCCATCGACCCGAGTATCCGATTGGTGGCGCGCAGCTACCGGATCCGTACACCCCTCCTCGTGACGCAGGTACTCCTCCCCGGAGCGATGCCGCAGATAACAGTCGGTATCCGCACCAGTCTCGCGATCGGTGTCGTCATCATGGTCGGAAGCGAAATGTACGTCTCCACTGCAGGAATCGGTCACTTCGTGATCGTCGCGCAACAGACCTTCGCGATCGCCGACATGTGGTCCGGAATTCTCCTGCTGGGAATCATCGGATACGTGCTCAACCTCGGATACGGCGTGATCGAACGATGGTTGCTCAGATGGCAGCCGCGGACCCACGACGCTCTCGCAGTGAAAGGAAACTGATGTCATCCACAGAATCTGCGGCATCGAAACCCGCAGTCGAACTGTGCGGCCTCGGGGTGACCTACGGCGGTCCCACCGGCCGCGAAGTGCTCCGCGGCATCGATCTGTCCGTTGCACCCGGAGAAATCGTCTGCATCGTCGGCCATTCCGGCATCGGCAAGAGCACGCTGATTCGTTGCATCGCCGGTCTGCAGAAGCCGACCACTGGTGAGGTCCGCATCGCCGGGATCGCGATCGATGCACCGCCGGCCACGCTGGCTCTCGTGTCACAGGACTACGGACGCACACTGATGCCGTGGCTTCGAGTGGGCGAGAACGTTCGCCTGCCGCTACGGGGCAACGGTCTGGCGCGGAAGGTTCAGAACGAGAGGGTTAGCGATGCACTTGCCGTTGTCGGTCTAGGCGGTGCTGCGCGTTCCTACCCCTGGCAGTTGTCCGGCGGAATGCAGCAGAGAGTGGCGATAGCTCGCGCTCTCGCCTATCGGCCGCAGGTACTCCTCATGGACGAACCCTTCGCGTCGGTCGATGCGCAGACCCGCGCGGAACTCGAAGACCTGCTGCTGACGCTTCAGCGTGATCTTGGCATCACCGTCCTCCTCGTCACCCACGACGTCGACGAATCGGTGTACCTGTCCGATCGAGTGGTCGTCCTCGGCGGAACTCCGGCATTGACGCAGGACATCGTCGACGTCCCGTTGACCGGAGCTCGAGATCAACTGACCACCAAGGCAGACCCACTGTTCATCGAGTGCCGTACCAGGGTCCTGTCCGCGATCCAGCAGTCGAAGGTGGTGGCGCCCGTGTCGTAAGCGCCTCGCCTAGGCTGGCTCCGTGATCCTTCTCCTCATCGGCCTCGCGCTGCTCGGATTCTGCGGCTACCGGTTCAGGCAGGATCGACGGAGGCTGAGCAACGGCGTCTACCTACTTCTCGGACTGATCTTCACCGGTCTGTGGATGTTGCAGTCGGGTGCGCCGGGAACCGAGGTCCCGTCGTTCGTCATCGCGACGATCGCTCTGCTCTCGCCGTTGCTGGTGCTCATGCTTGCAGGATTCCTGATCGTCAACGGAGTCACGATGCTGCGGCGCGAGGGATTCAGCGTCGCGAATCTGCTCTCACTCGTCGCCGGACTCGGCCTGCTCGTTCCCTACGTGTTGCTCGCATCAGCGCTGCTTACGCAGAGATATTGGCTCGCAGTCGTTCTCGGTTCGTTCAGCCTGGTCGCGTCGTACCTGGGGTTTCTGTTCACGAGCTTTCTGCTCTACTCCTACGTCTACGGACGCCAGAAGTACCAGCCCGGGATGGACGCGATAGTGGTGCACGGCGCCGGGCTTTCGGGCGCCGACGTGACACCCCTGCTTGCCAGCCGTCTGGACAAGGCGGCCGACGTCTTTCGCGCCGAGGTCCGCGAAGGACGTTCACCACTGTTGGTCGTGAGCGGTGGGAAGGGTTCGGACGAGGTGGTCAGCGAGGCGGAGGCAATGTGCGTCTACCTCGTCGATCACGGGATACCGCGCGAGAGCGTGATTCTCGAGGACCGCTCGACCACCACGCTCGAGAACCTCGAGTACACCAGGGACCTTCTCCGTGCCAACACCACGAAGCCTCGAATGGTGCTGGTCACCAGCAACTTCCACATCCTCCGAACTGCGACGTTTGCCCGAAGCCTCGATCTGGATGCGGAAGTCATCGGTTCCCACACCGCCCGGTACTACCTGCCGAGCGCCATTCTGCGCGAGTTCGCCGCCGTCACGGTGGAGCACAAGTGGCTCAACGGAACGGTCTGCCTGATCCTGGCCGCCCTGCCCCCACTGGTGGTCTGGGCGGCAGGAGGCATTTCGTAGCCGGATTCAGCGAATCAGGTTCTCGACGGCCATCGGTCGGCGACCCAGAAGCAGTTCGACGGCCGCGCTGCCGGCAAGAAAATCGTGGTGGTTGTAGAACTCGAACATCGCCGCCAGACGCGAGCTGGCGTTGACGCCAAGGCTGCTGCCGATCTGTTCGCGCCATTGATCCACGCTGATCTGATCTATCGCGACGGTCCGTGACGTCTGCTTTTCCACCATCTGTGCCACCTCCATGACGCTCAGAGCTTGCGGGCCGCCCACCTCGTACGTCGCTCCGTGATGTTCACCCGAGCCCTCGCTCAGTACGACCGCGGCAACAGCCGCCACGTCCGCCAGACTCACGAACGAGAACTTCGTTTCCGCGCTGTACGGCAGGACGATGGTGTCAGATCGGCCCGTGAGTACCGCCTCGAAATTCTGCGCGTACGCACACGGTTGCAGCACAGTCCATTTCAAGGGTGAACGATGCAGCTCGTCCTCACACCTGGCTTTGTCCAGGTGATGCGGCATGGACGGGCTGAACGGCCACGCGACGGAGTGATAGACAAAGTGCTCCACTCCCGCCGAAGCCGCTGCCGTCAGCGCATTGCGAAGCAGTGCGGGCTCGTCGGGATGGACGTTCGGGGCAATGAAGTACACGCCTCGGCACCCGGCGAGCGCCTTGCGCAGTCCGCTTCCGGTTTCCAGTTCTACCTCGAAGTCCCCGTCGACACGCGCCTTTCGCACCAGTCGCCGAACTGTCACGCTCGGCGGCAGTGCGGCGACGACGGCCTCACCGGTCTTACCCGCGGCGCCGATCACCGCGATGTCGGCGCCGCGAGCAATTCCGTTCTCCATGAGAGTTTTCCGTCCTAGACGTAGTCGTAGACCGCTGAGGTGGCGCCACCGGAAAGCTGCGCGTAGCCCGGACCCCGATCGAAGAAGGGCTCGTTCTCACCGCGCTCCGAGCGCAACTGATCCCGCAACTCCGTGGTAGCAGCCTCGTCGACGGTCGGCTCGTCACCCTCGATCACGACAACACCGTAGTCGTCGCGTGCACCCTCTACGGAAACCTTGCGCCACTGAATGTCTCGCAAGACCTCCTCGATCGGGCGCTCCAGTGGATCTCCCCAACCGCCACCACCGGTGGTGCGAATCCGTACGACCTCGCCGGCCTTGATCGGCTCGGCATCGGTCAGCGCGTCGAACTCACGCTCGTTCGGTCCACCCGGATCCAGGACCACGGAGAACGGCCGACCGGCCTTGCCGCCCTTGACTCCCCAGCAGGCGAGGATCGAACGATCCGCAATGGACATGAAGTGAGCATCCTTGAGCATCCGGATGTGCTTCTCGTATCCCAGACCGCCGCGGTAACGTCCGGCTCCGCCCGAATCCATGGCCAGACCGAGCTTCTCGACGATGAAGGGGAAACGGCTCTCGGTGAACTCGGTCGGCAGGTTCCGTGAATCGGGAACGACGTGAATCGTGTCCTCACCGTCGGCGTAGTAGCGTCCGCCCGAACCGCCGCCGAGCACCTCACGCATGAGATACGAGTGACCCTCGAAGTCCTCACCGTAAACACCGGTGTACCTGATGGTCTCCTGATCGGCGGGCATGTTGCCGTCCACAGCCTTGGCCACGACGCCGGCCAGCACTCCGAGCAGACGGAGGATGACAAACGTGCGAGCGTTGGTGGGAGCGGGGAAGATCGGGGTGATCAGTGTTCCCTTCTCGGGGAACTTCATCTCGATCAGCGGTACGACGCCCTCGTTGACATCCAGTTCGGCCATGCGCTCCGGGGTGTCCGCGAGGTTACGCAGAATCGGGGCCAACCACTTGATGAGGAAGTTTCCGTCCGCGTAGTCACCACAGTGGTTGATCGGGCCCTTTGCCTGCGGTCCGGTTCCGTTGAAGTCCAGGATGAGTCGCTCGCCACCCTCGTCCTCCGGCCGCGTCTTCGTGAGCGTGATGCGCTGGATGTGGAGCATCGGCTCGTCGACGCCGTCGTGCTCGGCGTAGTCCTCCCACGTGTACTCACCGACCGGGATCTTGCTGAGGATCTCGCGGCGGTACGTCTCGGTGGTCGCGTCCATCATCGCGTCGAAGCACGACTCGACGGTGTCGACGCCGTAGCGCTCGAACAATTCGGTGAGTCGACGCGCACCCATCAGGCACGCCGAGCACTCGGCGTCGAGATCGGCTGCGAGAGCGTCGGGCATGCGGGAGTTACGCGTCATGATGCGCAGCGCCGCCTCGTTGGGAACTCCCTGGTCCCACAGTTTGATCGGCGGAACCATCAGTCCCTCTTCGTACACCGTGGTCGCGCCGGACGGCATGGAGCCGGGGCAGCAACCGCCGATGTCGTCGTGGTGACCGAATGCCTGAACGAACGCAACAACCTTCGGCTCGGCATCGGGAGTGACGCGGGCGAAGACAGGCACCGTGACGCAGAGGTCGGGGAGATGGCCGATGCCACCTTCGGACAGGTAGACGTCGTTGTGGAAGTACACGTCTCCCGGCTTCATCGTCTCGAGCGGGAAGTCCCGGGCGATCGGATGAACCAGTGCGGAATACGAACGGCCCGTGAGCTTGCGGAGGTTCCGGTCGTGAATACCCGCGCGGAAGTCGTGAGCGTCACGGATCATCGGTGAACGCGAGGTGCGCGAAATGGAGGTCTCGACTTCCATTTCCACGCTGGCGAGGTAACCGGCGACGATCTCGACCAGAATCGGATCAGGTGACGTGCCGTCGGTAGCGGTGAGTCGGTACGGCTTGGCCGCGGTGGCAGCAGCAGCATCGAGAATGGCGGTCATCACTTCACTCCGTTCGAGTCGGAAGACTTCGAGATACGAATGTTCCCGAAGGTGTCGATACGTGCCGAGAATCCGGGATGGATCGGGACAGTCGAGCTGAACTCCTCGATCACGGCCGGTCCTTCGATGACGTCACCCGCACCGAGCAGTGTGCGATCGTAGGTGGCCGTTTCGACCCAGCTGTCGAAATACGATTGACGCGAACCGGTTCGAGCGGTGTCGGCGCCGGTGCCGGCCGGGATCTCCTTGAGCGTCGGACGCTTGATCGGGCCGATGCCACTCACGCGCAGGTTGACCCATTCCACGTGCTGCGACGGGTCTCCCCGGAAGTCGTAGCCGTACAGCTCGCGGTGCGCCTGGTGGAACGCCTCGGCCGCGTCGTCCATGATCTGCGTCGTGACGGTACCTTCCGCCACCGGGACGCGCACCTCGAATGCCTGACCAAGGTAGCGCAGATCCGCAGTACGAGAGTACTTACGCTGCGTCTCGTCGAAACCCTCTTCGGCAAGCGCAATCTCGGCTTCGCCGGCCAGCGCGTCGAACTGGCTCTGCAGGTCTTCAGCCTTCAACCGGTCGTGACGACTGACATGCGTCTGGACGTAGTCGTTGCGGACATCGACCGTCAGCAGACCGAACGCGGAGACGTTACCCGGATTGAGCGGGACGAGAACGTCTTTCAGACCCAGGATGTCGACGAGACGGCAGGCGAGCAAGGAGCCGGAGCCGCCGAACGTCACGAGGGTGAAGTCGCGAACGTCGAGGCCACGCTTGACGGTGATCTGACGCAGGGCGTTGGCCTGGTTCCACGCCGAGACCTCGAGGACGCCGACCGCGCACTCCTCGAAGCCCAGACTGAGCTGTGTTGCAAGCTCTTCGAGGCCCTTGCGTGCCAATTCCGTGTCGAGAGGAATCTCGCCACCGAGCAGGTGGGGTGGGATGCGACCGAGCAGGACGTGCGCGTCGGTGATGGTCGGTTCGCTGCCGCCCTTGCCGTAGCACAACGGTCCGGGATCGGCGCCGGCCGACTGAGGGCCGACTCGGAGGGTGTGTTCCGGCGTCATCCACGCGATCGACCCACCACCGGCGCCGACGGTCACGACGTCGATCATCGGGATCTTCGACGGGTAGTTGCCCACTCGCCCTTCGGTGGTCAGCGCGGGCTCGCCGCGAACCACGACGGTGACATCCGTCGACGTTCCGCCGCCGTCACAGGTCAACACCTGCTCGACGCCGGCGGCGTCGGCGATCAGCGCAGCACCGAGGGCTCCGGCGGCCGGTCCCGACAGGACTGTCGTAATAGGCTGGTGAACAACCTCTTTGGCCGACAGGACACCGCCGTTGGACTTCATGACGTAGAACGGGATGTCGCGGGGTTCACCGTCGGTGGTCGAGAACTCACGCAGACGATTCGCGATGTTGTTCACGTAGTTGCGGATGTTCGGCTTGACCGCGGCGTCCACGAGTGTGGTGATGGACCGCTCGTATTCGCGGTACTCACGCAGCACCTGGCTCGAGATGCTCACCGTCGCATCGGGGAAAACTTCGAAGAGGATGTCGCGTACGCGCTCCTCGTGCGTCGGATCGGCGTACGAGTGCATGAGGCAGACGCCGATGGTCCGGATCCCGCGGTCCTTGAAGAATTGCGCTGCGCTGCGAACGCTCTCTTCGTCGAGCGGACGAATCTCGCTGCCGTCGAAGGAAAGGCGTCCACCGACGGTGCGTACACGATCGGCGGGGACGATGCGTTCGGGCTTGACCCAGAAGTACGAGTTGCCGTAACCGTCCGGCACCGACTGACGAGCGATCTCGAGAACGTGCTCGTAGCCCTCGGTGGTGATGAAGCCGAGGTTCTCGACCTTGCCTTCGAGCAGCTTGTTCGTCGCTACGGTCGTGCCGTGGCTGACCGCACCGATGGAGTCGCCACTCTCACCGAGCTTGGCGAGTACCTTCTCGATACCGGCGAGAAAGCCCTCGGCGGGGTCCGCCGGGGTGGACGGGGTCTTGGTGGTGACGATGGCGCCGGTTTCGTCGTCCACTGCCACGATGTCGGTGAACGTTCCGCCGGTATCGATACCGACCCGAATCTTCCTGGGTTCCACGCTTCCTCCTGAGATCTTTGGCTCGTCTCGTCTGGTACCGATCGACGGTTGCGGCCTAGCCGGTAAGTGGCTCGTACCTGACGTGTAGAGCTATTCCACAGGTTCGGAAGAGCGGATTCTTTGTCACAATTCGCCGAATCGGGGGACCAAGGTTCGGCGCACGATCACGAGCGGATCTTCGCCGGCGCCCCAGTGGGTTACGCGGACGTGAAAAACGCCCCGAACCTGGTCGGTTCGGGGCGTTTCCCTCATCGCAAATCAGCTGTTGACACCTGAGTGAACTACTCGCGACAACCAGAACGCGCCAGGAATCCGCCTATAGCAACACCTGACAAAGCAATGGCTGCGCCGACGACGGCGCTGACCATCACCGTGCGAGCATCTGTGCCGCCCGCTGTCGGTGCAGCGGCCGGGAGAACCGCCGGTGCCGCGACAGCTCCGGAAACTACCGGCGCGCCTTCGACCGCCACTGCCGGTACCGCCGCCGCCACGGCGGCAGTGACCTTCTCGGGGATGCCGTTGGCAATGACGCCGTCGATGCTCTTGAAGAACACCCCGGCCATCTTCTTGGCTACACCGGTGATCATGCGCTGCCCGACGCCGCCGACCATCCCGCCGACCACGGCGTCGGCGTCATACGAAAGCAGCGTGCCACCCTCGTTCTCCGTCAAGGTGACCGTGACGTCCGCCTTCACCGTGCCGGGAGCACCCGCCCCCGAAGCCGTCATGACAAACGAATTTGGCCG
Organism: Rhodococcus sp. KB6; assembly: GCF_001445685.1. Lineage (NCBI taxonomy): Bacteria > Bacillati > Actinomycetota > Actinomycetes > Mycobacteriales > Nocardiaceae > Rhodococcus > Rhodococcus sp. KB6. The sequence continues at coordinate 71,590 of NZ_LNAK01000156.1, read as the reverse complement.
ATTCTGTTGCGACAGAACAACCTCGCCGTCGTAGACGCCCTTGATCGACGCGACCCCCGCCATGATGGAGAGCTTGTAGTGATTGTCCGTGAGCTGCTCGAGCGACTGCACACCGGGAATGGTCGCGGCCAGTACACGACCGTCCTGGAGCTTGTCGTAGACCTCTTCGCGAGGTGCCGTCAGCTGCGCGGTGCCGGCGATTCTCATGCATTCTCCTCTGATGACGAACCCGCGTGTGCGAGTCGAAGTTCGAACAGTTCGGACGGTGAAATGGGCATGGACGTGATCGAGATTCCTTCGGCGTCCTCGATGGCAGCCGCGATGACGGCGCTGGTGGGGATCACACCCGCCTCACCGGCACCCTTCATTCCGAGTGGGTTGAGTCCCGACGGCGTGACGGTGTGATCCATCTCGAGCGAATCCGGCATCTCGGTGACGAACGGCATCAAGAAGTCCATGTACGACGCGTTGAGCATCTGCCCGTGCTCGTCGTAGACGATCCGCTCGTAGAGTGCGCCGCCGATACCTTGCGCGACGGCGCCCATGACCTGACCTTCGACGATGCGGGGGTTGATCACGTTTCCGCAGTCGTGGATGACAACGTAACGACGGACCGTGATCTCGGCTGTCACGGGATCGGTTTCGACGATCGCCGCGTGCACTCCCGAAGCGAAGGTGGAACTGGGCGGCGAGTAGTAGCCGGTTGCTTCCAGACCGGGCTGCTCACCCTCGGGAATCGGCGGCTTCGACATGTCCGTGTCGGTCTTGGCGAAACCGGTGGCCAGCTTCGACTCACGGTCGAACGCATATCGTAGCGGGTTCGACAGCACGGCAACAACACTCAGCGGTACGGACGTACCCTCCACTCCGGCTTCGGTGCCGATCTTGCACACGTGGCCTTCCCGGAGTTCCAGTTCGGTTTCCGGCAGATCCAGGATTCCGGACGCGATCTTCTTCGCCTTCTCCGCGACCATCTGCGCTGCGACGTGGAAGGCCGAACCTGACATGACCGCACCACGCGAGGCGAAAGTGCCGACGGCATAACCGAACCGGCGGGTATCACCCGTGACGATCTCGACGTCGGAGACCTTGACTCCGAGGTCGTCCGCAACGATCTGGGCGAACGCGGTCTGGTGGCCCTGACCCTGCGTCGTCAGGCCTGTTGCGGCCTTGACCTTTCCGGACGTCTCGACCACGACGTGCGCACCCTCGTAGGGTCCGGGTCCGGTTCCCTCGACGTACGCGCCGATACCGATGCCGACCGACCGACCTTCGGCACGAGCCTTCCTCTGGTACTCGGGAAATCCGTCCCAGTCGATGAGCTTCTTGAGCTTGTCGATGCCCGCCTGGTAGTCGCCCGTGTCGTAGATCAACGGGCGTCCGTCCTGGAACATCAGGCCGAAGTCGTACGGCATGTCCTCGGGGCGAATGAAGTTCGCCTCCCGCACCGCGATCTTGTCCTTGTTCAGGTACTTGGCGATGGCGTCCATGGATCGCTCCATCGCGAACACGGCCTGCGGACGTCCGGCGCCGCGGTACGGGGTCACGATCACGGTGTTGGTGTACAGCGAATAGGCGTTGACCCGGAACGACTTCGGCTTGTACGGCCCGAGAACCTGCGTCGCGGTGTTGATCATGACGATGATCCCGTACGGCAGGTAAGCACCGTTGTCGTGCCAGAACGTGAAGTCGAACGCCAACAGACGACCATCGTCGTCGAATCCGATGTCGACCTTCTGGATCTGCCCGCGCTCGTGTGCGCTCGAGATGAAGTGCTCACGGCGATCCTCGACCCACTTCACCTCACAGGAGATACCGGCCTGGCCGAGGCGTCGAGCGGCCCACGTGATCATGACTTCTTCGGGCCACGGGTGAACGATCTTGACGCCGAATCCGCCGCCGACGTCAGGAGCGATGCAGTGAACCTTGTTCAGCGCCATCCCCAATCGCGCGGCGATTGCGGCGCGGGCGGACGTGGACGTCTGGGTGGAGGTCCAGAACGTGAGGGTGTTCTCGTCACCGTCCCAACGTGCGTAGACGCCCTTGCCCTCCATCGGCATGGAAGCCGAACGCTCGATTTCGAGATCCAGCGTCAGTCGGTGCGGCGCGGCGGCCAGTTCGTCATCCAGATCTCCGAACCCGTGCTGCAGGTGAGCGGCGACGTTGTCCGGAACGTCTGCGTGGACGGCGTTCGCGGCGGTGCGAGCGACGTCGATCCCCACTACAGGCTTCAGCGCCTCGTAGGTGACGTCGATCTTCGCGCAAGCGTCCTCGGCGATGTACCGGTTGTCGGCGACCACCATGGCGATGGCTTCGCCGACATGCTTCACCTCGTCCTTCGCGAGGGGATACCCGTTGCGCGGAGCGATGATTCCCGGATGCGGAATGAGCAGTGGCAGGTTCTCCGCCATTTCCGGCGTGTCGGCCAGGAGATCTTCGTAGGTGTAGATGGCATGCACACCAGGCACTTCCAGCGCCTGGTCGATGTCGATGTCGATGATTCGCGCATGAGCGTGCGGCGACCTGACGAATGCCGCGATCAGCGCGTTGTGGCCCAGATCGTCGAGGTATCGCCCCTGACCGCTGAGCAGACGCGTATCTTCCTCGCGCGGAATCGGTTTACCGAAGAACTTGCCGTCGTCGGCAACCGAATGATCGGCCGTCGAATGATCGGAAGCGGGGTGCTTCGCCCCGTTGCGCTTTGCTGGTTTGACCGGAGTACTCATGCCTTACCCGCCCGTCCTCCGACAGGATTCGTTGTTCCCCGCACCTTGCGATCCAACGCCTCCCGAGTGGACGCGTCGTCGATTCCGAGCGGGAACTGCCCGGCCCGTTCACGCTTGATCTCGGCTGCGCGCAAAACCGACGCCCTGATGTTCTGGTACCCCGTACAACGGCAGAGGTTTCCCGCTATCGCGTCGGTAGCTTCCTCCCGCGTGGGGTTGGGGTTCTCCTCGAGAAATGCCGCGATGGTCGTCACGAATCCCGGAGTGCAGAATCCGCACTGCAGACCGTGACAATCCTTGAACGCCTGCTGAACCGGATGCAAAGTGCCGTCCGGCTCGACGAGGCCTTCGACGGTGGTGATCGATCGACCTTCGAGGCTGGCCGCGAGGACGAGACAGGATCGAACAGGCTTTCCGTCGAGCAGCACGGTGCACGCACCACACACGCCGTGTTCACAACCCACGTGCGTGCCCGTCTTACGGAGGTGGTGACGAATGGCATCCGAAGCCAGAGTGCGGGAGGGATGAACGACGGTGTTCGTCACCTCGTTGAGCGTGAACGTGACAGCTACATGGTGCTCACCGGTGTCTGCTGCCAACTCGGCAAGTTGATCATCGATGGAGCGATCGTTTTTGGACATTGTCACCACTTTCCTGCCAGTACTGCGTTCTCACTGAGAGCATCCGTTGCCGCCGCGAAGCCGACCCGCGCCGTGAGCGCGGACACCAACTGCGAGCGGTACGCCGCCGTCCCGTGAATGTCTGCCTCGGTATCTATCTGCGCGCGGGCGCATTCCCCGAGGGTGCGCCACCGCGGGTCTCGCTGATCCGTCGCGGACGCCCCCGCCAGCACGTTCGTGTAGTCCACGACCTGCCCCAGCTCTCCGGCGGACACGTACGTCATGTGCGCTTCGGCCACCAGACCGTCGACCACGCGAATCCGGGCGACGACGCCGACCAGTGCATAGTCACCGTGACGACGCGCGATCTCGTCGATGGCGGTTCCCACGCCGGGTTCGGCGGCGGGCACCGACACCGACACCGCGATCTCGTCTGATTCCAGGCTCGACTCGAGAGGGCCGGCGAAGAGATCCGTCGACGCGATCTCGCGGGTGCCACGCACCGACTGGACGGTCACGCTGCCCCCGAGCAGCGTCAGGACTGCCGGCATCTCCGCCGACGGATCGGCATGGACGATGGAGCCGACGCTCGTCCCGCGGTTACGGATCGTGGGGTGCGCTACCAACTGCAGAGCACGGTTCAGCAGAGGCTGGACTCGACGAGCACCTTCGTCGGCCGCCAGCACCGAGTGCGTGGCCAGGGCCTGGAACCGCACTCCTTCGTCTTCGGACGAGGTCACCGAGGCGAGGTTCGGGATCGATCCGATGTCGACGATGTGGGCGGGCGCGGCGAGGCGCATGGACAGCAGCGGCACAAGCGATTGCCCACCGGCGAGCACCTTCCCCTCGTGAGAGACCTCGGAGAGGATTCGGCACGCGTCCTCGACCGAGGACGGTCGGTGATAAGTCAGCGGCGACGGTTTCATTACTCAATCCTGCCTCTATGAGTCACTTCACGTTTTGTGCAGATGTGACAACGGTCACGGGTCATACCTGGCATACATTCAACTTGGCATCACGTGAGCTGCGCCACGGGCTCTTCGCGTTCGTCATCTGACGCATTCGCCCCCGGCGTTGCGCCCGGCCGCCTGCCGGACTTCGGCCTGTTCAGTTCAGGGTTCCAGGACCCTACGAGCCGGCAGAGGTGGTACATCACGATCAAGACGATGGTGCCGAGCGCGATACCTCCGAGCGAGAACGTGTCACTGAACTTCAGCGCCGTGTCGCCGATACCGATGATCAGACCGGCGGCAATCGGCATCAGATTCAGCGGGTTCCCGAAGTCGACGCCGTTCTCTTTCCAGATCTTGGCGCCGAGCAGACCGATCATGCCGAACAGAACCACAAGAATTCCGCCCAGGACGCCACCGGGCGTCGCCGCCATGACTGCTCCGAACTTGGGCGAGAAGCCGAGCAGGATCGCGATGAAACCCGCAATCACGTACGCGGCGGTCGAGTACACCCGCGTGGCAGCCATGACACCGATGTTCTCGGCATGCGTCGTAGTGGGGGAGCCGCCTACTGCGCTGGCGATGGCGGTGGCAAAACCGTCACCGGCAATGGCGCGTCCGATGTACGGGTCGAGATCGTCGCCCGTGATTTCGGCGACCGCCTTGACGTGTCCGGCGTTTTCCGCGACCAGTGCGATGACACCGGGAAGCACCAGAACGATGAACGTGAGGCTGAACGAGGGAGCGTGGATACCGACGATCCCGTTGGCTTCGTCCGAGAACGGCGGCAACCCGAACCAGGACGCCGAGTGCACCGAATCCCAGTTGACACGAAAGTGCTCGGTGGGTGCGCCACTACCACTGGCGGACGTGATCGGACCGGAGAGCCGGTCGAGGACCCACGAGAAGATGTAGCCGAAAACCAGGGCGACGAGAATGGCGATACGTCCCAGGAAGCCGCGTAGCGCAACGCTCATCACGATCAGGGCAACCATCACGATCAGTGCCACCCACTGATCCTGCGGCCAGTACAACCCCGCGACCACAGGCGCCAGGTTGAAGCCGATCAACATCACCACAGCGCCGGTGACCACCGGCGGTAGCGCTTTACTGATGACGCCACCGCCGAGAAAGTGGATGGCGATGCCGACGAATCCCAGAACCAACCCCGACACCAGAATCGCACCGGTCACTTCGGCCGTCGTTCCACCTTGGGCACGAATGGCGGCAACGCCACCGACAAAAGCTGCGGATGTTCCGAGGTAGCTGGGGACGTGCCCCTTGACCACCAGCAGGAAGAAGAGCGTACAAAAGCCTGACATCATCACGGCAAGTTGAGGATTGAGGCCCATGATGATCGGGAAGACGAACGTCGCGCCGAACATCGACACGACATGCTGGCCGCCCAACCCGATGGTTCTCGCCCAACTGAGTCGCTCGCCGGGAGCGACCACTTCACCGGCTCCGATGTTCTTTCCGTCTCCGTGCAACGTCCAGATCGGCATGACGAGACCTTTCGCAAAGGAGGAAGGTGTTCGAAATGCTTTGTGCCCCAGCTCACAAACACCGTGTCTGGAGTGAAACGCTAATGCAGGACCGAGATTTGGACGTGATGACAATCTGCCAGAACCCACTCACCGAGATTGGCAACAATGGTGACAGATGATGCGGGCAGGGGTCATCGTCAGTGCTGGAGGCAGTTTCGACCGAAATGAGGACCACGCCACGAAGGGCCCAAACATTTTCTTCGGCTTAATGATTCCGTAACACGATGTCTGTCAACGGAAAACGAGGTACCTAGCCGAGGGCTGCGAGGATTCCTGCTGCCATCTCCGCGACCTGATCATCGGTCATCACAAACGTCGGCGAAATCTGCATCGCACCCTGACCCGCCGCGCGACCCGAAATACCGTGCTCACGAAGCGTCTTCACGAACGGCAACGCCTCCGCCGGATCAGCCAACTGCACCGCAGCAACCGCACCGAGCCCACTACGAACCTCCGCCACCCGCGGATGCTCCGCCAACGGCTGCAGATGCGTATGCAACGACGCCTCCAAACGCTTCGACTCCGCGAGCAAATTCTCACGCTCGAGAATGTCGAGGTTCGCCATCGCCGCCGCAGCAGCACCGGCATGCCCGCCGTAGGTGTACCCATGGCGCCACCACGAACCCGCATAGAACGGCTCCGCCACCCGCGGCGCGATGAACACCGCACCCATCGGAACGTAACCCGACGTCAAACCCTTTGCCGTGGTCATCATGTCGGGCTGCAAATCGAAACGGGTGGACGCGAACCACTCACCACCGATCCGGCCGAAACCGGTCACGACCTCGTCGACGACAAACAGAATGTCGTGCTCACGGCAGATGTCACGCACCTCGGCCAGATACCCCTCCGGCGGCAGATACACCCCACCCGCACCGATGATCGGCTCCGCGAAGAACGCAGCGATCTTGTTCGCACCGATCTTCTCGATCAACTCGAGCAGGCTCTTCGCATCGTCCCAGCCGACGGTCGCCGCATCCGCCATCAGCTCGCCGTACCCCTCACGGTTCACCGGAATACCAGCGAGAGCCGTTCCGGCAACGTGCATTCCGTGATACGCCTTCTGGCGTCCGACGATGATCGTCTTCTCCGGCTGCCCCACCTCGTGCCAGTACCGGCGAGCCAGCTTCGCCGCAGTGTCCACCGAATCCGAACCACCCGAGGTGAAGAAGATCTTGCTCCCGGCAACCGGCGCGATGGCCGCCAACCGCTCGGCCAACACCTGCGTGGTTTCGGGAACGAAATCACCGAAGTTGGAGAAATGAGCGATCTTCGACAACTGAGCCGCTACCGCATCCGCGATCTCCGTGCGCCCGTGCCCGACATTGGTGAACCACAGGCCCGCCGTCGCATCCAGATACCGCGTGCCCTCGCGGTCCCAGATGTACGCGCCCTCACCGCGAGAGACGACAAACGCGCCGTTCTTCTCCACAGCGCCCATGTCCGCGAACCCGTGCCACAATGCCGAAGCCATCGTCTTTCTCTCCCAACTGGATACGTTCGAAATAGATCGGTCAGTTCACGCGGAGTGCGGGCGGAAGAACCCGCTCGACCCACTGGGTTGCCTGCTCGAATGCGTAGGCGAGTTGGAGTACGTCCAAGTCGGCTCCGTGCCGACCGATGATCTGGATACCCATGGGAAGCGAACGATCGTCGAAGCCGACCGGCATCCCCGCAACCGGAACCCCGGCCATCGTCCAGGGAACAACCGTCTCCATCCACCGGTGATACGTGTCCATCGATCGGCCGTCGACGGTCTCGGGCCAGTGAGTGTTCTTGTCGAAAGGAAACACCTGGGCACTGGGCGCAAGAATGTAGTCGTAGGTTTCGAACATCTTGGTAATGGCCGACAGCCAGCCGTTGCGGGCCTCCGCGGCCTTGGTCACGTCGAGAGCCGACAGTGTGACCGCGTGCTCGAGTTCCCACAACAGTTCGGGCTTCATCAACTCGCGCAAGCTCGGATCGTTGTACTGATCGATCAAGCCGAGCTGTGCCCACCAACGCCACCGCAAGAACAGTTGCCAGATGTCCTCGGGTTTGAAGTCGGGAAGCGCCGCCTCGACGCGGCACCCCAACTGTTCGAAGACCTCGAACGAGGATTCGCACAACTCGAGAACTCCAGGTTCGGTTGCCAGGTAACCGTTCCAGTCACCGACCCATGCGATCCGAGAGCCCTTCAGATCACGTGCGAGGCTTTCGGTGAATACCGCGGGATCCTCACGAATCCCCAACGGTGCATAAGCATCCGGCCCCGCCATCGTGGAAAGCAGGTGAGCCACGTCGGTGACGGTTCGGCCCATCGGGCCCACAACGGCGCCCTGAGCGATGAATCCCGTCTCCGGTATCCGACCCCAGGATGGTCGAAACCCAACAACGTTGTTGAATGCCGACGGGTTTCGGAGCGAACCCATGTAATCGCTTCCGTCAGCCACCGGCAACATGCGGAGCGCCAACGACGCTGCGGCGCCACCGCTGCTACCGCCGGCAGTGCGCGAATTGTCGTACGGCGACACCGTCGTACCCCACACCGGGTTGTACGTCTGGGATCCGAGCCCGAACTCCGGTGTGTTCGTCTTGCCGATCACAATGGCACCGGCAGACCTGATCCGCTTGACGAACAGTTCGTCATCTTCGGCGATTCGGTCCGCGAACATCGGCGACCCGGACGTGAACGGCAGACCCTTGGCCGCCGAAAGATCCTTCACCGCATGCGGAAACCCGTGCATCCAACCGAGATACTCCCCACTCGCCAACTGCGAATCACGCTCGCGCGCCTCCGCCGTCAACGCTTCCCGATCCCGCAATGCGACAATCGCGTTCACCGCCGGGTTATGTAATTCGATCTGATCGAGGAAGCTGTCCATCACCTCGACACACGACACTTCACGCCTGCGTATCAGACCACTGAGCGTGACCGCATCGGCCATGACGAGTTCGCGATTCTCGGGCGCACCGGAAACGCTCTCGTCGACAGGGTCAGCAGCATGAACCATCGTGAATCCTTTCAAGCAGTGAAGTGGGGTACGCCGCGGCGGACTCGCCGCCACCGGCAACTGATTCGAGGACGAATTGCCGGTGGCGGCGCGACTGTCGAGGTTTCCAGCGAGGTTCTTGCCTACTACTGACCGAGATCGACGATGGCAGCGACTGGGCCGCCGCCCTCGGGACCCTGGTGCGCTGCCGATACCGAGACGAACACTGCCGGATCGCCGGTGACAGCTGCCGTGACTCCGCCGACACACGACTTGATCTGGCGGTGCCAGTGCACGTCGGAGTCGTCGAGCATCGCATTACGACGGCCACGGACCGTTCCGTCCTGACTGGCCTCGCACTTCAAGAACACGTTGACGAGTTGACCGTCCAGGTCGCTCGAGTGCGGCCGCTCCGGAAGTTCGAGTCCGGCGTCACGGATCGCCGCCCAGATGCCGTCCTGGTCGAGCGGATCCTTCATCACGCTGTGGCCGATCCGGTAGCGTCCGCCGACGCCACGTGCGTTACCGACGACGACGATCTGCGCGCGGTCCAACTCGACGCCGGACGAGCAGGATGCGACAGAGGAGAAGAGTTCGCGGCTGTGCATGACATCCTCGTCGGTCGGCATGTCGATTTCGCCGAGCGCAACCGCGATCCCCAGAGCCGTTCCGCCGTTGGACAGGTCCATCGACTCATGAGTCTGTTCGGTCCACACAGTCTTGCCGCGGCTCTTGGCGTCACGGATGGTGTGAATTGTCAGCAACGGAGTCTTGGTCTGTACGTAGTGCACGTCGGCGGGATCGGTGATGCCGGCATTGGCCATCGCGTCTTTCACTGCCGCAGCAACTTTGGTGATCATGGCCGTACGGCCGATGTCCTCGGGCAGCAGTTGCTCACTCATGGCGACACCCACGGTCAGTCGCGGCTCGTCGGTCTTGGTGACCTTGTCTGCCGGCACGGTCGCGAAGATCGTCGCGTGCGGGCTGATCACGCCGTCCGTGCCGCCGGACCAGACGATCGGCACCTCCGCCACTTCTTCGGGGCTGCGATTACCCTTGGCGGAGAGAACCTCTCGGAACGCTCGGTCCGCGATGATGCGCGTGTAGTCGTTGACGCCGCCGTTACCCTCGGTTTTGCCGATGACTGCAATGACGCGGTCGGCCTCGAGGACACCGTCGTCGATCAGCTTGGCGAGCTCACTGGCGTCGGAGACGCTGTGTAGCGGAACCTTACGGACCTCGATTGCTTCGGGCATTGGCATCTCCTTGTATAGGGAATCGTGGAGGCAAAATTGGGCCTTGACAGCTCCGGGCGCTCAGTCCAGCCGAGCGGTTCGGAACTGCCGTGTCGACCACGCTATGACGACTCGAACCCATCGGCATCGTCAATACTTGCCCAAACGAAAACCGCGATTGGTTATTTCGACTCCGATTCACCGGTTGTGCGCCGCCACATCGGTTCTCACTTACGATTCGACCATGGACACCACTGTTGTCGACCATCCGCTGGCGGCATCGCTGCTCACGACCATGCGCGACGCTCGCAGCGACAACGCAACGTTCCGGTCCGCCTTGCGCAGACTGACCCATATGTTGGTCTACGAGGCCATGCGCGGCGCAGAACTGGAACAGTTCGACATCGAGACGCCAGTTGCTCCGACGCTGGGGGTGCGGCTGGCGAATCCACCGCTCCTGGTCCCGGTCTTGCGAGCGGGCCTCGGCATGGTCGAACAGGCGAGTGCCCTTATTCCGCAGGCAGGCGTCGGTTTCGTGGGAATGGCACGAGACGAGAAGACACACCAGCCGGTTCCGTATCTCGAGTCCCTGCCAGCTGATCTGTCGAGCACCCCCGTCTACGTCCTCGATCCGATGTTGGCGACCGGTGGATCCATCGTCCGCACAATCGATCTGCTCATTGCACGCGGAGCCACCGATGTGACTGCAATATGTGTCGTCGTGGCTCCGGAAGGGATCGAAGCACTGAAGAACTCCGGACATCCGGTCCGGCTCCTCACAGCGAGCATCGACGACGGCCTGAACGAAAATGCTTTCCTGATACCTGGACTCGGAGACGCGGGCGATCGCCAATTCGGGCCGCGGTAGTTGGCAGACATACGGAGAACCGCTCATTCCGAGAGGCTATTTTCGTCAACTGTTGACAATGTTCGTCGCGTGATCGAGCGTAGTCTCGCGACATGGATAGATCTGCCAAATATTCGAGCGAAGAGCTTCAACATTTGCCAGAAGGTGGCGACTACAGACTCACAGTTCGGGATGTCCTCGAGCTGCCCAGTCTGCGTGGAGCCGAAGTCCTTGCCGGGCACGGGGGCTTGCGCCACCTCGTTCAATCGGTGAACGTGATGGAAGTACCGGACATCCTCGCTTGGGTGAAGCCGAACGAGTTGTTGGTGACAACCGGGTTCCCGCTGCGCTACGGGCGAACCGGCGAGCTTCTCGACGACACAGATCTCAGTGACCTCGTCGACGGTCTTGCACGTCGAGGAGTCGCGGCACTTGCCGTGAAAACGGGCCGTTATCTCGACGAGCTGCCCGAGGCGATGCTGCACATGGCAGAGCAGCGAGGGCTTCCGCTGTTGGTTCTTCCCGTCACCGCGGGATTCGACGAGGTGATCTCGGAGGTCTTCACCAAGTTGGTGGCGAAGCAGTCCGCGGCACTCGACATTGCCGATCGACTTCACCGCTCGTTGACGTCGATCGTCTTGGAAGGTGGCGATCTACCTCAGATTGCCGCAGAATTCGCCGCGCTTTTCGACGTCAGCGTTCTCATCTGCTCGCCGGACGGAAGAGTGTTGACGGAGGCCGGAGATTCAGCCGCGCTGAACGCGCTTCCGTTGTTCGAAAGCACCGGTCGGTTCCTGACCGAACGGGTCGCTGTCGGTTTACAGAACGCGCCCAAAGGATTTCCTGGTCAGTTGGCGCTCACCCGGGTGGTGGCCGGCGGCACCGACCACGGCCGAATGGTGGCGTACGCCGGCACCCACGAACTCGGCGCAGTTGTCGTTCAAGCGCTGGAGCGAGCGGCCACCGTTGCCGCGCTGGCCGTCACCAAACAGCTGGCAGTTGCGGCAGTGGAATCCAAGTTCCGCGGCGACTTCCTCCGCGACGCACTGATAGGCGAAGCCGGCTCGCCGGCGGAAGTGAGCGCGCACTTCACCCAGTTGGGGTGGGATGTCACTCGTCCACTTGCCGTTGTGGTTGCAGAACTCGACGTCGATCACCCGGAATCCCAGCACGCGAATTCCACTCGCACGGACCAAGATCGACTCAGCGACGGCTGGCAACAAGTGGTACGAACACACGAGCGGACGGCGCCGTCCGTCGGGTTTCGACACGAGGTGGTCACGCTTTTCCCGACCAGCACCGACCGTGCGGTTCGGGACATCGAAGGGTTGGTGCGCAAGGTTGCCGGCGATCGCACCAGCGGCCGCCGATCCTTCAGCACGGGAGTGAGCCGGGTGATCTACTCCCTGGCCGATCTACCCGCGGCCTACGACCAAGCCTGTACAGCCGTGGTCGTCGGCCGACGTATCAACGGGCCGGGGCAGATCGCACACTTCGACGAACTCGGTGTACACCGACTCCTCTCGCTCCAGACGGACAAGAGCGAACTGCGTTCGTTCACCGATGACGTTCTGAAGTCCTTGTCGGCGGACAACGCCGAAGCCGCTGACCTGCGTCTGACACTCCAGACCCTGCTCGACTGCAATTGCAATGTCGCCGAGGCCTCCCGGGCGCTGCACATGCACTACAACACTTTGCGATACAGAATCGGAAAGCTGGAGAGCGTCGTCGGATCGTTCACCGACGACCCCGTCCTTCGATTGAACGTCTCACTCGCCCTGCAGGTCATGAAGATGCACGAAATGTCATGACTTCGCACGATATGAGCTGACAGAACGTCCCGATAACGGTTCGATACAACCGCAATCGCGCCGCCCGGTGAGCGTTCGTCACTTCTTACCCACCACTGACACCCGTCGTCGGCAAGGTTACCCATGTGCCGTTCACCGGTGCCCGCTTACGGTTCGAAAGACGGGCCGCACATACCTCCTTCGGTGGCCCTGGCCGGTTTCTCGGTCCAGCGGACCGGAGTCGACCGAACTACGGAGGCCTCAACCACCAACTGGCTCAGCCAATTACACCAGAACACGGCGGTGCGACATGAACTCGACTTCGAAGCCTCACAACACAAGTGCTCGTAGTGGTCCGTTACACGACGTGATAGTCGTCGACCTCACGCGCGCACTCGCGGGTCCTCACGCGGCAATGATGCTCGGCGATCTGGGTGCCGACGTGATCAAGGTCGAATCACCTCACGGCGGCGACGACACCCGTGGGTGGGGGCCGCCTTTTGTGGAGCCCACGTTGGAACCACCGAACACGCAACGGGAATCGACGTATTTTCTGTCCACGAACCGGAACAAGAAGTCGATCACGCTCGATCTGAAATCCGACAGTGGGCGCGCGACCCTCGAAGATCTCGTCTGCCGCGCCGATGTTCTCATGGAGAACTTCCGCACCGGAGTTCTCGATCGACTCGGATTCTCGACCGAGCGGCTGGCCGAACTCAATCCTCGACTGATCGTTCTGTCCATCAGCGGTTTCGGCCACGACGGCCCGGAAGGCGGTCGCGCCGGCTACGACCAGATCGCCCAGGGGGAAGCCGGACTCATGTCGCTGACCGGCTCGAGTCCGGACGACGTTCAACGAGTCGGAGTTCCGATCGCCGATCTTCTCGCCGGAATGTACGGGGCGTTCGGTGTCGTCGCGGCTTTGAAGGAACGCGAGCAGACGGGGAGAGGCCGCGTTGTCCGAACGTCGCTCTTGGCCAGCGTGGTCGGTGTTCACGCGTTTCAAGGAACGAAGTGGACCGTCGCCGGCGAGGTAGGCACAGCGCAGGGCAACCACCATCCCTCCATCGCACCGTACGGACTCTTTCGTACCGGCGATGGCGCAGTGCAGATCTCGGTCGGCAGCGAAAGCCTGTGGAGAAGATTCTGCGAAGGATTCGACCTCGACCCTGACGCCCCGGGTATGGCAACAAACGCCGAACGCGTCGAAAATCATTTCCAGGTCGTCGAATTGATCGAACGTACCTTCAAGCCGTACTCGCGTGACGAGCTTCTGACCGAACTCGACCGCATCGGAGTACCGGCAGGACGGGTTCGGACGATCTCCGAAGTGTACGAATGGGAGCAGACCCGATCACAGGGATTGCTCGTCGACGTCGACCACAGCACGCTCGGAAACATCACACTGCCCGGTCCACCGCTACGATTTTTCGATCCGGACGGAACCGAGGTGACGGAGACCCGCCACACTGCACCTCCGGTTCTCGGTGAAGACACTGACGAAATCATGTCGTGGCTACAAGGATTCACCCGATGAACCGCCTGACGGCTCGCGACTTGCTCGACCTGGTGATCGATGCCGGCACCTGGGAATCGTGGGATACCCCTCCGATTCCCGTCGCGACCGACTCCGACTACGCCGAAGCACTTCTGCGGGCCCAGGAGAAGACCGGGCTCGACGAGTCCGTCCTGACCGGAAGCGCCTCCGTCCGAGGCCGCCGTGTGGCAATCATCGTCTGCGAGTTCGGTTTTCTCGGTGGTTCGATCGGCGTGGCGGCGGGAGAACGCCTCGTCGTCGCCATCCGTCGAGCCACCCAAGAGCAGCTGCCCCTTCTTGCGCTTCCCACGTCCGGGGGAACGCGTATGCAGGAGGGGACGACGGCGTTTTTGCAGATGGTCAAGATCACCGCGGCGCTCATCAAGCACAAAGAAGCGCACCTGCCCTACATCGTCTATCTCCGAAACCCCACCACCGGAGGCGTATTCGCGTCCTGGGGATCACTCGGTCACGTGACGATCGCGGAACCGGGGGCCCTCGTCGGATTCCTCGGCCCTCGAGTGTTCGAGGCCTTGTACAACTCACCTTTCCCCGCCGGTGTCCAGACAGCGGAGAACCTTCACGAGCACGGACTCATCGATGCAGTGAGGCCGCCAGACCAGCTCGCCGAAATCGTCGAACGCGCATTGCGCATCATCACCGGGGCGCATCGTGGGTACTTATTGCCCAGTGACCCGTGCTCGTACGATTGCCCACCCGATACGTCGGCGTGGGAATCCGTCGTCGCATCCCGACGCGAAGACCGACCGGGGATACGGGAAGTGTTGCTCAATTCCGCCTCGGACATGCTCCCGCTCAACGGAACCGGCCAAGGCGAGAACGATCCCGGCATCATGCTCGCGCTCGTTCGCTTCGGCGACATGCCCTGCGTCCTTCTCGGACAGGACCGGCGCGGACAGACTGCTCACTCCCCACTCGGCCCCGGCGCTCTGCGGGAGGCTCGGCGAGGTATGCGGCTGGCCGCAGAACTCGACCTGCCGCTGGTGACGATCATCGACACAGCGGGCGCGGCACTGTCGAAGGAGGCCGAAGAAGGCGGACTGGCGGGCGAGATCGCTCGGTGCATAGCCGACATGATTTCACTCGAGGTCCCCACCATTTCCCTCCTGCTCGGGCAGGGCACGGGCGGCGGCGCCCTGGCACTGATTCCGGCCGATCGAGTGCTGGCGGCCCGCCACGGTTGGCTCTCGCCCTTACCTCCCGAAGGTGCGAGCGCGATCATGTTCCACGACGTCACGCACGCGCCGGACATGGCAGCCAGTCAAGGGATCAGGTCCTTCGATCTGCTCGCGGGCGGCATCGTCGATCGGGTCATCCCCGAATTTCCCGATGCCGCGGACGAATCCGCCGCCTTCTGCACTCGAGTCGGAGCGGTACTGCACTACGAGCTGAGCGTGCTCAGTGCTACCGATGCGACTGAACGGCTCAACACCCGCACCGAACGCATCGACCGTATCGGCCTGGTCGAAGCCAGTACCTCCGTCTGATCGATCAGTACCCAGAACACCGGAAAGGCCGGACATCCTCCGCGGAGGATGTCCGGCCTTCGTCGATCGAGCACACTCAGCCAAGCGTCACGTGAGTTGCTTGGCGGGTTCCTCCCGCTCGCCGCCGGGAGTCTTCGAATCCGGCTTGTTCGGTTCCGGATTCTTCGCATTCAGTTCCGGGTTCTTCGAACCGATGAACTGGCACAGGTGGTACATCCCGATCACGACGATGGTGCCGAGCGCGATGCCGCTGAGCGAGAACGTGTCACTGAACTTCAGGGCCGTGTCGCCGATACCGATGATGAGGCCGGCCGCGATCGGCATGAGGTTGAGCGGATTGCCGAAGTCGACGCCGTTCTCCTTCCAGATCTTGGCGCCGAGAAGGCCGATCATGCCGTAGAGCACCACGGTGATTCCGCCGAGAACACCGCCGGGCGTCGCCGAGATGACGGCACCGAACTTGGGGGAGAAGCCGAGCATCATGGCGACGATGCCGGCAACCGCGTAGGCGGCGGTGGAGTACACACGGGTCGCTGCCATGACACCGATGTTCTCGGCGTACGTAGTGGTGGGCGAACCGCCGACGCTGCTGGCGATAGCGGTGGCGAAACCGTCACCGGCGAGCGCACGTCCCATGTACGGGTCGAGGTCGTCCCCGGTCATCTCGGCCACGGCCTTGACGTGGCCCGCGTTCTCCGCGATCAACGCGATGACACCCGGAAGGACCAGGATGATGAACGTGAGGCTGAACGACGGAGCGTGGATGCCGACGATTCCGTTGGCCTCGTCCGAGAACGGGGGAAGGCCGAACCACGACGCCGACTGCACCGAATCCCAGTTGACGCGGAAGTGCTCGGTGATCTGACCGGTGCCTGCGTCGTAGGAGGTGATCGTCCCCGAGACCCGGTCGAGGATCCAGGAGAGGACGTAACCGAAGATCAGCGCCAGGAAGATGGCGATGCGCGCCATGAAGCCTCGTAGCGCGATACTCATGACGATCAGGGCCACCATGACGATCAGAGCCACCCACTGGTCCTGTGGCCAGTACAGCCCCGCGACGACGGGTGCCAGGTTGAATCCGATCAGCATCACCACTGCGCCGGTCACCACCGGGGGAAGAACCTTGAATACGACCCGGCCACCGAGGAAGTGGATCGCGATACCGATGGCTGCCAGGACCAGTCCGGACACCAGGATCGCGCCGGTCACCTCTGCGGACGTTCCGCCTTGGGCACGAATGGCGGCGATACCGCCGACAAAGGCCGCCGACGTACCGAGGTAGCTAGGAATGCGTCCCTTGACCACCAGCAGGAAGAAGAGCGTACAAAAGCCCGACATCATCACGGCAAGTTGAGGATTGAGCCCCATGATGATCGGGAAGACGAACGTCGCGCCGAACATCGACACCACGTGCTGGCTGCCCAGCCCGATGGTTCTTCCCCAGCTGAGCCGCTCGCCGGGAGCGACCACTTCACCCGGTCTGATGTTCTTTCCATCTCCGTGCAACGTCCAAATCGGCATGATGGGACCTTTCGTGCAGAGGAAGGTGTCCGAACGCTGAGTGTGCTCCAGCTCACAAAACACCGTGACTGGAGTGAAACGCTATTACAGCGCAGGGGTATCGACGTGATGACAATCTGCCAGAACCCACGGACTCGGATTGGCAATATTAGTGATTGATGCCGCGCATCGCGGTTATCTTCAGTGCTAGAGACAGATCCAGCCGGAGCTCGGGTTGCGCCGTGAAGGGTCCAAGCATTTTCTCCAGCTTAACGACCCTGTAACGCAGTGTGTTGTAATGGAAGTGGAGCTTGCGCGCTGTCTCGGCGATGTTGATGTTGGTCGCGAGCAAGACTTCCAATGTCTTGCGCATGTCCTGCGCTTCGGCAGTTTCCTCCGTCAGTTCCCGCAGTGTCTCCCGCGCGAACGTCTCCAGCTCGTTTTCGTCCTCGACCAGACTGAGCAGTCTGTACACACCGAGATCGTCGAACTGAGTCACCGTCCACGGACCGGAGATCCGGCGTCCGACGGTCAGTGCGGTGCGCGCCTGACTGTAGAGCGCGGGGACGGCGTCGATCGCCGCTGTCGGCCGGGACACCCCGACACTGAACGGCCTTCTCCCGCCGCCACCTTCACCGCGAACGACCGTGACGAGGTCCCGCACCAATGCCATCGTGTCAGTGCCGACGCCCATCACGATCACCGTCTCGCCCGTCAGCGCGGTCACCGCCGCACCGGGATCACGGTGGGCGATCGCCCCGGAGAACGCCATCGCCTGGCGATCGACGACGGGCAGCCGAGCGGGCGCCGCCGAGGCCGGTTCGTCGATCGGGTCCGGCTCGATCGAGACGATCACCAGCGGGCGGTCGAAGTCCCAACCGAATGTCTTGGCATGGGAGACAACGTGATCGTGGTCCCCGGCCCGACCGAGGAGCAGGTCGTGAACGAAGTTGGCGCGATGGCGTTCCTCCACCGACGCCACGGCTTGTTCGCGGGTGATGACCAACGCACACACCGACGCGGCCCGCTCGACCAGGTACTGGTCGTAACTCGTCATCACGCGCTCACCGGTGAACAACGCGAGACGCCCGTGGTCGATGTGATTGGCGGAAATCGCGGACACCGCGATGAATTGACCGTCGAACTCGTGCAGACCCAATCCGCCCTCGACGGTGTCGGTCCGCAGACGACCGGTGGAATCGACGGCGGGACAGGCAGACAGATGCTTGCGCTCCGCGGCGTCCCCGGCGCGGCAGATCTCGCGTCCGTCCGAGGTGGTGATCAGGGCGGCGCCCTTCATCTCCCGTGCGATGACTTCGGTCAATTGCGGGAGGCCGCCGCCGCCCATCACGACGTCGACCAGCAGCCGTCGCAAGCGCTCGGCCCCGAACATGGCGTCGATCTGGGCCGACTCCGTCTGCTCACGGTCTCTCGCCGCAGGGTGATCACACGCACCGTGAAAAACCAGGAGCGGGAAGCCGGCGCTTTCGGCCGCGTCGACCAGCTCCGGCGCGAGAGTGTCCCCGTCTGCGCCGAATTGGACGGCAAGTGCCGCAACACCTCGCGTCGACAACCGTCCGACAAATGCTTTGAAGGTTTCGGTGACCCTGGCGAGGGTTTCCGGCGTGGTGATCAGCAACTGTCCGTGCCGCAGCCACGGTCCGATGTCCGGAACCGCCATGAATCCCACCCGGGCTACCGTCGGGTCTTCGCAGCCGCCGGCGACCTTTCGAACACCAGGAAGGAGCTGGGTTCGAAGAAGTTCGGAGAGAACAGCATTCACCTCGGATGCCGGTACGGCCGGGTTTGCCACTTGGCAGGCACCTCGATTTCATTCGGATCACGGAAGATGGTTCACGAAAGAAACGATCCTATCCCCACCGAACACAAGATGTCCGAATTCAGCGCAGTCGACTCAGGCCGTTCGATGCAGGGCGGTCGGATTCTCCTGAGGTGGCGGGTGGATCGGCCCCTGCAGATCCCGCAGTTCCAAACCGGAGGCATTGCGAAGGGTCTTGGTCATCTCGGCGAGGATCGACACTGCAGTCTCCTCCGGTGTCCTCGCGCCGAGATCCAACCCGATCGGTGAGTGCAGACGCCCCAACTCGGCGTCGGTGACGCCTCGCTCCTTCAACAGCGCCACCCGACGCTCATGCGTCGCACGACTTCCCATCGCGCCGACGTACGCAGCCGGCGAACGCAGCGCGATCTCGAGCAGGGGGATGTCGAACTTCTCGTCGTGCGTGAGCACGGCCAGGACGGTTTTGTTGTCGATCGGTGCGGTTTCGAGGAACTTGTGTGGCCACATGACGACCAGATCGTGGGCGTCGGGGAAACGCGCCCGTGTCGCGAAGACCGGCCGTGCGTCCACGACGGTCACTCGGTAACCCGCAAAGGCGCCCAATGTACACATCGATGCCGCGAAGTCGATGGCCCCGAACACGTACATCCGCGGTAGTGGCGCGAAGATCTCGACCAGCAGGTCGTGCTGCGAATCGATGAGAGTTCCCGCCGGCGCGACAAAAGCGACGGACTCACCGGTGTCCATCGTGCGCAGCAGGATGGACACCTCGTCCTCCGTGGCATCCAGATCTCCGCTGCGTCGGCCGTGCTCGACGACGAGGTGCCGTGCCGGTGCTCCCGGACGCACTTCGGTGACCACGACGACGGGCGTATCGGCCTCGATCCGTTCACAAACCTGACCGAACTCGACGAAATCGGCTCCGACGGCCTGGACGAACACTTCGATGGTTCCGCCGCAGGTCAGCCCTACTCCGATGGCGTCGTCGTCGGAGACGCTGAAGACCTCGACGCGACTGGTGCCGTCGGCGAGAACCTCCTGGGCGATCTCGTACAGTGCACTCTCGATGCACCCGCCCGAGACGCTGCCGACCACCTCGCCGGAGCGTGAGACGGCCATCGAAGCACCGGGCATGCGCGGTGAGGATCGCCAGGTACGGACAACCGTCGCCAGTGCAAAATCCTCGCCGCGGGCGTGCCACTGCGCCAGCTGAGTGGAAATGTCGCGCATCGCCTCGCCTCCCGCTTGCATCGCCGTCCGTAGAGAGTTCACGGTATCGGCCCACCGCAATCCTGCCTGTCACACAATGCGCCTAAATCCGGGCCCTGCAGTTGTGCAATGTCGCCGTCGCATCACCGTGCGCTCTCGACCAGTGTTGTCACCGAGCCCAGCCGAAAGCAGGCCTGACCTTCATTCTTCCCCTCTCCGACGATCACTGCAGCGGCAATTCACGCAGATGGTGCGACGGATCGAGTGGGCGACGTTGCACACCACAGAACCGAGGTTTCTCCCATGGACCAATTGCTCAGCGGTATCAAAGTTCTCGACCTCACCCGTGCTCTCGCGGGGCCTCTGTGCACGTCGCTGCTCTCGGACTTCGGCGCCGACGTGGTCAAGGTCGAAACCCGTGGCTCCGGCGACAGTTCGCGTCAGTGGCCGCCGTTCGACGGCGATCGAAGCCTCTACTTCGCTTCCGTGAACCGCGGCAAACGGTCGATCGCCATCGACATGCGCAGTGACCGCGGGCGGAAACTGCTTCGCAGCCTGGCCCTCGACGCAGATGTGCTGGTCGAGAACTTCCGTCCGGGAGTACTGGCCGACATGGGGCTCGATCCCGACTCGCTCGAGCAGGAGAATCCAGGGCTCGTCGTGATGAGCATCAGTGGTTTCGGCCCGGTGGGCCCGGACCAGTTCGCGCCCGGACTCGATCAGGTGGCCCAGGGCATGTCCGGGCTGATGTCGGTCACCGGTGCCGGGGAACAGACCCCGATGCGGGTCGGTATCCCCATCATCGACACGGTCTCGGGCATCTACGCGGCACTGGGAATCACGGCGGCACTGGCTTCGCGCGGACGCGACGGTCGTGGGCACCGCGTGCAGACCTCGTTGCTGGAATCCGCGATCTCGATCATGACCTTCCAGGCGCAGGACTACCTGAGCACCGGGCGGGTTTCGACGCCGAACGGCAATACGCACCCGACGATCACGCCGTACGGCGCTTTCGACACTGCCGACTTCCCGATCAACATTGCCACCGGCTCGGACAAGCACTGGATCGCACTGTGCTCGGTACTCGGTGACCCCGAGCTCGCCTTCCGTACCGAATATGCCACGGGTAAAGAACGTTTGGCGCACCGAGACCAACTGACCAAAGAACTCGAGGACCTACTGACCACGAAGGGCGCGGCGCAATGGATCTCCGAGATCCGCGGTGCCGGAATCCCCTGCGGCCCGATCCATTCGATCGATCAGGTGTTCTCCGACCCGCAGGTCGAGGCATTGCAGATGGTCGAGCAGACCCAGAGCGCCGACGGAACGTCGATTCCCGTTGTCCGCGGACCGTTCTGGGTGGACGGCAAGACCCTTCCCGTCAGGAATGCGCCACCCATGACTCTCGGCGGTGACGCCGACGACGTACTCACCGACTTCGGCCTGCGCCCGGAGGAGATCGAGGATCTTCGCGCAAATTCGGTGATCTGACCGCAGCCTAGTAACAGAGCAGACGCTCTGTTACTGTGCGTTCATGCCTCGGCCACGCGTCCACGACCTCGACACCCTGCTCGACGCTGCCGAAAAACTTGCCGCCACTGCCGGACCGAGCGCTGTCACGGTCCGGGCAGTCTCCGACGCCACCGGTGTATCCAACGGGGCGATCTATCACGCATTCGGCTCTCGCAGTGGACTGGTCGGTAGCGCCTGGCTGCGTGCTGCGCGACGATTTCTCGCGCTTCAACAATCGAGAGTGGACGACGCTCTCGCGGACCCGTCGCCGACTTCGGCGGTTTCCGCCGTCGTCGCGGCCGCCGAAGTTCCGGCTGTCTTCGCGCTCGACTACCCACAATCCGCGTTGCTGCTGTTGACGATCCAGCGCGACGAACTGCTCGGCACCGACGTCCCTGCCGACATCGCCGAGCAACTCACACAACTCGACCGGTCTCTGGTCGAGTTGTTCATCCGGTTGTCGACCGCGCTCTGGGGCCGCAAGGACGGCAGAGCCGTCGAGGCAATCGAGGCCTGTGTTGTCGGCCTGCCTACCGGACTGCTCATCCATCCCGCCAAACGCGCCGACGGTTGGCGAGTCCCCGACGCCGCAGCACGCGCGCGGTTGGATGCCGCCGTTCGAGCGGTTCTGCATCTCGACCCACCACTGCCCAAGCCACGCAACAGGAAAGGCCAATCATGACCGCAACTCTGCGCTTCGAAGACAAGATCGCCGTTCTCGATCTCGGCGAGGACGAGAATCGATTCTCGCCGGAGTGGCTCGATTCCGTCGACAAGCTACTCGACCAGGCTTTGAGCGAAAGCGCACATGCCCTGGTCACCACGGCGACGGGCAAGTTCTACTCCAACGGACTCGACCTCGACTGGCTGGGCGCGAACGGCGACAAGGCGAAGTGGTATGTGCAGCAGGTGCAGTCGCTGTTCGCTCGGATGCTGACGTTCCCGATGCCCACCGTCGCGGCGATCAACGGCCACGCCTTCGGAGCCGGCGCCATGCTCGGCATCGCGCACGATTACCGCGTCATGCGCGATGATCGCGGCTACTACTGCTTCCCGGAGGTGGACATCAACATCCCCTTCACCGAAGGAATGGCAGCTCTCATCCAGGCCAAGCTCAGCCCGGCGTCGGCAATCGTCGCCATGACCACGGGGCGGCGATACGGCGGAAGTGACGCATTCGCAGCCGGTTTGGTGGACTTCACCGCATCCGTCGACGCTTTGACCGCCAAGGCCATCGAAATGGTTGCACCGATCGGCCCGAAGAATGCGGGCACACTGGGGGCAATCAAGTCGACGATGTTCGCTTCAGTGGTCACCGCTCTGAACACCGACGGCTAGAAGCGACGGACTGTGTTCTCGCAGAGCCGCTTCCAGATCGTCGGCAACACTCTCGGGATCGCGGCCTTCGGTGCTCAGAACCACGTCGACTCCACTGAGCGTCGGCATCGAACCGGCCAGCAGTTGTGACGCCTCCACCAACTCGTCCAACCCGGCCCAGCCGGCCGGTTCACGTTCGATGATTCTGGTACGCAACGTATCCGGATCGGCCTCGAGGCGCGCCAGCAGGTGCCCCTCGGCGCCGGTCGCGGCCAGCAGGGCGCGCCCGTAGTCGTCGTCTTCGACGGTCGCCGTGAGAAACAGGAGTCCGTACCCCGCTTCCCGGTACGACGCGGACAGCATCCCGACGTGTGAGATTGCCCGTTCGGCCCCCAGCGGCGGATAGCACCGCTCGAGTTCGTCCACCTCGATCATCGCGTTGCTCACCCCGGCCTCGCCGAGTCGATCGTGAAGCGCGGTCAGCACGGAACTCTTCCCCGCGCCCGGCGGGCCTGTCAGCAGTAGTACGAACACGTCCTCCACTATTCCAGAGCCTTGTGCAGGCGCGGGGCGGCGAGAAGGCTGAAGAAGACAGATTGACGTGTACAACAGCCCTGATCGGAGCACAGCGATGACCACCACGATCACCGAAATCGCGCCGGACATCTACCGACTGTCGACCTTCGTGGACGAAGCGAACCTCACGATGAACCAGTTTCTCGTCGACGGCGAGGAACCCTTGCTCTTCCACACCGGGCAGCGAGCGTTGTTCACCTCGGCTTCCGACGCACTCTCCACGCTGATCGACATCGACCGTCTGAAATGGATCACGTTCGGTCACGTCGAGGCCGACGAATGCGGGTCCATGAACTCCTGGCTTGCGGCGGCCCCCGAAGCGCAAGTTGCACACGGTGCGATGGGGTGCTTCGTCCAGGTCAACGATCTGGCCGATCGGGCGCCACTTCCCTTGCAGGACGGCGACGTACTCGAAACCGGCAGCCGCCGAGTCCGGCACATCGACACCCCACACGTCCCACACGGTTGGGACGCGGGTCTGATGTTCGAGGAGACGACGTCGACGCTGTTCTGCGGAGATCTCTTCACTGCGTTCGGGCACCACCCCGCGACCACCGAGCACGAAATCGTCGGTCCCGCTTTGGAAGCCGAGGACTTGGGCCACGCCACCTGCCTCACCCCGGATCTCGAACCCACGATCCGCGCCCTGGCCGACCTCGAGCCGCGGATTCTGGCTACCATGCATGCACCGACGTACTACGGCGACTGCGTCACCACGCTTCACGACCTGGCCGACTCGTACGCAACACGTTTCGCAGCCGAAACCGAAAGATGGAAGTCAGACTAGAGCTTGCGCATTCGACGTGATTCGCGCCGCCACGGACAGCGCAACATGCTCGTGGAACGGCCGGGCCACCACTTGCACTCCGACCGGTAAACCGTTGCGGGAGAGTCCTACCGGAACCACGACCGACGGAAGGCCGAGCACACTGATCGCCCGGCAACTCGCGAGCGCGTCCATCCACGTGAGTTTGCGACCGCCCACCTCGAAGCTCTCCACACCGAGCGGCGGAGCGAGCACCGACGCAACCGGCAGAATCAGGACGTCGCCCATCTCGCCGAGGAAGTCGGCGATCGACATCGCACGATCCGCCCACAGCGCTTCCACCTCGGCGGAACTGCGATCACGGCCTGCCGCAAGCATGGCGGTGATGTCCGCGTCGAAAGAGTGCGCTGAACCTGCGGCGAGAGAGTAGATGTCCGCGTGGGTCTCGACCGATCGCAACGCACCGAAAAGCGCGTTGGCCCGCGACAGGGCCAGACCGTCGTACTCGCTCGCGTCCAGGCTGATCGCCACCGTCCGAACCGCTGACCGGATTTCTTCGTCGACGGGAATCGTTCCCTCGCCGGTGGCCCAGCGGATGTCGAGGTCGTCGACGTCGACCGAATCAGGCTCGCTCCACGAGAAATGCGGCATCGACAGGACGCGCAACGCAAGCGCCGCATCACCGAGGTTGCGGGCCAGTGGGCCGATGGTCTGGATCGTGCCGTGCATCGTCGCAGGATTGGCGAGTACCCGTCCATCCGAAAGCACGCCGGGGTATTGCCCTTCAGGGTCGATACGGCCGAGCGTCGGGCGAACCGAAGTGAGGCCGGTGCAGTGGGCGGGCCAACGCACCGAGCCACCAAAATCCGTACCGAGTCCGAGCACGCTCATTCCGGCAGCAACCGACGCGGACTCGCCGCCACTCGATCCGCCGGGGGACCGGACGACGCCGTCCGGTCGCACCGGACTGGCCGTGGTTCCGAACAGTTCGTTTCGAGTCAGGCCGCACGCGCCGAATTCCGGGGTGTTGGTCTTGCCGATCAGAATCGCACCGGCAGCCTTGAATGCCGCGACGGCCGGGGCGTCGACGGCCGGGACGTTGTCCGCCAGAGTGCGAGAACCGGCAGTGGTGCGCACGCCGGCAGTGGCGATCAGGTCCTTGACCGTGAACGGAACCCCGGCAAGGGGGCCGAGTGTCTCACCGAGAAGGCGTCGCTCGTCCAGGGCATCCGCGGCCGTGCGAGCCTCCTCGGCGCACACGGTGACCAGTGCGTTGAGTTCGACATTGCATTCGTCGACCCGTGCGAGATGTTCTTCGACGACGGTCCGCGCCGACACCTGACCCGACCGCACGGCCTCGGCGATGGATCGGGCATCACGGCCCACCCAGCTCTCACGACTCATCGCACGCCTCTCCTTGCCAGTACCCTCTGCCGAGCGTAAGGACAACGAGCAACCCGAGAAACGACCACAATGCACATACCGACGGCTTCGGCGATGTGAGGTTTTGCCACAACGTTGGCTGCCCCGGAGGGATCGGTCAGGTGCTGGTACCTACAAACCCTGCCTGATGAATGCTGCAAGCTTCTCGATCTGTTGCTCGTTTCGTTTGTAATGCCGCCACTGACCGATTCGTGTGGTGGTCACCAGATCCGCGGCCTGGAGTGCGGCCATGTACTGAGACGCCGTCGATTGCGACACCTTCGCCCTCGCTTGAATGTGCTTGAGGCACACTCCGACCTCCTCAGCAGGCTCGAGCTGAGGGGGAAAGCTCCCGGGGTCTTTCAACCACTGCAGGATTTGCACACGCATCGGGTTGGCCAGCGCCTTGAACGCCGTTTCCCACTCGGTTGTTGCGTCTTCCATGTTCGTGAGCATACCGCTAGATCGCGAAATGCCGATATGTGTGGTTCACTCCCTATATCGCAACATCGCGATATACCAATGGGAGGCTGAAATGGTGCAGCACGACAAAGTGGCACTCGTGGTCGGAGCCCGAGGCGTGATCGGTGGGAACTTGATCGATCACCTCGAGTCGACCGGAGAATGGAAGATCATCGGACTCTCGCGGCGAGGCGGTACGGACACCGACCGGGTCGAACACATCGCAGTCGACCTGCTCGATCCTTACCGGACTGCAGCGGCACTGAGCGGACTGGGCGACGTCACTCACGTCTTCTACGCCGCCTATCAAGACCGCCCGACATGGGCCGAGCTGGTTCCGCCCAACTTGGCGATGCTGGTCAACACTCTCGACGCCATCGAGCCCGTTGCGGGCGGACTCGAGCACGTCAGCCTGATGCAGGGCTACAAGGTTTACGGGGCACACCTCGGACCGTTCAAAACTCCGGCCCGCGAGAGCGATCCACCGCACATGCCACCCGAGTTCAACGTCGACCAACAGCAGTTCCTCGAACGCAGGCAGCTCGGCAAGTCGTGGACATGGTCGGCGATCAGACCCTCGGTCGTCTCCGGATTCGCACTGGGTAACCCGATGAACCTCGCGATGGTCATCGCCGTCTACGCGACCATCTCGAAGAAACTGGGTGTCCCACTCCGATTCCCCGGCAAACCCGGCGCGTACACCAGCTTGATCGAGATGACCGACGCCGGACTCCTGGCCGAAGCGACGGTCTGGGCCGCGACCAACCCCGAGTGCGCAAATCAGGCGTTCAACATCAACAACGGCGACCTGTTCCGCTGGCAGGAGATGTGGCCGAAGATCGCAGCCTTCTTCGACATGGACGTCGCGCCTCCGCTCCCGATGTCCCTCGACGTCGCAATGGCGGACAAGGAGTCGGTGTGGGATGAACTCGTCGAGGAACACCAACTTGCTCGGACCCCGTATTCCGATGTCTCGTCCTGGGGGTTCGGTGACTTCGTATTCGGATGGGACTACGACTTTTTCGCTGACGGATCGAAAGCTCGGCGGTTCGGATTTCACCGCCACGTCGACACCGAAGCGATGTTCCTCGACATCTTCGCCAATCTGCAAGCTCGGAAGATAATCCCCTGACTGAAACACGGTCACCCGGATCCTACGAACACTGTCACTGTCGGACCCCACGACTAACGTCGTAGGCGGGGTTTGAAAAGCAGGGGTTTCGGCGAGTCGTCGGTAGGGCCCCATGCGCCCCCGGACCAGAGGAGCGACGATGTCGGACAATACTTTCGATCTGGAAATCCTGAGTGCCTGGACTACTTTCGAGACTCATCTCGCTCGCTACATCTCCGTGATGGAGGACGACGACACCCTCGTGGTGGAGTCGCACTACGACAGCATGGACGAACTGGCCGACGCGCCCGCGTGCATCCAGTTCTTCGCATGGAACCAGACCTCCGTGCGCTGTGAAGTTCCTTCCAACAGGTTTCTGCATCCACTGCGGATGCTCGAACCGGAAGACCATTCAGCGCTGCTCGACATGGGGTTCAACGCTCCCGATCTGTGCGAGCACGAACCCGAGGGCAATGGGTCCATGTCCTTCTACATCGACGTCGACCGCGCTCGTCCCGAGGAGCTGGTGACAAAGGTGTTGCGCGTCTTCCGTGAAATGTGGAGCATTGCGCACCCGTCGTTCCTGCGTGCCAGCGCCAGTGGGCGCGAGTCGACGCCGGCGTTCGCCACGACGCCGTCTCACGCTCCCTCGGGTTCGGGCGACATGCTGCGGATCCTGGTCGACGGGGCCGTCGAGCGCCTTCTCGGTCATCCGCCCAAGCGTGACGACGACGGCGATATCCCGCTGGTCCGCGGTGAGCAGGTCACCTATGTTCGTGTCCTCGAGGACGACGAGTACGTAGAGGTGTTCTCGCGGGTCGTGCATTCGGTGGAGAACCTCGAGAACGCTGCTGTAATTCTTGCTCAGCTCAATCGGCAATGGCCGACCATCAAGCTCATTCTCGTCGAGCAGAGTGTGCTGGGCGTGGTCCGCGTGGACGGCGCACCCTTCGTCGCCGAGCACCTGCTGCGGGCTCTGCGCTCGTTCGCCGAACTGGCCGAAGCATCCGACGAACTCGCCGAAGAACTGGGCGGGCAACCCATCCGCGCAACCGGAGACACCGCCTTCAACGACGGCATGGCCTCCGAGCACGAAGATCCCGGTGCCGAATACGAGTCACACGAGTGCCACGAATTTCCTCCGGCTCTCATGGCGCTCCTCGAACTCGACGCAGACGGAACGGGCGAGCTCAGCGCCGAAGAGGTTGCCGTGATCTGTGAGCACGACCGCGACACCATTCTCGACTACCTGCGGATCAGCCAGGAGCAGGAGACTGCCTGGCACGAGGCGTTGACCGAGTCCATCCGGCGCAAGGACGACGACACCGACCTGTGTGCGGGCGAGAAGCGCGCGTGGACGCACGCGATCCGCAACCTCAGGCGCGGACTGCGCGTCGTCGTACTGCCCGCCAAGGATGCAGCGCCCACCCAACTCGGTCTCTTCGACGACCAGGCCTGAGAACCGGAAATCGAGCGCTGCTTGTCAGCCCGGTAGTGGGATGACGATGCCCGGCAGGATCTCGATCTGACGCGGCAACTGGGGGAGCGGCGGCACTTCGATCGGCGGTAGGCCGGGCACCTCGATGGGCGCCGGGGGAGCGACCGCGCCCGTCGTGGGCGTGCCCGTCCCGTCCCCCGAGGTCACGCCGGAGTTCGCGGGAACGCCGGCCTGCCCGCCGATGGGGTCCGGCCACGGGAAGCTCTCCCAGTCGGATCCCTTCAGCGCGCCGTCCATCGTGCTCTTCCAGATGTCCGCAGGCACTCCGGAGCCGTAGATCAAACCACCGTAGGAGTTGGTGATGGCCTGAGCGTCGGAAGTTCCGATCCACACCGCGGTGGACAGCGACGGCGTGTAACCGACCATCCACGCATCCTTGTTCTGCCCCGTGTCACCCAACTGCGCGGTGCCGGTCTTGGCAGCAGACGGGCGTCCACCGGCAAGCGCGTGACCGTTCGAGTACGACGCGATCGGGAGCATTGCCTGCGTGACGTTGTCGGCAACGGCAGCATCGAGACGACGCTCACCGGGAGAGACCGGGCGATCGAGCAGGACTTCACCTTCGGCCGTCACGACCTTCCGGATGAAGTGCGGCTGCTGGTACACACCGGAATTGGCGAGCGTCGCGTAAGCGGACGCCATGTCGATAACGCGAGACTGATACTGGCCGAGCACGATACCGTTCTCCGGCGGACCACCCTCCTGTGTGAGCGTCGGGTAGTCGAGTCCGGGAATGTGCTCGGGGATGCCGGCCAGGTGGGCGGCGTCGGCGATCTTCTGGGGACCGTTCTCCATCGAGAGCATCAACCGGTAGAAGCTGGTGTTCAGCGAACGCTTGAGTGCCTCGGCGATGGTGCATCGACCACAGGATTCGCCGCCGACGTTTCCGATGGTCACGCCGTTGATCGTGAGCGGTGAACTGTCGAACCGTGCGGACAGCGGAATGTCTTCCATCAATGCTGCGACCAGACCGAAGACCTTGAACGCTGAACCGGTCTGCAGCGGCGCCTGGGCGTAGTCGAAGCCGGCTCCGTCGTCACCGCCGTAATAGGCGTCGACGCCACCGGTCTTGGGGTCGATGGACACTACTGCGGTCCGCAGGTCTTCCGGCTCGCCCTCGAGATTCCGCCTGACGGCGTTCAGCGCAGCTTCCTGCGCAACCGGGTCGATGGTCGTCGTGATCTGCAGACCAGCGGTGTTCAGCGTCTGATCGCTGATACCGGCCTCGGCCAGTTCCTTGAGTACCTGGGTCTTGATGTGGCCTTCGGGTCCTGGCGCCTGGTTCAGATCGGTCGGCCGATTGGCGGGGGCGACGACCGGGAACTGCATCGCGTCGCGATCCGTCTTGGTCAGGCTGCCCAGTTCCACCATGCCGTTGAGAACGTAGTCCCAGCGCGCTTGCAGCGCGGACAGATTGGTCTCGGGGTCCAGGAACGACGGGCTCTGGATGACGGACGCGAGAACTGCGCCTTCCTCGACACTCAGCTCACTGACCGGCTTGTCGAAGTACGCGTTCGACGCGGCGGCGATGCCGTACGCACCGCGACCGAAGTAGATGGTGTTGAGATACGCGGCAAGAATGTCGTCCTTGGACCATTCGCGCGCCATCTTGGCGGAGATGACGAGCTCACGCAGCTTCCTGTCGATACTGCGCTTGTCACCGACCAAGACGTTCTTCACGTATTGCTGAGTGATCGTCGAACCACCGCCGGCGCTTTCCTTGCCCATCACGTTGTCGCGGGCAGCGCGAGCAAATCCGGAGATCGAGAATCCGGGGTTGGTGTAGAAGTTACGATCCTCCGCCGAGAGCACCGAATCGCGGACGTGAATCGGGATGGCCGACAACGCGACCTCGGTGCGGTTTCCCTCCGCCGGCACTACCTTGCCGAGCACGGTCGTGCCGTCGGCCATGTAGATGGTGGACACCTGATTGGTCTGCATGTCAGAGGGGCGCGGGACGTCGGTCCGGCTGTACGCGACAGCAAAAACCGACGCGGGCACGATGACCATCAGGAGCACGAGCACGTAGATGGTCCGCCGGACGAACCGCCACTTCGAGCGCTGCTTTTTCGCGGGCTTGGCCGACTTGTTCGACCGGGGCGAATTAGCCGACTTGCCCGATCGAGCCGACGACTGATCGCCACCCGTCGCACTCGATCTGTTCGATGGACTCACTCAACACTCCCGGTCGTGGATCCGGACTTACCGGCACCATTCCACCAGGGTGATATCTCGATCAGATAACTCCCGGCAACTGCGATACCGAAATGTCACCCTACCGGGCTGGCTACTCGCGACGTTCTGCTCGGACCGCGTTCCGATATCCGCGGAACGCGAGCCCGAGAGCGACGACGCAACCGAGCAGCACCAAAGACGGCATCACGCCGGGGTCTCCCTTGACGATCGCGACCACAGCGCCGATCAACGCCATGAGGGCGAAGACCGAGATGAAGCCGGCAATCAGCTCCATGCGCTGGGCGCGCGAAGCCCGCCTCATCGAAACCGTGCGCCCGAAGCCCGCATCACGAATTGACGCCGCCTGCGGTCAGACCGGCGATGATGCGTCGCTGGAAGATGAGAACCATGATGACCAGCGGGACCATCACGAGGGTTCCGCCGGCCATGATCGAGGTGTACGGCGTGACGAATGGGTCCGTTCCGGAGAACTTGGCCATCGCCACGGTGACGGGTGCGGTCTTGTCACTCGAGAGTTGGAGCGAGAGCAG
Organism: Rhodococcus sp. KB6; assembly: GCF_001445685.1. NCBI lineage: Bacteria > Bacillati > Actinomycetota > Actinomycetes > Mycobacteriales > Nocardiaceae > Rhodococcus > Rhodococcus sp. KB6. Next base: position 39,958 of record NZ_LNAK01000156.1, on the reverse strand, counting down.
GTACTCGTTGACCGTTGCGATGAAGGCGAGGATCGCGGTGGTGAACAGTGCCGGCGCGGCGAGCGGAAGCATGATCAGACGGAAGGCCTGGCCACGGGTGGCGCCGTCAATACGCGCCGCCTCCTCGAGCTCCCACGGAAGCTCGGAGAAGAACGACGTCAGCGTGTAGACCGTCAGCGGCAGCACGAACGAGATGTTCGGGATGATCAGCGCTTTGTAGCTGCCGATCCAGCCGATGTCGGTGAACAACTGGAACAACGGAGTCACGAGGGCGACAACCGGAAACATGGACGCGCCGAGGATGATTCCGGTGACGAAGTATTTGCCACGGAAGTCGAAACGCGAGAGCGCGTACGCCGTGAACACGCCGATGACCAAGGCGATCAGCGTGGTCGCGCCCGCGATGATGAGGCTGTTCATCAGTGCACGGGTGAAGTTCACCTTCGCGTCGGGATCGAGCGCCGCGGTGAAGTTGGACAGCGTGAGATTGGTGGGCCACAGCGACGTCGAGAACGTGTCCGCCGGGTCGCGCAGCGCCGTCACGATCATCCAATAGCAGGGAGCGAGTCCCCACACGATGATCAGTACGACGCCGATGTAGGTGCCGATCTTGCCGCGTAGTGCCTTGTTCATACCGGCTCCCCCTTCCGCTGCTTTTCCTGCGTGCTGACCGCATTTGCTCCGAGGAATCGGACCAGGATGAAGGCCACAGCGAAGATGATGAGGAACGTGATGGTGGACAGTGCCGACGCCGAATTGGCGCCGACGCGCATCTGATCGACCACCAGAACCGAGATGGTGGAGGTGGCGGGATTGGATCCCATCATGATCGCGGGCAGGTCGTACATGCGCAGCGCGTCCATCGTGCGGAAGAGCACCGCCACCATGAGTGCGGGCTTGACCAGCGGAAGCGTGATCATGCGGAACCGCTGCCACGCCGTCGCACCGTCGACCTTGGCGGCCTCGTAGACGTCGGCGGGAATCATCTGAAGACCCGCGAGGATCAGCAACGCCATGAACGGCGCGGTCTTCCAGACGTCGGCGACGACGATCGCGAATCGCGCCGGCCAGGGGTCCGCCGTCCACAGGATGTTGGTGCCGAGGATCTTGTTGGCAATGCCGTCGTTGGCGAAGATGAAGAACCAGAGCTTCGCGGTGACGGCGGTGGGGATGGCCCAGGGAATCAGCACGGAAGCGCGGAGCAAACCGCGTCCGCGGAACGTCTTGGCCATGATCAACGCCATCGACAGACCGATCACCGTCTCGAGCAGGACGGTGACGACGGTGAAGCCGAACGTATTTCCGATCGACTGCCAGAACTGCGATCCGAGTGTGCCGGGCGGGCAGGGAATCGAGCCGTTGGCGGTGTTGCAGGACTGGGTGATCCAGTTCTTGTAGTTGTCGAACCACGTGAACTGACCGGTGACGAACATGCCGGTCTCGGGATCGAGCTTCTTGCCGTCGCTGTGCATCGACATCCAGATCGCTCGTCCGAGCGGATACAGAATGATGACGGCGAGAACGATCAGCGACGGTGCGACGAACGCCCACACCGGAACTCGTCGACGCTTCTTCGGCTTGTCGGCCGACGCAGGCGGGGGCGAGGTCGGCGGGGGTGGAGTAGCTGCAAGGTCAGGCAGAACCTTGGTCAGAGATGTCCCTGCTGCCTCGGATGCCGACGGCTCTTCTAGCGGTTCCGGTGCACGGTGTCTCCCACCAACGCCCGAACGGTCGGGACCGGTTGAACCGGCCCCGACCGTGGGGTTGGTAGGCACAGCCGCGGAAGGATCCTGCGGTTCTGCCATTGCTTATTGCTCCTGGTAGATCAGTTACCGGCGGTTTCGATGCCGGCCTTGGTGTCCGCCAAGGCTTGCTCGACGGTCTTCTCGCCGCGAATAGCAGCGTAGGTGTTGTCGGAGATCGACTTCGACACCTGCGTGTAGTACGGCGTGACGGGGCGCGGCTGAGCGGTGGCGAGTGCTTCCTTCAGGGTCGCGAAGTACGGGAACTGAGCGAGCACTGCCGGATCGTCGTAGACAGCCGAGAGGACGGGTGCGCCGCCGACCTCGGTGAAGTACGTCTGCGACTTCTTGGTCTGCATGAACTCGAGGAAGTCACGAGCCGTGGCGGGTGCGTCCGAGTACGCGCTGATGCCGACGTTGTAGCCGCCGACGGTCGAAGCGCCCGGTCCGTCGACACCCGGAAGAACGGTGTAGCCGTACTTGCCGGCAACCGAGGTCTTCTCACCGTCGACCGAGAAGCCGGACCACGTGCGCATGAAGAGTGCCTTGCCGTCGCCGAACGCGGTCTGCGACTCGCCCTCGGAGTAGGTCAGCGCTTCCTGCGGGATCGTGTTGTCGGCGAAGTTGTCGACGATCGACTGAACGCCTGCCTTCGTCTTGTCGTCGATGGCCGGGGTGAGTCCGTCCGGGCCGACCCACGGGCCGTCGAAGGCGTTGGTGATCTCGGTGGTGTTGACCGTCAGGCCCTCGTAGTTCTTGAACTGACCGATGTAGCAGGAGATGCCGGCTTCGACAGCCTTCGGGCAGTTTTCCTTGAGCTCGGCCCACGTGGTGGGGGCCTTCTCGACGAGGTCCTTGCGGTAGTACAGGAATGCGGCGTTGGTGTTCTTCGGCGCTGCGTAGAGCTTGCCGTTGTAGGTGCCCGAAGCGACGGTCGACGGCAGGAGGCCGGACTCGTCGATCGCGAGGTCACCCTCGAGCGGCAGCAGCCAACCGTTTGCGGCGAACTGGGCGGTGTTGACGACGTCGACGCCGATGAGGTCGTACTCGTCGCTCTTGGCCTGCATGCGCTGGGTGATGTCGTCGACCTGCGCGTTGGCTTCCTTCGCCAGCGGCTTGAGCGTGACCTTCTCGTCCGGATGCTCGGCATTCCAGTCGGAGATGATGTTTTCGAGCGCCTCGTTCAGGGCATCCTGCCCCTCGACGATCGTGATGGGTCCGCGGCCTTCGCTCGAGGACGATCCCCCGGATGCGGCCGTGGTGCTGGTTCCGCTGTCCTTGTCCGAATCGGACGAACAGCCTGCCAGTACCAGCATGGACGCTGCCGTGGCTGCAATTGCAGCGCGGCGCATCGCCTTCGAGTTCAGAACCATGGATTCGCTCCCCGTATGTGTATGACAAATAGACGGTCACCGAGAGCCGGCTCACGGCATGCGCCATGGGTGCCGGCTCCCGGCATCGGCCCCTACTGTGGCACGAGACACCCCTACTTGTGGGTATTACGCCGAACCTGAATCGGTCATGTGTCGTTTGACAGGTCCACCTAACCCAGGCGACGCCCGTCGGTGGTGGCAAAAATGTGCACCTTCTCGGGGTCCACGCGCAGGTTGACTCGCTCGCCCTTCTGCGGCGGATTGCGCCAGTCACCACGCGAGACGATCTGCTGCAACCGTCCGCCGATCGTGGTCCGGCCGTAGACGTAGGCGTCGGAACCGAGTTCCTCGACGACGTCGACCTCCATCGGCAGGCCTTCGGCGGCGATCTCGAGGTGCTCGGGGCGAATACCCAGAACAACCTCGGTTTCGACGACACCGTTCATCGTCTCGCGCGGAACCGGAACGATCCCGTCACCGAATGCGACGCCGCCGTCGACGACGGGGAGGGTGAACAGGTTCATCGCGGGTGAACCCATGAAGCCGGCGACGAAGACGTTCTTCGGCTTGTTGTAGAGCTCGCGCGGCGAGGCGCACTGCTGCAGGATTCCCTTTTCGAGGACGGCGACGCGGTCGCCCATCGTCATGGCCTCGACCTGGTCGTGGGTCACGTAAACCATCGTCGTCGCGAGGCGTCGTTGCAGCTGAGCGATCTGCGTACGTGTCTGCACACGGAGTTTCGCGTCGAGGTTCGAGAGCGGCTCGTCCATCAGGAAGACCTGCGGCTGGCGGACGATGGCGCGGCCCATCGCCACTCGCTGACGCTGTCCACCGGACAGCGCTTTGGGCTTGCGATCGAGGTACGGCTCGAGATCGAGCATCTTCGCGACCTCTTCGACGCGGGCGCGGATCTCCGTCTTGTTGGTTCCGGCGAGCTTGAGCGCAAAACCCATGTTCTCGGCCACCGACATGTGCGGGTACAGCGCGTAGTTCTGGAAGACCATCGCGATGTCGCGCTCTTTCGGCTCCTGACCGGTGACGTCGCGGTCGCCGATGAGGATCCGTCCGCTGTGGACGTCTTCGAGCCCGGCGAGCATGCGCAGGGTGGTCGACTTTCCGCAGCCGGAGGGTCCGACGAGGACGAGGAACTCGCCGTCCTCGATCTCGAGGTCGAGCTTGTCCACTGCCGGAGTGTTCGATCCGGGGAACAGGCAGGTGGTGCTCTCGAAAGTCACTGAAGCCATGACGGGGTTGATCCCTTCTACCGGCAGGAACGTGCCGGACGATCCAAGTCGAGGGTGAGCGTGTGCGCTAGCAGCATAAACGTCCGTGTCGGCGCGCGAGCGTAGTCTTTCACGGTGAGTTCGGAGAAGATGCTGACCCGCATCGGTGCGCTGCTTCGCCAAGCGGAGTCCACCGACAATCCACACGAAGGTGAAGCCTTCATGGCTGCCGCTCAGCGGTTGGCCACCAGTTCCGCGATCGACCTGGCGGTCGCGCGTGCGCACACCGCGTCTTCGGAAAAGCGTGCGACGCCCACTCAACGGCTCATCACCATCGGCGAACCGGGCAAGCGCGGGCTGCGAACGTACGCCCAGTTGTTCATCGCCATCGCCGCTGCCAACGACGTGCAATGCGACATCGCGCAGACGTCGGCCGTCATCTACGCCTACGGGTTCGCCGGCGACATCGACGTGTGCGAGGCCCTGTATTCGAGCCTGCTCTTCCAGATGGTGCGTGACTCCGACGCGTACGTGCGTTCCGGGGCGTACCGCGGCGAAACGTCCGTGCGGACCGTCGTCGAAACTCGTGGACGACGACGCGTCAGCACGCAGGTCCGCAAGCCGGTGGCCGGAGTGACGGCGCGCCTGAACTTCCAGATGGCGTACGCGTCCCGCATCGGCGCGCGGTTGGCCGAGACGAAGCAGGAGACGGAGAAGACCGCGATCGCAGAATCTGCCACGTCGTCTTCCGAAACCGCACTCGTGCTGCGTAACAAGGAAATCGAGCTGAAGGACTACTACTCGTCCAACTCCAAAGCGCGTGGGACGTGGCGGGGCGGCGGCCGCGCAAGCGCCGGGCATTCCTCACATGCTCGACGAGCGGGTGATCGGGCGGCGCGCTCCGCACGTCTGGGGAACCTTCCGGAGATCGGCGGGGTACGCGGGCAGCTCGACTCGTGAGGGATACGCAGCGGAGCGCCGTCTACGAGGCAGAGACGTTGGTGCGCACCATGTTCGATCGCGCCGACGAGCGTGGACTTCGGAGCGTCGAGGTCATGGGTTCCACCATCACCTTGCCGGTCGAGCGCAAATTCGGTTCCGTGGAGTCGGTCCAGGCGTACTGCGATCAGCTACTCGGGCTGAATTGGGTACGGGAGACCTGGACTCGCGCAACCATTCCAGTGTCCGTACGCTCCCGCGGCGGCAATGCCGCCGCTCACTACTCGAACGACGTCATCGCCGTCCCGGACGACCGTGACGGCCGGTGGGCGCTACGCGAATTCGTTGTCTTGCACGAACTTGCGCACCACCTCGGCGACCCCGCCTCCGACGAGGCTTCCCACGGGCCCGAGTTCGTCGACCGCTACACGAGCCTTGTCGGCGAGATCATCGGGCCCGAGGCGGCCTTCGTTCTTCGAGCGATGTTCCTTGCCGGTGGTGTTCGAACGGACTAGATGTCAGCCCTCGGCGAACCCGGTGGTGTCCGTACCGGTCGGCTGGAATACTCGGCCTATGGATGCGCCGCGCAGACTGGTCCTGGTCAAGGGTGAGTCGGAACTCCCCGATCCGGCTGTTGCCGTGCGCAAACCCCCACTGATTCGTGAAGCCTACGGACGAGTGCTGCGGGAGGTTCGACGCGATCAGGACCGAACTCTCGACGACGTAGCCGCAAAGGTCGGGATGTCGAAGCAATACCTCTCCGAGATCGAACGGGGCAAGAAGGAACCGTCGTCGGAAATTCTGCGCGCCATCTGCGAAGCGCTCGGGATGCCGCTCGAGCATCTACTGTTCCGAGCGGGCAACCGGATCGTTGCACTCAACTCCCTCACCTTCGGGCACTCTCCCGCACCGATCTCGGGTCCCGTCCTGATGGCGGCCTAGTCAGTTCCCTTCGATGAGGGTGTCGGCCAGTCCGTAGGAAATAGCGTCGTCGGCAGTGAAGATCCTGTCGCGATCGGTGTCCTTACGGAGCCGCTCGACGCTCTGACCGGTGTGCTTACTCAGAATCGCCTCGGTCTGCTCCCGGATTCGCAGGATCTCGGCTGCTTGAAGCGCGAGGTCCGAGATGGTGCCGCTACCTTGCGTCGACGGTTGGTGCAGCAGCACCCGCGAATGGGCAAGAACATGCCGATGGCCTGGAGTGCCGGCGGCCAGAAGCACTGCAGCAGCCGAAGCCGCTTGACCCATGCAGTACGTCGAAATCGTCGGTTTCAAGAACTGCATGGTGTCGTAGATCGCGAGCATCGCCGTGGTGGAACCGCCGGGAGAGTTGATGTACAAACCGATTTCGCGATCCGGGTTGTCGGCTTGCAGATGCAGCATCTGAGCCATCACGACGTTGGCGACGCCGTCGTCGATCTCTGTGCCGAGAAAGACGATGCGCTCGTTGAGCAGCCTGCTGAAGATGTCGAAAGATCGCTCACCCGTTGGTGTTCGCTCGATGACACTGGGAATCGTGTACTGGGACATGACGTCACAATCCGATCTTGGGGAAGGTGGCTTGCGGTGCGATCTCGGCGAAGGACGTAACGACGCGGTCGACGATTCCGTACTCGCGCGCCTGCTCGGCGGTGAACCAGCGATCCCGATCGCTGTCGGTCTCGATCTCTTCGACGGTCCGGCCCGTTTCGACGGCGAGGATTTCCTGCGATTGACGCTTCATCAGCTCGAGGCTCTCGGCCTGGATCGCAATGTCCACCGCAGTGCCACCGATACCTGCCGAAGGTTGGTGCATCATGATGCGGCTGTGCGCCAGGCTGATTCGCTTGCCGTGGGTGCCGGAGCAGAGGAGCACCTGGCCCATGCTGGCCGCGAAGCCCATCGCGACCGTCACGACGTCATTGGGGATGAGCTTCATCGTGTCGTAGATGGCCAGGCCGGCAAACACCGATCCGCCAGGTGAATTGATGTAGAGCACGACGTCGCGCTTGGGGTCGGTGGTGGCGAGGAGCACCAGTTCCGAACACACACGTTCGGCCATGGCGTCGTTGACCTCGCCGGTGAGCAGAATGGTTCGCTGTCGGAAGAGCCTGTCTGTCAACAGGTCACGGTAGCCGGTATCGGTGGGCGCTTCAGTAGTCATGAATCCATTCCTACCGGCGCGGCAGTGCCGCGGCCCCGCTTGTCTGCTGTGGGCAGACCACCCCTGTTTTTACCCGCCCCCCTGTTGCCTGCCCCCCTGTTTGAGCGAACGGCACGTTCAGTCGATCTAAGGCTCCGAAAGTACCGTTCGCTCGAAAAGGGGTGGGCACAAGATCGGGCAAACCCGTCACCGACGGCGGCGGTAGCGGTACCGCGCACACCCGGCCATGATGGGAGAAGACAACCATTCCTCTCGTCAGGAGCGTGGCATGACTCGTCCGGTACGCATCGGTGTTCAACTCCAACCCCAGCACGCACCCGATTACGGGTTGATACGCGACGCCGTCTTGCGGTCCGAGGACGCCGGGGTGGACATCGTCTTCAACTGGGACCACTTCTACCCGTTGACCGGCGATCCCGACGGCGCACACTTCGAATGCTGGACCATGCTCGGCGCCTGGGCGGAGCAGACCGAACGCGTCGAGATCGGCGCCCTGGTCACCGGTGGTGGCTACCGCAATCCGGATCTGCTGGCCGACATGGCGCGAACCGTCGACCACATCAGCGGTGGGCGCCTGATCCTCGGTATCGGTGCCGGCTGGTTCGAGAAGGACTACGACCAGTTCGGATACGACTTCGGCACTCCCGGTTCACGGCTGAAACTGCTTGGCGAATACCTCCCCCGCATCACGGGCCGCCTGGCGAAGGGCAACCCGCCGCCGACGCGCAACATCCCGGTCCTCATCGGCGGTGGCGGCGAGAAGAAGACCCTGCGCTTGGTCGCCGAGTACGCCGACGTCTGGCACAGCTTCGGCGACCGTGAGACACACCTGCGCAAGTCAGACATCCTCTCCGACCACTGCGCCGACGTGGGCCGGAACCCGCTGGAAGTAGAGCACTCGGTTCCGTGGCCTGGGCTCGAAAATGCAGCCGACCTGGTCGCCGACGGTGTCTCACTCTTCACCGTCGGCGTCAGCGGACCGGACTACGACCTCACGACGCTTGCCGAGGCCATCGGTTGGCGCGACGACAACACGCCGCCTGCGTTGAGCGGGCTGGCCTGAGCGGTACCAAGGACTTCGTCGTTGTCGGCGCCGAGAACGGGCGGCGCCGACGTCAGACGTGGCCTCTGGCCGGAGAAGTTGACCGGAAAGGCCACTTGCTTCAACGGTCCGAGCGTCGGATGGTCGACGGTTCCGACCATGCCGAGCGCGGCGGTGTGGGGATCGGAGTAGATCTCGTCGAGATGCCGGATCGGTGAGACCGGTACGGCGCGTTCGGCGAGAAGAGCGCACCAGTGTTCGACGGTCTCCGATGCGAAGGCGCTGGCGAGTTCTCGTTCCAGACTCTCGCGGTTCTCCACCCTGTCGCGGTTGTGGGCAAAACGCGGATCGGTGACCAGTTCACTCCTTCCGATGGCCTCGGCCAGCGACGCCCACATCGCGTCGTTGCCGACAGCGACGACGAAGTACCCGTCGCTGGCAGGAAATGCTTGATACGGAGCAAGATTCGGATGACCGGAGCCCAACGCAGTCGGGCGCTCACCGGTGGCGAAGTAACTGGTCGCCCAGTTCACGTGCATCGCGAGTTGGCACTCGTACAGCGACGTGGTCACGTACTGTCCGCGCCCGGTCCGGCCTCGCTCGACCAATGCAGCCAGGACACCGACCAGTCCGAACAGCGCTGCGCCCAAGTCTCCCAACGCAAACCCGGATTTCATCGGAGCACCACCCGGTTCACCGGTGAGCGACATGAGCCCACCCGCGGCCTGCGCGATCATGTCGTACCCCGGTTCGTCGCGCAGCGGTCCTTCTTCACCGAAGGCAGAGATGTGCAGGGTGATCAGATGCGGGTATCGCTCGGACAGTGCCTGGTAGTCGAAGATCTTCTGTAATCCGCTGCCCGGCTTGAAGTTCTCCACGACCACATCGGTCTCTTCGAGCATGCGGTGGATGATCTCCTGTCCTTCGGTGGACTTGAGGTCGATCGTGACCGACTTCTTGCCGCGGTTGATCGCGAGGTAGTAGGCGGCATCTACGCCGACGAAGGGAGGCCCCCACGAACGCGTGGGGTCGCCGCCTTCAGGGTGTTCGATCTTGGTGACGTCGGCTCCGAGATCGGCAAGCGACATGGTTGCGTACGGCCCGGCAAGGATCTTCGACAGATCGAGCACGCGGACACCAGCCAAGGGTGTGGGGCCTGTTGGAGAATTCACTGGTGAACCCCTGCTACGGAGAGGAACTCGGCTACGACGTCACGTGCATCATCCAGCTCGACGTCACCGCCGTCGGTGATCACGTCGAGATTGCCGAGTGCAGCCGACGGCACCTTCCCCACAAGACCGGCCAGGTAGGAATTCGCCACCAGCAGTGACCGGTACCCATTACCGTGTCGGATGCCGTGATCCGCAAGGTCGAAGAGCAGGGTCGCCATGACGGTACGAGCCAACTCGTCGGAGTACCTTGCACTCGCAGCCTGCGCGGCATCGTCAGATCCGGAGATCAGACGATCTCCTTCCTCTACCAGTTCCTCCCAGCGCCGCAACAGAACTCCGGCCCCGGCTTCGCAATCCGGTCCGACGGTGGACAAGATGTCCGTCATCGCTTCCGCGACCGTGCGGTGCGAGTTGAACTTGCGTAGGCACCGAAGTACGTCCAGCGCAATGACATTGCTCGAGCCCTCCCAGATCGAGCCCAAGTGGGCATCCCGCACTAGTCGCGCGTTGGCCCATTCCTCGATGTAGCCGTTTCCTCCGCGCACCTCCATGGCCTCGCCGGTGACCACCCGCGCGCGTTTGCAGACAAAGTGTTTGGCGATCGGTGTCAGCACCCTGATCAGTGCGCGCGCCTGTTCGTCGCCGCCGTCTGCTGCCTGAAGACACTGTGCGCTGTACGCGACCAGGGCCAGCGAAGCCTCGGCATCGAGTGCAAGGGGAAGAAGCGTCGCCCGCATCAGCGGCTGGTCGAAGAGCTTCTTACCGAACACGACTCGACTCTTCGAATGTTCGACGGCTTCGCGGACTGCTCGGCGCATGAGAGCGCTCGAACGCATCGCATTGGACAGGCGAGACGTGTTGACCATCTCCGCCATCTGGCGGAATCCTCGATCGAGTTCGCCGACCTGGAGTGCGTGCGCGCGGTTCAGCGTCACCTCGCCGCTCGGCATGGAACGCGTACCCAGCTTGTCCTTGAGACGATCGATCGTGAGGTTGTTGCGCTCGCCGGATCCCAAGGTCTTGGGCACCATGAACATTCCGACTCCACGCGTCGAACCATCCTGTCCGCCCGGGAATCTCGCGAGGGTGATGATCACATCGGCATCCGGGTTGGAGGCGAACCACTTCTTGCCCGTCAGAACCCATCCGTCACCGTCGCGCTCGGCGCGTGTTTCGGTGCAGGCGATGTCGGTGCCTGCCTGAATCTCGGTCATGAACATCGCACCCGTCTTCGCCTGCTCGGGGTCCGTCGACGTCAACGCGTCGATCCAGGGCGAGAACACGGCCGGATCACCGAACATACGCAGGGTCCGCGCAGCAGCATCTGTCATCGACACCGGGCAGGCCAGCCCGAACTCTGCCTGCACGAAGATGTACGACGCGAGGTACTTCGCGAGTGGCGGATGCACGGAGTCCCATCCGTGCAACCCTTTTCGGTGCGACATGGCGGACAGGCCGTACTCGTTGTACGCCGCCCGGCACAGTTCCAGGTAGGCCGGGTGATAGGAAATCCGGTCGACGCGGTCACCGGCCTTCTCGAATTGCTGCAGCACCGGCGGGTTCTTGTCTGCGATGTCGGCAAGCTCGGACAAACGGCCGGCTGCATCTCGGCCCAGTCGGTCGAGCAATCCGTTCAACGTCTCTCGGTCCGCCCCGGCGGTCCATCTGTCCACTACCGCTGTCAGAGCGGGGTCGGTGTGTGCAAAGTTCATCAGTGGTCAACGCCTTTCAGGGTGGAAGCATCGGTCATGTTCGAGGAGCTCGTCGACTCCAGCCCTTGCCCGTGCAGCGCACTCCTGCGCAACAATGCAGTCATACAGACAAGGGAGAGAACGACATACACGAGCCCTAGAGCTACGACCGGCCAGATCGAGTTGGTTCGCGTCAGCAGATACTGGCTGACCATCGGGGCCGTTCCGGCAAAAATGGCGGTCGACAATTGGTACGACAGAGAGATGCCGGTATACCGAACAGTGGTGGGGAACACCTGCGCCAGGATGCCGGCCAACGCGGCGTAATACATTGCGTGAGGCGCCGTCGCGAGGACCATACCCAGAATCGCCAAGGGCACGGAGCCCGTCTGAACCAGCACGAACATCAGTGGTAGGAGCACGATCTCCGGAAGCAGCATCCAACGGACCGCTTTCGACGGATCGATCCGCGTGGCCAGCACAGCGCCGAAAGGCTGTACGAGCGCCTGGGCTACCAGTGCCACGGTGATCACGAGGAGGAAGTCACTACGCTCGAAGCCGAGATCCGTTGTCGCCCAAGAGAGCGCAAAGGTTGTCTTGACGTACGTGATGGCAACACCGGCAACCACAGCGCCGACGCCGAGGGCAAGTTCGACGGGATGCGACCGCAACACTTCGACCAGCGGCATCCGTGTACGCTCCTGTGCCGCAACAGCCTTCTTCATCTCGGGTGTCTCGGAGATGTGCAGACGGATGTAGAGAGCGACGATCACCAAAGCTGCGGATCCGAGGAACGGCAGACGCCAACCCCACGACTCGAACACGGAATCCGACATCAACGTCAGGCCGAGGAAGGCCAGCGTCGCGAGCAGGTTGCCGACCGGTGAACCCTGCTGCGCAAACGCACCGTAGAGCACCTTTTTCTTCGGGGGAGCGAACTCGGTGGCGATCAATACGGCGCCACCCCATTCGCCGCCCATGGCGATGCCCTGGAGAACACGCAGTGCCACAAGCAGTATCGGCGCCCAGATCCCGATCTGGGAGTACGTAGGGAGGAGGCCGACACCGACAGTTCCCAAGCCCATGAGCGCGAGGGTGATGATCACGGCGTTCTTGCGACCGAACTTGTCTCCGAAATGACCGAACACCACTCCGCCGACCGGACGAGCCACGAATCCCACGGCAAAAGTCGCGAAGGCTGCGAGTGTCCCCACCGCCGGCGACGCATCCGGGAAGAACAGCGGGCCGAGCACCAAGGCGGATGCGGTTCCGTAGATGTAGAAGTCGAACCATTCGATGGTCGTTCCGACAAACGCCGTGATTCCGGCCTTGCGTGCCTGTTTGGTGTTGTATTCAGGCGGATTGGTGTCTTGACCTGGGTGTTGATCCACGGTTCTCCCTGATTCTCGCGTCGGGCATCACCAAGGGATGCAATGTGAGGCGTGAATCACTATCGTCCGAAATCCATGTAGAGTCCAAGACTTAGTTCGACTTATTTATGTGGGAGACCCACATAATGAAACCCGGGAGGAGCGACGTGGAACTGCGTCAACTGCGCGCGTTTCTCGCAGTCGCCGACGAACTTCATTTCGGCCGGGCCGCCGAGCGACTCCACATCGGGCAGTCCCCGCTCAGCCAGACCATTCGGGCGCTCGAGCGTGAACTGGGCACCGACCTGTTCGTCCGGACCACCAGATCAGTGCAACTGACCGCCGCCGGCGAAGCCTTGGTCACGCCCGCACGGATCATCGAAGCGCAGATCGCCGTGGTACGAGAAATCGCATCGGCCGCGTCGACTGGCGAGACGGGCCGTGTCACAGTGGGTTTCGGCGGAACAGGCGGCTACACCGTCCTGTCGGCCCTCACACGGTCCTTGGCCGACTCCCATCCGGGAATCGAACTGGAACTACGGCCGCAGATGTACTCGGGTGAGGTGCTCGACGCTCTCCGACGCGGAGCACTGGACATGGGCATAGTCGGCCTGCCCATTCCGCGCGGATTCGAGACTCACACTGTGCGGGAGGAAACCTTGATGGTCGCGGTTCCTGCCAGGCATCACCTCGGTGCGCATGACTCGGTGTCACCGGAAGACCTGGCAACCGAGCGATTCGTGATGTATCCCGCCGAGCACGGCTCGGTGGTGCGCGATGCGACGTTGTCCGTGTGCGCCACAGCAGGTTTCACGCCCACCGTCGCGCACGAAGCCCCCGATCCGTACAGCCTGTTGGCCATGGTCGGAGCGGGGGTCGGGATTGCCGTCGTCGTGGAGTCGACGGCGCATCTGTCCATGGACGGGGTCGTGTACCTGCCGATCGCCGGGGCCACGCCCACGCTGAAAATCGCGATGGCATGGCGACCCAACAATCCGACGCCGGCAGTACACACCGTCACCAGGGTACTGAGGGAGCAGCCTTAGGCTCTCGCGAGAACTCCGGCGAAATCTGTTCCCACAGGCAGAGTTCCGTACTCGTGACCACGGTCGGCGCCGAGGCGAGCGGCAATGAACGCATCGGACGAGGCGGCCGGGGAGTGGCGCACCATGAGCGAAGCCTGCAGTGCCAACGCCATAGCCTCGACGACGGTCCGAGCGCGGAGTTGAGCGTCGGCAGGTGCCATCGTGGCGAGCTCACCGAGTTGGCGTCGTACCCGATCGAGGTGCTGATCGAGGACCGGGTTGTTGCCGCGGGCGAGGTTGATCTCGTGGTCGAAGGCGGCAACGGAGTCGGGTTCACGGGTCATCGCGCGCAGGACGTCGAGCGCGATGACGTTGCCCGACCCCTCCCACACGGCCATGACGGGCTGCTCACGGTAGCGACGGGCAAGCGGGAAGTCCTCGGTGTAACCGTTGCCGCCCAGGCACTCGAGGGCTTCGTAGGAGTGGTGCGGGCCGCGCTTGCAGATCCAGTACTTCGCAACAGCCGTCGCGAGTCGGCGGAACGCCTTTTCCTGCTCATTCGCGTCCTCGTCCTGCGCACGGGCCAATCGCAGTGCGGTGATGGTCGCGGCTTCGGATTCGAGAGCCAGATCGGCAAGCACCGAGGTCATCGCCGGCTGATCTGCCAGGACGGCACCGAAAGCGCTGCGGTGCCGTGCATGCCACACCGCTTCGGCCACCGACTGACGCATACCTGCCGTGCTGCCGAGGATGCAGTCGAGTCGCGTCTGGGACACCATTTCGATGATGGTCCGCACGCCACGACCCGGTTCGCCGATCATGGTGCCGACGGTGCCGTCGAGTTCGATCTCGGACGACGCGTTGGACTTGTTGCCCAGCTTGTTCTTCAGACGCTGGATACGGAAGACGTTGCGTGTGCCGTCGGGCAGGATGCGGGGGAGAAGGAAGCAGGAAAGTCCCTCGCCGGCAGCACCTTCGGCCTGAGCGAGAACCAGGAAGGCGTCGGACATCGGCGCGGAGCAGAACCACTTGTGTCCGGTGAGGAGGTAGTCCGCACCCGGGCCGCCACGTCCGGCCGGCTTGGCGATGGTCGTGTTGGCTCGCACGTCGGAGCCACCCTGCTTTTCCGTCATCGACATTCCGAAGATCGCGGATGCCTTTCCGGGAGCATCCAACTCGGGGGTGTAACTCCGAGAAAGGGCACGCGGGGTCCAGATGGCGGCTACATCGGGTTGCAGCTCGAGCGAGGGGATCACAGCGTGCGTCATGGAGATTGGGCACGCGTGGCCCGGTTCGACCTGGGAGAACAGCATGAATGCCGCGGCCCGAGCCACGTTGGCACCCGGCTTGGGGTCAGCCCAGGCAGAGGTGTGAGCACCGTGCGCAACGGCGGCAGAGATGATCCGGTGATACGACGGATGGTATTCGACCTCGTCGATGCGGTTTCCCCAGCGATCGAAGGTCTTCAATTCGGGGATCACCGTGTTGGCCAGCTCGGCGTCGTGCTGGAACCCGGCACTGCCGACCAGTTCACCGATATCGGTGAGTTCACTGGTGGCCCAATCGGCGTCGTGACGCGCGACGCCTTCGGCCAGGACCGTATCGAGCAGGAACTCGTTGACGTCCGTGCGCGGTACCGACTGGTTGAGCACTGCATGGGTGCGATGCGGAGCCGGGTGGGTGACGGTCTTCTCGGAAATATCAGTCATGACAGGCCTTTCAGCTCGCTGCGCGGATGAGGTGCTTCTGGATCTTGCCGGTCGGTGTACGCGGAAGAATCGTCGCGAACACCACTTCACGCGGAATCTTGTAGCGCGCCAACTTGTCCGAGAGGTAGTCCTTGATGTCGTCGGCGCTGATGACATCCGGTTCACGCCAGACGACGTGCGCGACGACGGTCTCGCCCCATTCTTCGTTGGGTTTTCCGACAACGGCGACGTCGACGACGTCCGGGTGGCCGGAGATCACGTCCTCGACCTCCTTGGAGTAGACGTTCTCACCGCCCGTGATGATCATGTCCTTCGCGCGGTCGACGATGAAGAGGTAGCCGTCCGCATCCTTGCGCGCCAGATCGCCGGTGCGATACCAACCGCCGTCGGCAAATGCAGCCTTCGTGGCAGCGGGGTCGTCGAGGTACCCCTGCATGACGGTGTCGGCGCGCAGCCAGATCTCACCGATCTGATCGGGCTCCGCGTCGGTGCCGTCATCGGCAACCAGGCGCAGGTCGACGCCGGCCAGCGCGACGCGGCCGATCGAGCCCGCCTTGCTCAACTGCTCTTCGGGGTACAGCACGGTGCCCACTGGCCCGGTCTCGGTCATGCCGTAGACCTGCCGGAATTCGGTGGTGCCGTACGACTCCACCAGTCGCCGAGCGACATCCGCGCCGATCGGTCCCCCGCCGTACAACCACGCACGAACGCTTCCGAGGTTGTAGTCGGCAAAGTTCGGCACGAGGTTGAGTGCGGTGGTATAGATGACCGGCGGGCCGAAGCAGAGGGTAATGCGTTGTTCCTGAACTGTTTCCAGAAATTTGACGGGATGGTACTCGCGCAGCAGCACGACGGTTCCGCCCATGTAGAGCGTGGACATGAACCAGTTGTTGAGCGGGGAAGCGTGCCAGATCGGGACGGCCATGAGCAGTCGCTCGTCCCGAGTCGTCGACACGGCGAGGGCCGCGGTGACGGCAACACCGACGACGTTGCGGTGGCTGTGGACGCAGCCCTTGGGCGAGCCGGTAGTCCCCGAGGTGTAGAGGATTTCGGCCGGATCGTTCTCGTCGATGTCGATACCGTCAACGCCGTCCTGGCGGGTGATGGCGTCGTCGAAGAAGTCGAAACCGTCTGCGACAGAGTCCGTGCTGATCAGCTTGGCCGTTGTCTCCAGTCGACCGACAACCGGCGCCAACTCACCGTCGAAGACGCACACCGACACCTTCGCGTGTCCCAGCACGTAGGCAACTTCCGGAGTCTGCATCTTGTGGTTGATGGGGACCACGACGGCGCCCAAGCGCCAGGCACCGAGCATCGCGTACACGAATCCCGGAGTGTTGTAACACATCAGCGCGACGCGGTCGCCCGGCTGCACGCCCAGCGACTGCAAATAGCCTGCGGCGCGTCGACTTCCGTCCTGAACCTGGGAGTACGTGTGATCGTGACCGTCGAATATCAGGAAGGGTTTGTCCGGGGTCTTGGTGACGTTGCTGTCGAATACGCGAACGATATTCATCGAAGTCCTTGTCGGAGAATCACGCTCGAAGAGAGTTCATTCCATCGAGCTGTTGAGTACGGCGTCGGGTATCTGGAGGGTGGCGAAGATGACGGCAACCGCCTCCTCGAGGGAGTAGCCGAAGCTCTCGCCGGTGGCAGTCTTCTGGATGACGAGCCCGAAGATCGCAGACCAGAAGGCCTTGGACTCGACGTCGATGCCCGCGCGCAGCTGCCAGCCGGTGCGGATCAAGGTACGGAGGAGGGCGGTTTCGCCCGAGGAATGCAGAGTGCGAAGCGTCTCGGAGATCAGATCGCGGAGTTCACCACGACGACCCGTCATCATCATCGCTTCCACGAACAGTTCGACACTGGGAGCGCCCGAGCCGAGGAGTGATCCGACCAGCTTCTTGGTGTAGTCGCCCACGGTGTCGGCGTCGGCGGCATCGACCTCGGCACGCTTGCCTGCGCGCAGAACGGCCGCGCACGCCACCTCGACGAAGAGCTTCTCTTTTGAGCCGTAGTAGTAGGTCACCTGGTTGGGATGGGCGCCGGCGGCCGTGCAGATCTGCGCGATGGAGACGCTGTCGCCGTGCTCGAGGAACAGCTCGGTTGCGGCGTTGAACAGCGCCATGCGCGTCTGATTGCCCGACTCACGCGTCGCGCGCGCTGCGGGAACTGCCTCGGTGGCCATCACGAACTCCTACTTGTTTGTACGACAAACAATAACTCGGCGTTGTTTGTATGGCAAACAATTTCTTCCCGACGCGATGACATGTCGACTTCTATCGACATGTCTGATGTGCGGGATTACTCTCTGAACATCGAGCACCCGAGAACTTCGGCTTTTCTGCGAGGAGGCGCCCTGCAATGCTCGCGCGATCCGGCTTCTCCCTGCCCACACGCACGACTCTCACGGGCGACTGGGCAGATTTGTTGCGCGAGCATTTTGTCGCGCTCGACGTATCCGATATCGGAGACGGCGATCGATTCAGCGGGGCCGTCCACTCGGCCCAACTCGCACACGTTCGGGTATCCGCAGTTCAATCGATGGAACAACGAATAGTCCGTAGCAACAGCCTCATCAAAAGCGACGGCGCGGACTATCTGCAGATCGGGATGATCCGCCGCGGTAGCGCGGTAGTGCGCCAAGACGACCGCGAATGCGTCCTGCGACGTGGCGACTACGTCCTGTACGACACCACGCGCCCCTTCGATTGGCAGATCGAGGGACACGCACACGACGGCATCTGGGGACTCGAGGTGTTCACCTGGCCACGGTCGTACCTGTCGCTCAGCGACGCGGAGGTCACGAGCCTGACCGCCATCGCCTTCGACGGACACGCGGGCCTGAGTGGCCTGCTCGGTCGCTTTCTTCACGATCTTGCCTCCGTCCGCATGACGTCCGACGCAAGCGGAGACGAAGAGGAAGTCGTCAACGAGATCGGCAACCTGGTCAAGTCCGTTCTTCACACAACTGCGCGACCGATCACCTCGCGGCGAACCAGCCTCTACGAATCCGCCCTGTCGGTCATAGACGCCCGCATCGCAGACCCGGCCCTGTCTCCGGTGGACATCGCGGGATCGGTCAAAGTCTCCATTCGGCAGTTGCACCGAGCCTTCGCCGAACACGGCACGACGGTGTCACGGTCGATTCGCAGCCGTCGACTCGACGGTTGCCGTCGTGAGATCGTGCAACGACACGGAGTAGAGCGGTCGCTGACCCAGATTTCTCACCGCTGGGGATTCACCGACCTGGCCGCCTTCAGTCGAGCCTTCAAGGCGGAATTCGGGATCAGCCCGCGGCGGTACCGGTCGCAAGCAGCGGCCCCCACAAGTACTACCCGCTGATCTGTAACATCTTCGGACACTTACCCATTGAACATGGTGTTCAAAATTTTCTGTCGCCGAAGCGTATCCACAGTTCTTGGCACGGTAGGCCAAGCATCGGGCGCTGACGGCCAAGTTTGCTCGGCTGAGCGGGCGTAGATTTTCGGCACGGCGTTGCCAAGTGCCAGGCACCCGATTCGACCACCTACATCACAGGGAGCACTCATGGAATCTGCAATCGGCGAACACCTTCAATGCCCGCGCACTCTGACCAGGCGGGTCCCGGATACCTATACGCCACCGTTTCCCATGTGGGTCGGGCGCGCAGACGACACATTGCACCAGGTCGTGATGGGCTATCTCGGCGTGCAGTTCCGCGGCGAGGATCAGCGCCCGGCAGCACTGCGGGCGATGCGGGATATCGTCGCCGGCTTCGACTTGCCGGACGGACCGGCACACCACGATCTCACCCATCACATCGACAACCAGGGCTACGAGAACCTGATCGTGGTCGGTTACTGGAAAGATGTTTCTTCCCAACATCGTTGGAGCACATCACCTCCAGTGTCCTCCTGGTGGGAGTCCGAAGACCGCCTGTCGGACGGATTGGGGTTCTTCCGCGAGATCGTGGCACCGAGAGCCGAACAATTCGAAACGCTCTACGCGTTCCAAGACGACCTCCCCGGGGTGGGAGCTGTCATGGACGGTGTCAGCGGCGAAATCAACGAGCACGGCTACTGGGGTTCGATGCGCGAGCGGTTTCCGATCTCCCAAACCGACTGGATGCAGGCCTCGGGCGAACTGCGGGTCGTCGCCGGTGACCCCGCCGTAGGTGGACGCGTAGTAGTGCAGGGACACGACAACATCGCACTGATCAGGTCCGGGCAGGACTGGGCCGACGCGGAAGCAGACGAGCGCAGCCTCTACCTGGACGAAATCCTGCCCACTCTTCAATCGGGCATGGACTTCCTCCGCGACAACGGCCCGGCCGTCGGGTGCTACAGCAACCGATTCGTACGCAATATCGACATCGACGGAAACTTCCTCGACTTGAGCTACAACATCGGCCACTGGGCCTCCCTCGACCAACTCGAACGGTGGTCGGAATCCCACCCGACCCATCTACGGATCTTCACGACGTTCTTCCGGGTGGCCGAGGGCCTGTCGAAATTGCGTCTCTACCATGAGGTCTCGGTATTCGATGCCGCCGATCAGCTCTACGAGTACATCAATTGCCATCCCGGGACCGGAATGCTGCGCGACGCCGTGATCACCGCCGAGCACTGACCGAAGTCGCCGGCAATCTTCGGCCACATTCTTTCCCTCGGAGGCAACTCGAGATATGTTGACGGGTGTCGACATATCTCAGTAGAGACCATCGAGGAAGCGCGGACAGCAGACAGTGACTACTCAACGAAACGAAGAGTTGGCGTTCGCTGTGCTGGCCGACCAAGTGCGTCGACAGATTCTCGACACGCTGGCTACACACGGCGAGTGCAACGCGGGCTTCATCAGCGATCAAATTTCGACGGTCGGTCGCACCACGGTATCCACACATCTCAAGGCGCTGCGGTTGTCCGGCGTGATCGTCGAACGGCGTCAAGGACGTCATCGCCTGTTCTCGATAGATCCATCGGGGCCCGCCAACGATGCACTCCAGTTCCTGCGCGACGTCCTCGGGCGAGCG
Organism: Rhodococcus sp. KB6; assembly: GCF_001445685.1. Classification (NCBI taxonomy): domain Bacteria; kingdom Bacillati; phylum Actinomycetota; class Actinomycetes; order Mycobacteriales; family Nocardiaceae; genus Rhodococcus; species Rhodococcus sp. KB6. The sequence continues at coordinate 19,518 of NZ_LNAK01000156.1, read as the reverse complement.
CTGGAAGCAGGTTCGAACGCCTCCGAGTTGCCGGCCACTGCGACTGAGGATTCAGACGTCGCATCGGTGCGTCGCCGAGCGTGAGGCCTTGTTGAGCCCCAGCACCTATTTCAGGCAGGAAGTAGAACGTGCCAGGTCTCTCCGTAACGGCACAGATCGTAACGACCGACCCACCAGGGTCAGCCTTCGAGCGCCTCGAAACGGGGCAACTGCTCGAACTCGAATGTGAGCAACTGACGGTCGGGGCCGCTGCCGCCATCTCCCTTCCCGTCGGCGACGGCGCACGCGCAGATCCAGTCGGAATGCCGATCACGCTGTTGGGATACGTCGCCGGCGTGAAGCGGGGCCGATCGGTCGTGATCGTGCACCACCAACCGTGGCGCGGCCGCCTGACGATCCGGTTCTTTCCCGACGGCGCCGGGACCCGGATCGTTCTCGAGTCCAGCCTCGATCAGGACGGCATTTCCTGGCTTGCCAACAAGCGCGGATTCGCTCCACCCGAACCTCCGCGTTCCGACCGACATCGGATCGGGCTGCTGGTCAGCAAATCCGGCCCGGCAGCTGTATTCGCCCAGGCGACAGAAACACTCGCAGCCCTGGCCGTGGAAGAAATCAATGCCGACGGCGGCATCGGCGGCGTTCTCGTCGACTTGGTGATCGGCGATGACGCTTCCGACTCGGCGGCCGGAGCGGCGACCGCACTGCGATTGGTGAAAAGCGGATGTCGCGCCGTTTTCGCGTGCGTGACATCGTCGACCTTCAATGCCGCTGCATCTGCATTGCAGAACACCGGTGTGCTGTTGGTGCACACAGTTCTCAACGAGGGAGGTCGATCGCGTCCGGGAGTCCTTCGATTGGGTGAGCGACCACTCGACCAGACGCGAGCAGGTATACCCGCAATGATGTCCGAGACCGGTTCTCGCACTTGGTTCCTGGTCGGCCAGCAGTATTCGTGGTCGTTCGGAGCGCATTGGGCGGCCCGGCGTGTGATCGCCGAATCCACAGGTTCGGTGGCCGGCGAAGTCTACGTACCGTTGGGGACAACCGACTTCTCACGCATCATCGAGTCGATAGCCGACTCCGGGGCCGAACTGATTCTTTCCACCCTGGTGGGCCATGACGAGGTCTTCTTCGAACGACAATGCGCCCAGCACGGACTGCGGGCCACCACGCGGACGTTTGCATTGGTCCTCGACGAGGCCACTCAGCAGCTCATCGGCAATTCCGATGCCGACGGAGTCTGGGCGGCATTCGGCTACTTTCAATCCGCAGCCGGCGATCACGACCTCGAAAAGCGATACAGCGCGAGCTCGAACGAACTCCTGCCTCCGCTCAGTTCCCTGTCGGAGACAACGTACGAAGCGATCGTCGCTTACGCACGCGCAGTCGAACGAACGTCGGCAGGCGATCCGGAAACAGTACTTCGGCAGCTTGTCACGACATCGAAAAGCTCTACGAACAACGGCGTTCCACTGCATCGACCGATTCTGCTCGCTGAATCACGCCGTGGGCGCCTGTACCCCCGCTCTCTCTGAGCGCGCGTAACCCGAACTTAACGAGTCAATATGTCGATACCTATTGACGCAATTATGGATCCGGCCCTAGTCTGAAAGACAAGTGAAGCCGATCACATCAGGAGCACACTTCTCATGGCGACAATCCGACCTGACGACAATGCAATAGACACCGCCGCAAGGCATTACGGCATCACTCTCGACCAGTCAGCCCGGCTCGAGTGGCCGGCACTGATCGACGGAGCACTGGGCTCCTACGACGTCGTCGACGAGTTGTACGCCGACGAGGCAACCCCGCCGACCACGTCACGTGAGCACACGGTGCCAACAGCGAGCGAAAATCCTTTGAGCGCTTGGTATGTGACCACAAGCATCCCGCCGACGTCGGACGGCGTCCTGACCGGCCGACGCGTGGCGATCAAGGACAACGTGACCGTGGCCGGAGTTCCGATGATGAACGGGTCTCGGACAGTAGAGGGGTTCACTCCGTCTCGCGACGCGACTGTGGTCACTCGACTACTGGCGGCCGGTGCAACCGTCGCGGGCAAAGCTGTGTGTGAGGACCTGTGTTTCTCCGGTTCGAGCTTCACACCGGCAAGCGGACCGGTCCGCAATCCATGGGACCCACAGCGTGAAGCAGGTGGATCATCCGGTGGCAGTGCGGCTCTCGTCGCAAACGGTGACGTCGATTTTGCCATCGGCGGGGATCAGGGTGGATCGATCCGGATCCCGGCGGCATTCTGCGGCGTCGTCGGACACAAGCCGACGTTCGGGCTCGTCCCGTATACCGGTGCATTTCCCATCGAGCGAACAATCGACCATCTCGGCCCGATCACACGCACGGTCCACGATGCCGCACTGATGCTCTCGGTCATCGCCGGTCGCGACGGTAACGACCCACGCCAAGCCGACAGCGTCGAAGCAGGTGACTATCTGTCCACCCTCGACTCCGATGTGGATGGTCTGCGAATCGGGATCGTTCGAGAAGGTTTCGGGCACGCGGTCTCACAGCCCGAGGTCGACGACGCAGTCCGCGCAGCGGCACACAGTCTGGCCGAAATCGGTTGCACGGTAGAGGAAGTAAACATCCCGTGGCACCTACATGCTTTCCACATCTGGAACGTGATCGCCACGGACGGTGGTGCCTACCAGATGTTGGACGGCAACGGATACGGCATGAACGCCGAAGGTTTGTACGATCCGGAACTGATGGCACACTTTGCTTCTCGACGCCTTCAGCACGCCGACGCTCTGTCCGAAACCGTCAAACTGGTGGCTCTGACCGGCCACCACGGCATCACCACCCTCGGCGGCGCGAGCTACGGCAAAGCCCGGAACCTCGTACCGCTCGCCCGCGCCGCCTACGACACTGCCTTGAGACAATTCGACGTCCTGGTGATGCCCACACTGCCCTACGTCGCATCCGAATTGCCGGCGAACGACGTGGATCGTGCAACCTTCATCACGAAGGCTCTCGGGATGATCGCCAACACAGCACCGTTCGACGTGACCGGACATCCGTCCCTGTCCGTTCCCGCCGGCCTGGTGAACGGGCTTCCGGTCGGAATGATGATCACCGGCAAGACCTTCGACGATGCGACGGTCCTCCGGGTCGGGCGCGCATTCGAAAAGCTTCGCGGCGCGTTTCCGACGCCTGCCGACCACATCTCCGACTCTGCACCACAACTCAGCCTCACCTAGTTCTGTATCCGCACTTGCACAACAAATTCCACCGATTCACACATGATCAGCCCGCATAGAAAAGGTGAACCAGATGTCAGTAACGATCGACCACACAACGGAGAACGCCGCACCGGCCCAGGCGCCGGTCTCCGACCGGGCGTGGGCACTGTTCCGCGCACTCGACGGTAAGGGATTGGTACCCGACGGTTACGTCGAAGGATGGAAGAAAACCTTCGAGGAGGACTTCAGTCCAAGGCGCGGAGCGGAATTGGTCGCGCGGGCGTGGACCGACCCCGAGTTCCGGCAGTTGCTTCTCACCGACGGTACCGCCGCGGTTGCCCAGTACGGATATCTGGGCCCCCAGGGCGAATACATCGTGGCAGTCGAAGACACCCCGACCCTCAAGAACGTGATCGTGTGCTCGCTGTGTTCATGCACCGCGTGGCCCATTCTCGGCCTGCCCCCTACCTGGTACAAGAGTTTCGAATACCGTGCGCGAGTGGTACGTGAGCCACGGAAGGTTCTCTCCGAGATGGGAACCGAGATCGCGTCGGACGTCGAGATCCGCGTCTACGACACCACCGCCGAAACTCGCTACATGGTTCTCCCGCAACGTCCCGCAGGCACCGAAGGCTGGAGCCAGGAACAGCTTCAAGAGATCGTCACCAAGGACTGCCTGATCGGCGTCGCAGTCCCGCAGGTCCCCACCGTCTGATCACCCCGACAAGAAAGAAGCACACCATGGATGGAGTACACGATCTTGCCGGAGTTCAAGGCTTCGGCAAAGTCCCGCATACCGTCAACGCCGACATCGGCCCCACCTTCCACGCCGAGTGGGAACACCTGCCGTACAGCCTGATGTTCGCCGGTGTCGCCGAACTCGGGGCATTCAGCGTCGACGAAGTTCGATACGTCGTCGAGCGGATGGAACCACGCCACTACATGATGACCCCGTACTACGAGAGGTACGTCATCGGCGTCGCGACACTGATGGTCGAAAAGGGAATCCTGACGCAGGAAGAACTCGAAAGCCTTGCAGGGGGACCGTTCCCACTGTCGCGGCCCAGCGAATCCGAAGGGCGGCCGGCACCCGCCGAGACGACCACCTTCGAAATCGGTCAGCGAGTACGCGTGCGCGACGAGTACGTTCCGGGGCATATTCGAATGCCTGCGTACTGCCGCGGACGAGTGGGAACCATCTCTCATCGGACTAGCGAGAAGTGGCCGTTTCCCGACGCAATCGGCCACGGGCGCAACGACGCCGGCGAAGAACCGACGTACCACGTGAAGTTCGCCGCCGAGGAATTGTTCGGTAGCGACACCGACGGCGGCAGCGTCGTAGTCGACCTTTTCGAGGGTTACCTCGAGCCTGCGGCCTGATCGTCCAACATTCCGGGCGGCGGTCACGCGATCACAGCGTTTCGCGTGACCGCCGCCTGATCACAGCAATTCTCTCATTCGGAAGGACACTGGAAATCATGGTCGACACACGACTTCCGGTCACGGTGCTGTCAGGTTTCCTGGGCGCCGGGAAGACGACACTACTCAACGAGATCCTGCGAAATCGAGAGGGTCGGCGGGTCGCGGTGATCGTCAACGACATGAGCGAAATCAACATCGACAGTGCAGAAGTCGAGCGTGAGATCTCGCTCAGTCGCTCCGAGGAGAAACTGGTCGAGATGACGAACGGCTGCATCTGCTGCACTCTGCGAGAGGATCTTCTCTCCGAGATCAGTGCCTTGGCCGCCGATGGCCGATTCGACTACCTACTCATCGAATCTTCCGGCATCTCCGAACCGCTTCCCGTCGCAGAGACGTTCACATTCATCGATACCGACGGCCACGCCCTCGCCGACGTCGCCCGACTCGACACCATGGTCACCGTCGTCGACGGCCACAGTTTTCTGCGCGACTACACGGCTGGGGGCCGCGTCGAAGCCGATGCCCCGGAAGACGAACGAGACATCGCGGATCTGCTTGTCGATCAGATCGAATTTGCCGACGTCATCCTGGTGAGCAAGGCCGATCTCGTCTCGCACCAGCACCTGGTCGAATTGACCGCAGTCCTGCGCTCTTTGAACGCATCCGCTGCGATAGTTCCGATGACGCTCGGTCGCATCCCACTCGACACGATTCTCGACACCGGTTTGTTCTCGCTCGAAAAGGCTGCACAGGCCCCCGGATGGTTACAAGAACTCCAAGGTGAACACACCCCCGAAACCGAAGAGTACGGAATCGGTTCGGTGGTGTACCGCGAGCGCGCGCCCTTCCACCCCCAACGCCTGCATGATTTCCTCAGCAGCGAGTGGACCAACGGAAAGTTGCTTCGAGCCAAGGGCTACTACTGGAATGCCGGTCGGTTCACCGAGATCGGGAGTATTTCTCAGGCCGGTCATCTCATTCGCCACGGATACGTCGGCCGTTGGTGGAAGTTTCTACCCCGTGACGAGTGGCCGGCCGACGATTACCGTCGTGACGGAATCCTCGACAAGTGGGAAGAACCCGTCGGAGACTGCCGACAAGAACTCGTCTTCATCGGCCAATCCATCGACCCGTCTCGACTGCACCGAGAACTCGACGCGTGTCTACTCACCACAGCCGAGATCGAACTCGGGCCAGACGTGTGGACCACCTGGAGCGACCCCCTGGGCGGCGGCTATACCGACCAGACCGTTTGATATTGGTCCGGTTTGCCGTAAGTTGTGCGCAATGGGGGTATCACGCAACCGAACTCGGGCGTTGTTGATCGTCGCGGCGATCGCAGCCGGGACCGTGGCCGCGGTGACGCCGGCGGGGGCCACCTGGACAACCGCGCCGATGTGCGGCGAGTGGCGGGTCGAAACCGTAGCGCAAGGGTTGGAACAGCTCGAAAACCTCGAGCCCGATGACAACGGCGGGTTCTACCTCTCCGGCGAGTCGAAGATCTATCACGTCGACGCCGCAGGACAGGTACGAACTGTCCTCGACGACATGGCTGCCCCTGGCGGTTTGCAACTCGACGGTTCGAGGCTGTCCTTCCTCACCAGACAGGACGGCAAGCTGTGGCACCTGGACACCTCGACGGATCAGCTGTCCGCACCCGTCGACTTCGCGGGCAACGGCCTGCTCCGGCTTCCCGACGGCGATCTGCTGACCACGTGGGTCGGAACAGAAGGCGGTCCGCCAAAGGGCGTCTCGCGCTATCTGCACGACTCCGGAGCCGTCGTTCCCAATTGGTCGACAGTGCCGCGTTCGGAGGGACTCGCGCTCAGTCCGGATCATCGAGCCGTGTACACCGATGACCTGTTCACCGGTCAGATCATTCGAGTGCCCTTGGATACCCCTGACGCGTGGACAGTTGTAGCGACGGTCCCGAGCCTGATACCCGGACTCGACGATCTGACCATGTCGCAGGATGGAATGCTCTACGCCGCTGCTCACGTCGAAGGCTCGATCTATCGCGTACACCCTGAAACCGGCACTTCCTGCGTCGTCGCTTCGGGTCTGTCGAATGGGTGGAACGGGCCGAGTTCAGTGCGTATAGGACAGGACGGCGACGGCTGGGCGCTCTACGTCACCGGCTTCGACGGAACGCTGCGTCGCCTGGTACCTCCGTCGGGCGTCGAACTCGCACCCGTCCGCTGACGCCGATCTCTTCGGCACGAGATTCCCCGACCTGGCGATACTTAAAATCACGCTGATTTGAAGGCATGCCCGCAGCGCAACGGCCCCTTGTCCGAAAACTGTCAACAGTTCTACACGGAGAAATGGCTACCCTTAGGTTTACGCTGCACGCATGTTTTCTTCCGTCGCAGCGAAGATCCGCCTGGTGGTGGCACTGCTCCTCACTGCCCTCCTGGCGCTGACTCTGTCATCGTGCTCGAGTGGCTCGGATTCGTCGGCAGCCCCCACAGACCTGTGTGCACCTCCAGGAGTGGGAGCTGCAACCGCGGCGCCCACCAATCTGGACGCGGCAGCGGGTGCGGGCGCCGAAGACCGCTACACCACGGCCACCGTCACCCCGGTCGATCAGATCGACACCTCGAAGCTGAATCTGATCAAACCCGGGGTCATCACGGTCGGCACGCTCGGTGACGCGCCCCCGAGCATCTGCGTCAACTCCGAGAATCAGTACACCGGATACGACAACGAGCTGTTGAAGGCCGTCGCGGACAAGCTGGGCCTGAAGGTCGAGTTCGTCGGCACCGAGTTCGCCGGGCTTCTCGCCCAGGTTGCCGGTCGACGCTTCGACGTCGGCTCGTCGTCCATCACCACCACGGACGACCGTCGCAACACCGTCGGCTTCACCAACGGTTACGACTTCGGATACTTCTCCCTCGTCGTGCCTAACGGCAGCCCGATCACCGGCTTCGGAGACCTGGACGCATCAAAGCGCATCGGCGTCGTACAGGGAACCGTGCAGGACGACTACGTCGTGAACACGCTCAAGCTCGATCCCGTGAAGTTTCCCGACTACGCCACGGCGTACGCGAACCTCAAGTCCGGACAGATCGACGCCTGGGTAGCTCCGTCTCAGCAGGCCGAAGGTGCAATCGCTCCCGGTGATCCGACCTCGATCATCCAGAACACCTTCTCGGTCAACAACTTCGTCGGCTGGGCGGTGAACAAGGAAAACCAGCCGCTGATCGACGCCCTCAACTCCGGCCTCGACGCAGTCATCGACGACGGAACCTGGTCTCAGCTGTACGCCGACTGGGTACCGCGCCAACTCCCTGAAGGCTGGAAGCCCGGATCCAAGGCCGCGGCCACTCCGGAACTGCCCGACTTCGCAGCCATTGCCGCGGAAAACGCAGCAAACGGCGACGGTGGCGATACCGCGTCGTACCAACCGAAGTCGACGCTCGAACAGCTCAAGGACACGTTCTTCGACTGGGATCTGTACAAGAAGGCATTCCCCGATCTCCTCAAGACCGGTCTTCCCAACACCCTGATCCTTGCGCTCGCGTCCGGCATCATCGGCACGATCCTCGGCATGCTGCTCGCTGTCGCCGGTATCTCGCGCACCCGTTGGCTGCGCTGGCCGGCCCGCGTCTACACCGACATCTTCCGTGGCCTGCCCGCAGTCGTCATCATCTTGATCATCGGGCTCGGCGTCGGACCGATCGTCAAGGGAATCACCGGTAGCAATCCGTACTGGCTCGGTGTCGCAGCGCTGTCACTGCTCGCGTCGGCATACATCGGTGAGATCTTCAGATCCGGAATCCAGAGCGTCGAGTCCGGGCAGCTCGAGGCTTCACGTGCCCTCGGTTTCAGCTACCGAAAGTCCATGTCGCTGGTCGTCATCCCGCAGGGTGTACGACGCGTTCTGCCGGCGTTGATGAACCAGTTCATCTCGCTGATCAAGGACTCGTCGCTGATCTACTTCCTCGGTCTCCTCGTCACCCAGCGGGAACTCTTTGCCGTCGGACGTGATCTCAACGCCCAGACCGGCAGCCTGTCCCCGCTCGTTGCGGCAGGCTTGTTCTACCTTGCTCTGACCATCCCGCTGACGCACCTCGTCAACTACATCGACAACCGACTCCGGACCGGACGCGCCGACACTTCAGGCACGTTGGATCCGCTCGAGCAGGCCATCGTCGTGGAAAGGGGCTGAGGACATGACCACCAGCTCTGAACTGAAGTCCGTATCGCTCACCGGCAAGGACCTGCATCTGTCCTTCGGCACCAACAAGGTGCTTCGCGGCGTCAACCTGCACGTCGACGCCGGAAACACCGTCACCGTCATCGGGCCCTCCGGTTCGGGCAAGTCGACGCTCCTGCGCGTGCTGAACCGTCTGCACGAGCCCGAGCAGGGTGACGTGCTGCTCGACGGGAAGTCCGTCCTGAAGGACAACCCCGACGAGCTACGCCAGCGGATCGGCATGGTGTTCCAGCACTTCAACCTGTTCCCACACAAGACCGTCGCCGAGAACATCGCACTCGGGCCGAACAAGCTCAAGGGTTTGTCGAAGGAGCAAGCTCGGGCGCTCGCGCTCGAGCAGCTGGATCTGGTGGGGCTCAGGGAGAAGGCCGACTCGCGGCCCGGCAACCTTTCGGGTGGTCAGCAGCAGCGCGTCGCCATTGCCCGCGCCCTGGCGATGAAGCCCGAGGTCATGTTCTTCGACGAGGCGACGTCAGCTCTCGACCCCGAACTGGTCAAGGGTGTTCTGGCATTGATGGCCGATCTCGCGAAGTCCGGCATGACCATGGTCGTCGTGACGCACGAAATGGGTTTCGCGCGTTCCGTTTCCGACAAGGTGCTGTTCATGGATCGCGGCGCCGTTGTCGAAACCGGTACTCCGGAACAGCTTTTCGACGATCCCGAAACAGATCGACTGCAGGCGTTCCTCTCACAGGTTCTCTGACTCAGGGGCGCTTGCAGGGGATCGACGGGCGTTGATCCTCGACGCCTGAAGCATCAGATGGTCGCGTTCGGCGAGGTTGGATGCCTTGTGCGCTGCATCGGCATACAACCTCGCCGCCGACTCCAGGTCTCCGTCGCGTTCACGCAGATAGGCCTCGACTGCGGCATGGCGTGGAAGTGAATCGTCCAGCGCTGCAAGAGCTGCCAATCCGGCGCGTGGCCCGTCCGCCTCGCCGACCGCCACCGCTCGGTTGAGCCGGACGATCGGGCTGTCGGTCAGGGCTGCGAGTTCGTCGTACCACTCCACGATCTGCACCCAATCGGTCTCGTCTGCTGTGAAAGCGTCGGCATGGAGTGCGGCAATGGCGGCCTGGGCCTGGAACTCACCGAGCCGGTCGCGGGCGAGAGCTGACTGGAGGATTGCGACTCCTTCGGCAATCGAATCGGTGTCCCACCGGCTGCGATCCTGCTCGGCTAGCGGAACCAGACTGCCGTCCGCGGCAGTTCGCGCGGCTCGACGAGCGTGATGGAGCAGCATCAGTGCGAGCAACCCTGCGACTTCGGGGTGATCGATCGCGGCCGCCAACTGCCGGGTGAGCCGGATGGCCTCGGCAGCCAGGTCGACGTCGCCGGAGTACCCCTCGTTGAAGACCAGATAAAGGACACGCAGGACGGTGGCGACATCGCCGGGTTGCTCGAACCGGACGCCGGAGACCGTGCGCTTGGCTCGGCTGATGCGCTGAGCCATAGTCGCCTCGGGCACCAGGTAGGCCTGCGCAATCTGGCGGGTGGTCAGCCCGCCGACAGCGCGCAGCGTGAGTGCGACGGCGGACGACGGCGTCAACGACGGGTGCGCGCACAGAAAGTAGAGCTGGAGTGTGTCGTCCACGCCCGGCACCGACCCGCTGACCGGCCGCTCGCCTGGCTGCTCGTCAGCCAGAAACTCCCGCTTACGGCGAGCCGCATCCGAACGGATCCCGTCGAGGAACCGCCGCCAGGCCACCGTGACCAGCCAGCCCTTCGGGTCCCGCGGCGGGTTGTCCGGCCAGACCCTGACCGCCTCGAGCAGAGCGTCCTGCACGGCGTCCTCGGCCGACGCGAAATCTGCTCCGCGGCGGACGAGGATGCCGAGCACGCTCGGAGTCAGACTCCGAAGCAGGGCGTCGTCCATGACAGGTTTCAGTCCGTGATGGTCGGCGGCTCGGTCAGGAACGGGCGCAGTTCGAGCCATTCGTGAATCGGCTTCCCGCCTGCGCCGGGCGCGGCCGAGAGCTCGCCGGCCAATTGGACGGCACGGTCGTAGTTGTCGACGTCGATCACCATCCAGCCGGCAATGAGGTCCTTGGTTTCCGCGAACGGACCGTCGGTGACCGGGGGGCGACCCTCACCGTCGTATCGGACAAAGGTGCCCTCAGGAGCGAGAGCCTGACCGTCGACGAACTCGCCCGCCTTCTCGAGCCGATCCGCGAAGTCCTGCATGTACTTCACGTGGGCAGTGATCTCGTCCGGCGTCCACTGGTCCATCGGCACGTCGTTGACTGCAGCCGGAGCGCCGCGGTAGTGCTTGAGCAGCAAGTACTTGGCCATCGTGAATCTCCTCTGTGTCGGTGCCACCCATTCTGGTCGCACTTCACTACAGGGACGAAGCAAGTCGGGGATTCTCGACATCGCGGGGCCTTCGGCCCTGTGCGCCTTTTTGGTAGTGCCCGCAACCAGAAAGGCGCACGGGGCCGAGGGCCCTAAATCCACCCCTGCCGGCGGGCGATCACCGCTGCTTCGTGCCGGTTGGCAGCACCGAGTTTGGTGACAGCTGACGACAAATAGTTTCGGGTGGTACCCGCAGACAGGTGTGCCCGGGAAGCGATCTGCTCGATGGATGCCCCGTCGGCCGCGTATTCGAGTACGTCCGCCTCGCGCGGAGTAAGCGGTGAGTCGCCGGCGCCGATCGCCTCGGCAGCCAACGACGGATCGACGTACCGCCCGCCCGCGTGGACGCTGCGGACCACCTCGGCGAGCGTCGCCGCAGGCGTCGTCTTCGGCAGAAATCCTCGGACGCCTGCTGACAGTGCCTTCTTCAGATACCCGGGACGCCCGTGGCTCGTCACGATGATCGAGACGCACCCCGAGACCGTCTGCGCAATCTGTTGCGCCGTCTCGATGCCGTCGATACCTGCCATTTGAAGGTCGAGCACGGCTACGTCAGGTTGATGTTTTGCAGCAGCGACCACGGCATCCTCGCCGGATTCGGCTTCCGCGACGACAACGATGTCGTCCTCGAGCGACAACATCATGGCCAGAGCCGAGCGGATCAGGTTCTCGTCGTCGGCCAGCAGTACCTTGATCGGCTCGGTCACCGAGACTCCTTCGTTCGGGACGGAAAGTGGGCGGTGAGGGTGAAGCGATCTTCGTCCTGCACGGTTTCGACAATTCCTCCGACGGCGCCGACGCGCTCGCGCAATCCGTTCAGGCCGGTTCCGTTGTTCGGCTCTGCGATCCGTGCGCCGTCGTTGGCGATCACGACGCCGTCCGCGAACACTTCGATGCTGCAATTCTCGGCACTGGAGTGCCGGAGAATGTTGGTGACGCCTTCACGGACGACCCAGGCGGCAGCTTCGGCCAGTTCCACCGGCAGCTGATCTGCCGATCCACGTATCGCGGTGGAGATTCCGGCGGCCTCGAGCAGAGACTGCGCACCGGCCAGCTCGGACGCCAAGGCGATGGACCGGTATCCCCGAACCAACTCGCGCGCTTCGTCGAGTGAATCTTGCGCAAGTTCGCGTACTTCGTCCATCTGCGCGGCGGCACGATCGTCGCCGCGTCGTGAAAGAGTAGCTGCAAGTTCACTTTTCACCGCAATTGCAGACAGTGCCCGCCCTACGACGTCATGGAGATCGCGTGAAAATCGCAACCGTTCCTCGGCGACGGACAGAGCGGCAGCGGCTCCGCGTGCCTCGTCCAATTCGGTGACCATCCGCAGCAGCCACACCGACATGTAGACGGTCAGCCCCATGAAGGCGGCGACGATTCCGACGGACACGCCGCTTTCCGGACCCGCAAGCAGTCCCAGTACAACCCCGGCGGCCACCGAGCCCACGATCAGCCAGCGCAACGACGTCAACCCCGCAAGGGGCACGACAAGGATTGCCGCCAGCCAGAAGTACGGGCCGTTCTCGCCATTGCTTCCCAAGGCAATTCCCGCCGAGCAGAACGCCGACAACGTCATCACGGCAAGAGGAATCTGGACGGGCTTGGCCACGACTCCGCCCAGATCAGGCATCCGAGACACGGCGATGACGCACGCAACGGCACTGATTCCGAGGAAGACACCCGACAGGTACCGATCCGCAACTATCTCGGTGACCGCACCGAAGCCACCGAAAACCACTGCGACCATGATGAACGATTGCCGCGTGTAGAGGCGAACCTTGTCGACGTTCGACGCGGTTCGCCACGTCCGTCTCGGATTCCAGCGTCCGAAGTTCTGCGCGATCATGCCCATTACCTTCTCAGAGTTCTACGAACGCGGTTCCCAGCGGAAGTGGACGTTCGCGATCAGAACCGAACCGACGATCCACGCCAGCATGACCAACAACGGTTGCGCAGCCGAACCGAAGGTGTCGACAAATCCCGCTGCCGCACCGGGCGCATCGCCCAGATCAGCCAGTTCGCCAGTGGTCCGCCCCAGCCATCCGAGATTGAGAAGGTCGACTACCGCGGCCAGCGGAGTGAAATCGAGAATGCGAGCAACGTTGTCCGGCACGACATTCCTGATCGAAGACATACCTGCCGTCGCCAGAATCAGAATCGGCATGCAGGTGATCTGCGCCGCCTCTGCATTTCGCGTTACAGCCGAAGTGATCAACGCCAGCGCCGTGAAGAGCGCGGCGCCGCCGATCACCGCGACCAGCACCAGGACCGGATTGACCGGAGCACTACCGCCCAGAACCATCACGGCGATTCCGATCACCACCGTCAACAGGCCGGTGAGAACCCACGACGGCACTGCCGGGCCCGCGAGGATCTCGGCGTCGCTGCATTCCCCTGTCCGTAGTCGCTTGAGAACCAACTCGTCACGACGCGTCGCGTACACCGACAGGAGGTTGTAGAAGACCACGAACACGAGCAGGAAGAGTGCAAACACCTCGAGGCCTGCCGACACCGACTTGTCCGACAACCCGCCATCGCGCGACAGGTACAGCATCCCCACGGGAAAGATCAACGGGAGGACGATTGCGTTGAAGAGCAACAGTCGATTTCGTCCCAGGAGCGTAAACTCCGAACGAGACAGGGTTGCTATGCGGTTCATGCCGACGCTCCTTCGAGAGTTGCGTGATGATCGAATTGGTCTGCAATGGAGAGGAATACGGTCTCCAGGGATGCCGCGCGGGCATCCAGTCCGGTCAGCAGGATGTTGTTGTGCTGTCCCCACAGCAGCAGTTCCGTCAGCGTCTCCTGCACTGTGCGAGTGGTGATCACCACCAGATCGTTTTCGACGCGTACCTCGGCGCCGGCCAGGGCCGGGAGCGGAAGACCGGGACGGTGCAGTTTGATCTGAGCGGGATGATCCGCAACGACGTCCGCCACGGTTCCGCTGCGCACCACCGATCCTCGGTGCATGATCGCCAACTGGTCGCACAGGGACTCGGCTTCGTCCAGGTAATGCGTCGTCAACATGATGGTGACGCCCGACGCTTTCAAGTCAGCGATCAATTGCCAAGTGTTACGTCGACTTTCGGGATCCAAACCAGTAGTCGGCTCGTCGAGAAACAGGACGAGTGGCCGGCCGATGATCGCGCACGCCAGATCCAGTCGCCGCGCCTCACCTCCCGAGAGGAACTTCACGCGGGTATCACCACGGTCACGCATGTCCACGCGCTCGAGCACCTCGTCCACGGGCAGCGGATTCGAGCAGGTTCCGGCCCACATCGCCAAACTCTCACGAGCAGTCAGGTCTTGGGGCAAGCCACCCTTCTGGAGCATGATGCCAAGCGACGGGCGAATCTGCTTGCGGTTGCGCACCGGATCCATGCCCAGAACGCGCACCGTTCCGGCACTGGATCGTGAAAGACCCTGAATCACTTGGAGAGTGGACGTCTTGCCGGCACCATTGGTTCCGAGGAGGCCGAACAGCTCGCCTTCCTGAACACTCAGATCCAGATTGCGAACAGCATCGAACGCCTCCTTACCGGAGCCGTAACGCCGCGACATTCCGACTACGTCGATCACGGGATCGCCCTTCATCGCTGCGCCTCCGCTCGGTTCCAGCCGCGCAGTCCGATCACGAATCGGATACCCGCATAGACAGCGAGAGCGGCAACAAGAATCCAGAACACGGGATTGGAGCCGATGATCGCGAACAGCACTCCGATGATCGCAATATTCACGACGATCACAACAAGTTCGCGGCCCATCGTGGGTGCGGGTCCGATGTCCATCAGGTCCGTCAGGAGGCTTCCCTCATGTGGTTCTCTCATGCATCCAAGCTTCGCCGGAAGTCAGAGCCGAAAACAGTGCACTGCGTCATCACCTGCGGTGACACCGTCACGGATCAGCGATGACAAATGTCATGCGACGTCCCCGCGGGGACGCGTCGTAAACCGCGGGTAAGGGTCACCTCGTTGTTTTGCCGTTCATTTTTACGTTCCTTTACCCTTGCTTAGAGCTTCTACGGTTCCCGAAGTCCGTACATCGAATCTCGGGAGTTCACGGTGGCTATCAAGCCTTTGGCCTTGTTCGTCAAACACGACGGCGTGTCTGCGCGCGCGTCGATCACCTGCCAGTACAAGTGCGGAAACGCGTGCTCTCACGAGGTCCCCAACACCTCGGGCGGCGAGTACTTCCGCGACATCGCACGCACAGCGCTGAGTCGTCGCGGCTTGCTCCGGGGCAGCGGCATGGCAGTCCTCGCGGTGGGAGCGGGCAGCGCCCTCGTTGCCTGTTCGGACGAATCCGCAAGTGCCGAACCGGGAACCGGATCGACGAGCGGCAGCAGCAGCGGATCGACACCAGCGGGGACGAACTTCGGCGCCGTCGCGCCCAACAAGGAAGACAAGGTCACCGTCCCTGACGGATACGATCAAGCCGTCGTGATTCGCTGGGGTGACGCCGTTCTCGCCGGCGCCCCGGCTTTCGACTTCGACAAGCAGACTGCGGCAGCGCAGGAACTGCAGTTCGGATTCAACAACGACTTCGCCGGATTGCTCCCGGTCGACGGGCAGCCCAACACCTACCTACTCGTGGTCAATCACGAATACTCCACCGAGCCGGCGATGTTCCGCGGCTACGATGCGGAGAACCCGACCGAGGAGCAGTTCAAGATCGGCCTCGCCAGCCACGGACTGTCGGTCGTGCAGGTCAAGGGCGAATCCGACAACGGCAAGCTGGTACCGGAGATCGGATCGAACAACCGCCGCATCACCGGAACCACGGAATTTGTCGTGACCGGCCCCGCTGCAGGTAGCGACTTCCTCAAGACGAGTGCCGATCCCACGGGAACCAAAGTGCTCGGCACCCTCAACAATTGCGCCGGCGGCGTCACCCCTTGGGGCACAGTGCTTTCCGGCGAAGAGAACTTCAACCAGTACTTCGCGAACGCCGAGGGTGTCACCGATCCCACGGTGGCAGCACGGCTGAAGCGCTACGGTCTTGCCGGTGCCGCTTCCGAGCGCAAGTGGGAACGCTTCGACAAGCGGTTCGATCTGGTCGCAGAACCCAACGAGGTCAACCGATTCGGATACGTCGTCGAGATCGATCCCTGGGATCCGTCGTCGACTCCGATCAAGCACACAGCGCTCGGACGTTTCAAGCACGAAGCCGCCACCATTTACATCACGGCGGACGGCACCGTCGTCGCCTACAGCGGCGACGACGAGCGCTTCGACTACATGTACAAGTTCGTCTCCAGCCGAAAGATGCAGGACGGCAAGAGTCAAGCAGCCATGCGCCACAACATGACTCTGCTCGACGCCGGAACACTGTACGTCGCAAAGCTCAGCGGAAACTCCGCCGGCGAGATCGACGGCAGCGGCAAACTTCCGTCGGACGGCAAGTTCGACGGAACCGGCGAGTGGGTAGCCATCCTGCGCACCGGCGAAGACGGCAAGGGCGAATCGCTGGTAGACGGTATGAGCGCCGAAGAGGTCGCCGTCTTCACCCGCCAGGCCGGTGACAAGGTCGGGGCAACGAAGATGGATCGCCCCGAGGACTTCGAGGCAAACCCGAAGAGCGGCAAGGTTTACGTCGCACTGACCAACAACACCAAGCGCGGAGTCGACGGTGGCGCCGCGGCCGACGAGGCGAACCCGAGGAACAACAACAAGAACGGCCAGGTCCTCGAAATCACCGACGACCACGCCGGCACCACCTTCGGCTGGAATCTTCTTCTCGTCTGCGGAGATCCGGCCACAGCCGATACTTACTTCGGCGGGTTCGACAAGAGCAAGGTCAGCCCCATCTCATGCCCGGACAACCTTGCCTTCGACCCGCACGGCAATCTGTGGATCTCCACCGACGGCAACGCACTCAAGTCCAACGACGGGCTGTTCAGCGTTGTCCTCGAAGGCGAAAACCGCGGTGAGACAAAGCAGTTCCTCACCGTTCCCGTCGGCGCCGAAACCTGCGGCCCCATCGTGGACGAGAAGCGCGTCATCGTCTGCGTCCAGCACCCCGGCGAGACCGACGACGCCAGCATCGAAAGCCCCGCATCCCATTGGCCCGACGGTGGTTCCGCCCAGCCTCGCCCGTCGGTAGTTGCAGCCTGGAAGAAGGACGGATCTCGGCTCGGCTCGTAACACACATGAAAACGACGTGGGGCAGATCGCATACTCTGCGATCTGCCCCACGTCGTTTACCTCAGATTCTCAAGAGAATCAGTTGTCACCGTCCTCGCGACGCTTACGCGTCAGGAGAACAACACCCGTTCCCAGCGCCAGCAGCAGAACCAATCCACCTGCTGCGAGCAACCCGGTGTTCACGCCACTCTCACCAGCGCCACCACCCGAGTTGATCGTCCCGCCCTGAGGAGCAGACGGCTTCGGCTGACCCGGCTGACCCGGGTTTGCTGTCGGCGGCTTCGGCTGTCCCGGAACCGTGCTCGGAACCGGCTGACCCGGAACCGTCGGCGGTACGACGATCGGAGGCACAACGACGATCGGGGGAATGATGATCGTCGGTGTAACCGGCACCGTCGTGTTCGGAACCGTCGTGGTCGGCGGAACTGTCGTGACCGGCGGCGTTGTCGTCGGCGGCGTCGTTGTCGTCACGCCACACGGATCCACAATCTCTTCCGCGACAACTTCTTCTGTCGTGGTCTCCTCTGTGGTGGTCTCCTCCGCGGTGGTGGATTCCTCCGTACCGGTCACATCAGCGTCACCGGCAGTGATCGCGCTAGCCGTCGTCGTCGCAACCGTTGTCGTCGGAACCATCCGCGTGGTCGTCGTCGGAGGAACACAGGGCTCCGTCGTGACCGGCGGCGTCGTGGTGGTAGTCGGCGGCACCGTAGTGGTGGTCTCCGGCGGGTCTATCGGGTGTTCGGTGCAGAGAGCGTCGCCCGGGACACAGTCCACTGGCGGGTTCTCGCCACCAACCACCAGGTAGTTGTTCAGGACACCCGGAGTGTATCCGGGACCTGACAACGTTCCGATCTCAGGATTGACCTTGACGGTGTACGTCACTGTCGCGGTCTCGCCCTTGGCCAGCTTTCCGGTGACCGTGAAGACGTTGTCGACGACACCCGAAACAACCAGCGTGGAAGTGGTAGCCGGATCCTTCGTCATTACTGCATCGTCGAGAACGTCGGTGAGATCGTCGTAGAAACTGATCTCACCATCCGCGGTGCCCACATTCTTGAACGTGAGCGTGTACGTGATCTCCTGGCCGCCAACCACACGGTTCGTGGTGGACGGAACAGAGGACTTCAGTACCTCGATCGCGGGTGTGCCATCCACCGGATGCTCGGTCGTCACCGGCGGAGGAGTGATCTCCGGACCGGTCGGCGGCTTCGCAGTACCGGTGACCTTGTTGTTGATCAGAACCCCGCCGGCAACACCGTCGTTGATCTTCACCTGGTAGGTCAGGACAACAGACTTACCGGCTTCCAATGCACCGGTCCAGGTGAGCGTGGTGCCCGACAGGGTCGGAGCAGCACCGTCGACACCGTCGACAGTCGCCTTGAGCGAACCGTCCACTAACGTCGCGTTGTCGAGAACCTTCGACAGATCATCGGTCAACACCACCGGATCAAGAGTCGTGTTACCCGTGTTCGCACCCGTCACCGTATACGTGATCGTCTGACCCGCAGCAACATTGGTACCCGACGCAGGATCG
>NZ_LNAK01000156.1:0-520 GCF_001445685.1 Rhodococcus sp. KB6 | reverse complement strand
AGCAGCACCGTCGACACCGTCGACAGTCGCCTTGAGCGAACCGTCCACCAACGTCGCGTTGTCGAGAACCTTCGACAGATCATCGGTCAACACCACCGGATCAAGAGTCGTGTTACCCGTATTCGCACCCGTCACCGTATACGTGATCGTCTGACCCGCAGCAACATTGGTACCCGACACCGGATCCGCAGCCTTCGCGACCGTGAACCCCGGAACCTTCACCGGATGCTCGGTCGTCACCGGCGGAGGAGTGATCTCCGGACCCGTCGGCGGCTTCGCAGTACCAGTGACCTTGTTGTTGATCAGAACCCCGCCGGCAACACCGTCGTTGATCTTCACCTGGTAGGTCAGAACAACCGACTTACCGGCCTCGAGCACACCAGTCCACGAGAGCGTCGTCCCCGACAGGGTCGGAGCAGCACCGTCGACACCGTCGACAGTCGCCTTGAGCGAACCGTCCACCAACGTCGCGTTGTCGAGAACCTTCGACAGATCATCGGTCAACACCACCGGATCAAGA
>NZ_LNAK01000155.1:0-241 GCF_001445685.1 Rhodococcus sp. KB6 | reverse complement strand
CTCGTCTTTCGCTACTCATGCCTGCATTCTCACTCGTGTGGCCTCCACGGCTAGGTCACCCTGCCGCTTCCATGGCCACACGACGCTCCCCTACCCATCCACACACCTGCCAGAAAATCCGTGGATCAACTGGGGGCTATTGCGTGAATGCCGCAGCTTCGGTGGTGTACTTGAGCCCCGCTACATTGTCGGCGCAGGATCACTTGACCAGTGAGCTATTACGCACTCTTTCAAGGGTGGC
>NZ_LNAK01000025.1:0-127111 GCF_001445685.1 Rhodococcus sp. KB6 | reverse complement strand
GTCGTGTGGATTTGACGGTGGGTCGGTTTGTGGCGGATCCGGTGTCGGGGGTGGTGGGTGCTCGGGTGTATCGGACGGGTGATGTGGTGCGGTGGGGGTGTGGTGGGGTGTTGGAGTTTGTGGGGCGCACGGATTTTCAGGTGAAGGTGCGGGGGCAGCGGGTGGAGTTGGGTGAGGTGGAGGCGGTGTTGGCTGCTCAGGTGGGGGTGGCTGGTGCGGTGGTGGTGTTGCGGTCGGGTGTGGGTGGGGATTTTTTGGTGGGGTTTGTGGTGGGTGAGGTGGGGGTGGTGGTCGATGAGGTGGTGGTGTTGGAGGGGGTGCGGAGGTCTCTTCCGGGGTTCATGGTGCCGTCGGTGGTGGTGGTGTTGGGGGAGTTTCCGGTGACGGTGCATGGGAAGTTGGACCGTAAAGCCCTCCCGGACACTGATTTTGCGAGCGCTGCGTTTCGGACTCCCGCCACTCCTGCCGAAATCGGAATCGCCCGTGCTGTTGCCGACGTTCTCGGTCTCGACCAGGTGGGTGCCGACGACAGTTTCTTCGAACTCGGCGGGGATTCCCTCAGCGCCACTCGAGTCATCGCCCGCATCAACGCCGCATTGCACACCAATATGGGGGTCAATGCACTGTTCGACGCCCCCGTGGTCGCGGACCTGGCAGCCTCGATAGATCCAATCGACTCCGCGCCGGGCGAGCCTGGACCCGAGGAAGCTACTCGTGTGCCCCTCACGAGTAGGGCACGGCCAGAACGTATTCCGCTGTCGTTCGCGCAATCGCGGATGTGGTTCGTCAACCAGTTCGACACGTCGTCTCCGCTCTACAACATCCCCGTCGCACTACAACTGGACGGGTTCCTGGATTCGGATGCGCTCCAAGCCGCGCTGGGTGATGTGGTGGAACGGCACGAATCCCTTCGAACGATCTTTCCTGCGTCCGCAGACGGGCCCTACCAGGTGATCGCCGAACCCGCGGTCGCTGCTCCTCGAATCCACCCCGTGCCGATTCCCGGCGAGGGGTTTTTCACGGACTTGCGCGCGTTCTTCGACATCGGAT
The DNA here is from genome assembly GCF_001445685.1 of Rhodococcus sp. KB6. Lineage (NCBI taxonomy): Bacteria > Bacillati > Actinomycetota > Actinomycetes > Mycobacteriales > Nocardiaceae > Rhodococcus > Rhodococcus sp. KB6. The sequence goes on along the minus strand of NZ_LNAK01000025.1, from coordinate 126,061 downwards.
TCGATGTGTCCGAAGAGTTCCCGCTGCACGTGAGGTTACTCCGAAACGGGCCGGAGCAGCATGTACTCGCGATCGTTGTTCACCACATCGCCGCAGACGGCTTCTCGATGGCACCACTGGCACGCGACCTGATGAGTGCATATACCGCGCGCACGCAAGGTCGGAGCCCGGACTGGGTGCCGCTGCCGATTCAGTACGCCGACTACACCCTCTGGCAGCGTGAGATCGTCGACGCAGACGTTGGTCCGGAAACTTCGCCCTCGGCCGAATTCGATTATTGGACAGCGAAGCTGTCGGGTATTCCGGACGTCTTGCCGCTCCCTCTCGATAGACCACGAACCTCGAAACGGTCTGCCGAGGGCGCGGTGGTTTCGATGGACTTCTCGCCCGAGATCCATCGAGCTTTGAACGAACTCGCACACCAGAACGGTTCGTCTCTGTTCATGGTGATGCATGCGGCTCTGGCGGTATTGCTGGCACGGCTCACTACAGCGGACGACGTAGTGATCGGGACTCCGGTCGCAGGTCGCGGTGCATCGGTGTTCGACGATGTGGTCGGGATGTTCGTCAATACGCTCGTCCTTCGCACACCTGTCTCATCCGGAGCAACCTTTGCCGAGGTGTTGGCCGCGGTGCGGTCAACGGATCTCGGTGCTCTGGACCATGCAGACATCCCCTTCGAGAGGTTGGTGGATTACCTCTCGCCCGACCGTTCCACCGAGCATTCACCTCTGTTTCAGGTACTCCTCGAATTCCAGACCGATACGGGACTGCGCTTCGACTTGCCGGAACTGACGGTTCGCTCGCTCGACGTCGATCTCGCGGTTGCGAAATTCGATCTGCAACTGAGTGTGATGGAGCACGTCGACGAGCACGGTGAGCCCGCTGGTATCAGCGCCGGTTTCCGTTATGCAACAGATATTTTCGATCGAATGTCGGTGGCGCGCATCGCGGCGCGCTTCGAAAGAGTGATCGGCGCCGTGACCGAGAACCAGTCGGTGGTCGTCGGTGATATCGACATGATTCTGGTCGGCGAACTCAGCGGGTTGCTGGTTGCGCCCACGCCCTCTGGCGCCGGAACAGACGAGGATTCGTTGTCGGATCTCTTCGATCGCACGGCGCGGACGTCCGGTGCTGCCGTGGCGGTGCGCTGCGGCGGATTGTCGGTTACGTACCGCGAACTCGACGAGCGAGCAAACCGCCTTGCTCGACTGTTGGTGGCGCAGGGGGTGGGGCCGGAAACCTTGGTGGCAGTCGCGATGGCCCGCTCGATCGACCTGATGGTGGCATTGCTGGCGGTGGTGAAGGCGGGTGGCGGATACGTACCGGTGGACTCGACTTCTCCGGTAAACCGGGTGGACTTCGTGCTGCGTGACGCCCGGCCGAAGTGTGTGTTGACCACCCGGGCCGACGGCGACTACATACGAGACAGTGACGCAATCGCAGACAGCGAGATTCCAGTGATTGCGGTAGACGACCCGGTGATTCTCGATGCACTGCACAGGTTTTCTCCGCTTGCGGTGACCGACCGAGATCGGCTGCTACCGCTCCGACCCGAATCGGTGGCCTACGTGATCTACACCTCGGGGTCCACCGGGCGCCCGAAGGGGGTGCAGGTTTCTCACCGCAGCGTAGTGACGTTGCTGGCAAACACCAGAGCGCTCTTCGGCTTCGGCAGCGGCGATGTGTGGACGATGTTCCATTCGGAGGCATTCGACTTCTCGGTCTGGGAAATGTGGGGCGCACTCGCACACGGTGGCCGACTGGTACTGGTCGACTACTTCACGGCCCGTTCACCAGAGGCATTCCTCGAATTGCTACGGCACGAACGTGTCACGGTGCTCAATCAAACTCCCACCGCCTTCTATCAATTGGCGGAAGCCGACCGGCTTACCGGGGGTGCGGCCCTGTCATTGCGCTACGTGATCTTCGGCGGAGAAGCGCTCGACTTCGGACAGTTGACGCGCTGGTACGCCCGTCGCGGGACTTCGTCACCAGATCTGGTCAACATGTACGGCATCACGGAGACCACTGTGCACGTCAGCCATTTACCGCTCGATCGTGTGCTGGTGCGTCAACGATCGGCCTCGGTGATTGGTCGGGCGTTACCCGGATTGCGTGTGTATGTGTTGGATCAGCGGTTGCACCCGGTGCCGCCCGGTGTGGTGGGTGAACTGTATGTCTCCGGTGATCAGGTTTCACGCGGATACCTCGGCCGGTTCGGTCTGACGTCCGCGCGGTTCATTCCCGACCTCGCGGTCAGTGGTGCGCGTATGTATCGATCCGGTGACCTGGGGCGCTGGAACGACAGCGGGCAGCTGGAGTACCTCGGACGAAACGATCTGCAGGTGCAGGTGAAGGGGTACCGAATCGAACTCGGCGAGGTGGAGGCTGCACTGCTCTCCGGAGTGGGCGTGTCTCAGTCGGCGGTGGTAGCCCGCAGAGACCGGTTGGTGGGCTACGTGGTGCCGGAGTCCGGTGCCACTATCTCTCCGGCGGCGTTGCTCGAGTATGTCTCACAGAGGTTGGCGCCCCACATGGTCCCCGCTGTCGTGACGGTTCTCGAGGGTTTGCCGCTGACGGTGAACGGAAAGCTCGACCGGAATGCATTGCCTGAACCTGACTTCGGGCGACAGGCAACCGTAAGTCGTGGCCCCGCGTCCGCGACGGAAAACATCCTTGCGAGTCTGTTCGCCGAAGTTCTGGGACTCGAGGAGGTGGGGGTCGACGATTCGTTCTTCACTCTCGGCGGTGACTCGATCATGTCCATCCAGTTGGTGACGCGCGCCAGGTCTGCCGGAGTTCTGATCACACCGCGCGAGGTGTTCGAACGCAAAACTGTTGCGGCGCTGTCCGAGACGGCCGGAACGGCTGGCAACCGTGTCGTCGTCGACGAATTACCTGGCGGCGGCGTCGGTGAGATCGAATTGACGCCGATCGTCGAATGGATGCTTGACCGTGGTGGAGATTTTCGCCGGTACTCCCAATCTGTTCTGCTCTCGGTTCCTGCCACGCTCGACGAGGTCACGCTGACACTGGCCATGCAGGCTGTGCTGGACCACCACGACATCCTCCGCGCGGGCATCCGGGCGACGCATCATCCTGAATCCGCTCGGCGGATGGACGTTGCGCCTGTAGGTACGGTGCGAGCGGAGACCGTCGTACGCCACGTGAGCCTCGGGGGTTCTGCCGCGGAGACGGTCTCGACAGAACTCGACGCAGCTCTGGGGCGGCTCGACCCGGAGGCAGGTGTGATGGTGCAGGCAGTCCTGCTCGACACCGACGGGCAGATTCAAAAGGACCGGCAGAGCCGGAAACGGTTGCTACTGGTAGCGCACCATCTGGTGACGGACGGTGTTTCCTGGCGAATCCTGATCCCCGATCTTGCACTTGCCTGTGCGCAGGTGCAGTCAGGCGTCGACCCGTCACTTGCTCCGGTCGGAACCTCGATGCGTCGATGGGCACATGGCCTCGTCGACGCCGCGCGCGAGCCGGATCGGGTCGCTGAAATCGACTATTGGCGAGAGGTGCTCGAGGGCCCGGATCCGACTCTGGGTGTGCGCGCCCTGACGAAGAGGGACACCGCCTCGGCCACCATTGACATCGAAGTACGAGTTCCCACGGGATTGACCGAGGCCGTGTCGACGACAGTTCCGCAGGCGATTCACGGGAGCGTCGAGGACGGATTGTTGACGGCTTTGGCACTTGCGATGGTCCGCTGGCGCATGGACCGCGGCATCGACAATCCGGAGACATTGATCAGTCTCGAGGGGCACGGACGCGAGGAACAGGTGGTTCCCGGGGCAGATCTTGCTCGCACGGTGGGATGGTTCACGACGATCTTCCCGGTGCGGATCGATCTGAGCGGAGTGGATCCGGGTGACGCCTTGGCCGGCGGCCCGGCTGCCGGCGTCGCTGCCAAGACTGTCAAGGAACAACTCCGGGCGGTGCCGGACCGCGGCATCGGCTTCGGGTTGCTGCGCTATCTGAACCGCGAAACGGCACACACTCTTTCGCAACTTCCGGTGCCTCAGATCAGCTTCAACTACCTCGGACGCGTCGGTGGATCCGACGCCGACGCTTCAGCGGGATGGGTACCGATCCGTGACGAGGACCTGCGGACGGTTGCGGCCGTCGATCTTCCACTCGCCAGCGTCCTCGAGGTCAACGTGATGACGGTCGACAGCGATACCGAGGACGGTCCGCAGCTCGTTGCCGGCTGGACGTTCCCACCGGACATTCTGGGTGCGGACGACGTTCGGCAACTGGGGCAGTGGTGGCTCGACGCACTGGCCGGGCTCGCAGAGTTCGCGGCGGGCGGCGGCGGATTCACACCCTCGGACTTCGATCTGGTCGATCTTAGACAGGAGGCGATCGACGACCTCGAAAGTCGGTGTCCCGACCTGAGCGATGTCTGGCCACTCTCTCCACTGCAAGCGGGGTTGTTGTTCCACGCCGAATTGGCCGAACGATCGGTCGACGCATACCTCGTACAAGTGGCTCTCGATCTAGCCGGCGCAGTCGATTCGGAGCGCCTGCGCCGCGCCGCCGACGCGCTGCTCGGCCGGCATGAGAACCTGCGTACCGCCTTCCTTCACAGCGCCGACGGCCGTGCCGTCCAGGTGGTCCGAAGCAACGTGGCAGCGCCGTGGCAGGAAATCGACCTCACTGGTGCACCAGATCAGGAAATTGATCGAGCGCTGGCCGAGGACCGAGCGCGCCCGTTCGACATGGCACGGGCGCCGTTGATCCGATTCACCCTGATCGCTCTCGCCCCCGAAAAGTTCACGCTCGTGCTCACCAATCATCACATCCTTCTGGACGGCTGGTCCATGCCCCTGCTGATCCGGGAATTGGCGACGCTCTATGCCGCCGACGGTCAAGTGGCGGCCTTGCCTCACGCGCGCGCGTATCGCGACTATCTGACCTGGATGAGCCGCCGCGATCAGCAAGCTTCCCGAGCTGTGTGGGCGAGGACGCTGAGCGGAGTCGAAGGACCGACGCTGTTGGCTCCAGCGGTTCGATCGCGTCGACTCTCCACCATGGCGGCCGAGTGGGTGTTCGATCTGGACGAGGAATTCACAACCTCACTTCGCGGAATGGCGCGTGAACTCGGGCTGACGATCAACACGATTGTTCAGGCATCGTGGGGGATCGTCCTTGCTGCACTGACCGGGAGAGACGATGTGGTGTTCGGAGCGACGGTGTCGGGTCGACCTCCCGAGCTGACCGGGATCGAAACCATGGTCGGGCTGTTCATCAACACAATTCCGGTCCGAATCACGCTGCGCCCGAGTGAAAGTATCGGCACACTCCTCGCGCGGATCCAGGCCGAGCAAGCAGAGCTGTCGGATCACCACTGTCTCGGGCTTTCCGAGATCCACGTAGGCGCGGGGCCGGAGATCGGATTCGACACGTTGACTGTCTTCGAATCGTATCCCGTTGACCGTCAGGGGCTTTCGTCCGATACCGATATTGCGGGGGTCCGGATCACCGATGTCGAAGCCAAGGACGCTGCCCACTACCCGCTCAGCCTCGTAGCATCGGTCGACACCAGGCTCCGCCTGAAATTCGAGTACATACCCGAGGTTTTCGGTGCCGCCGACATCGAAGAGATCGCCGGACGACTGCGGCGCGTACTCGAAGCGTGTACCCAGCCGGATCGTCCCTTGGCTGTGGTGTCGGTGCTCGCAGCCTCCGAACATACTGAATTGGTGCCAGTCCGTGGCACGGCCGGCGGGTCGTCGCGCGTCTTCCCGGAGATCTTCGACGAGGCAGCCCAGCGTGATCCGAACGCACCGGCCGTGGAATCGGCGGACGGCAGCATGACCTACGGCGAGCTGGACATCCTTTCCAATCGCATTGCTCGCATGCTCGTCTCGCACGGCCTGGGAACCGAGGACTATGTAGCGGTCGGTGTCCCACGTTCTCTCGCGTCCGTGGTGTCGATACTTGCCGTCGCCAAGACAGGCGCTGCGTTCGTGCCGATCGATCCCGACTATCCGGACGAGCGGATCAATCACATGCTGATCGATTCGAAGGTCAGCTTCGGATTGACCACCACCGCGGGCCGAGATCGATTGCCCGATATCGCGGAGTGGCTGATTATCGACGATCCGCATTTCACGAAGAAGTGCGAGGGATTCTCGGGGAGCCCGTTGACCGACAACGACCGACTCCGTCCGATCGGGTTGGATTCAGCTGCCTACGTGGTCTACACCTCGGGGTCGACCGGCGTGCCCAAGGGCGTCGTGGTCACGCAGCGAGGGCTCGACAACTTCGCCCGAGACCAGCTCGAACGCTACGGCGCAACTCCACAATCACGCACGCTGCACTTCTCCACTCCGAGTTTCGACGGGTCGCTCTTCGAATATCTGCAGGCTTTCGGAGCCGGGGCGACGATGGTTGTCGCTCCACCCGGGATCTACGGGGGCGAGGACCTGGCGCAACTTCTGGCAGAGCACGCCGTCACGCACGCGTTCGTCACCACAGCGGCATTGGCATCGGTGGACCCAGCTGGGCTGGAACAACTTTCGGAAGTCGTATTCGGGGGCGAGGCGTGCCCGCCCGACCTCGTCGCTCGCTGGGCACCTGGCCGCCGCCTGTACAACGCGTACGGACCGACCGAAGCAACGATCATGTCCAACGTCAGCCCGCCGATGACCGCCGGAGAACCAATCACCATCGGTGGACCCGTCAGGGGCGTCAGCGAACTGGTGCTCGACACTCGACTTCAAGCGGTTCCCGTCGGGGTCCCCGGCGAGCTGTACCTGGCCGGACCAGGCGTGGCACGGGGATATCACCGAAGGGCGGGGTTGACGGCAGAACGCTTTGTTGCCAACCCGGCTGACCCAGGAACGCGGATGTACCGCACCGGCGACATCGTGCGATGGACGGCGGACATGTGTGTCGAGTACGTCGGGCGAAGCGACTTCCAGGTCAAGGTTCGAGGCTTCCGTGTCGAACTCGGTGAGATCGACAGTGTGCTCATGTCGGAGCCTAACGTCGGTTTTGCCGTTACGGTTGCCGATTCCGCCCCCACCGGAGACACCCGACTCGTGTCGTACGTCGTGCCCACGGCGGGTCGACTGGACACCAGGATCCTGAGTCGCGCCGTGGCCCGGCGCTTGCCTTCGCACATGGTGCCTGCCGTTCTCACGGTGCTGGAGAACATTCCGTTGACCGCTGTCGGAAAAGTCGACCGTTCGGCGTTGCCAAGACCCGAAATCGAGACGACCACAGGGGATTTCCGTCCCCCGGTCGGCCCGGTCGAACAGGCAGTGTCGGACGTGTTCGGCGAGGTGCTCGGCCTCGAACGAGTCGGTACCGACATCAGTTTCTTCGAGCTCGGTGGAAATTCTCTGAGCGCCACTTCGGTCGCGGCGAGGCTACGGGCGGTACTCGGAGCTACCGTAGGCGTGCGGGATCTGTTCGAGACGCCGACGGTGGCCGAGTTGGCTACGGTGATCGGCCACTCGGTTGCCGAAGGGTCGGAGCGACTGGGACCGCGCCCCCGACCCGACAACATCCCCTTGTCGTTTGCTCAGCAGCGGATGTGGTTCGTCAATCAACTCGACACCAGTTCTCCTGCATACAACATTCCGCTCGTGGTGCGGTTGAGCGGTGAACTCGACAAACCGGCCTTGAGATCAGCGATGTCCGATGTCATCGCCCGCCACGAATCGCTGCGAACGATGTTCCCGGTCCACGGTGACGGACCGGTCCAGCACATCCTGCCCACCGAGAGCGCCGAGCTGCCGCAACTGACCGAGACATCGGTGACCGACGAACATCATCTCCGTGACGAGCTTGCTCGGATGGTCTCGGCCGGTTTCGACGTCGCCGCACGAATTCCCCTGCGGGCAGCGTTGTTCACCATCGATGAGCGCGAACACGTGCTTGCCGTAGTGGTGCACCACATCTCGGCTGACGGCTTCTCGATGTCTCCGTTGACCCGAGACGTGATGATTGCATACGAGGCCCACGCGTACGGCGGGGATCCCCAGTGGACGCCGCTTCCAGTCCAGTACGCCGACTTTGCGCTCTGGCAACGGGAGATTCTGGGCTCAGTCGACGACCCCGGGTCGGTGATCAGTGAGCAGTTGGCTTACTGGCGACGTGCATTGTCAGGTGCTCCCGACCTCTTGGAACTTCCGCTCGATCGAGACCGGCCGACGCAACAGAGTTTTCACGGCTCGCGGATTCACTTCTCGATCAGCAGTGATCTTCACCGCCGTATTCTGAACGTGTCGCGGCAGCACGAGTCCACTGCATTCATGACTGTGCATGCAGCGCTCGCGCTCTTGCTGGCACGTTTGGGCAGCACCGACGACATCGTGATCGGCACGCCGATCGCCGGCCGGGGAGATCGTGCCCTCGATGATCTGGTCGGCATGTTCGTCGGCACGCTCGCACTGCGCACACAGGTGGATCCGGCTCGATCGTTCCGCGAGTTGGTTGAGCATTGCCGCGAAGTCGACCTCGCCGCGTTCGCTTATTCCGACGTGCCCTTCGAGCGGGTAGTGGACGCGGTCGGGCCGAAACGGTCGAGCGCTTATGCACCGATTTCCTCGGTGTCGCTGGAATTCCAGAACAACAAACGACCGATTCTGAAGCTACCGGGACTGGAAGTCCGCGGGATCGACCCTGAACTCGAGGTAGTGAAGGTAGACCTGGAATTCCTTCTGGCCGAGGAGTACGACGATCGCGGTGAACCGGGAGGGATGAGCGGAGCCGTCGACTTTGCCACTGATCTCTTCGACCCCGGTACGGTCGGCGGTTTTGCCGACATGTTCGTTCGTGTGCTCGAGGCCGTGACCCGGAATCCGCAGGTACCGATCGGTGACATCGACCTACTCGGCGATCTCGAACGTCGCGAGTTGACGCCGGCGCATGGGCTCCCCGAAGTACCTCCGAAATTGTGGCCTGAGTTGTTGGCGGACGCCGTGGCGATCGATCCTGACTCGGTGGCCCTGTCGCTCGAGAACCGGCAGCTCAGTTATCGCGACCTGGACGAGTGGTCGAATCGTGTTGCCCGGGAGTTGTGCGGTCGCGGTGTGGGCCCGGAGACCTTCGTGGCACTGGGAATGCCTCGCTCGATCGAATCGGTGGTGGCGATCTGGTCGGTGACCAAAGCCGGAGCGGCTTTTGTGCCTGTCGATCCGGCCTATCCGCGCGAGCGCGTCGAATACATGCTCGCCGATTGCCGAGCCTCGCTCGGTTTGACTGTTCAGACCAGCCGAACTCACCTACCCGACGTTGTTCCCTGGCTGGAACTCGACGACCCACACTTCGCCCGGCGGGTAGCCGCGCTGTCGCCGGAACCGATCACCGATGACGATCGAACCGGTGAACTGAACCTCGATCATCCGGCCTACCTGATCTACACCTCGGGATCTACCGGGAAACCCAAGGGAGTGAACATTACTCATCGAGGTTTGGCGAGCTTCACGGCCGAAACTCGTGAGAGGTTCGAGGTCACTCACGACTCTCATGTCTCTCAGTTGGCATCGCCGAGTTTCGACGCTTCCATCTTCGAGTTGACGATGGCATTCAGCGCCTCGGCGCAAGTCGTGATCGTTCCGCCTGCTGTGTACGGTGGCGCCGAATTGGCCGATGTTTTCCGGCGCGAGCAGGTCACTCATGCCACCATTACACCGACCGCGCTGGCGGCGTTGGGTGACAACGGTTTCGAGGCGCTCCGTGTTCTCGATCTGGTGGGCGAGGCCTGCCCGCCGGAGGTCGTCGCGCAATGGGCGCCGGGTCGGAGGCTGCACAACGGCTACGGCCCGACTGAAACCACCGTGCAGGCGAGCGTCAGCGATTCGATGAAACCCGGTGCGGGAGTGAATATCGGCTCGCCGGCAGTGGGCTTCGGCTTCCTGGTGCTGGACGAGCGTTTGCAGCCCGTCCCGGTGGGCGTGCCGGGGGAGTTGTACATCATCGGTCCAGGTATGGCACGTGGGTACCATAATCGGGCGTCGCTCACGTCGGAACGATTTGTCGCGTGCTCGTACGGGTCGCCGGGGCGCCGGATGTACCGCACCGGAGATGTCGTGCGTTGGCGTGAATCCGGCGGTGACAGTGCCAAAATCGTTGGCTCCGGCGATGGGGTGCATCACACGCTCGAATACATCGGGCGCAGCGACTTCCAGGTCAAGGTCCGTGGTTTTCGGATCGAACTCGGGGAAATCGATGCAGTTCTCTCACGCCATCCGTCGGTGGACTTCGCCGCGACTGTCGGCCACACGGGACCGTCGGGTGAAACGGTCCTGGTGTCGTACGTGCGTGCGTCAGCTGCCGACGCCACCGGCACTGACGAGATACGGGCGTACGCAGCCGACCGACTACCCTCGCACATGGTTCCGTCGGCAGTGGTGCTTCTCGAGCGGATTCCGATGACACCGGTGGGCAAGCTCGACCGAAAGGCCTTACCGGAACCCGAATTCGGTTCGGCTGCAGCCGAGTTCCGCGAGCCGGTCACCGACACCGAGCGTGCCGTGGTCGACTCGTTCGTCGAGGTTCTGGGTGTCGACCGGGTGAGCACTACCGACAGCTTCTTCGACCTGGGCGGGTCCTCCCTGGTGGCCACCCGAATCGTCAGCGCACTGCACTCTCGTTTCCAACGGAGAATCCCGCTTCAGTGGATGTTCCTCGACCCGACACCCGCTGGAATCGCTCGACGCCTCGACATGCCGACAGCCGACGCCGGTATGGAAGAGCTTCTCGCCGTGGTTGTTCCACTGCGGACGGAAGGGACTGGGCGACCGCTGTTCTGTGTGCACCCCGGTATCGGCCTGTCCTGGGGGTATGCCGGCTTGGTGCGGTATCTGCCCGAGGACAGACCCGTGTACGGACTTCAGCTCCCCGCTCTCAGCGACGACGGTGACTATCAGTCGATCGAACAGTTAGCCCATCGCTACGTCGAAGAGGTGGAGGCCGTTTCGCCGGACGGGCCGTACGACTTACTCGGATGGTCCCTCGGCGGAGTCATCGCGCACGCCATGGCCGTCGAACTGCAATCGTCCGGCCGCGACGTCGCCACACTGGCGATGATGGACAGCTACCCCGACAACGGCGATGCCCCTGCGTCAGCCGAACTCGACGTCCGAGACCTACTGCGAGGACTCGGCCTCGAACCCCAGACCGACCGAGATCTGACCTTCGACGAGGCGGCGGCCGTGTTGGCCCGGAGGCTCGGGCCCGAGACGGGAGTCGACGGTCGGGACCTCGAACGGATTGCCCGAGGGTACGAGACTTCACAGAGAATCACGCACCAGTTCGTTCCCCAGGTCTACGAAGGAGATCTGCTGATCTTCCTGGCATCCGGAGAAGACGACACAATTCCGCGCGACAGGTCGCCGCAGGAATGGAGCCCACTCGTGACGGGCCGGATCGTGGAGGTGCCCGTGCGCTGCGAACACAACGAGATGATCGAACCTCCGGCCATGGCGGTCATCGGACCGGAGCTCGCCCGGGTGCTCTCGATGTTTTCCGGATACTCCGAACGGGCATGACAACTTCAAGCCACCAAGCCGCACGCCCGCGAAGCGAGCGCCACCGAGCTGTTGCCGGGCACCGCAATCGAGCACGAGGAGCGGCAATGAGAAGAATCGGACGTACTCGGGCAATGCTTGTCGTCGCACTCGTCGCGTGGACGGGACTGTTCGGCGAAGCAGCGTTGGCCTCGGCTGACCCGGCCCCGACATCCCCTTCAGGCGGTTCAGCTCTCGATCACGTCGAGGAGATCAACGCCCGTCAGCTGACTATGTACGTCTACTCGGCTGCGATGGACAAGGTGATTCCGCTCGAGGTGATTCGGCCGGCAGACACGAGTGCGCCCCGGCCGACCCTCTATCTACTCAATGGCGCCGGCGGAGGCGAGGACACGGCGACGTGGCAGACACGGACAGACGTCGTCGACTTCTTCGGCGACAAGAACGTCAACGTCGTCAACCCGATCGGCGGTGCCTACAGCTACTACACCGACTGGGAGAAGCCCGATCCTGTTCTCGGACTGAACAAGTGGACCACATTTCTCACCCAGGAGTTGCCACCGATCGTCGATGCCACGCTCGGGACTACGGGTACGAATGCCGTTGCCGGATTGTCGATGGCAGGTACCTCGGTTCTGAGCCTGGCCGAGGCGGCGCCATCCGTTTACCGTGCCGTCGGTGCTTTCAGCGGGTGTGCTGAGACGAGTACTCAACCCGGTCAGGACTACGTGAGATTCGTGGTCGGATTCCGCGGCGGCAACGTGGACAACATGTGGGGTCCTCCCGGCGGTCCGGGCTGGGTAGCCAACGATCCTGTGGTCAACGCCGAGAGATTGCGGGGGGTCGACCTCTACATCAGCAATGGATCGGGCCTGCCCGGCCCACACGAGAATCTGGGCGGACCGATGGTCAACGGCGACCTCGGCGTTCTGGCGAACCAGGTGATCGTGGGTGGAGTCATCGAGGCCGGGACGAACCAGTGCACCCAGCGTTTGGCCGAGCGGCTCGACTCCTTGGGCATCCCGGCCACCTATGATTTCCGGGCAACTGGCACTCACTCTTGGGGTTACTGGCAGGACGATCTTCACAACTCGTGGTCGATGATTGCCGCGTCGATCGGTGCACGTTAGCCGGCGAACCCTGGGGTCGGTGGCTGAGTTGTTTCTCACTCCGGGACACTCTTGCCGAACCTAGCCGACCGAACTGCAGGTCAGCGGCGTTATAGTCGCCTCATGAGTTCAGAAACACTCGCTCCCCTCGACACCGACGTACTTGCGCGCAGGTTTGCGTGCCTGGGTGATCCGACGCGGCTGCGAGTGCTCCGACTTGCTGCCGGCGGTCCGATCGACGTCGAGACGATTGCACACGCCGCATCACTCGAGCCGTCGGCGTTGAGTGCCCACCTCGAGGCCTTGATCGAGGTCGGTTTTGTCGAGGCTTCGGTGCGCGAAGGCACTTCGGTTGTCAGTGTTGCCGGAACGGCATACTCCGATCTGATGGCAGCGGCCGCCGTCGTGGCTGCTCGTGGTCCGGTCGAAGACACACTGGGAGTTCTTCCCGATGACGTGGTGGTGCGCCGCATGGAATCCGGCGACTGGGATGCCGTCCGCTCGATCTACCGCGAAGGAATCGACACCGGAACCGCGACGTTCACCACCTCGGTGCCATCCGCCGAGAAGCTCGACGCGCAATGGTTACCCGATCATCGATGGGTGGCCGAGATCGACGGCCGCGTCGAAGGCTGGGCGAGCCTCAGCCCGGTGTCCTCGCGAGACTGCTACCGCGGGGTCGCCGAGAACTCCATCTACATCGGTAGCGGCGCTCGCGGGCGCGGCGTGGGCAAGCTGCTGCTTCGCCGACAGGTGCAAGCCGCCGACGCCAGTGAGATCTGGACAGTGCAGTCGTCGATTTTCCCGGAGAACCGGGCAAGCGTCGCCTTGCATCAGGCCGTCGGATTCCGAGTCGTCGGCACTCGGTCGCGTATCGCTCAACTGGGTGGGCGGTGGCGTGACACGTTGTTCCTCGAACGTCGCAGCGAGGACGCTGACATCTGAGAAGAGACGCTCAGCCCTTGGCAGCGCTGATTCCCGCGCGTCGCCCGTAGAAGCTGCCGTCTCCGAGGGACGTTCCGGAGGCATACCCTCCAGCGCAGACACCGGCGGTGCATCGTCCAGCGGCAAACAGACCCGGGATCGGTTCGCCGGAGACGTGCATGACCTCCGAGTTGATCGACGTGCGCAGACCGCCGAGCGTGAATCCGGCGGTGAAATTGCGAAGATCGAGCGCAGCGACGGGTGAGCCGATCGGCTTGACCCACTCCTTCTTCTTTCCCAGTACCGGGTCCTCACCACGGGCGGCGTGGCGGTTGTAGACCTCCACGGTCGACTGGAGTGTGCCTTCCGGCAGACCCATGTCGGATTCGAGTTCCTCGACGGTCTCGGCCACCCACTTGGGCTGGAATCTGAAGAACGGTGTGGAACTGTCGGCGGCGCAGCCCTCTTCGTAGGAAGCTTCGTCGATGATCAGGTAGGCCTGATTCTCGTTGCGCAGCAGCGTCTCCTGGCCGATTCGTCCCGGGTACGTGTCCTCGTTGACGTAGCGCTGGCCGCGTCCGTTGACGAGAATGCCGCGGATCATCAACTGGGGGTCGCCGAAGAATGCGACCTCGGTGGCGTCCATGTGCGCGAGGTCGGCCCCGAGAGCCTGCGCCATCTGGATGGACTTTCCGTCGTGCTCTTCGATAGCCGCACCGGGGCGCCCGATCAGCCGTGGGGCGTACGACTGGATCATCGCTTCGTTGTAGGCGAAGCTTCCCGTCGCCAGTACGACACCCGTGCGTGCTCGAACTGCCACTTCCTTGCCGTACTGCTTGGCGATGATGCCGACCACTCGATCTCCGTCGACGACCAGGCGCTGGACTCGCATGTCGTATTCGGCTCGTACGCCGAGGCTTTCGGCCGTCTCGATCAGTGGCTTCATCAACATGAAACCACCGCCCTTCTCCCCGGTGCGCTTGCCGCTCATCTGTGGAACGTGCCCGCGAGGGGCCGGTGTCGCGATCGTGTTGAACGGTGCCGAGTTCTCGCCGCCGGAATACATGAGTCCGTCGTCGAAGGGTGTTTCCCAGCCGGGTTGGCCGTAGAAACTCTCCTTGAACGGCACACCGTTGTCGACGAGCCAGTTGTAGTGCTCGACGCTGCCTTCGCAGTAGTCGGTGATCTTCTCCTCGTCGGCGCCGGGACCGAGTGCGGCCATCATGAACGATTTCATGTTGGCGGGGGAGTCCTCGAACCCGAGTGCCTGCTGCAGCGGGGTCCCGCCGCCCAGATAGATGAATCCGCCTGCCAGCGCCGCAGCGCCGCCCCAGCCGCTCGTGCGCTCGAGCACCAACACGTCGGCGCCCGCTCGCGCGGCCTCGATCGAAGCACTCACTCCGGCAATGCCGTAGCCGGCGACGACGACGTCAGCCTCGAAGTGCCACTGCTCGATGTTTGCGGAGGACTGCGGACGGATTGAGCTGGCCTCGGCCATGGATTCGGATCCTTCGTTCTTCTGGTTGGTTGGTGGGGGAATCGGTGGGTGTGATCGATGCCCTGATGGCAGTATCTCGACCGAAAGTCAGTCGGTGTCCGTTTTCGCGGAATCGGCCGCGGCCTTCTCCTTGGCGCGCGCGGCCTTACGTCTGTCGGCCTTCACGGCGATCAGCGCATTGTTGAGCCCGGTGGCCAGCGGCCAGCCGACGTAGTGGCACAGGAAGATTGCGGCCTCTTCGAACTGCTGCTCGGTCAACTCCTCGTTGTGGAGAGCAGCGTTGATCTGGATCTTCGCCACATCGTTCTGCCCCTGGGCGGTGATGGCACCGATCAGGAGTAGTCGTCGATCACGTACCGACAGTCCCGGTCGCGTCCAGATGTCGGCAAAGAGGTGGTCGGCGGTGACCGCGAAGAAGTCGCCGGGAACGTCGGCGGGAAGCTCCCAGCCGTACACCTCGTTCATCTTCGCGACGCCACGAGCACGGGCCTCGGAGATGCGGCTTTCGTCGGTTCCACCGGCATCGGTCATGTGAGTGGTGTCGGTCATGCGTGCTCCCGAATAGTAGATGCCGTTGAAGGTTCGGCCGACCTGTCTTCGCTGTCATTCCCGACGCCCAGACCGGCACCGAGTCCGGCGAGCGCAAGGTGCGCGAGCGGCAGGTCGAGATTCAGCCGATCACCGAGGTCGATGGCCAAGGCCAAGTCCTTCTCCCCGAGATTGCGAACATGCCGCAGTATCGAGAACCACGGGTCGTCCTCCGAGACCGGTGCGGTGGTGTCGCGGAGCATGATCGCGCCCGCGCCACCGGTGATCGCATCGGTGTGCCTGACGACCTTTCCGAGCGTGCGGAGATCGAGTCCTGCTGCTTCGGCGAGTCGCGCGGCCTCGGTCGTGGCGGTGAACGAGACGAAGTGAAGAAGGTTGCGTGCGAGCTTCATTCGCGTTCCCGCGCCGACGTCACCGGCATGAACCACCAGCTCGGCCCAGGATCCGAAGGGCTCGCGGACGGCTTCGAACGCCTCGTCGGAGCCGCCGATCATCACTGCCAGCCTGCCCTGCGCTGCGCCGCCGGCACCGCCACTGATCGGCGCGTCGACCAGCAGAACACCACGCTGTTGACAGATGTCAGCGAGTTCCACCGCCGTGGTGTCCGAGATAGTGGAGTGAATCGCGACGACAGTGCCTGGCTGTGCGGTCGACAGAATCCCGTGCGGCCCGCACACAACCTCGCGTACCTGCGCGTCGTCGAGCACCGTGACGGAGATGATGCTCGCCTGCGCTGCAACGTCGGCGGGCGTCGATGCTGCGCTCGCGCCCGCAGCGGTGAACGGTTCGAGCGCTTCTGCGCGGGCATCACACACCACCAGTCCGCCCGGCCAGTCCAGGAGGCGCTGCGCCATCGGCGCGCCCATGTTGCCTAGGCCGATGTATCCCAGTCTGGTTTTCGAAGCGCTGGCTTTCGGCGCCGATTGCGTCATGACCGGTACACCTGGCCTCCGTCGACGTTGAAGATCTGCCCGGTCACCCAGCCTGCGTCGTCGGAGAGGAGGAACAGGCACATGCCGACGAGATCGTCCGGTGTTCCCATGCGCTGCAACGGGATTCGCTTCACCATGTCCTTGACGATGTTGCCGGGGGTGACGGTTCGAGTCGCCTCCGTGTCGATAGGGCCGGGAGCGATGGCGTTGATCCGGATGTTCGACCAGCCGAGTTCGGTCGCGAGTTGTTGTGTCAGGCTGTTGACGCCGGCCTTCGCGAGTCCGTAGTAATTCGAGTACAGCCAGGCTGCTGTGGAGGACTGGTTGACGATCGAACCGCCCTTCGCTCGCATGTGAGGTACTACCGCCCGGCACACGTGCAATGCGCCGTCCATGTTGACGCTCATGAACTTTCGGTAGTAGTCCCAGTCCACCGTCAACAGGGAATCGATCTTCATTCCGCCGTAGATGGCAGCGTTGTTCACCAGGTGCTCGATGCTGCCGAACTGCTCGATCGTGAAGTCGGCGAGTGCCGCAGTCGACTCCCCGTCGGCGACGTCGACGTCCTTGAACACGGCATTTCCGCCGTCCGCGTTGATCTGCTTGGCGACTGCTTCACCGAGTTCGCGATTGAGGTCCGCCACGACCACGTTGGCCCCCTCCGCGGCCAGAGCGCGGGCATACGCCTCTCCGATACCCTGCGCTGCTCCGGTGACTATCGCGGTGCGACCGTCGAAACGTCCCATGTCGACCTACTTTCGTGGTGATGATCCTGTGGTGAGGGTGTGGAATGTCAGGAAGGTGAAGCGACGAGCTTGGTTTCGAGGTATTCCTCGAAACCCGCGAGGCCCATTTCGCGGCCGATCCCGGATTGTTTGTAGCCGCCGAACGGTGCGTCGGCCGAATACCAGACGCCGCCGTTGACGCTCAGCGTTCCGGTTCTGACACCGGCAACGACGTGCGCGACGCGATCGGGATCGGTGCCCCACACCGACCCGGACAGGCCGTATGGGGAATCGTTGGCAATCCGGATAGCGTCGTCGTCGTTGTCGTACGGAAGGATCACGAGGACGGGCCCGAAAATCTCCTCCTGCGCTACGCGAGACGAGTTATCCAGCCCCGCAATGAGAGTGGGCTCGACGAAGAATCCCCTCTCGCGATCGTCGGGACGGCCCCCACCTGTCACGATCGTGCCGCCCTCTTCGACCGCGAGGGCGAGGTAGCTCTCCACCCTGGCGCGCTGGCGCGCCGAGATGACCGGGCCACACACCGTTCCGCGCGCGCTGGGGTCGCCGGCTCGGATACCCGCCATCGCGGCAGATGCCGCGGCCAGAGCATCGTCGTACCGAGCGCGCGGCACCAGAAGTCTGGTACTGAGCGCGCATCCCTGACCGGCATGAACGCAGACGGAGAACGCGGCAACCGAGCATGCACCCTTGATGTCCGCATCGTCGAGGACGATGAATGCGGACTTACCCCCGAGTTCGAGGAAGACCTTCTTGAGAGTTTGCGCGGCCGTGGCCATCACTGTGCGTCCGGTGGCGGTGGAACCGGTGAAGGACACGAGATCGACGCGCGGATCGCTGCACAGCTGCGCGCCTAGGGAGTGATCCGTCGACGTCACGACGTTGACTACGCCGGCCGGGATCTCGGTTTCTTCTGCAATCACCTTGGCGACCAGCGCGGCGCACCAGGGCGTGTCCGGCGCGGGTTTGAGAACGATGGTGTTGCCGGCTGCGAGGGCGGGACCGAGCTTGGCGAAATTGATCTGGTGCGGAAAGTTCCACGGTGTGATTGCGCCGACGACGCCGACGGCTTCCTTGAGCAGTCGGCGATGGGTCGGAATCCCCATGGGTGACGCGTGCCCGAGATCTTGTTCCCACGAATAGGTTTCGATCAGATCGGCCCAGTAGCGAAGATCTTCGATCGGGCCTTCGAGTTGCGGACCGCTCGTCAGCATGACCGGTGCGCCGACCTCGGCGACGGTGATCTCACGCAACTCCTCGATGTGGGACTGGAGTGCATCGCACAGTTGGCGCAGGCAGCGAGCGCGAAACCCGTGATCGCGTGCCCATTCGGTGTCGTCGAACGCACGGCGCGCAGCGGCGATGGCCGCGTCCATGTCCGCGGCGGTGCCTTCGGCCGCACGGCCGATCAGTTCCTCGGTCGCCGGGTTGAAAACTTCGAAGGTCCCGCCGGATCCGGGAACCAGTTTTCCGTCGACGAGAAGTGCAGAACTGTCTGCGGGTCGAAGCGTCATAGCGCAAACCCTCTCTTTCTGGACATGTGTCTGGACTCTAGTTCACACTTGTGGTTGAGGCAATGGTTTTTGGGGCATAAGAGATTTCGAGAGCCCAGCGGTCTTGAGAGGGTCTCGGATCTGCTTCGACGAAAAGCGCCTCGTGTCCGGTGCGGCGCCGCTACGGTTCACCGCACATTCACAACCACGTCTTCACATCCACAGGAGAGAGGTCGAAATGAACAGAGTTGACGGAAAAGTGGTGTTGGTGACCGGCGCTGCTCGAGGTCAGGGGCGCAGTCACGCCGTCCGTCTCGCGGAGGAGGGCGCGCACATCATCGCCTTCGATCTGTGCGCAGACATCGCCAGCAACGAATACCCGCTCGCCAGTCCAGCCGATCTGGAGGAAACCGCTCGCCTGGTGAAAGAGGCCGGGCAGCAGGTGGTGACGGCGCGTGTCGACGTCCGTGATCGCGCCGGACTCGAAACAGCACTTGCCGAGGCGGTAGGGCAGTTGGGCGGATTGCATGTCGTCGTGGCGAACGCCGGTATCTGTCCGCTGGGCAAACACGTGTCGACCGCCGGTTTCGTCGACGCCTTCGATGTGAACTTTCTCGGTGTCATCAATACAGTGCACGCGTCGATGGAATACCTCGGCGAAGGGGGTTCGATCATCGCGATCGGCTCTGTTGCCGGTCTGGTGCCGCAGACCGGATTCAACGGGCAACAGGCGCTCCAGGGTCCGGGTGGCGACGGATACGGCCTGGCCAAGAAGCTGATTCAGGCCTACACCAGTTCGTTGGCGCTGACCCTCGGGCCGAGTTCCATTCGCGTCAACGCGATTCATCCGACCAATGTGAACACCGACATGTTGCAGAGCATGCCGATGTACCGGACGTTCCGTCCCGACCTCGAGAATCCGACCGCCGAGGATGCGGCTGTGACGTTCCCGTTCATGCAGGCGATGCCGATCCCGTGGGTCGAACCCGCGGACATCTCGCATGCAGTCGTGTACCTGTCCTCGGACGAGTCGCGATTCGTCACCGGCCAGCAACTGCGCGTGGACGCTGGTGCCGGGATGAAGATCGGTCTGTAGTAGAACTTTTCGCGTCGCTGCTGCCTGTTCGTGGTGAATTCTCCAAGTTTCCCCATTTCGTTGCCCTGGACAGGACGCTGTAGTAACGTCCAGACACGTGTCCAGCAAACGGGGCGATTCAAGTGGCGGGGGATCGATTGTCTACGAATCCACTCGCAGGCGCCTCACGGGCAAACAGGCGGAAACTGTGGCCAGGCTTGCCGAAGCAACAGTGAAAGTTCTACGCAAACAAGAGTTTTCCGGGCTGACTGTCCGTTCGGTTGCGGCCGAAGCGGGTGTAGGAACTGCGACCGCCTACACGTATTTCGCGTCCAAGGAGCATCTCGTCGCAGAGGTTTTCTGGCGAAGACTTCAGAACTCGTCGGCGCCTGATGGCTCAGGGTTGGATCGCACCGCGCACGTGCTGTCTGTACTTCGAAATATCGCGCTGCTTCTCGCGGACGAACCGGAGGTATCGGCCGCCGTGACCAATGCACTGCTCGGATCCGACCCTGAAGTGGAACATCTTCGCGGCCGGATCGGGCTCGAGATCCATCAACGACTCGCCTCGGCGTTGGATCCGAATGGCGAACCCGAAGTGTTGGAAGCGCTCGAAATGCTTTATGCCGGGGCGCTTCTGCGGGCAGGGATCGGCTACGGAACCTACGCGCAAATCGCTGGACGCCTCGAGGCCTCAGCTCTACTGATCCTGGAGAAATCATGACAGAAGCTTTGATCGATCCGGTGGTCTTCAATCCGTACGACTACCACTTTCACGACGATCCGTATCCGACGTACAAGCGTCTGCGCGAAGAATCACCCCTGTATCACAATCCGGACGTGGGATTTTGGGCATTGTCGCGATATGCGGACGTGGTCGACGGATTCAAGGACAACAAGCGTCTGTCGAGCGCAAACGGAGTATCACTCGACCCCGCAGCCTACGGTCCACACGCGCATTATGTGATGTCGTTTCTCGCTATGGATGATCCCCGCCATATGCGGTTGCGCCAGTTGGTTTCTCGCGGATTCACACCGCGGCGTGTTGCGGAGCTCGACGGCCGGATACTCGAACTGACGAAGCAACATCTGATACCCGCGCTGGGCGCGGGGGAGTTCGACTGGATTACGGAGGTGGCGGGAAAGCTGCCGATGGACGTCATCTCCGAACTCATGGGTGTCCCCGAACCCGACCGAGCCGAACTGCGGCGCAAGGCGGATCTGGTGGTGCATCGAGAGGCGGGTGTTCTCGACGTGCCGCAACCTGCGGTGGAGGCTTCGATCAGTTTGATGGGCTACTACAAGGAGATGATCGCGCAGCGTCGCCGATCGCGGACGGACGATCTGACCTCGGCCTTGCTCGACGCCGAGATCGACGGAGACAAGCTTTCGGACCAGGAGATCCTCGGATTCATGTTTCTGATGGTCGTGGCCGGAAACGAGACCACGACCAAGCTTCTCGGAAACGCTCTGTACTGGGGTTCGCACCACCGGGAGCAGATCGCACCGGTCCTCGACGATCCCGAACGAGCCTCGGAATGGGTGGAAGAGACTCTTCGCTACGACACGTCGAGTCAGATCGTGGCTCGGACTTCGGTTGTCGACCTCGAATACCACGGGCGCACGATTCCGGCGGGGGAGAAGGTCCTGCTCCTGATCGGATCGGCCAACCGAGACGCCGACGTCTTCGACGATGCCGACAGCTTCCAGATCGGCCGGAGTTCGTCGGGCAAACTCGCGAGTTTCGGTGGTGGCGTGCACTTCTGCCTCGGTGCCCACCTTGCCAAGCTCGAAGCCAAGATCGCCCTGGCGGAGTTCGGGCGTCGGGTCAGCGACTACGAAGTCGTCGAGTCCGGAATCGAGCGTGTTCATTCGACAAATGTCCGGGGCTTTGCGGCCCTGCCGGTGAAAGTGCAGGTGCGCTGATGCCTCGTTTCGAACCCAATCCTGTTCGCCGGCCGGCACTGATCAGTGGTGCGTCGTCGGGAATCGGCACAGCCACCGCGTATGCCCTGGCCGAACTCGGGCATCCGGTTGCACTCGGTGCGCGTCGAGTCGCCGAATGCGAAGCCATCGCCGAGAAGATCCGCAGCAACGGTGGTGAAGCGTTCGCCCACTTCCTCGACGTCACGGACGGTGATTCGGTCGACGGGTTCGTCTCGGCCGCAGAGGCAGTCCACGGCCCCGCGGAAATCGTCGTCTCCGGTGCCGGAGACCTCGAATTCGGGGCTGCGGACGAGATGAATCCTGAGGCGTTTCTACGGCAGATCCAAGTTCACCTCGTCGGTGCGCAGCGATTGGCGCATCGTGTTCTCCCCGGTATGAGGCAACGACAGCGCGGTGACTTCGTACTGATCGGCTCGGATTGTGCCGAGCGCCAGCGTCCACTCATGGGTGCGTACGACGCAGCGAAGGCCGGGCTCGAGGCAATGGGGCGTCAGATGCGAATGGAGCTCGAGGGAACAGGCATTCGCGCGTCGATCGTGCGACCCGGGCCGACACTGACCGGCATGGGGATGGACACGACGCCGGAGATCATCGGACCGGTCGGGGAATCGTGGAGCAAGTGGGGGTTCGCCCGCCATGGTTACTTTCTGCGCGCCTCGGACATCGCCAATGCCATCGTCGCCGTTGTGTCGGCGCCGCGAGGAGCACACATCGTGCTCGTCGAAGTTCAGCCCGAGGCGCCACTGGACAAACTTCCCACTGCGAACTCACAGGAGACGACATGACGCACGGAGTGCAAGAGACGTCGCGAACACTGCCAGAGCCGCCGCGGGTGTCCGGCGGGGATCTCCCGCACGGGCATCTCGAGGAACTGCGAACCGACCCGATAGCGCTCATGCGCCGGGTGCGTGAGGAATGTGGTGACGTCGGCGCCTTTCAACTTGCCGACCGCACAGTGATCTTGCTGTCCGGAGCCGAGGCAAACGAGTTCTTCTTCCGCTCCACCGACGAGGATCTCGACCAACAAGCGGCTTACCCCTTCATGAAGCCGATATTCGGTGAAGGCGTCGTCTTCGACGCCAGCCCGGAGCGGCGTAAAGAGATGCTGCACAACTCGGCTCTGCGCGGCGAACAGATGCGCGGGCACGCCGCCACGATCGGCCGCGAAGTCGAGGCGATGGTCGCGCAGTGGGGAGACGAAGGCGAGATCGATCTGCTCGACTTCTTCGCCGAGCTGACCATCTATACCTCGTCGGCGTGCCTGATCGGCAAGAAGTTCCGCGACGAACTGGATGATAGCTTCGCCAAGCTGTATCACGAGCTCGAACAGGGAACGGATGCATTGGCTTTCGTGGATCCGTACGCGCCGATCGATAGTTTCCGCCGCCGCGACGAGGCCCGGTTGGCGTTGGTCGCTCTGGTACAGGACATCATGAACGGGCGCATCGCGAATCCTCCGCATGGCAAGGATGACCGCGACATGTTGGACGTGTTGGTCTCGGTCAAGGACGAGAACGGCGACCTCCGGTTCAGTGCCGACGAGATCACCGGAATCTTCATCTCGATGATGTTCGCCGGCCACCATACGACTTCCGGCACGGCAGCGTGGTCGCTGATCGAGATGTTGCGGCATCCCGACACCATGACGGACGTCGTCGACGAACTCGACAATCTGTACTCCGACGGCGCCGACATCAGTTTTCATGCCCTGCGCCAGATTCCGGTTCTCGAGGCTGTGGTCAAGGAAACCCTTCGACTGCATCCGCCGTTGATCATCCTGTTGCGGGTGGCACGTGGAGATTTCGAAGTGGGCGGCTTCGAGATCCGAGAGGGCCATCTTGTCGCCGCGACACCCGCGATCTCCAATCGAATCGCCGAGGACTTTCCCCGGCCGGACACCTTCGATCCCGGGAGGTACATCGACCCGAATCAAGAGGACATCGTCAACCGCTGGACGTGGATTCCGTTCGGAGCCGGCCGGCATCGCTGCGTCGGCGCTGCGTTCGCCCAGATGCAGCTCAAAGCGATCTTCTCGATCCTGCTGCGGGACTTCGAGTTCGAGATGGCGCAGCCGTCGGAATCCTACCGAAACGACCACAGCAAGATGGTCGTCCAGTTGCAGCAGCCGTGCGCGGTGAGGTACCGGCGCCGAACACGTCCCGGGCGTGAGGGGTGATCATGCACGTCGAAGTCGACCTCGACCTGTGCCAAGGCCATGCGGCGTGTGAGCTGGAGGCACCGGAGATCTTTGTCGTCCCGAAGCGGGGGAAGGTCAGTCTTCTGGACTCGGACCCACCCGAGTCGCTCCGCGGTGAAGCCGAGATGGCGGTCAGGTACTGCCCGACCGGCGCCCTGAGAATTGTCGATTGATTGCAGCGAATTCATGTGCTCGAGGGAGGAAGTTCAGATGACGGGTTTCGACCGCGCAGAGCTCGACGAGATGGTCCAACGCTGGATCGAGGCGAACAAAAAGGCCGAAGCCGCCGGCGATTGGAAACCGTTGGCGGACATGTATACCGAGGACGCCACGTACGGGTGGAACTACGGCCCCAAGCAGGATTTCATGGCGGTGGGGCGCGAGGAGATTCGCGAAGTCGCGCTCGGTCTCGAGATGAAGGGCCTCGAAGGCTGGGAGTATCCGTATCAAGACTTTGTGATCGACGACCGTAGCGGAAACGTGATCGGCTTGTGGAAGCAGATTTCCGATGCCAAGCGTGAGGACGGTAGCAACTACTCCGTCTACGGTATCGGTGGTAGTTGGTTCCGCTACGGCGGGGATTTCCAATGGTCGTGGCAGCGTGACTTCTTCGACTTCGGGAACGTGTCGGCACTGTTCATGGAGATGATCGGCAACAACGCTCTCTCGAAGGGGATGCAGGGCCGGATCCAGCGATCGATCTCGGGCGACCCGCTACCGGGCTGGTATCCGGTGGGCACCGCGCCGGTTTCGCTGTGGTGAGTCCGATGTCGGTGCGCGATTCCTTCGAGGCACTCTCGCAGCGCGACCTTGCCGTGCTGGTGCCCGAGTTGCTCCTGTGCGGGCAGCTGATCGATCGCTCGGGCATGGCGCATCTGATCGTCGAATTCGGACGCGAGGGTATGGCACAGGTGGCCGTCGAGGAGTGGGAGTCGGCCAGCCCCTGGTACACCCGCCGCATGCAGAAGGCTCTCGGATACGAGGGCGACGACGTCGTGACGATCTTCAAAGGATTACAACTCGACATCGGCGCTCCTCCACAGTTCATGGACTTCCGATACCGGGTCGACGATCCGCTGCACGGTGAATTCTGGCTCGACCATTGCGGAGCACTCATGGACGTCGAGCCGTTGGGCGATGAGTTCGTGACCTCGATGTGTCACGACATCGAGGATCCGACTTTCGATGCAACGGCCATCGCGACCAACCCGCGCGCCCAGATCCGGCCGATTCACCGACCACCGCGCAGGCCCGCCGACCGACATCCGCACTGCGCCTGGACCGTGTCCATCGACCCGTCGCACACGCCTCCCGTGATGACCGCGCACACCGAGCAGATCGGACGCACCGCCGCGGTGACGGTCGAGCTGAGCCCGATCGATCACGGTGGGGACGGTAGGGCGGACTACTCGGGTCCGTTGTTGTCCGACCTGAGGTTTTCCGACTTCTCGCGATCAGCCTTGGTTCGTATCGCAGAGGAGATCTGCGTGCAGCATCATCTGTTGGCGTTGGGCTTTCTGGCAGCGGTTCGCCGCCGTGCCGACGAAGACAAGGCTCGCGAGATCACGCGAAAGCAATTGACCGGAATCGCGGGAGTTGCGGCACAGCGTATTCGAGATGCGCTCGGGCTTCCTTCGACGCTGGAATCGTTGGCATTGGTCCTGTCCGTGCATCCCTTGCTGAATCCGAAGCAGTATGTGGAGAGCGAGATTCGACAGGACGGCGGTGCTCTGGAGCTGCGGATCTCGCGAGAAGCTCTTGTCGACCGAGACGGCGGTTGGCCGACCTTGCTCGGCAGCGAGCACCTCGATCCTCTCCAAGCTTTGGTCCGCGGCGTGAATCCGCACTTCACCGTGAGAGTGGTGGCCGAAGATGCCGCGGGGCTTCTTCTGGCCGTCGACATCACCGAAGCTCCCGCTCCGGAATGCGTCGAAGTCGCCATCACGAAGGTCAGTACCGGCGCGGCATTCGTATTCGAAGATCGCGGAATCCCCTTGCCTCTCTTCGTCGTCTGACCGGCCGAACCCGAAGGACTCAACCTATGGCGTACACGTTTGCAGACCTGTTCGAGCATTCCGTCGATGCGATGCCCGATCGCCTCGCGCTGATCGTTTCCGGCGACGAGGTGACATACCGTGAGCTCGACGAGCGGGCCAACCGATTGGCGCATTACTTCCAGTCCGTCGGGTTAGGTGTCGGTTCGCACATCGGTATTCAACTGCACAACTCGATCGAGGCGATGGTTGCTGTCCTCGCGGCCTTCAAGATCCGCGGCGTTCCCATCACGGTGAACTACCGCTACACGAGCGACGAATTGGTTTACCTGTACGAGAACGCGGATCTCACGGCGTTGGTTTTCCATCGTGGTTTCGCTGAGCGGGTTGCCGAGGCGTTGGTGTCCGCGCCGCGGGTCAAGTACGTGATCGAGGTGGCGGACGAACTCGCTCTCGGGAACGAACCGTCGATTCCGGGGGCAGTGGCGTACGAGGATGCGCTCGGCAACCAATCCCCGCTGCGCGTAGGTGAACATGCTTTTCCCGAGCGTTCCGGCGACGACGTCTACGTTCTCTACACCGGCGGAACAACCGGACGACCGAAAGGCGTCGTCTGGCGGCAGGAAGACATCTGGCGCGTGTTGGCCGGCGGTTACGACTTCTATTCGGGTGAGCCGATCGCCGACGAGTACCAGCAGTCGCGCGGTGGCGCCGCGGCAGCCGAACCGATGCGGTGGTGCATGCTTCCACCGCTGATCCACACCTCGGCACTGATGCCGACGTTCAACGCTCTGTTCTCCGGAAACACCGTCATCTTCGAACCGAAGTTCGATGCGGCGCAGGTCTGGAAAGTCGTCGCCGAGTATCGGCCGCAGGTCATGGTCATCACCGGCGACGCCATGGGCCGTCCACTGGTCGAAGCCCATCACGAATTGCAACCGGATGGGTCGAGCCTGGCTGTGCTCGCCTCTGGCGCTGCGCTCTTCTCCGGATCGGTCAAAGATGCGTTCTTCGACGTCTTTCCGAATCTGATGATCTCCGATTCGGTTGGATCGTCCGAAACAGGCTTCGGCGGAATCGGATTCGCAACCAAAGGGCTCGAGCAGCGTGGCGGACCCAAAGTGGGTGCCAACAGATTCACGGTCGTCGTCGACGACGACAACCGTGTGTTGGAGCCGGGCTCGGGCGCCGAAGGATGGCTGGCGAAACTCGGAAACGTTCCACTCGGCTACTACAAGGATCCGGTGAAGTCGGCCGAGATATTCCGCGAGGTGAACGGCGCACGGGCAGTGGTGACCGGAGACCGGGCGCGGATCGAGGACGACGGCTCGGTCACCCTCCTCGGACGGGGAAACATGGTGGTCAACACCGGCGGCGAGAAGGTCTTCGTGGAAGAAGTCGAAGCCGTGGTGAAGGCCCATCCCGACATCTACGACGCGACAGTGATCGGTGTTCCGGACGAGCGGTGGGGCAATCGGGTGGCGGCAGTGCTTCGCATCCGCGACGGTGTGGAACCGGATTTCGAATCCATCGAGAAGCACGCCCGCAGTCACCTCGCCGGCTACAAGATTCCGCGTTCCTTCTGGATCGCCGACGAGGTCGTTCGAGCGCCGAGCGGCAAGCCGGACTACCGCTGGGCCAAGGAGTTCTCACAGAACAGCGACCCGGTCCACCGGATCGACTAGCGCTCACACGCAACACCCGGCACCCGGCACCCATCCGTAAAGGAGCATCTGCAATGCCTGAGATCGACCTTCCCGACGGGTTCGACGTGACCGACCCACATCTGTACGGCGAGCGCGTCCCGCTTGCCGAGTTCGCCGAACTACGACGATGCGCTCCGGTCTGGTGGAACGCCCAGGAACCGGGTACCGGCGGATTTCACGACGGTGGTTGTTGGGTTGTCTCCCGCCACGCAGACGTCCGCGACGTCTCGTTGCGCAGCGAGGAGTTCTCGAGCAACGTCAACGGCTGCATTCCGCGGCATGAAGACAACATCTCGGCGGAGGAGTTGGAGGCGACAAAACACGTCCTCATCAACAAGGACGCCCCTGAGCACACACAGCTGCGCAAGTTGGTGGCACGCTTGTTCACTCCGCGGTCGGTGGAAGCGATGCGGGCCGGGTTGGAAGCGCGGGCAGAAGACATAGCGTCGGCTGCCGTGGCGGAAGGTAGCGGTGATTTTGTCAGCCAGGTCGCCAGCGAGTTACCCATGCAGGCGATCTCGGAGCTGATCGGTGTACCGCAGGACGGGCGCCGTCAGCTGTACGAATGGTCGAATCAGATGACGGGATACGACGACGAGTCACTCGCCGGCGAGTCTCGGATGGCGTCGGCGCAGATATTGGGCTACGCCTATCAACTGGCTGAGGCGAGACGGGAGGAACCGCTCGACGACATCATCTCGCGCTTGGTGCATGCCGACATCGACGGGCAGAAACTCACCCCGGAACAGTTCGGTTTCTTCGTCATCATGTTGGCTGTCGCGGGCAACGAAACGACGCGAAACGCAACGACACTCGGCATGATGGCATTTCTCGAGCATCCGGATCAGTGGGAACTGTACAAGCGCGAGCGTCCGCGCACCGCCGCGGACGAGATCATCCGCTGGGCTTCGCCACTGACGTCGATGCAACGAACAGCAGTGGTGGACACACAGATTGCCGGCACTGCGATTGCGAAGGGGCAGCGCGTCGTACTGCTCTACGGCTCGGCGAACTTCGACGAAACCGTCTTCGGGAACCCCGACGTCTTCGACATCACCCGAGACCCGAACCCGCACCTCGCGTTCGGAGGAACCGGGCCGCACTACTGCGTCGGCGCCAACCTGGCCAGAATGGAGGTCGATCTGATCTTCGGCAAGATCGCCGATCACATGCCCGACATCAGCAAGCTCGGCGATCCGAGCAGGCTCTCGTCCGGTTGGCTCAACGGGATCAAGGAATTCAAGGTCGACTACGGCAACTCCACGTCATGTCCTTCGGGGCATTGACGTGTACAGCGGAAGAGTTGCACTTGCGGGCCCGATGCGCGAACTCGGCCAGTTCTACCGGATGGGCGCCGATGTCGCAGTGGGCTTGTTCCGCACCCGCTTTCAGGTGCAGGAGTTTCTCGAGCAGAGTTGGATGATCGCCCGGGTGTCGATCGTGCCGACCGTATTGGTGGCCGTGCCGTTCACGGTCCTGGTGAGTTTCACGCTCAACATCCTGCTCCGTGAGATCGGTGCCGCCGACCTCAGCGGCGCCGGGGCCGCGCTCGGCGCCGTGACTCAGGTCGGTCCGGTGGTGACGGTGCTGATCGTGGCAGGTGCGGGCGCGACTGCCATCGCCGCCGATCTGGGATCGAGAACGATTCGTGAAGAGATCGACGCCATGGAGGTGCTCGGGATCGATCCGATCACTCGGCTGGTGATTCCTCGGGTGGTCGCGTCGACCGTGGTGGCTTTGCTGCTCAACGGACTCGTCTGCGTCATCGGCATCGCCGGCGGTTACGCCTTCTCGGTGTTTCTCCAGGGCGTGAACCCTGGCGCCTTCGTCGAGGGAATCACGTTGCTGACCGGCCTGCCCGAGGTGGCGTTGTCGATGGTCAAAGCTGCACTGTTCGGGATGCTGGCGGGATTGGTGGCCTGCTATCGCGGACTGTCGGTACGGGGTGGGCCGAAAGGCGTGGGGGAGGCCGTCAACGAAACGGTGGTGTACGCATTCATGGCGTTGTTCGTCGTCAACACCATCGTCACCGCGGTCGGCATCCGATTGACGGCGGGGTGATCGAGGTGACGCTGTCGGATTCGCTGGCACAAATCGGCAAGTTCGGACGCACGCGGGCGCGGGTGGCTCGAACGTCACGCTCGATCGACGACGTCGGGCGACAAGCTGTCTTCTTCGCGCGCGCCATCGCTCACATCCCGTGGGCAATTCGCAAACACCCGAAAGAAGTGTTGAGGCTGGTAGCCGAGATCAGCATGGGCACCGGAGCTTTGGCAGTGATCGGCGGCACGGTTGCGGTCGTAGGATTTTTGACTCTCGCCTCGGGCGGCACCATTGCGATCCAAGGTTTCAGCTCACTGGGAAATATCGGAGTCGAAGCGCTCACCGGATTCTTCTCCGCCTTCATCAATGTTCGTATCGCTGCGCCGGTCATCGCGGGAATCGGCCTGTCGGCCACGATCGGCGCAGGTTCGACCGCGCAGATCGGTGCCATGCGCATCAGTGAGGAAATCGACGCCCTCGAATCGATGGCGATCAGTTCGGTCCCGTACGTCGTCAGCACCCGCGTCACCGCAGGGATGATCGCGATCTTGCCGCTGTACTCATTGGCGCTCGTAGGATCTTTTCTGGCCGGACGATTCACCACGGTCGTGCTGTTCGGTCAGTCCTCCGGTCTTTACGACCACTACTTCACGACGTTCCTCGATCCGGTCGACGTCGCATGGTCCTTCGTTCAAGTGCTCGTGATGGCACTACTGGTGATGCTGATCCACACGTACTACGGATACAACGCGTCCGGGGGACCGTCGGGCGTGGGAACTGCAGTGGGCCGCGGGGTTCGGCTCTCGCTGATCTGCGTCGTGGCGGTGACCCTGCTCGTCTCACTCGCGCTCTACGGCGGTTCCGGCAACTTCAATCTGTCCGGTTAGGGGGACTGCGTGCACAGATACGGCTACAAGTTGGCTGCTCTGGGCTTGGCTGCGGCGATCGTCGGGGTCATCGCTTTGTCGGTCGCGTCTTTCAACCAGGTGTTTGTCGCTCGCGTCCCGATCACGGTGATCGCGGAGCGCGTGGGGCTCGTGATGGATCCGGGCGCGCGGGTGAAGATGGCCGGGGTGACCGTGGGCTCGGTGGAGTCCATCACGCCGACTGACGACGCCACCGCACAACTGTCGTTGTCGATCGATCCCGAAGCGCTCGAATCGATTCCGTCAAACGTGGATGTGGCGATCACGTCGAACACGGCCTTCGGCGCGAAGTTCGTCAGCCTGTCCTCGCCGGAGCAGCCGAGCAGCGCGCGACTTGCCGCCGGGGCGACGATCGACGCATCCCGGGTTACTGTCGAGCTGAACACGGTGTTCGAGAAACTCACCGCCGTGCTCCGGACGGTGGACCCGGGCAAACTCGATTCGACATTGGGTGCCCTCTCGACTGCTCTGCAAGGACGCGGCGAACGGCTCGGGGTCGCACTCGAACAAGCAGATTCCTCCTTGCTCGAATTCAACACTGCACGTGAGGCTCTCGATCACGTGTTGACTGACCTGCCAGCCGTCACGCAGACCTACCGCGACGCTGTTCTCGACTTGATGGACACCCTCGACTCGCTCACGACTACGGGAACCACTGTTCTCGACGAGCAGCAGAATCTTGATCTCCTCTTGCTCAACGTGATCGGGGTCGCCCGCACCGGAGAAGACGTACTGGGAGAAAACGCCGACGGTATCGACACCGTTCTGTCGTTACTGCGGCCGACCACCGCACTGCTCGAGGAATACTCCCCGGTGATTCCCTGCATGTTCCACGGACTTCAGGAGAGCAAGAAGATCGGCGACGGCGCCTACAACGGACAACCAGGAATCAAGATGTCGATCGGTCTGATCGCCGGAACCGAACCGTACCGATATCCCGACGACCTCCCGAAGGTCGCGGCAACCGGTGGCCCGCAGTGTATGGGCCTTCCACTGCGCGACCCGAACATCAATGCGCCGTACCTGGTGACCGATACCGGGGTGAATCCGTTTGCGCCCGAGCGTCAGCCGAATGGTGGGCAACCGATGAACACGGTTCCGGATCTGATGAGCTACCTGTTCGGGACGGAGATCCGATGAAAGTTCGTGGGTACACCGTCAAGTTCGGAATTTTTGTTCTGGTGATGATCCTCGTCAACGCCGGGCTGATCCTCGTGTTCGGCCAGATGCGAGGTGGCGAGGCGAGGTCGTACTCGGCGGAGTTCGTCAACGCCTCCGGGCTCAGAGCCGGCGACAAGGTGCGCATCGCCGGTGTGCCGGTCGGTTCTGTCGGCTCCGTCGAATTCGGTGGGAATCACCGTGCCCACGTGAGTTTCAGTGTGGATACGGGTGACACCGTGACCGTATCGACCAGAGCCGCTGTTCGATATCAGGATCTGGTGGGTAATCGATACCTCGAATTGCTCGACGATCCGGGGATCGCGGAACCGCAACCGGAGGGCGAGAGCATCCCTGTCGATCGCACCGCACCGGCACTCGACCTCGATGCGCTACTCGGTGGTTTCAAGCCGCTGTTTCAAGCCCTGGACCCGGAGCAGGTCAACGCGTTGTCGATGTCCTTGCTCGAGGTGTTTCAAGGCCAGTCCGGAACTGTGGCATCGGTGCTGGCGCACACCGGATCGATTACGAACACTCTCGCAGACCGCGACCAACTGATCGGTCGAGTGATCGGCAACCTCGACGGTGTGCTCAGCGAATTGCGCAGCCGCGGTGGTCAGTTCAGTGACACTCTCGATCACCTACAACAGCTGGTCAGCGGGCTCGCGGCGGACCGGGAGATGATCGGGACTGCCGTCGAGAGTGTGAACGCCGCATCAGGCACCTTCGCCGATCTCCTCGCCGGAGTTCGCCCGGACATCGCGGGAAACCTGTCGAAGCTGGACGCAAGCCTGAATCCGCTGATCGAGCAACAAAGTGAGCTCGATCGGATTCTCGCGTCCATGCCCTCGAACTACAAGCAGCTGATCCGAGTCGGCTCGTACGGGTCGTTCTTCAACTTCTATCTGTGCGGAATCGCACTGAAGGTCGACGGTGCCGACGGTACGCCGCTCACTGTCGACCTGGTGGATCAGACGACCGGAAGGTGCGCACCACGATGAGAGAGATGGCACAGAGCCAGGCCGTACGCGTGGGGGTCGTGGGATTGGTCGTCACGGCCGCCGTCGTATTGGCATCGCTCCAGTATCAGAATCTGCAGTTCCTGAAATCGGGTGTCGGGTACAGCGCGGTGTTCGCCGACGCCAGCGGTCTCGCGCCGGGAGACGAAGTCAACGCCGCCGGAGTGAAAATCGGAACGGTGGATCGGATCGAGGTCGAGCACGGACTCGCGCGCGTGGATTTCACACTGGAAGGCTCGATCGGTTTGGGAGAAAGCACATCGGCGGCCGTCACCACGATGTCGTTGCTCGGCAAGCGAGCGGTATCGCTCGATCTGGACGGTCCGGGAAGGATCGCGGTCGGCGGCGAGATCCCGGTCGAGCGAACAAGATCGGCGTACTCGCTGCCCGACGTGCTCGGTGACCTCACCACGACGGTCGAGGACATCGATCTCGACCAACTCTCCGAATCGCTCGACGCAGTGGGGCAGGTGATGTCCGACAGTGCGCCGAACCTGAGGCCGGCGCTGGACGGTGTCGCACGGATCTCCGAGAGCGTCAATAGACGCGACGACATGTTGCGCACCTTGCTGTCCGATGCAAACGACGTCGCCGGGACGCTGGCCGAGCGTGGACCACAGGTCAACGCGCTACTCGTCGACGGCAACGCCTTGTTGGGAGAACTGGATCGGCGACAGGCGGCGCTGGGGGAAGTGATCACGAACATCTCGGCGTTGTCGACCCAGCTGAGCGGACTCGTCCACGACAACGAGGCGCAATTGCAGCCGGTCCTCGGCAAACTCGACACGGTTGTCGGAATTCTGCAGAACAACAAGGACAACCTTTCTCAGGGAATCGACGGTCTCGGTACGTACGTGGGCACGCTCGGTGACACCGTGGCCAGCGGCCCCTTCTACTACGCCTACGTCCAGAACCTGGTGCCGGCGCAATACACCCAACCGTTGATCAACGCGATGTTCGGGCTACCACCTGCGCCGCTACCGATTCCGGAGGTTCGATGATGGGTGCCTTACGAGTTCGCAAACCGGTGAACTGGCGCCGAATCGCCGTCGTTGGTGGAAGCGTCATCGGTGCGGCGATCGTCGTCGTGTCGGGATACCTTGCGGTGCAACATCTGCGCTACTACAACGTGACGGCCTACTTCACCTCGACGACCGGTCTGTATGTCGGTGACGACGTTCGTGTCGTGGGAGTCGACGTCGGCCGCGTCACCGCGATCGCCCCACAGGGAGATCGAATGCGCGTCGAACTGAAATTGGCGCGCGAGGTTCCCGTCGCCGAGGACGCGAAAGCGGTGATCGTTGCCCAGTCGCTGGTCTCGGCCCGCTTCGTGCAGTTGACGCCGGCGGTGACGGACGGCGCCGACGCACTGAATGACGGTGCGGAGATCCCACTCGACAGAACGGCCGTCCCGGTCGAGTGGGACCAGATCAAGGAACAGCTGGGCCGGGCTGCCGACGCTTTGGGCCCCGTCGGGGACGATCGCGGTCCCGCCGCCAACTTCCTCGACGGTGCCGGATCCGCACTGGCTGGCAACGGGGAAGCGCTGGGGCGCTCGGTGACCGAACTCTCGGAGGCTATGAGCACACTCGACGAAGGCGGAGCCGATCTGTTCGGCACCATCCGCGGCCTGCAGACCTTCACGACCGCACTCGCCGCAAGCGACGAACAGATCGTTCAGTTCCAAGGACGACTGGCAAATGTCTCGAGTGTGCTCGCCGAGAGCCGGACGCAATTGGCTCCGGCTCTCGCCGATCTGGACGCCGCCGTCGTCGACGTACAGCGGTTCGTCGAACAGAACCGAACCGGCTTGACGGAGCAGATCGCGAAGTTGGCCGACGTGTCCCAGGTATTGGTCGACAAGCGCGCAGGTCTCGAGAAGGTACTGCATCTGGCTCCGACAGCGTTGTCGAACTACTACAACGTCTACCGGCCGGCCCAAGGAGCGATGGTGGGTGTGCCCGCATTCCAGAACGTCGGCAACCCGATCGACTTGATCTGCGGCGGAATCGCCGGCCTGGCCAACGACACCTCGAAGAAGGGCGCGGATTTGTGCATCGAATACCTCGGCCCGTTGCTCAACACGATCAAGGCGAACTACCCGGACCTGAGCATCAATCCGACCCGGGCGCTCGGGGCTCTTCCGGACCAACTGGTGTACAGCGAGCCTGATCTGGAACCGACTGGCGCCTTGAGCTTTCCGATCATGCCCCCGGCGCCTGACCTGGCCGGACTGCTCATGCCGTCGACGGAACCCCGATGACTACCCGGAGGTGGGTGACAGTCTGTGTGGGGGCGAGCACCGTGCTGGTTCTGGCGGGTTGCCAATGGAGCGGGCTGAATTCGGTTTCGCTGCCAGGCGCGGCTGGGCGCGGTGAGGGGAGTTTCGCAGTCGTGATCGAGATGCCGGACGTCACGTCGATAAGTCCCAACTCTCCGGTCATGGTCAACGACGTGACGGTCGGAAGTATCAGTGCGATCGAGACCGACAACTGGCACGCACGGGTGACGGTTGCACTCGACGGTTCGGTGTCCCTGCCCGCCAATGCGACTGCCACGATCGGCCAAACCAGCCTGCTCGGGTCCAAACACGTCGCGCTTGCGCCGCCTACCGATGTTGCGCCGGAAGGGCGGTTGTCGGAGGGATCGGTGATCCCCCTCGCGTCGGCCGGCGTCTATCCCACCACCGAGGAAGCGTTGACGGCACTGTCATTGGTCCTCAACGGCGGCGGGCTCGCTCAGATTCACAGCATCACCACGGAGCTGAACACGGCGCTCGGCGGACGGACGGATGCGGCGCGCGACCTGCTGAGTCAGATGGATACCGTGACCGAAACACTCGACCGCCAACGTGATGCGATGGTCACGACCATGGAGAATCTCGACGTCTTCGCCGGCGAGATCACGGCTCAGCGAGACGTTCTCGGTGAGGCGTTGGAGACCCTTGATCCGGCCTTGGCGGAACTCAGCGCCCAACGCGTCGACCTGACCACCGCCCTCGATGCGGTCGGCAGGTTCGGGGACGTCGGGACCGATCTGGTCGACCGGACCCGCGACGATTTGAAAGCCAATTTGAGCGCCTTGGAATTGACGCTGCAGAAGGTGGTCGAAACAGGACCGGACCTGATCAACAATTTGGGCAACCTGAGTACCTTCCCCTTCCCCCAGACGACCATCGACGACGGAATGCGCGGCGATTACACCAATTTGTGGGCGCTGATCGACCTCACGAGTAATCGCCTCCAGTCGGGTCTCGGCTTCGGTACGCCGTTCGGGGCGCCGCAAACTCCGGTGGAGAACGGAGTACTGGTCGATCCTTTGACCGCCCCACTCGGCACAGGGCAGCCCGGCCCACTTGGCACAGCGCAGCCTGCCCAGGGAGGTGGACGATGATTCTCACGAAGTTGGTGCGAAGGCAATTGACGATCTTCGCGATCCTGGCGGTGATAGGCATGAGCGCAGCGGCTATCTCGTACCTGAGAGTTCCGACCATGCTCGGAATCGGGCGCTATTCGGTGACAGTCGAACTGCCGGACGCCGGTGGCCTGTATCGGAACGCGAACGTGACCTATCGCGGCGACACCATCGGTCAGGTCAGATCGGTGCGTCTGTCTCCGGGAGTGGTACGCGCCGAATTATCTTTGGAGAGTGCGGTTCCCGTTCCCTCCAGCGGGCTCGCAGTAGCGGTGCGAAGTGTGTCGGCCATCGGCGAGCAATACGTCGACATGCAACCGAGAACCGCGGACGGACCGTTTCTGGCCGACGGAGACGTGATCGGCCCCGACGCTGTCACGATCCCGACCGAGATCGGACCGGTCCTCGATCAGGCGCAGGCGATGCTCGCATCGGTACCGCAGGACAAGTTGCGATCGGTGATCGACGAGTCCGCGGCAGCTTTCGGAGGCAGGGGAGAGGATCTGGCTCGTCTGCTGGATTCGACCACTTCGTTCGTCGATCAGATGTCTGCTGCCACAACCCCGGCCACGACGCTCGTACAGCAGTTGGATCCGCTCCTGCAGACACAGGTGGTGACGGGCGATCAGATTCGCCAGTGGGCGTCCAGTGTCGCTCAACTCAGTGGACAGTTGGCGGTCGCCGACGGGTCCGTGCGCAATATCCTCGAGACCGGACCGGGCTTCGCGACTGAAGCCGACCTGCTGTTTCAAGGCCTCAAGCCCACTTTGCCTGTGCTGCTTGCCAATTTCACCAGCACCGCTCAGGTGGCTTTGACGTACAACGCCGGGTTGGAGCAGGTGCTCGTCATCTTGCCGCCACTGGTTGCGGCACAGGAAACCGTTGTCCAACGCGGGCAGGTGGACGGCGCCGCGAACGTCAACTTCCACCTCCAAGCGCAGGACCCCGCGGCGTGCTCGACCGGTTACCTTCCGGCCGATCAGCGACGGGACCCGACCCAGATGAGTGTGCCGGACACCCCGGCTGATCTGTACTGCAAAGTTCCGCAGAACTCGGTCTTCGCAGTTCGTGGATCCCGGAACATTCCCTGTATGGAGGTACCGGGCAAACGAGCACCGAGCCCGGAGATCTGTCGGAGCCCCGAAGCGTACGTGCCGTCGGGGACCAATGCTCCCGGCGAGTTGTACACCGGGCCTGACGGTGTCGACTATCAACACACGGAATTAGCTCCTGCTGCTTCCGATTCGGGGGAGGGTGAGCCGTGGCAACAGTTGCTGACGCCGACGAATCGTTGAGAGGCGAGGTGCTCGAGCCGGTCCTAGGGAAACGCGGTGTTCTCACTGCCTTGGCATGGATCGCACTCGCGGCTCTGAGCGTCGTTGTGGTCTTCGGTGCTCTGGCAGTTCAATCCGACCGGGCGCGCGAGACCCAGCGTCAAGAGTACGTCGACGGTGCGGTCGCAGGAGCCCTCGCTCTGATCGACGTTCACTCTGCCACAGTCGACGAGAATCTCGCGACGCTACAGGCCCTGAGTACGGGAGCCTTTGCCGACGAACTGAAGTCCGGCGAATCTGCGTTCGTCGCGTCCATCCGTGATTTTGCCGTCGATTCCGACGGGCGTGTCGACACCGCAGCCCTGGCATCGGAATCCGGAACCTCGGGGGTGGTACTGATCGCGGCATCGGCTCAGGTCGCCAATTCAGCGGGAGAGTCTTCGGCGCGAACCTACCGTCTGCGCGTCGGTGTCGAAGAGGTCGACGGTCGGGTACTGATGTCGAGTGTGGAGTTCGTCCCGTGAAGCGCGCGGTCTTGGCGTTTGCAGCGCTGATCTTGGTGGGAGTCGGCGGGACTCTGCTCTGGAGTCACCACCGTTCGGCAGCCGCTGAAACCGCACGTGTCGAGGTGATCGGTGTGGCGCCGATGCTCGTCGAGAATCTCTTGAGCTACAACAGCGACACGGTGGACGAGGATCTTGCACATGCTGCCGAGGGCGCAAGTGGAACATTTCAGGACCGCTTCGCTGAATTCGGATCGAAAACCGTTGCACCCCAGTCGAAGGAGCAAGGAATCAGCACGAAGGCGCGAGTAGTCGACGTGGGAGTGCTCTCCGCTGCTGCAGACCGAGCGGAATTGCTCCTGTTCGTCGATCAGATCACGACGAGTATCGCGCGGCCGGCACCAGCGTCGACGTCGAGCCGAGTCGAGGTGACACTCGATCGAGTCGACGGCACATGGCTGGTGAGTGCCATGACCCCCGTCTAGTGAAGGTTGTCGCGGCCCGCCATGATCAGCCTTGCAGTGACTTCGAGCCGGTCTGCGATCTGCGAATAGGACTCGTAACCCATGCCGGCTCGGACAAGCGCTCCGGACCAGGAGATTTCGAGTGCTTCGAGTACGTCGGGATCGTATGACGGCCCCAGCGCCTCGATGAGCCGCTCGCGGATGTTCTTGCCGATACGTCCGCGGAGGTGTTCGACGTCGGGATCGTTGCCCATCATCGCCGTGGTCACTGCCGCCGCCAGCTCCGGTTCGTCGGAGACGAGCAGTGCGACGCTGCGCAGGACCGAACAGACCTGCGCTTCCCGTTCCGCCTCCGGGGAGGGCTCGTGGGGTACCGCGTCGAGGCGACGCCAGAACAGTTCTGCCACAAGGTGACTCTTGGACGAAAAGTAGGTGTATGCCGTGGCTGCGGCGACACCGGCTTCCGCTGCCACCATTCGCACAGTCAGATCGGCAAACCCTTTGTCGCGCAGGACCGTGATCGCTGCCGCGGTCAATCGATCGACGGTTTCGGCTTGCTGCTGTGTGAGCCGTCGACGAGTGGACTCGAACTTGGTCTTACCAGACATGTGTCCAGACACTACGGGATCAGGCCCGTGCGAGCAAAGTGTGCGCTATCGCTGCTCGTTCTCGCTCCCCGCTCGGTGTCACGTCTCGCTCCCCGCTCGGTGTCACGTCTCGCTCCCGCTCGGTGGGACAGAATTTCGAACCCCCGCGATCGCTAAGTCCATGTGTTAGAACGATTTCTAGAACATGTTCGGAAACTGTGCCCAGAATCAGAGAGGCTGACGATGACGAAGTGGGACGAGACGTGCGACGTACTCGCTGTGGGATCAGGCGGCGGACTCACCGGCGCGTACACGGCAGCCCGCGAAGGCCTCGACGTCATTGCGATCGAAGCAACCGACAAGTACGGCGGAACAACGGCGTACTCGGGCGGCGGCGGAATGTGGTTCCCGTGCAACGCCGTTCTTCGTCGGGGCGGGGACGTCGACACCATCGAGGATGCGCTGGAGTACTACCGATCAGTGGTGGGTGATCGTACACCCGCCGACGTTCAGGAAGCCTACGTTCGAGGTGGCGCCGGGTTGATCGACTACCTCGAAGAGGACTCGAACTTCGAGTTCCAGATACTGCCGTGGCCCGACTACTTCGGTGAAGAGCCCAAGGCTCGAGCGAGCGGACGGCACATTGTTCCCAAGCCGATGAACGCGAACAAGCTGGGTGCGCTTCGTGATTCGCTTCGTCCGCCGCTGGCGACGGAACGGCTGGGGGAGGAGTTGCCGAAGTACCTCGTCGGCGGCCAGTCGTTGATCGGTCGATTCCTGTTGGCTCTTGCGGAACTCCCGAACGCCACCATGCACCTGAAGACCACTCTCGAGGAACTGGTTGTCGAGGACGGAGTGGTGGTCGGAGCCGTCGTCGACCGAGATGGTCGGCGTCGAACCATTCAGGCACGCAGAGGAGTGATCCTCGCCGCCGGTGGATTCGAGCAGAACGAGACCATGCGGGCCGAATTCGGTGTCCCCGGATCCGCTCTCGACACGATGGGCTGCCCCGGCAACCTCGGGAAGGCACACCAGGCGGCCATCGCCGCGGGCGCCGACACCGACCTCATGGGAGAGGCCTGGTGGTCGCCGGGACTCACCCATCCAGATGGGCGCTCCGCGTTTGCGCTGTGGTTCACCGGCGGAATCTTCGTGGACGACGACGGTCGCCGATTCGTCAACGAATCAGCGCCGTACGACCGCTTGGGTCGCGCCGTCATCGAACACATGCGGGCAGGGAAAGTAACCACGCCGTACTGGATGATCTACGACAACAGAGAAGGCGCAGTGCCGCCGGTGAAGGCACCCAACGTACCCATGGCACAGACGGAGCAGTATGTGGATGCGGGGTTGTGGAAGAGTGCACAGACACTCGAAGACCTCGCTGCCCAGATCGATGTTCCCGCAGCGGAACTGGTGGAGACCGTGAAGCGATTCAACGCGTTTGCGGCGACTGGCGTCGACACGGACTTCGGTCGAGGAGACACTGCGTACGACCGCGCCTTCTCCGAGGGGGCTTCGCCGCTCGTACCGATCGACCAAGGGCCGTTTCACGCTGCCGCGTTCGGCATCTCCGACCTCGGGACCAAAGGTGGTCTACGCACCGACGCGACCGGGAGGGTGCTCAAAGCCGACGGTACGGCGATTGCCGGGTTGTACGCGGCGGGGAACACGATGGCAGCGGCCAGCGGGACTACGTACCCCGGCGGTGGAAACCCGATCGGAGCGAGCATGCTGTTCAGTCACTTGGCTGCACTCGACCTCGCGAAGCTGCCGTCTTGATCATCAGTCGCTCGTCTCGGGGATGTGGTCAGGCCTTGCCGAGTCCGGCGGCGATTCCCTTGTCCAGTTGGGTGAGCATTGCTGTACCCAACGACGAAAGCTGGGCGACCTGGCGATCGTCGAGGCCCTCGAAGAGGAGACCTTGAACTGAGGCGACGTGCGGCGGCGCGGCCGCGACCACCTTTGCCATTCCCTCGTCGGTGAGCACTGCGTTGGAGCCGCGGCTGCCACGAATGACTTCCCGTTTCACCCAGCCGGCCTTCTCCATCTTCGTGATCACGTGCGAGAGGCGGGACAGGGACGCGTTCGCGCGCTGGGCCAGTACCGACAACTGGAGCTTGTGGTCGGGGGCGTCCGAGAGTGCCGCGAGTACGAAGTATTCGAAGTGTGTGAGTGCCGAATCGCGTTGTAGTTGAGTGTCGAGTGCGGCAGGCAACCGTGTCACG
Source organism: Rhodococcus sp. KB6 (assembly GCF_001445685.1). Classification (NCBI taxonomy): domain Bacteria; kingdom Bacillati; phylum Actinomycetota; class Actinomycetes; order Mycobacteriales; family Nocardiaceae; genus Rhodococcus; species Rhodococcus sp. KB6. The sequence goes on along the minus strand of NZ_LNAK01000025.1, from coordinate 84,780 downwards.
AGAGCGATCAGTGTCAGCCATGCTTCCTGCTGCTCGGCTGTGAGCCACTTCGTCTGAGACTGCGCGTCGGGCTGCGCGGTCGGTTCACTCATCGGTGACTTCTCCTTCGGGTCGAGCATTCTTCGTGCACGGAGCGTGCTTGTGTACAGCGTCTCAGACGCATGTCCAGAAGAATCCTGCGGGGAATAGTTGCGGGACGCAAGTGTTGAGTTCTATATTAGGTTGAATCTTCAACTTACGACGAATGTCTATCCCGAGGAGTCCGTATGTCCACCACAACCATGCCTGCGCTGTATCTCAGCCACGGTGCTCCGCCGCTGGTGGACAGCGCGTTGTGGGTCGACCAGTTGGGGGCGTGGGCCGGCGATCTTCCGCGGCCGACGGCAATCCTCGTCGTATCGGCGCACTGGGAATCAGCACCGCTGACGATCGGATCGACGACCACGGGCACCCCGCTCATCTACGACTTCGGTGGTTTTCCCGAGAGGTTCTACCGCGCGAAGTACAACTCTCCCGGCGCTCCGGAACTCGCCGCCCAGGTTGCCGCGTTGATGCCGGACAACGAACGCGTGGTTCAGCAGCCGAATCGAGGCCTGGATCACGGTGCCTACGTGCCGCTCACGGTGATGTACCCGGACGCAGACATCCCGGTACTGCAAATTTCGCTGCCAACCCTCGATCCCGAGCGTTTGCTCCATCTCGGACAGCGCCTACGGCCACTCCGTGAGCAAGGTGTACTGATCGTGGGATCCGGATTCACCACGCACGGGCTACCGTTCCTGCGCGATCCGTCACCGGAGGCGCAGGCCCCGGGATGGTCGGCGGAATTCGACGCGTGGGCAGGGGAGAGGTTCGCTGCCGGTGACGTCGATTCCTTGATCGACTTCCGCGCTCAAGCTCCCGGGATGCCGTACGCGCATCCGACCATCGAGCACTTCGCCCCGTTGTTCGTCACGCTCGGTGCGTCATCCGATCCGGAACAGGTGCCCACCCAGGTGATCGACGGATTCTGGATGGGGCTTGCGAAGCGCTCGATTCAGGTCGCCTAGAGATCTCAAATCGCGCAGAGAATCAGGTCGCCCAGGTGAGTCAGCTTCGATTGCGAAGGAACTCGAGCGCCTGGTCGCCGTGGGTGTTGGCGCGTAGTTCACTCGAGATGACTTTGAGGACGGTGCGGTCGGTGTCGATCACGAAAGTCGAGCGTTTGACCGGAGCCAACTTGCCCAGGAGTCCGCGCTTGACGCCGAACTGTTCGGCTACCTTGCCGTCGGTGTCGGCGAGTAGGGGGTAGTCGAAGGATTGTGCGGTGGCAAAGGTGGACTGAGCTTCGACCGTATCGGTGCTGATGCCCGCTCGCGAAGCGCCCACCGCGGCGAATTCGCTGCCGAGGTCACGGAAGTGGCACGCCTCGGCGGTGCACACCGGCGTCGAGGCTGCCGGGTAGAAGAAGAGGACCAGGGGTCCGTTCTCGAGCAGGCTCGTCAGCGAGCGCGGAGTCCCGTCCTGGTCGGGCAGTGAGAAATCGGGAGCGAGTTGGCCTGGTTTCATTCGGCCGAGGTTACCCGCGCACGACGGCCACATGGGGGAGCCTGGGATGATGGAGCCATGCACGGCGAGCCCACCTCCATGTCCGCACGGTCGTCCGACACCGCGATCGTCGGTGACGCGTCCGATTCCACCACGACCCGGGAGCAGTTCCGAGCTCTCGCAGCTGAGCATCGGGTCGTTCCGGTCACTCGGAAAGTGTTGGCGGACTCCGAAACTCCGCTCTCGGCGTACGAGAAGTTGGCCGGCAATCGTCCCGGCACCTTCTTGCTCGAGTCGGCCGAGAACGGTCGTTCGTGGTCGCGGTGGTCGTTCATCGGCGTCGGGAGTCCGGCTGCACTGACCGTCGTGGACGGAGAGGCGGCCTGGTACGGCAACGTTCCGGCCGGCGCTCCGGCCGGCGGCGACCCGATCGACGCGCTCGGTGCCACCCTCGAGCTGCTTCGTTCGGAGCGGCTGCCCGACCTGCCCCCGCTGACCGGCGGAATGGTCGGATTCCTCGGCTACGACGCGGTGCGGCGCCTCGAGAGATTGGGTGACTCCGCGGTCGACGACCTGCAGATCCCCGAGATGGTCATGCTGCTTGCCGCCGACATCGCCGCAGTCGATCACCACGAAGGGGCGATCACCCTCATCGCCAATGCCGTCAACTGGGACGGCACGGACGAGCGCGTCGACACGGCGTACGACGACGCAGTCGCCAGGTTGGACGCGATGACTCGTGCTCTCGCGGCGCCGGCGAAATCGACGGTGTCGACATTTTCGAAAGCGACTCCGAACTACCGCCGTCAGCGCACCACCGAGAGCTTCGGTGTCGACGTCGAAAAGTTGATCGGCGACATCGAAGCGGGCGAGGCATTCCAGGTAGTTCTCTCGCAGCGATTCGAGATCGATTGCACTGCAGCGCCGATCGACGTGTACCGGATGCTGCGAGCGTCGAACCCCAGCCCGTACATGTATCTGCTCAACGTGCCGAACGGTGATGGAGAGACGGCGTTTTCGATCGTCGGTTCGAGCCCGGAAGCACTGGTCACGGTTGCTGAGGGCGTCGCGACAACACACCCGATCGCTGGAACCAGATGGCGCGGTGCCACAGAGGAGGACGACATCCTGCTCGAGAAGGACCTCCTCGCCGACGAGAAGGAAAACTCCGAGCACCTCATGCTCGTCGATCTGGGGCGAAACGATCTGGGTCGTGTCTGTCGCCCGGGCACGGTGAAGGTGCACGACTACCGGCACATCGAGCGGTACAGCCACGTGATGCATCTCGTATCGACCGTCACCGGTCATCTGGCCGAGGGAAAGCACGCTCTCGACGCCGTCACCGCATGCTTCCCCGCTGGAACCCTCTCGGGGGCACCCAAGGTCCGAGCGATGCAGCTGATCGAAGAACTGGAACCGACCAGGCGCGGTATCTACGGCGGCATCGTCGGCTACCTCGACTTCGCCGGCGACGCCGACACCGCGATCGCGATCCGAACGGCATTGATCAAGGACGGGATCGGATACGTCCAGGCGGGCGCCGGCGTCGTCGCCGACTCGGATCCGGTCTACGAGGACACCGAGGCCCGCAACAAGGCGATGGCAGTGCTGAGCGCGATTGCGTCGGCGCACACCCTGCGCACCATCGGAGGTGACGATCAGTGAGTGAGAACGAGTCGAGTGCAGCGGAGCCTACAAGCGTTTCTCGTGGCACCGCCGTGCCGAGAACGCTTCTGCTGGCGTTGTCGGCAGCAGCTCTGTGGGGCAGCTCACGAATGACGTGGGTTCATCTGACCTCGAGCGACGGCAAGACGCTGGAGAGGACGACGGATCTCGACGGCAGCACCTGGGCGGCGGCGATGACTCCGCTCGCGCTCGCGCTTCTGGCGGCGATCGCGGCGTCGTTTGCGGTGCGAGGTTGGGCACTTCGGGTAGTCGGACTGTTGGTTGCCCTCGTCGCCGTCGCGGTAGCGGTTCCGGCAGTGCAGTTGTTGGTGTCCGGAGCCTCTGCGGACCGAGCGGTGGAGTTGGCCGAGTTGTCCGGTCACCCGGAAGATCTCTCGACGACTGTTTCGGTACTGCCTGCCTTGCTTGCGTTGGTCGGAGCGGTGGCGGCGCTCGGCGCGGCAGTACTTCTGATGCGCAAACCTCCAGTGCGAGGCGGGTTGTCGTCGAAATACGACAACCCTGCCGCGCGCCGCGAGGCCGCGGCCAAGCTTGGTCAGGGAGACAAACCTGCATCGGACGAGCCTGTGACACAACGGATGTTGTGGGATGCGCTCGACGCCGGAGAGGACCCGACAGCGACTGACGGGGACGACGGAGTTGGGGGAGACAACGGCGCGAAACCGGGGTCGTCCCACTGAGTAAGACTGAACCCTCACCTGCGTGGGTACCCCGACGGAGTAGCAAAATTTCGTCCCACTAGGCTGAGACCACCCTGATGACGTATCTCACATCGGGCTCTTGCCCAGAAAGGATTCGGGCCACGATGACCGTACTCGACTCGATTCTCGACGGGGTGCGCGCTGATGTCGCCGCCCGCGAAGCCGTACTCGACTTCGCTGCAGTCAAGGCTGCTGCGGCCGCTGCACCGCCTGCACTCGATGCTGCAGCAGCACTTCTGGAATCGAGCATCGGCGTCATCGCCGAGGTCAAGCGAGCGAGCCCGTCAAAGGGTGCGTTGGCCGACATTGCCGATCCCGCTGAGCTTGCCGCGGCGTACCAAGCCGGTGGCGCACGCATCATCAGTGTTCTCACCGAAGAGCGCCGTTTTCACGGCTCGTTGGCCGACCTGGACGCAGTCCGTAAAGCGGTCACCATTCCGGTGCTCCGCAAGGACTTCATCGTGGGGCCGTACCAGATTCACGAGGCTCGCGCTCACGGCGCCGACGTCATCTTGCTGATCGTCGCGGCACTCGAGCAGCAGGCGCTAGCCTCGTTGATCGATCGCACCGAATCTCTGGGAATGACTGCCCTCGTCGAGGTGCACACGGAGGAAGAAGCCAACCGCGCGCTCGAAGCCGGCGCCAAGGTGATCGGTGTGAACGCCCGCAATCTCAAGACTCTCGAGGTGGACAAGAACACCTTCGGTCGCATCGCTCCCGGTCTTCCGACCGAGACGATCAAGATTGCCGAGTCCGGTGTTCGCGGAACTGCCGATCTGTTGGCGTACGCCGGGGCGGGCGCCGACGCAGTGCTCGTCGGTGAAGGCCTCGTGACCAGCGGCGACCCTCGCAAGGCCGTCGCAGATCTGGTCAATGCAGGTGCGCACCCGTCCTGCCCCAAACCATCTCGATAAATCGCTTCACCCGCCCGGCGTGCTTTGATGCACCCGGGCGGTGACCAGCGACACCGTTGGGGCAGACTGGTGGGGTGACTTCACGTACTCAGGAACCAGGCTCCGGTGCAATATTCAAGGGCGGCAATCTGCCGCCGGCCAGCGCGGGACTCACCGAGCGCTCCCACGATCCCGACGCCGGAGGCCATTTCGGCGTCTACGGCGGACGGCATGTGCCGGAAGCCCTCATGGCGGTTATCGAGGAAGTCACTGCGGAGTACGAAAAGGCTCGCGCGGACGACACGTTCTTGAACGAACTCGATCGCTTGCAGCGCGATTACACCGGGCGCCCGTCGCCGATTTTCGAGGCAACGCGAATGAGCGAGTTCGCCGGCGGTGCGCGCATCCTTCTCAAGCGTGAAGATCTGAACCACACCGGTTCTCACAAGATCAACAACGTTCTCGGTCAGGTTCTGCTGGCAAAGCGTATGGGCAAGACCCGCATCATCGCCGAGACCGGAGCGGGCCAGCACGGTGTGGCATCGGCCACCGCCTGTGCACTGCTCGGTCTCGAGTGCGTCATCTACATGGGTGCTGTCGACACCGAACGTCAAGCACTGAACGTCGCACGCATGCGCCTGCTCGGCGCGGAGGTCGTTTCGGTCGAGACCGGTTCGCGCACGCTCAAGGACGCGATCAACGAAGCCTTGCGCGACTGGGTTTCCCACGCGGACAACACCTATTACTGCTTCGGTACCGCGGCAGGCCCGCACCCGTTCCCCACCATCGTTCGGGACTTCCAGCGAGTGGTCGGCCTCGAAACACGCGTCCAGGTTCAGGCACTGACCGGCCGCCTGCCCGATGCAGTCACAGCCTGCGTCGGAGGCGGCTCCAACGCAATCGGAATCTTCCACCCGTTCATCGACGATCTGTCGGTACGGCTGGTTGGCTACGAAGCAGCCGGCGACGGTGTCGAAACCGGAAGGCATGCAGCAACGTTCGCCGGCGGTACCCCTGGCGCATTCCAGGGTGCCTACTCCTACCTCCTCCAGGACCAAGACGGTCAGACCATCGAATCGCACTCGATCTCTGCTGGTCTGGACTACCCGGGCGTCGGACCCGAGCACGCTTACCTGAGCGATATCGGGCGCGCGACCTACGAACCCGTCACCGACAGTGAAGCCATGGATGCGCTGCTGCTGCTCTCGCGCCGCGAGGGCATCATCCCGGCCATCGAATCGGCCCACGCCGTCGCCGGCGCACTCCGACTGGGCAAAGAACTCGGTGAGGGCGCGATCATCGTCGTCAATCTCTCCGGTCGCGGTGACAAGGACATGGACACCGCCGCAAGCTGGTTCGGTCTTTTCGACGGCGCCTCAGGTCAGGCAGCCGCTCCGGATGATGCAGCAGACGAGAACGACAACACGGAAGGCTCGGACAAGTGAGCGAACGACCATCACGCCTCGCACCCACCTTTGCCGCGTGCAAGGCTGACAAGCGTGCCGCCCTCGTCGGTTACCTGCCTGCCGGTTATCCGACCGTTCCCGAATCGATCGACGTGTTCAAGGCGATGGTCGACGGTGGCTGCGACATCATCGAAGTCGGTGTCGCGTATTCCGATCCGGTCATGGACGGTCCGACCATCCAGCGTGCAGCCGAAACTGCACTCACCAACGGTGTTCGCCTTCGCGATATCTTCACCGTGATCGAGCAGATCAGTTCGGTCGGCGGCAAGGCCGTCGTGATGACCTACTGGAACCCGGTACTGCAGTACGGCGTCGACAAGTTCGCACGAGACCTCGCTTCCGCCGGCGGGCTCGGACTGATCACCCCCAACCTCATTCCGGAAGAAGCCGGCGCCTGGATGGAAGCATCCGAGGAGCACCACCTCGACCGGATCTTCCTTGTCGCTCCGTCCTCGACGGAAGAACGACTCGCGATGACACTCGATGCGAGTAGTGGATTCATCTACGCGGCCTCGACGATGGGTGTCACCGGCGCTCGCGACGCCGTGTCTTCGATGGCTCCGGAACTGACCGCACGAATCCGCGCGCATTCCGACATTCCCGTCGGCGTCGGATTGGGAGTTCGCTCCGGCGCACAGGCTGCCGAAATCGCGGCATACGCCGATGCCGTCATCGTCGGCTCGGCTCTGGTCTCCGCGGTCGAGAACGGCCTGGGAGCGGTTCGCTCGCTCACCGAAGAACTCGCCGAGGGCGTCCGCTCGGCTACCGTGGCGTCGTGACCTCAACTGTGGACCTGCTGGCCTATATCCCCAGCCCGCCCCAAGGCGTCTGGTACGTCGGACCGGTGGCGCTTCGCGCCTACGCGCTCTTCATCATCCTCGGCATCATCGTCGCGATCGTGTGGGGAGATCGTCGTTGGGTCGCCCGCGGCGGCGAGAAGGGGACCGTTCTCGACATCGCGATCTGGGCCGTTCCCTTCGGTCTGATCGGTGGCAGGCTCTACCACGTTTTGACCGACTGGCCCGCCTATTTCGGCGAGAACGGTCAGCCACTCGACGCACTCAAGGTGTGGCAGGGAGGCCTCGGAATATGGGGAGCAGTGTTCCTCGGCGGCATCGGTGCGTGGATCGGCTGCCGTCGACGCGGCATTCCGGTGTCCGCGCTCGGTGATGCGATTGCGCCCGGAATCTTGCTCGCGCAGGCCATCGGTCGTATCGGCAACTACTTCAACCAGGAGTTGTACGGTCGCGAGACCACCGTCCCATGGGGCCTCGAGATCTTCGAGCGTGTGAACTCTTCCGGCCAGCTCGATCAACTGGCAGGTGTCTCCCACGGAGAAGTCATTCGGGTCGTTCACCCGACGTTCCTCTACGAAGCTGTGTGGAACGTCCTGATCGTGATCCTGCTGGTCCTCGTCGACCGCCGATTCAAGATCGGCCACGGACGCCTGTTTGCTCTGTACGTCGCAGGCTATTGCCTGGGCCGGTTCGTCGTCGAACTGATGCGCGACGATTTCGCCTACGAGATCGCCGGCATTCGCGTCAACACATTCACTTCGGGGATCGTGTTCTTCGCCGCACTGGCTTACTTCTTCCTGGCGAAGAAGGGTCGTGAGGATCCGGCTGATTTGAAGTCGAAGGACTACGTCGCTGCGGTAGCTGCCGGCGAAGCAGGAGTCGCGGCGCCAGTTACCGAAACTGATTCGGCGAAGGCCGACGCGAAAGTCGCCGACGCTGAAGATTCTGAATCCGATGCTGCTGAATCCGCTTCCAGTGAGGCAAGCGCCTCCACGGCAGCGTCGGATGAGTCGTCGGACGCGGTGAAGCTGTCGAAGAAAGACAAGCCGTGACAGGTCCCTATTCGCAGGGGGGATTCCCCGAGGATCAGGGACCGGTCTACGGCGCGCCCAATCCGTACGGATATCAGCAGCCATTGCCGCCTCCATCGATGTACGGGTTCGGAGATCCCTACGCCCCGTACGGTCGGCACCCGGTAACCGGGGAACCGTATTCCGACAAGTCGAAGGCCACCGCTGGACTGTTGCAGATCTTGCTGGGCTTCTTCGGAATCTGTGGAGTCGGGCGCCTCTATATCGGAAGTGTCGGCATCGGATTGTGCCAACTGCTCGGCATGTTCTTCGCGCTGTTCATGTCGGCGTTCCTCATCGGAATTCCATTTGCGATCGGAATCTGGATCTGGGCGTTCGTCGACGGCATCGTGATACTTTCGGGCAATGCGCGGGACGGTGCTCGCCGGCCATTGCGAGGATGAGTCGCGAGCGCGAACCGAGGAAACATGTGTGGGGGACTGGCCTCGAGAAGGTCGAACCTTCTCGAAGTCCGATAACAAAAGCTATTACGTACCGTCGTCGAATCGAAGGAAAGTACGTTGCCTAACTTGAACAAGAATCCGGAACCTTCCGAGTCGGGGGACTCGTCTGGATCACAGCCGCCGGTTCCACCGCAGTTCGGGTCGCCGTTCGACTACGACGCGACGGCGGATGCGTCGTTGACGGAAACCTCGGCACCCACCGAAAAGACGCCGTCGACGGAGACCACCGGCACCGGTCCAGGCTGGGACACGTATTCGGGAGTCGGAAACGGTCCGGGGTGGGGAAACCACCCCATCTACCCGCCGCCGACCGGAACCGAATCGACCACAGCGTTTCCCGCTGCCGATTCTGATTCCACCCCGAATCAGCCGACAGCGCCGTACACGTCGCAGGAAAGTTACGCCGCCCAGAACTATCCGGCGCCTGACTACTCGAGCCCGACCCAAACCCCGACGGACGGTCCCGTCTACGGTGCACCGGCAGATCAGACTCCGAATCCCTACGCGGCTCCGCCGCAGGGCTACCCCCAGCCGGGATACTCACAGCCGGGATACTCACAGCCGGGTTACGGTCAGCCTCAGGGGTACCCACAAGCTCAGGGTTATCCTCAGCCTGGCTACGGCCTGGTCGACCCGTCCGCACCATACGGACGTGACCCGATGACCGGTGAACCGTACTCGGACAAGTCGAAGACGACTGCCGGATTGCTGGGCATTCTGCTCGGCGGATTCGGTGCAGGACGTTTCTATCTCAACCAGCCCGGCATGGCTGTCGCACAGATCGCGGTCACTTGGTTGACGTGTGGAATCGGTGGCATCTGGCCGCTCATCGACGGAATCATGATGTTGACCGGCAGTGTGCGCGATCAGTACAACCGCCCTTTGCGTAGCTGATCGAAACGACCCTCGGCAAGTGTGACCCCCTGATGCCTCGGTATCAGGGGGTCACCGTTTTGCTCTCGCGACCTGCGGTTATGGGCTGATAAACTAGCGCACGTCGGCTGCATGTCCGCGTGGAGGTCGCCGAGTGCTGTTTTCTCGAATACCTGAACCTCGGGGCCTGTACGACCCCGATCAGGAAACCGATTCGTGTGGTGTAGCCGTGGTAGCAGACACCTCTGGACGCCACCTGCATTCCATTGTCGACGATGCGCTCGCGGTCCTGGGCAATCTCTCCCATCGCGGCGCAGTTGGGCGCGAATCCAACAGCGGAGACGGCGCGGGCATTCTGATTCAGCTGCCGACGGAGTTCTTCGACGCGGTGACCGAGTTCGAGCTTCCACCACCCAACGCGATGGGTGAGAACACCTACGCGGCCGGAAACTGCTTTCTCCCGGTGGATCAGGAAGCACGTTGGCGCGCGGTAGTTCGGATACACCGGTACGCAGCGGCAGAAGGACTGCAGATTATCGGGTGGCGAGAGGTGCCGGTCGACCGAGACTGCGTCGGAACCGTTGCCGCGCAGTGCGCTCCGTACGTCAGTCAGTGTTTTGTGACGTGCGCCGAGTCGCGAGATCGTAGTGTGGGCGGAATTGCCTTGGACAGACGAGTGTTTGCGCTCAGGAGACAGGTCGAGCGGATTCACTGTGCCAACACTGCAGTGTATTTCCCCTCGTTGTCCGCCCGAACCATCGTGTACAAGGGCATGCTGACGCCGACGCAGTTATCCGGTTACTTCACCGACCTACGCGACGACCGAATGCGAACTGCGTTGGCAGTCGTGCACAGTCGATACTCCACGAACACATTTCCGTCGTGGCCACTCGCTCAGCCGTATCGCTGCATCGCCCACAACGGCGAGATCAATACGATTGTGGGAAACAGGAATTGGATGCGCGCTCGCGAGCCGATGCTGCGGAGCACACTTTTAGGTGGGGACATCGATCGCCTGTTTCCGATCTGCACCCCGGGAGGATCCGACTCTTCGTCGTTCGACGAAGTACTGGAGTTTTTGACGCTCGGGGGCCGCAGTGTGCAACACGCCATCGCGATGATGATTCCCGGAGCCTGGGAGAACGATTCTTCGATGCCCGACGAGATAAAGGCCTTCTACCAATTTCACGGTTGTCTGATGGAACCGTGGGACGGTCCGGCGTCCGTGACGTTCAGCGACGGCATTGTTGTCGGGGCCGTGTTGGATCGCAACGGTCTTCGCCCAGGGCGATGGTGGCGGATGAAGAACGACCGTATCGTGTTGGCCAGTGAGAGCGGCGTGTTCGACGCTCCCACGTCCGAGGTGTTGGAGAAGGGGCGCCTCGAACCGGGACGCATGTTTCTCGTGGACACCGCTCGCCATCGGATCGTTTCCGATGCGGAGATCAAGTCCGAACTCGCGAGCACAGCCCCCTACCGGGACTGGGTCGACGGGGGATTGGTCGACCTCGAGGACATCCCCGAGACTGCGCCTGCCCGAGGCGATCCGGCTCCGCTGTTGCAACGGCAGTTGCTCTTCGGATACCACGCCGAGGACCTGCGGGACATTCTTGTCCCGATGGCAAGCTCAGGATCGGAGCCGTTGGGATCGATGGGTGTCGACACGCCTCTCGCCGTTCTTTCGGATCGGCCGAAGCTGTTGTACGACTACTTTATTCAGCTCTTTGCTCAGGTGACCAACCCGCCTTTGGACGCGATTCGCGAGGAAGTCGTCACTACGCTTGGTGTCACCCTCGGCGCTGAGCAGAACTTGTTCGAAGCGTCGGCGCTGTCGTGCCGAAGGATTGTTCTCGACAAACCGGTGATCGGACCGGGGAAGATGGCGAAGGTCGCCGAACTATACGGCGCAAGAACTCCGAGAAGCGCTGTCCTTCGCGCAGGTTTCGATCCGAGGGGCAGTCTCACCGAAGGCGTCGAGAGGCTTCGTGAGTCCGCCCGAACAGCCGCCGCAGCCGGAATCGAGATTCTGGTGATCTCCGACCGTGGATCAGGCCCTGAGCAGGCTCCCATTCCGTCATTGCTCGCAGTATCAGCCGTGCACCACGATCTGGTTCGTCATGGCCTGCGGACCAAGGTTTCCCTTGTCGTCGACTCGGGTGACGCGCGCGAAGTTCATCACATCGCGCTGCTGATCGGCTACGGTGCGGCGGCTGTCCACCCGTATCTTGCTCTCGAATCTGTCCAAGCCCTCAGCGAGCAGGACGAACTTCCCGGGATAGATCCGAAGACTGCGTCGGACAACTACCTGAGAGCAACAAATTTCGGCGTGCTCAAAGTGATGTCGAAGATGGGAATCGCTACGGTTCACTCCTACACGGGCGCACAGGTATTCGAGGCCGTGGGCTTGGGTCGAGAGTTGGTCGACGAATACTTCTGCAACACACGGAGCCGGATCGGCGGGATCGGTATCACCGAAGTCGCGCGCGAAGTTCTGATGCGCCACACGGCTGCGTTCTCGTCGTCCGCAGTGCAGCATCGTCAGTTCGACAATCGTCAGTTGACCGACAGCGGACAGTACCGGTATCGCCGCGATGGTGAATTGCATGTGTTCACACCCGAATCCGTGTTCTTCCTTCAGCACGCGACCCGGACGGGGCGAAGTGAAATCTTTCGCCGCTACAGCGATGAAGTCGATCGACTGAGCGCGCAGGGCGGAACACCGCGGGGATTGTTTCGATTTCGGTGTGAGGTTCGTCCGCCGATTCCGCTCGATCAGGTCGAACCCGTCGAGATGATTCTCGCTCGATTCAACACCGGTGCGATGAGTTACGGCTCCCTCTCTGCGGAGGCGCACGAGACGATGGCGGTTGCGATGAATGCTCTCGGCGGGCGTTCCAACACCGGTGAGGGCGGAGAGTCGCCGGAGCGGTTGCGTGACGACAAGCGTCGAAGCGCAGTCAAGCAGGTCGCGAGTGGGCGCTTCGGGGTGACCAGCGATTACCTGGTCAATGCCACCGACATTCAGATCAAGATGGCCCAAGGTGCCAAGCCCGGTGAAGGAGGGCAGCTTCCGGGGTCCAAGGTGTACCCGTGGATCGCGGAAACCCGGTACTCGACGCCTGGGGTCGGGCTCATTTCTCCGCCCCCGCACCACGACATCTATTCGATCGAGGATCTCGCCCAATTGATCTACGACCTCAGATGCGCAAACGATCGTGCGCGGATACACGTGAAGTTGGTCAGCGCAGTCGGAGTCGGGACTGTTGCGGCAGGTGTGGCCAAAGCGCACGCCGACGTGGTGCTGATCTCCGGTCACGACGGCGGGACGGGTGCTGCGGCACTCTCGTCCATCCACCACGCGGGTACGCCGTGGGAGATCGGGCTGGCCGAAACTCAGCAGACCTTGGTGCTCAACGGGTTACGCGATCGGATCGTCGTCCAGTGTGACGGGGGTTTGCGCACGGCGCGGGACGTCGTCGTCGCCGCGTTGCTGGGAGCGCAGGAGTACGGGTTTTCCACGGCGCCACTCATCGCGGCCGGGTGCGTCATGATGCGGGTATGTCATCTCGACACCTGCCCCGTCGGAGTAGCGACGCAGAATCCCGAACTGCGCGAGCGATTCACCGGCCGGCCCGAGTACGTCGAGAACTTCTTTCGCTTCATCGCCGCCGACGTACGACGGTTGTTGGCAGAACTGGGGTTTCGAAGTATCGACGATGCGCTGGGGCACGCAGACGTATTGGAAATGTCTCCGGCGGTGGCGCATTGGAAGAGCCGCACGTTGGACCTCTCACCACTCTTCGACGTTCCGGCCGCGCCGACCGGCGCGGCCTACCCGCCGTGTGTACCTGTTTCGAGCGAACTCGAACGCACCCTGATCGAGTGCGCCGCGAACTCACTCGAGGACGCTCGACCCGTGCATATCGAACTGCCAGTACACAATACGGATCGGGCGGTGGGGACGAGGCTGGGCGCAGAGGTGACCAGACGCTACGGCGCCGTCGGGCTACCTCAAGGCACCATCGACGTCGTGCTCCGTGGAACGGCAGGCCAGTCACTCGGTGCGTTCCTGCCGCCCGGCATCTCGCTGGTCGTCGTCGGCGATGCAAACGATTACGTGGGGAAGGGGCTCTCCGGTGGACGAATTGTGCTTCGGCCGAGTGAGGACGCGCCCTTCGTGGCGGAGGATCAGGTGATTGCCGGCAATACGCTGCTGTACGGCGCTACGAGCGGTGCGCTCTATGCCAGGGGGCGTGTCGGGGAACGATTCGCGGTGCGCAACTCGGGCGCGGTCGCTGTGGTGGAAGGCGTCGGCGACCATGCGTGCGAGTACATGACCGGGGGTCGCGTCGTCATCATCGGCCCAACTGGTAGGAACCTTGCTGCGGGAATGTCGGGCGGAATTGCCTTCGTACTCGACGTGAAGGCAGAGAAGGTCAACGGCGACATGGTCGTTCTGGAGCGGCCTTCGGCGGAAGACTGCAGTCAGCTGGTCGAAATTCTCGGCGAGCATTTGGCTGCGACCGGCTCGCCGGTGGCGGCAAAACTTCTCGACGACTGGGTTGGCCAGAGTCCGAGATTCACCAAAGTTTTGCCTGTCGACTACCGGAAGGTCGTGGAAGAGAACGAACTGGTGGAGCCGGCTCATGCCTGACGCACGCGGGTTCCTCAACGTGAAACGATCCGGCTCACCGACCAGATCGACCGATGTGCGTGTCGGCGACTGGGCGTCGGTATACGAGTCGCTGGATCCCGTCGTGCGAAATCGAGACGTATCTGCACAGGCCTCGCGTTGCATGGACTGCGCTGTGCCGTACTGCCATTCGGCCGACGTGGGGTGTCCGCTCGGCAATCTCATTCCGGAATGGAACGACCTGGTTCGGCGTGGACGGTGGTCCGAAGCCTCGGAGAATTTGCATTCCACCAACAATTTCCCCGAGTTCACCGGACATCTGTGCCCCGCACCGTGCGAAACGGCCTGCGTTCTCGCACTCGACGACGAGCACACGTCGGGGGGTGTCACCATCAAGCGCATCGAACAGGCGATCGTCGACAACGCCTGGGAATCGGGTTGGTTGGGGCCGCAGGCACCGGTAGTTCACAGCGGAAACCGTGTTGCGGTTGTCGGTTCGGGACCGGCGGGGCTGGCCGCGGCTCAACAACTGACACGAGCCGGACACAGTGTCACGGTGTTCGAGCGGAGCGATCGGATCGGGGGACTGCTTCGCTACGGAATTCCGGAATTCAAGTTGCCCAAGGCCCTCATCAACCGGCGGCTGGACCAACTGACCGCCGAGGGGACCAGATTCGTCACTGACTGCGCCGTCGGAGTGAACGTGAGCGCGCACGACCTCTCGACGGATTTCGAGGCGGTAGTCCTGGCGGTCGGGGCTGATCGTGCCAGAGACACCGACGTACCGGGTCGTAGTCTTCGCGGAATCCATCGTGCGATGACGTACCTGCGTGCGGCCAACCACGAATGCGAGGGTGATGGTGCGTCGAGCATCTCGGCGCGAGGTAAGAACGTCGTGATCATCGGTGGCGGCGACACGGCCGCCGACTGCCTCGGCACGGTGCATCGCCAGGGTGCGCACGCAGTGACGGAGTTGGATTACCACGTCCCACCTCCGGCACACCGCGATCGAGATCGCGACCCATGGCCGTTGTGGCCGCGGGTCCTACGCAGCTCGCCGGCGGATGAGGAGGGCAGTGACAAACGGTTCCGATGGGCTGCGCAGGAATTTCTCGACGACGGTAAGGGTGCGGTCCGTGCAATCCGGATGGTTCCGGTAGCCGTGTCACGAGCGAAGAACGGACAACGAACCTTGGTGGAGACTGGAGACACGATCGATCTCGTGTGCGAGATGGTCCTGCTCGCTCTGGGTTTCGACGGCGTCGAAACCGCCCCGCTGCTCACCGACCTTGATGTCGGCACCGATCCACTCGGCAGAATCGAGTGTGATGTCGGGTGGCAGACCCGGACACCCGGCGTATTCGTCTGCGGCGACGCGCATCGCGGGGCGTCGCTGGTCGTGTGGGCGATTGCCGAGGGACGGTCGGCCGCACGTGCCGTCGACATGTTTCTCACAGGCGAGTCGGCGCTTCCGGCTCCGGTTCATCCAAAGGCATTTCCGCTGTTCGTGAGCTGACCAACTGAATCGAGTAAGTACAGAAAGTGCAGGTCGCAAATGCCGGATAGAAGTGCGGTGGGGTAGCGACTAGGCTCGAGCCGTGAACCGACGGACAAAAATTGTATGCACACTTGGACCTGCGACAGCTTCTGGCGACCGCATCCGTGAGCTCGTGGAGAGCGGCATGGACGTGGCGCGCCTCAACTTCAGCCACGGCGAGCATGCCGATCACGAAGAAAACTACATTCGCGTCCGCGCCGCGTCGGACGCCACCGGAAAGGCCGTCGGTGTTCTCGCCGACCTTCAGGGGCCCAAGATTCGCCTCGGCCGATTCAAGGACGAGCGGACCACCTGGGCCAACGGTGAAGAGGTTCGTATCACCGTCGACGACGTCGAGGGAACGCACGATCGCGTCGGGACCACGTACAAGGAATTGGCGCGCGACGCCAAGGCCGGCGATCGACTGCTGGTCGACGACGGAAAGGTCGGCCTGGTCGTCACGTCCATCGACGGCAACGACGTCGTCTGTCGGGTCACCGAAGGCGGTCCGGTCAGCAACAACAAGGGCCTCTCACTGCCCGGTATGAACGTCTCCGTTCCAGCCCTGTCGGGCAAGGACATCGCCGACCTCGAGTTCGCTCTCAAGCTGGGTGTCGACTTCATTGCACTCTCCTTCGTTCGCTCACCGGCGGACGTCGAATTGGTTCACGCCATCATGGATCGAGTCGGGCGCCGCGTTCCCGTCATCGCGAAGCTCGAGAAGCCCGAGGCCATCGACAATCTCGAAGCCATCGTGCTCGCGTTCGACGCCGTCATGGTCGCCCGCGGTGACCTCGGTGTCGAGTTGCCGCTCGAGCAGGTCCCGCTCGTTCAGAAGCGCGCAATCCAGATTGCTCGTGAGAACGCGAAGCCGGTCATCGTCGCGACGCAGATGCTCGAGTCGATGATCGAGAACTCACGTCCCACTCGCGCAGAGGCATCCGATGTCGCCAACGCCGTTCTCGACGGCGCCGACGCAGTCATGCTCTCGGGCGAGACTTCGGTGGGCAAGTACGTCATGGAAACCGTTCGCACCATGGCCCGCATCGTCGAGGCCGTCGAGAACGAATCGACCCGTGTCCCACCGTTGACCCACGTCCCGCGCACCAAGCGCGGTGTCATCTCGTACGCAGCACGCGACATCGGCGAACGTCTCGACGCCAAGGCCTTGGTTGCGTTCACTCAGTCCGGTGACACGGTGCGTCGACTGGCTCGTCTGCACACGCCGCTGCCGTTGCTCGCCTTCACACCGCTGCCCGCGGTGCGCAGTCAGCTGACGCTGACGTGGGGAACCGAGACGTTCCTGGTCGATGCGGTGGCCACCACCGACGAGATGGTGCGTCAGGTGGACAGTGCGTTGCTCTCCCTCGGGCGGTACGTCAAGGGCGACCTCGTGGTCATCGTTGCCGGGTCCCCTCCGGGAACTGTCGGTTCCACCAACCTCATTCACGTCCACCGCATCGGTGAAGAGGACCACTGAGTGACCCACGCGAACGCGTCCACCGACCTCGGTACTCTCCTCGGTTTGTTGGATCTGGAGCAGATCGGTGAAGACGCGTTCCGTGGATACCACCCGAAACAGGTAGGTTCGCGGACGTTCGGCGGTCAGTTGGTGTCTCAGGCACTGATGGCCGCCGGGCGGACCGTCGACGGTGATCGCCCCATCCATGCGGTGAATGCCCATTTCATTCGCGGCGGAGATGTCAAGGCGCCCATCGAGTATCGGGTGGATCGTCATCGCGACGGGCGGGCGTTCGCCAACCGTCAGGTGACTGCCTATCAGGGTGAGAACGAATTGTTCGTGATGCTCGCGGCGTTCCAGGACTCCGGCAAGGGGCTCGACCATGCTGTCGAGATCCCGGATGTTCCACTTCCGGAGTCGTTGCCTCCCATCGGCGATCATCTGGTGGGGTACGAGGAAAAACTGCCGCATTTCAGTGCAGCGCTCAAGCCGATCGACATGCGGTACGCCAACGATCCGGCGTGGATCCTCAAGGGCACCGGCGAGAAACTCAACCACAATCGGGTGTGGATGCGCCCCGACGGTGATCTGCCGGACGATTCGCTCATTCACGCTGCGACGCTGGCATATTCGTCCGACACCACCGTGCTCGATTCGATTCTGACCACTCATGGTTTGTCCTGGGGTCATGATCGTATCGTCGCGGCGACGGTCAATCATTCGATCTGGTTCCATCGCCCGTTCCGGTTCACCGACTGGGTCCTGTACGCCACCGAATCGCCGGTCGCCGCAGGTTCGCGCGGTCTGGCAACCGGACGGTACTTCTCGGTGGAAGGACTGCTGTTGGCGACGGTGGTCCAAGAAGGAATGATCAGGCATTTCCCGCGTAAAGGGGAATGAGATGCGGGCCCGAGACCGAACTCGGGCCCAGAATCAAGCAGACTTGCGATATTGCGGTGAGAGTTCGTCGGCGCGGTCCCACGGAGACCAGTCGACTTCGCGTCCATCGAGTTGGGCCGCAACAACTTCCAAGCCCGCGTGCCAACCGGCGGCGTGCGCGTACGCGGACTCCTCGTCCTCCATCGTGTGGGTGAGAGTCAGCCAACAGCCGCCGGTGCCGTCCGGTGCCAGTTCCCAATGAAGAGTGTCTGCGTCCCAGAGGAATTCGAGAATTCGGTGCGGGTGGACGCTGATGACCGTCCCGCGCGTCACGTGATCTGCGGGCAGTCCGAAACGCTCGACTTGTTCCGGTGTCACCTTGAACAGTAGATCCGCGCCGGGAGTGAGATCGAAATCGACGTCCGCCGGAAACCAGGCGTCGAGGTACTCGCGTTCCGTTATCACTTTCCAGACCTTGTCCGGTGCGTGCGGAATCGCCAGTTGGAAGCTCAGTGACACCCGACCGTCATAGGTCAGGTTTATCTTGCCGTTGTCCATCGGTGCCTCCAATGCTTGGTGCCCGTGCGGTTGCCCCCATCGTGCCATCTAATTGCACAGGATGGAATAACTGCAGGTCAGATCGTTACCTATTGATAGGTTATGTCGATTTGTCTCGTTTTGTGAGTGGCGTTCTCGACGCGTTTCGTGGCGGTGAAGCAACCGCGCGGTACGCTGACCACGCACGACTGGCGCGGGTGGGAATTACCACCGGGGAGTGCACATCGCGAGGCATCGACCGCCTGGGTGCTTCACACATCTTGTGTGAAGGGGATCCATGTCTATCGAGAATCGGCCCACCGAAAATCTGTCTACCGAAAATCTGCCCAGCCAGAACGTGGCCGCTCGAATAATCGACGGACGCGCAATTGCCGATGCTGCGCTCGCGGACCTGTCGGTGCGCACCAGGCAGTTTCGTGATGAGGCGGGGCACGTTCCTTGCCTGGCCGCCGTCATCGTGGGAGCGGACCCGGCCTCGAAGGCGTATGTACAGATGAAGGCCAAACGATCTGTCGCCGTCGGAATGACGTCGCGGACGGTCGAACTCCCGGTGAGTACAACCACCGAAGAACTGGTCGACGTGCTGAGAGCGTTGTCGGCGGACCCTTCGATCGACGGCATACTGCTGCAACACCCGGTGCCAGGCCACATCGACGAACGGGCAGCGTTCGATGCCATCTCGGCCGACAAAGACGTTGACGGCGTTACCTCGGCAGCGTTCGCGGCAATGGCGTTGACCGGTGGGGGATTCGAATCATGTACACCGAGTGGCATCCTGCGCCTCCTCGACGCCACAGGCGTCGAACTCTCCGGAAAGCATGCCGTCGTGGTCGGCCGAAGCCCGATACTCGGATTGCCGATGGGAATGCTCCTCCTGCGTCGAGGCGCAACGGTGACATACTGCCATTCGCGCACCGTCGACCTGGCCGCACACGTCGCCTCGGCAGACGTCGTCATCGCGGCCGTCGGTGTTCCGGAACTGATCAAAGGGACGTGGATCAAGCCTGGGGCAGTGGTGATCGATGCGGGGTACAACGAGGGCAACGTCGGAGATGTGGAGTACGCCGCTGCGCTCCCACATGCCGGTGCGATCACACCGGTGCCGGGTGGCGTCGGCCCCATGACGGTGGCAGTCCTGCTGGAACAAACACTGGCAGCAGCAGTTCGAGCAGCGGACGTTCGGGCATGCAGTGAGAATCATGACAGTCGTGTTGAACCGGACCCCGCAATCGCCTCGGATCGATTGTGAGACCTCGGTTTCGAGACGGAGTATTCATCCGCCCCGCGATAACCGAATTACCGCGTCGAGCACCGCTGCGCTGGAATGGCTGAGCTGAGCGCGCAATTGGGTATTCGACAGTCAGCTGTCTGCCTTGGGGATGTCGATCGTCAACTGGGACGGTGAATCGGATGTCGATACGGTGTATGCCGGACGGATGTCGACCGTGCCGACAAACGACTGCAGGATCGCACTGTTCCTGGCTGCACTGTCTATGCGCGTGATGTTTTCGCCCTCGTGAGATACGGAGTTGAGCGACGAATCCGATTGGACTCCCATCAGGTCGACTTGAAGTATCGATCGACTTCCGACGTCCACGACTGTGCTGTCACCCGCTCGGATTGCTTCACTGACGTATTCGGTTTTCCAGAACACAGATCCGCTTCCGTCGAAGCGATAGGTGATGCGGGTGAAACCATCGTGATCGATCACGTCGATCTCGGTCACATCGACGCGCGGAGTCGGTGAAGGGACCTCCGTGTCGTTCGGGAACGGGGGAGGCATGGAGATCTCGGTGGATGGGGCATCGACAGGGGGAGAGCCGACCTGAAGGGTGCCGGTCTGTGTTGCAGCATCGAGCGCGGCCTGGGTGGAAGATTCGCCGGCAGTATTGGATTGGCCGTCTGTTTGACACCCGGTGAGCAGCGCGAGAATCGATATGGCTCCGAGCAGAGCAATCAGCCGGTGACCGTTCATGGATCGAATCTAACGGCGGTCGATCTGGGGTACAGCCGAATGCCGAAACCTTGCGGTGCGGCCAGCTGCGGCAGGTGGTGCCCTCGGTGAGACTCGAACTCACACTGGACGGGTTTTGAATCCGTTTCCTCTGCCAATTGGGATACGAGGGCTTGTTGCGATGACTACATTAGAAGATGCGATTTCAATGTCAAACACCGGTACCCTCTAATCGTTCGCGTCTCGTGTCGGGGCGGTTCGATGGAGGAGGATGGTGGCCATGAATTCGCCGCAGCCGCAAGGCAATCAGCTCGCACCCCGTCGTGTTGTCGTCGCTGAAGACGAGGCGTTGATCCGCATGGATCTGGTCGAGATGCTCCGCGAAGAGGGCTACGACGTCGTCGGTGAGGCCGGTGACGGGCAGGTCGCGGTGGAGTTGGCCGAGTCGCTCAAGCCTGATCTGGTCATCATGGACGTGAAAATGCCCAGGAGAGACGGCATCGACGCCGCTTCGGAGATTGCCGCCAAACGCATCGCTCCTGTTGTCATTCTCACAGCGTTCAGTCAGCGCGAGTTGGTCGAGCGCGCACGCGATGCCGGCGCCATGGCTTACTTGGTCAAGCCGTTCTCGATCAGTGACCTCGTTCCCGCTGTCGAATTGGCGGTCAGTCGTTTCCGCGAGGTGACGGCGCTCGAGCGTGAGGTCGCTGATCTTTCGGACCGGCTCGAAGCACGCAAGCTGATCGAGCGAGCCAAGAGTGTTCTGATGGTTCGCCAAGCGCTCACCGAACCTGAGGCGTTCAAGTGGATTCAGCGCGCCGCGATGGATCGGCGCTCCACGATGAAGGCGGTCGCACAGGTCGTACTGGAAACTCTGGGCGGTGAACCGGACGCTTGAGCAAAGTGTCCGGGTTACCCGGTTGCTGCGTCGACCGTCGAAACGTCGCGCAGCGCTACAGCCGTGTAAACACTGTGCACCTTCAGATAACAGTCAGGTCACAGGGCTTTCTTGAAGGATCGCGAAACGGTTCCAAGGTCTAGCGTCTGATCCCACAGCGAGCGCCAGTTCGGGTGGCGCGAGCACCGGCTGATCTTAGGAGCGTGGGATGGCTAGACGAACACTTGTGCGTACTGCTGCAGTTCTCGGCGCGGCATCACTGGCACTTGCAGGCTGTAGCTCGGACAAGTCGGATGACTCGTCTTCGAGTGGCTCTACGTCCGGCGCTTCTGCCGCGACGACATCCGTCACGACTGATTGCACCCCGGAGCAGGCCAAGGCCGGCGCCACCCCGTCCACGGAAGCGCTGCGCATCGGCACGCTTCTTCCCGATACAGGCAGCTTGTCGTTCCTCGGGCCGCCGATGGTCGCGGGCACCCAGCTGGGAGTCAACGACGTCAATGCAGCCGGAGGCGTTCTCGGCCAACCGGTCCAGCTGATTCCCGGCGATTCGGGTGACACCACAACGGACACCGCCAATACCACCGTCGACCGCGAATTGGCTGCAGGCACTCAGGTCATCGTCGGCGCCGCGTCGTCTTCGGTCTCGCTCAAGGTGATCGACAAGATCGCCAGCGCAGGCGTCGTGATGTTCTCGCCTGCCAACACCTCGGACCAATTCGTCTGCTACCCAGACAAGGGCATGTACTTCCGCACCGCTCCGACGGACGTACTGCAGGCTCAGGCCGTCGCACAGCTCATTTCGGACGACGGTGGTCAGCGCGTAGCGATCATGGCCCTCAACGACCCGTACGGGACGGGTCTGGCGGACAACATCGAAAAGAATCTGATCGATTCGGGTGTCCCCTCCGATCAGATCGAGAAGATCATCTACGACCCGAACGCGCAGTCGTTCAACTCCGAAGTCGATCAAGTCAAGAACTTCAATCCGGATGCAGTGGCACTGGTGGGCTTCGAAGAGTCGGCGAAGATCATCACGCGCATGCACGAAGTGGGCATCGGCCCGTCGGACGGAATGGCGATGTACGGCGTCGACGGCAACATGGGTAA
The DNA here is from genome assembly GCF_001445685.1 of Rhodococcus sp. KB6. Classification (NCBI taxonomy): domain Bacteria; kingdom Bacillati; phylum Actinomycetota; class Actinomycetes; order Mycobacteriales; family Nocardiaceae; genus Rhodococcus; species Rhodococcus sp. KB6. Next base: position 62,272 of record NZ_LNAK01000025.1, on the reverse strand, counting down.
CGCTCTCGGCGAATCCGTGGCGAAGCCGTTGCTCGACACCATGCAGGGAACGACGCCCCTGACGGACGTCGGAGCTGCCTTCCAGGATCGTCTGAAGGCTGTGAACCCCTCTCTGATCGACTTCAACTACGCCGGAGAGTCATACGACGCGGTGGTGATCTCAGCGCTCGCTGCCGAGCAGGCGAAGTCGACGGCCGGTACCGACATCGCGGCCAACATCAACAGCGTCACCGAAGGCGGCACCAAGTGCACGTCCTACGTCGAGTGCCTGCCGTTGGTGAAGGCGGGAACCGACATTGACTACGACGGCATCACCGGTGAGTTGGACTTCAACGATTCGGGGGAGCCGTCCATCGGTTCGTACGGAAAGCTCAAGTTCGGCCCTGAGAACACCCTGACCACAGAAGGATTCGTGGTGGTGGGCAAGTAAGTCGTGGGCAGGTAAGCAGCCAACGAGAATGGGCCAGGGTCTCGCGACCCTGGCCCATTCTCGTGTCTGTCCTACTTCTCTTTGCTTCCAGCGAGCGTTCCCAAGTACAACTCGATCACCTTGGGGTCGTTCATCAGATTGGCGCCGGTGTCGGTGTACGCGTTCTTACCCTGATCGAGTACGTAACCGCGGTCGCAGATCTGAAGGCAGCGGCGCGCGTTCTGCTCGACCATGATGACCGAGACACCGGCAGCATTGATCTTCTTGCAGCGGATGAACACCTCGTCCTGGAACATGGGGGACAGGCCCGCGGACGGTTCGTCGAGCAGCAGCACCGACGGATCCATCATCAGGGCCCGGCCCATCGCGACCATCTGGCGTTCGCCGCCGGAGAGTGCGCCGGCCTTCACCTTTCGTCGTTCACTCAGAAGAGGGAACAGTTCACTCACGAAGGCGAATCGTTCCGCGAATGCCTTGGGCCGCAGATAAATGCCCATTTCGAGGTTTTCTTCGATGGTCAGAGTCTGAAAGACGTTCTGTGTCTGAGGGACGTACCCGACTCCCTTCTGAACGAGGACGTGAGCGGGCGCAGACGTGATGTTGTCCTCGCGTAGGGTGACCGACCCTTCGCGTACCGGTATCAGTCCGAACAGTGATTTCAGGAGTGTCGATTTGCCTGCGCCGTTCGGTCCGATGATCCCGACGATTTCCCCTTCCTTCAGGAAGAAGTTGCATTCACGCAGGATGTTGACGCCGGGAATGTAGCCCGCGACGAGGCTGTCGGCGCGGAGCAGGGCACCTGCCGACAGTCGCTGATGCTCCTCGGCCGTCGCGGCGAACTCTGCAGGCGTGAGTGAACGTGCGTGGTTCTCGCTCATGGCTTCTCGTGCCTTCCGCGCGGTTCCTCGGGACTCGATTCCAGCGTCGCGGCGAGATCGGCCGGAAGGTTGTCGATGTCGGGTTCCGACAGGTCCCCGCCCGTCTCGAGGGTTTCGACCTCGGCTTCAGCCAGGGCGGCGGCCAGAACGGCCGTCTCGCCCACCGGATTTCCGTTGTCGTCGAACTCGAGGGCCTGGTCATGGTGGCTGCCCAGATATGCGTCGACGACGGCTGTATTGGACGAGAGTTCGTCCGGGGTGGATTCGGCGATGACGCTGCCCTGCGCCATGACCACCACCCAATCGCTGATGTCTCGGATCACGTCCATGTCGTGCTCGACGAACACGACGGTCATTCCGTCGTCGCGCAATGACTTGATGTGTCCGAGCAGGCTTTGCGTCAGAGCAGGATTGACCCCCGCCATCGGTTCGTCCAGCATCACCACCGAGGGCGAGGTCATGAGTGCGCGAGCCATTTCGAGCAGTTTGCGCTGCCCACCGGAGAGTGAACCGGCGAGGTCGTCGGCCTTGGTGTCGAGTTTGAATCGTGCGAGGAGTTCGTTGGCGCGTTCGGTGATCTCGCGTTCCTGGCCTTTCCAGATCCACGGGACGAGAGATGCAAAAATGCGTTCACCACGTTGGCCGGTGGCACCGAGACGTACGTTGTCCAGCACGGTGAGTTTGGAGAGCGCCTTGGTCAACTGGAACGTCCGTACCACTCCTTTCCTGGCTACCTGGTGGGGATACATGCGGCCCAGCGATTGACCGTCCATCGACCACGTACCGGTGTCCGGCCGGTCGAATCCGGTAAGGAGGTTGAAGAGCGTCGTTTTTCCGGCACCGTTTGGACCGATCAGACCCGTGATGCACCCTCGTTGAATCTCGAGGTGATCGACGTCGACGGCCTTGAGACCGCCGAACGTCCGCGAGACGTTGTCAGCGACCAACACCGGGTCGGGTTTCGCCGATCCGGGAAGGTGAGGAACGTCGGCAAAGATCTGTGCTCTGGTATCGGCGTCAAGCATTGAGTTGCACCTCCCGCTTGTTACCCAGTATTCCCTGCGGTCTGAAGACCATCAGGAGAGCAATCATCAATCCGAGCAGGACGTACCTGGTGGCCCCGACCTGTTGTTCGGTCAGCGAGAGCAGCGGATTCTCGCCGGAGATCGCCTGACGCAGCAAGGCATCAGGGATGGCGAGGAGGAACCAGAACAACATTGCGCCGACCACCGGGCCGAATACCGTTGCCGCCCCGCCCAGAATCAGTGCGCCGAACGCGAAGAACGTCTGCGCGGTCGAGTAGAAGTCCGGGTTGATGGACTTGGTCTGCAAAGCGTTGAACACCCCGGCCAGACCACCGATCACGCCGCCGAGAACCAGCGCCTGCATCTTGTACACGAACACGTTCTTGCCCAACGATCGCGCTGCGTCCTCGTCTTCGCGAACCGCCTTGAGGACGCGCCCCCACGGACTATGCGTCAACAGGTAGACAAATCCGCACAAGATCAAGACCAGCGTCCACCCCACGACCATCGACCAGAGGTCGTCTCCGTAGAACTTCACGCCGAGAAATGAGTACTGCTTGGCCGAGTCGAAGGGGCTCAGTGCGGTGAACGGGTCTGCGAAACCGAACAGGCCATTAGTGGAACCGGTCACCGAATCCGACGCGGTCGAGCGGAAGATCAGACGCAAGATCTCCGAAGCGGCGATGGTCACGATGGCGAGATAGTCGGCGCGCAGACGCAGCGTCGGGATACCGAGCACGAGCGCGAGGAGCCCGGCTGCGGTGAGTCCGACGAGGATGCCGAGCCAGAGCGGCTGGTCGTAGGTCACGGTCATGATGCCGACGCCGTAGCCGCCGAGAAGGGCAAAACCGATCTGACCGAAATTGAGCAGTCCGGCGTAGCCGAAGTGCAGGTTCAACCCGATTGCCAACAGTGCGTAGAAGATTGCCGACGGCCCGATCAGCTGGGCGAAGGAAACCTGGAAAGCTCCCATGATGTCCATGTTCGTCACCCGATCCTTTGTCTGGATCCGAGGATGCCCTGGGGGCGAACCACGAGGATCACGATCAAGACGAGAAGTCCGCCGATGTATTTGAGGTCTGGGTTGATGATGAGCGTCGAGAGTTGGACCAGAAGTCCGACGATGACGCAGCCGAGTAGCGCCCCGTACGCGGTTCCCAGACCACCGAGGGTGATTCCGGCGAACATGAGCAGCAACAGTTTGAAGCCCATTTCCCACTGGACGCGTCCGCCGAGCTCGGAGATACCGAACAGCACACCGCCGAGGGCGGCCAATCCGCCGCCGAGACCCCAGACGAACATGATCACGCGCTCGACGTTGATACCGGACGAAGCGGCGAGGTCACGATTGTCGGAGACGGCACGCATGGCCTTTCCGATGCGAGTCTTCTGCAGAAGCAGTGCGACGCCGACCAGGACGACCAGACTGACGATCATGACTATCGCGTTGGCGTCGGTCAGTGCGATCGGGCCCCAGTTCTTCTCGACCTGGCCCTGGTAGTCGTCGAACGGTTCGGCGCGGTCGGAGAAGAAGATCAGGATCAAGTAGCGCAATGAAATCGCGAGACCGATCGAGACCACCAATTGCGCGATCAACCCGGTCTTGCGCTTACGCAGTGGTTTCCAGACGATTCCGTTGGTCAGCAGGCCGATGCCGATGCCGACGAAGATCGCGAGGATCGTGGCGGGAATCAGCGGAACGCCGAAGGACGTGTTGATCACCCAGGCAGCAACGGCTCCCAACGTCACCATCTCGCCGTGAGCGAAGTTGGTCAGGCCAGTGGTGCCGTAGATCAGGCTCAAACCCACACCGGCGATCGCGATCACGAGGCCGAACCGCAGACCGTCGACCGTCGTGCGGATCAGCTTCTCGCCGAAGCTGACATTCGAGGCGGTACGTACCTCGCCGAACGAGAAGATCACGGTGTTCGCGCGGCCGGCCACCACCTCGCGTTCGACAGCGGCTTGCACACTGACCCCGTCGGGAAGTGTGTCGGCAACGATCTCGAAGGTGTAGGTGCCCGGTGCCACGGCCAGTTCCCAACGGCCGTTCGATGCCGATTCTCCGGTGGCGACTTCCGTGCCGGAAGAATCGAGTGCACGGACGGTGACGCCCTCGAGGCGTGTGCCGCCGTTGTTGAGATTGCCGCTGACGGGGACAGCGTTGTCGGGAACCGGTGCTGTCGGTGTTGCGGATGCTGTCGGGGTCGGCGGTGTAGGGGAAGTGGTCGGTTCCTGAGCCGAAGCAATTCCGGCCAGGCTGAGTAATGCGAAGAACGTCAGTAATGCAAAGGCCAGTAGTCGGCTGAGTGTCGCGAGGGTCTGCCGTTTCACTACGGGTGGGGCCACGTACGTCCTCCGAGCGGGTCGGGAATAGCGCGTCTGGACAAAGGTGCCGCGCAGCACAGGGATTGTTTCGTTGCTGCGATTTCCGGACTCTAACGGCTCCGTTCGCTTCAGATGGGGTTCTGAGATTTCCGGGATGTTTCGGTTCCGTATCGAAGGCCGAAGGCTGCATCAATTGTCCGATTCTTGTGTCTGTTCCTGCGTAAACAACGGCGAAGGCGTCGATGTCGGTCGCGATCCCTAGACTGATGAACCGTGAGCCCCGCAACCACAACTCGGTCCAGCACGTCCACCGCTTCAGCCGGCACCACCGGCAAGGCGGACGATCGCCCTCTTCTGATGCTTCTCGACGGGCATTCGTTGGCATTTCGCGCCTTCTATGCGCTGCCTGCAGAGAACTTCAAGACACACAGTGGGCAGGCCACCAACGCGGTGTACGGCTTCACGTCGATGTTGATCAACCTTCTTCGTGACGAGCAGCCCACCCACCTGGCCGCGGCCTTCGACGTGTCGCGTCAGACGTTTCGCGCCGACCTGTTCCCCGAATACAAGGCGCAGCGCGCGAAGGCTCCGGACGAATTCAAGGGCCAGATCGACATCACCAAGGACGTTCTCGGCGCGCTGGGCATCCCGGTCATGGCCGAGGAAGGTTTCGAAGCCGACGACGTGATCGCCACCTTGACCACGCAGGCGGAGGCACTCGGATACCGGGTTCTCGTCGTGACCGGTGACCGTGACTCGCTGCAACTGGTGACCGACAACGTCACTGTGCTCTACCCGAAGAAGGGTGTCTCGGAGCTCACCCGATTCACGCCGACGGCCGTAGAGGAGAAGTACAGCCTCAGCCCGGCGCAGTATCCCGATTTTGCTGCCCTGCGCGGCGACCCGAGTGACAACCTCCCCGGCATCCCCGGCGTCGGCGAGAAGACCGCCACCAAGTGGATCCGTGAGTACGGCGACCTGCAGGGACTGGTCGACAACGTGGACAAGGTCCGCGGCAAGGTGGGCGACTCACTGCGGGAGAACCTCGCGAACGTCCTGCTCAATCGTCAGCTCACCGAAATGGTTCGCGACGTTCCCTTGCCGTACACGCCCGAGCAGTTGGTGTTGGCCCCGTGGGACCGCGAGAAGATTCATGCGTTGTTCGACGATCTCGAGTTCAAGGTTCTCCGCGATCGACTGTTCGCGACCCTGTCGTCGTCCGAGCCCGAAGCAGAGGAAGGGTTCGAGGTCAGCGGCGACGCACTCGCCCCGGGTGCGGTTGCCGCGTGGCTCGACGCCCACGCACGAACCGGTGAGCGTCACGGCGTGACGGTGCTCGGAACCAGAACTCCGTTCGCCGGCGACGTCACTGCACTCGCGATCGCGGCCTCCGACGGTGAATGTGCATACATCGCGGCGTCGACGGCAACACCGGAAGACGAAGCAGCTCTCGGTGATTGGCTCGCCGACGCATCGCAGCCGAAGGCGCTGCACGAAGCCAAGTGGGCGATCCATGCTCTGCGTGGGCGTGGTTGGACGCTCGGTGGACTGACCAGCGACACTGCTCTGGCCGCGTACCTCGTCCGGCCGGGCCAGCGCAGCTTCAATCTCGACGACCTCTCGCTCCGCTACCTCAAGCGTGAACTGCGCGCCGAAACATCCGGCCAGGAACAGCTTTCACTGCTCGACGACACCGAGCAGCTCGATGCCGAAGCGGCCGAGACCGCGATGCTCAGCGCTCAGGCCGTTCTCGACTTGGCAGCTGCACTGGACACCGAGTTGGAGTCGATCGAATCCAAGTCGCTCCTCTCCGACATGGAACTGCCGTTGACGATCGAGCTCGCTCAGATCGAGGCCACCGGCATCGCCGTCGACAGCGCGCATCTGCACGATCTTCAGAGCCGTTTCGCCTCCCAGGTCGCCGACGCAGCAAACTCGGCCTACGAGGTGATCGACAAGCAGATCAACCTGGGTTCGCCGAAGCAGCTGCAGGTGGTCTTGTTCGAAGAACTCGACATGCCCAAGACGAAGAAGACGAAGACGGGCTACACCACCGACGCCGAGGCGTTGCAGGGTCTGTTCGACAAGACAGGACACCCGTTCCTCGAACACCTTCTCGCGCACCGTGATGCGACGCGTATGAAGGTGACCGTCGACGGTCTTCTCAAGGCCGTAGCCGAAGACGGACGCATTCACACGACGTTCAACCAGACGGTTGCCGCGACCGGACGTCTGTCGTCGACCGATCCGAACTTGCAGAACATCCCGGTGCGAAACGACGCGGGGCGCGAGATTCGCGACGGATTCGTAGTCGGGCAAGGGTTCGACGTTCTACTCACTGCCGACTACAGCCAGATCGAAATGCGCATCATGGCGCACGTGTCAGGCGACGAGGGACTGATCGAGGCATTCAACACCGGTGAGGACCTGCACAGCTTTGTCGGCTCGCGCGCATTCGGTGTACCGATCGAAGAGGTGACTCCAGAACTGCGGCGCCGGGTCAAGGCGATGTCGTACGGTCTGGCCTACGGGCTCAGTGCCTACGGATTGGCGTCGCAGCTGAAGATTTCGACCGAAGAAGCGAAGCAGCAGATGGATGCGTACTTCGCTCGTTTCGGCGGCGTGCGGGATTACCTCCACGCGGTGGTCGAGCAGGCACGTAAGGACGGCTACACCTCGACGCTCTACGGTCGTCGTCGCTACCTGCCGGACCTCAACAGCGACAACCGTCAGCGTCGTGAGGTTGCCGAACGTGCTGCCCTCAATGCGCCGATCCAGGGCACTGCGGCCGACATCATCAAGGTGGCGATGATCAACGTGCAGAAGGCTCTCGCTGACGCCGGATTGAAGTCGCGCATGCTGTTGCAGGTGCACGACGAATTGGTGCTCGAAGTGGTTGCCTCCGAGTTGGAGGAGGTCACCGCGCTGGTCAAGGACAAGATGGCCACAGCCATCGAGCTGTCGGTACCTCTGGATGTTTCGGTGGGAACCGGTCGAAGCTGGGACAGCGCGGCTCACTAGGCAGCAACGAAAAAGGCTGGGCCGGAATCGACTTCGATTCCGGCCCAGCCTTTTCACGCTATTCAGCAGATGCGGTCTGCTCTGCGATCTGCTTGCGGACCTCGTCCATGTCGAGTGCCTTGACCTGAGTGACGAGCTCCTCGAGCTGAGCGGCGGGAAGCGCGCCGGCCTGGTTGAACACGAGTACGCCTTCGCGGAAGGCCATGATCGTGGGGATGGAGCGGATGTTGGCGGCCGCTGCGATTCCCTGCTCGGCCTCGGTGTCGACCTTGGCGTGAACGACGTCGGCATGCTTCTCCGAAGAGGCTTCGAACGTCGGTGCGAACTGGCGGCACGGGCCGCACCAGGAGGCCCAGAAGTCCACGAGGACGACGTCGCTGCCGTTTATCGTTTCGTCGAAGTTCTGCTGGGTGAGTGTCTGGGTGGCCACAGGGGTCCTTTCCATTGTGCGGGCTGTTGGTGTGTGCAACGCCCCGGAACCGCTGATTCTTCCCTGAGCCGATTTCAGCTTGCGTTCTCGGTCGCCCGAAACGTCCGGCGGTAGGCCTGCGGCGTGGTGCAACGCAGACGAATGAAGTGCTGGCGAAGCACGGCACCGCCGCCGAATCCGACGCGTTCTGCGATGACGTCGACGGAGAGGTCGGAATTCTCGAGGAGATGTTGGGCGGCCAGTACTCGCTGATCGCTGAGCCAGCGGGCGGGGGTTGTTCCCGTTTCCGCTTGGAAACGGCGCGCGAACGTGCGCGCGGACATGTTCGCGCGGGCTGCGACCATGCCCACAGTGAGGTCGAGGGCGAGGTTCTCCGTCATCCAGTCGAGGAGCGGGGCAAGGGTTGCACTCGGCGTCGAGGCGAGGGGAGTGGCAACGTACTGGGCTTGCCCACCGTCACGATGGGGCGGCACCACCATCCTTCTCGCGATGCCATTGGCAACGCGAGAACCCTGTTCTTTTCGGACGATGTGCAGGCACAGGTCAATTCCTGCCGCGGTGCCTGCGCTGGTGAACACCGGATCTTCGTCCACGTACAACACGTCCGGATCGACCTTGGCTTCCGGATACGTCTGGGCAAGCCTCTCTGCATGCCGCCAATGCGTCGTGCATCGCCTTCCGTCCAGTAGTCCAGCCGCCCCGAGGACAAACGCTCCGGTGCACAGACTCGCCACCTTGGCGCCCCGGGCTACGGCCTCGTTGAGTTTGACCAACAGGGGATCGACACTCGAGTCGGGACTCGGTGAGCACATGTACGCGTCGCCGGCGTCGTAGGTTCCGCCGGCGGACACGACGATGAGATCGGCGTCGTCGAGAGAATCGAGGTTGTACGGAACATCGATGTTGTACCCGAACCGCGTTCGGATCGGACCCGGAACTGCGGCGATCAGAGAGAAGTCGTACGTGGGGAGGCCGTCGTCGGATCGGTCGAAGCCGAAGACTTCACATGCCACGCCGAGTTCGAACGCCTCGGTCATCGGCATCAGTGGGACCACCACTTTCGCGAGCATCTTTCGAGTGTGACAGAAAAACAGGAAAGTGGCAGAAAATCGTCCAAGTCTGGCTTTTCTGCCACTACTGCCACGTGGGACATTCCGTCAGGCTGGACACATGGCAATCATCGTCGTCAGCGTCTTGGTCCTACTGGTCCTGAACGTACTAGCTCTTGCCGGCCGAACGCCCGACACTCGTCACGACGTCAGTCCGCACGGAGACTTCACCCTTTGAGGGCAAGTCTGGCCTTTCAATACACCGCAGCTGCGGTGGTGTGGGGAGCCAGTTTCCTCTTCATGAAGATCGGGCTCGAAGGTCTGTCCTTCACGCAGGTAGTTCTGTGGCGCTTGGTCTTCGGTGCGCTCGCGCTGGTTCTCGTGTCAGCGGTCAGCCGGATCGGCCTACCGAGGGACTTTCGCGTCTGGAAACACATGGCTTTTCTCGCAGCGACACAATGCATCGTGCCGTGGCTGCTGTTCAGTTGGGCGGAGCAAAACATGTCCTCGGGACTCGCGAGCATCTACAACGCCACCACGCCACTGATGACTATGGCTGTCTCCCTTGCCTTTCTGCCGGGGGCGACGCTGACGCGATACAAATCGCTGGGGTTGCTTCTCGGATTCGGGGGGGTGCTGATCGTATTGGCGCCGTGGAATCTCGGCGTCGGCGGAAGTGTCAGTTCTCAGGTCGCTTGCCTGGGAGCGACTGCCTCGTACGGGATTTCGTTTGTCTACCTCAGACGTTTCGTGCTTCCTCTCGGCGTCGACACCCGCACGGTCGCGTTATTGCAGATCAGTATCGGTGCATTCGTGATGGTTCTGGCCTCACCGGTCATCGCGAATACACCGATGCACCTGACGCCGGCAGTTGTCCTGTCGATGATCGCTCTGGGCGCACTGGGGACCGGGCTCGCATTCATCTGGAACACCAATGTCGTTCAGGGGTGGGGGCCGACTGCGGCGTCCACCGTCACTTACCTCAGTCCAGTGGTGGGCGTCGCTCTCGGCGCAATAGTCTTGAACGAAAGCGTTGGCTGGAATCAGCCGGTTGGTGCACTCGCGGTGATCGCGGGAATCCTGGTGACCCGACGTGCAACCCGATCTGTCACAGCGGCGGCGTCAGTAACCACTCCGTCTTCTGTTCGCCGTCCCAGCGCCTGATCGCGCCGCAGCGCCCTTGAATCACGTCGGTGCCCAGCAGGGCGATGGCTTCACCCAGACGTGCAGGTTCGACGCGTCGGGCGAGCGTTACATGAGGCGTCCACGCGCCGGGCTCGACGTGGGCGGGAAGTGCCGTCGAGTCAACTGTTGACTCGGCTATTTCTCGGTGCAGGTGAAGGAGTGCGCGCGAAGGAATGACCGAGCGCGCCAAGACCATCTGCTTGCCGCCGAACACGACGTAGCCACCGAGTCGGACCTCGAAGTCCGGGGCCGAGAAGCGCCGCTTCAACAGTTCGTCGATCTCCGCGGGGATCTCACGGGCGACGAACAGCGTGATGTGCGGACGGTTGGACGGGCTGTGATGAGAGGCCTGACTCGGTAAACCGGCGTCGGCGAGTAGCTGCCATTGTGCTCGCACTGCCGACTCACTCACTGGATCGAGGAGCAATTCCACCGACTGGACCATGGTGAGCAATGATTGCCTGATGACAGGTGCGAGCGCAATCGGTACTTCGGCCATGCGGCTGGGGCTCATGCACGGCGACGGAATCGGCCACGAAATCGTCCCGGCGACACGGCAGATCGTGGATGCGGCGTTGTCAGCGGTTCATGCTCCGCCCGTCGAGTGGGTCGAGCTTCCGCTCGGGAGTACGGCCATCGACAGCCACGGCACGCCGATTCCCGACGAGACCATCGATGGGTTGGGGCAGCTGCAGGGTTGGATTCTCGGACCCCACGACAGTGCGTCCTATCCGGAGAGGTTTCGCGGACAACTCACACCCGGCGGCGTCATCCGGAAGAAGTTCGAGCTGTTCGCGAACATTCGGCCGGCAGCGGCGTTCCCCGGTGTCAAGGCAATGGTCCCCGACATGGATCTGGTGATCGTCCGCGAGAACACCGAGGGGTTGTACGCGGATCGGAACATGGCAGTCGGCAGCGGCGAGTTCATGCCGACGCCCGACATCGCGCTGGCCGTCGGTGTGTTCACCCGCGCTGCGTGTGAACGGATCGCACGCACTGCCTTCGCGTTGGCGTCGCGACGGCGCAATCACGTCACGATCGTCCACAAAGCCAACGTCCTCACACTGACCACCGGCCTGTTCCGTGACGCCTGCCGAACCGTCGCTGCGGAGTACCCACACGTAGTCGTCGACGACGAGCACGTCGACGCGATGGCGGCGCACCTGGTTCGGCGCGGCGGCGACTTCGATGTCGTGGTGACCGAAAACATGTTCGGCGACATTTTGTCGGATCTGGCGGGCGAGCTGTCCGGTTCACTCGGAACCGCGCCGTCGATCAACGCTTCCGAGACGCAGGTCATGGCTCAGGCTGCGCACGGTGCAGCACCCGACATCGCCGGGAAGAATCGGGCGAACCCGACGGCACTGTTCCTCTCGAGTGCAATGATGCTCGACTGGCTCGGTGATGCGCGTGGCGATCGGTTGTTGTCTGCGGCAGCACGCCGCATTTCAGACGCGGTTCGCACGACCATCGCGTCGGGCATCGCGACCGCCGACCTCGGCGGTTTGGCATCGACCAGCGAATTTTCCGAAGTCGTGTACGCACACACTCTGCGTCGCTGATTCTTGTACGACAGGCCGGAATCTTGCGAAGTCGGCGACGGTGGAACTCCTGCCGTAACCTACCGTTCGACTGAATTTCGGATGGACGTTGCAAGTGCGGCGATCGACGAGTGGAGAGCAGAGTCGTGGTCGATGAAAACGCACGGGCACCAAGGCCACGTGGCGTGAGTTATGGCTCGAGCAGTGGCGGGCGTATCCGCGCCAACGTGGTGCGAGTCCTGTTGGTGGGCTTGATCATCGCATTGTGCGGCGGATGTGTCACCAACAACGAGGGTCTCGTTCCGGAAGGGCCGCCACTTGATGTCCAGAAGGTGCCCGAGATCGCCGCACTTCTGCCGTCCAAGGTCACGGATTCGGGCAAACTGCAGGTCGGGGTCAACATTCCTTACGCGCCAAACGAATTCAAGGACGCGGACGGCAACATCGTCGGTTTCGACGTCGACCTGATGAATGCCGTTGCCGCCGTGCTCGGGGTCGAAGCTGTCTTCAACCAAGCCGACTTTGACAAGATCATCCCCGCTATTCAGTCGGGAAGCTACGACCTCGGCATGTCTTCGTTCACCGACTCCAAGGAGCGCGAGAAGACGGTCGACTTCGTCACGTACTACAGCGCGGGTATCCAGTGGGCCCAGCGGCCGGACAAGCCAGTCGATCCGAACAATGCGTGCGGGCTTCGGGTGGCGGTGCAGACCACGACCACCGAGGACATCGACGAGGTGCCTGCCAAGAGCGAGGCCTGCGTGGCCGAGGGCAAACCCCCGATCGACAAGATCAAGTACGACAGCCAGGACGACGCGGCCAACGCGCTCATTCTCGGTCGAGTCGACGCGCTGTCCGCTGATTCACCAGTGACCGGCTATGCGATCAAACGGAGCAAGGGCCGGATGGAAGCTGCGGGAGAACCCTTCGATTCGGCGCCTTACGGCTGGCCGATCGTGAAGGGCTCCGCCCTCGGTCCCGCCCTGCAGCAGGCAATGCAGTACCTGATCAACAACGGTGTCTATCAACAGATCGCGCAGACCTGGAGTGTCGAGGCCGGCGTCATCGAAGTATCCAAGATCAACGGCGCGGAAAGCTGATGAACATGACAACAACTGAGACCGGCGATCCGGTGCCGATCAAGGCGATTCCACTACGCAGACCTGGTCGTTGGATTGCCGCGGTCGTCGTCGTGGTCCTCTTCGGACTGTTCGTTTACGGCGCGGCGACCAACGAAGCCTTTGCATGGGGGACTTACGGTCAGTATCTGTTCGACAAACGCATCTCCGCTGGTGCGTGGACAACGATCCAGCTGACGGTGCTGGCAATGGTGATCGCGATCGTCCTCGGTGTGATTCTGGCAGTCATGCGACTCTCTCCCAACCCGGTGCTTCGCGCCGCGGCTTGGGGCTATCTGTGGATCTTTCGAGGAACACCTGTCTACGTGCAGTTGGTCTTCTGGGGCCTGTTCCCGTCGATTTACAAGAGCATCGATCTCGGTATTCCCTTCGTACATCAGTTTGCGCACATCAATCTCCAGGACTTGCAGGCAGCGTTTCTGTTTGCCGTGATCGGTTTGGCATTGAACGAGGCCGCCTACATGGCCGAGATCGTCCGCGCCGGCGTGAGTTCGGTCAACGAGGGCCAGACCGAAGCATCTGTTGCATTGGGTATGACGTGGAGTCAGACGATGCGACGAACCGTTCTACCGCAGGCGATGCGCGTCATCATTCCGCCGACCGGTAACGAGGTCATCAGCATGCTCAAGACCACCTCGCTCGTGACGGCGGTCCCTTACAGCTTCGAGTTGTACGGTCGAGCGCGCGATATCTCGGGCGCCAACTTCGAGCCGATTCCCCTGTTGATGGTGGCGGCGACGTGGTACCTCGCAATCACGAGTCTGCTCATGATCGGGCAGTACTACGTCGAGCGTCACTATTCGAAGGGCGCAACCCGAGCACTGACCACACGCCAACTTCAGGCACTGGCCGACGCGCAAGGAAAAGCTACGGTAGTGGAAACGCTTCCGGATACCCCCGGAGGAGAACGCAAATGACCCCCATGGTGAAAGCAGACCGAGTTTGTAAGAACTTCGGCGCATTGGAGGTCCTGAAAGGGATTTCGCTCGAAATCGACCCCGGTCAGGTCCTGTGTCTCGTCGGGCCGTCCGGGTCGGGCAAGTCGACGTTCTTGCGCTGCATCAATCACCTCGAGCAGGTCAACGCCGGCCGACTGTACGTCGACGGCGACCTGGTGGGCTACTCGGAGAAGAACGGAAAACTGTACGAACTTCACCCGCGAGCAGCGGCCAAACAACGCCGCGACATCGGGATGGTGTTTCAGCACTTCAATCTGTTCCCGCACCGCACCGCTCTCGAGAACATCATCGAAGCGCCGACGCAGGTGAAGCGCGTCAGTAAGAAGAAGGCTGTCGAACGAGCGAAGGACCTCCTCGATCAGGTCGGGTTGAGCGCCAAAGCCAACGCCTACCCGGCCCAGTTGTCGGGTGGTCAGCAGCAAAGAGTTGCCATCGCCCGCGCTCTCGCGATGGACCCGAAGCTCATGCTGTTCGACGAGCCGACGTCCGCGCTCGACCCCGAACTGGTCGGTGAAGTTCTCACCGTGATGAAGCAGTTGGCCAAAGAAGGCATGACGATGGTGGTCGTCACCCACGAGATGGGTTTCGCCCGCGAGGTCGCCGACCAGTTGGTCTTCATGGACGGGGGAGTTGTGGTCGAGGCAGGCGAGCCGCGGGAACTCCTGGCCAATCCTCAGCACGACCGGACCAAGGCTTTCCTGTCGAAGCTGCTGTAGCCGTCAGGGTTTGACGGCGCTGAAAATTGCAGTGCCCGGAAAGAGTTGGCCGCGCAGGGGACTCCACTGTCCCCATTCGCGGTCCAACCACTCCGGCCATTCGGGCTCGATGATGTCGCGCACCTGAAGTCCGGCCGCGACGATCTCACGAACCCGGTCGCCGATGGTGCGGTGATGCTCGACGTAGGTGGGGACTCCGTTGTCATCGACCTCGACATACGGGGTGCGGTCGAAGTAGGGGAGGGTCGCGGTCAAGCCCTTCGGCCCGGGATCGTCGGGGAAGATCCATCGAATCGGATGGTTGACGGCAAAGACCCACGATCCGCCGGGACGCAGAACCCGGGCGACTTCGTTCATCACTCGCTGCGAATCGGCAACGAACGGGACGGCGCCGAACGCAGAACAAACGATGTCGAAACTCTCGTCGGCAAACGGCAGGAGTTCCGCACTTGCCTGAATCAACGGGACGGCCGGTCCGCCGGCATTCATCGCGTCCTGCCCGCGGGCGAGCATCCCCATCGAGATGTCGAGACCGACGGCCCGAGCACCATGTCCGGCGAGCCATCGGGCACACGGCGCCGAGCCGCAACCCACTTCCAATATGTCTTTGTCGACTATGTCGCCGAGCAAGTGGTGATCGCCCTCGTGCAGCCCTTCGGGGCACCAGACGAATTCACCTTCCGCGCTGTTCACGCCCAGAAACTCGCCGTGGGTTCGGTGGTAATCGTCGGCGTCGGCGTCCCACCACGCACGGCTGGCGCGGTCGCTGGAACTCGAATCGACACGGACTCGGCCGACGCCGCTGGTACCGAGAATGGAATTGGCAGCGGCATGGCGCTCGTCAGACATGAACAACACAGTAGAACGGGTGATGCGGGCGCAGGGTACCCGGGTTTGCCCGGCAAGATAGCCGACGCGTAGTCTTACTCACGCGAGTGTCTGTCATCCGACCGATTGTCTATACGAGATCTTTACCAAGGTCTCGGAATCGGTCGGACCGAGGGAGCTCGCGGTGCGCTTCCGCGGTGTGGAATGTGATCCGGTATTCGGTTGTTCGTTATTGATGCAGCTGGGTACTTCGATCTAGTACTTCACAAAGTACTTCCAACATTTGTACGCCACAGTTGCGCATCTCGTCCGACAAAATCCATCAACCGACCACAACTCGTCCGGAGCAATTCAACATATGCCCTCCACAACCGTCACCTCGCCGCAGGTTGCCATTAACGACATTGGCTCCGCCGAGGACTTCCTCGCCGCCATCGATGCCACGATCAAGTACTTCAACGATGGCGACATCGTCGAAGGAACCATCGTCAAGGTCGACCGCGACGAGGTTCTGCTCGACATCGGTTACAAGACCGAAGGCGTCATCCCTTCTCGTGAGCTCTCCATCAAGCACGACGTCGACCCCAATGAGGTCGTCTCCGTGGGAGATGCGGTCGAGGCTCTCGTCCTCACCAAGGAGGACAAAGAAGGTCGACTGATCCTGTCGAAGAAGCGCGCTCAGTACGAGCGTGCCTGGGGCACCATCGAGGAGCTCAAGGAGAAGGACGAGGCCGTCAAGGGCACCGTCATCGAGGTCGTCAAGGGCGGCCTCATCCTTGACATCGGTCTTCGTGGCTTCCTCCCCGCTTCGCTCGTCGAAATGCGTCGCGTCCGCGACCTCCAGCCGTACGTCGGCAAGGAGATCGAGGCCAAGATCATCGAGCTCGACAAGAACCGCAACAACGTGGTCCTGTCGCGCCGCGCATGGCTCGAGCAGACTCAGTCCGAGGTTCGCAGCGAATTCCTGCACCAGCTCCAGAAGGGCCAGGTCCGCAAGGGCGTCGTGTCCTCCATCGTCAACTTCGGTGCATTCGTGGACCTGGGCGGCGTAGACGGTCTGGTTCACGTTTCCGAGCTGTCTTGGAAGCACATCGATCACCCGTCCGAGGTTGTCGAGGTCGGCACCGAGGTCACCGTCGAGGTTCTCGACGTCGACCTGGACCGCGAGCGCGTCTCCCTGTCGCTCAAGGCAACGCAGGAAGATCCGTGGCGTCAGTTCGCCCGCACGCACGCCATCGGCCAGATCGTGCCCGGCAAGGTCACGAAGCTGGTTCCGTTCGGTGCATTCGTGCGCGTCGAAGAGGGAATCGAAGGCCTCGTTCACATCTCGGAGCTCGCTGAGCGCCACGTCGAGGTTCCGGACCAGGTTGTCGGCGTCGGCGACGATGCACTCGTCAAGGTCATCGACATCGACCTCGAGCGTCGTCGTATCTCGCTGTCGCTGAAGCAGGCCAACGAGGATTACAACGCCGAGTTCGATCCGTCCAAGTACGGCATGGCCGACTCGTACGACGAGCAGGGCAACTACATCTTCCCCGAGGGCTTCGATCCCGAGACCAACGAATGGCTCGAGGGCTTCGACAAGCAGCGTGAAGAGTGGGAGAACCGCTACGCCGAGGCTGAGCGTCGCCACAAGATGCACACCGCTCAGATGGAGAAGACCGCTGCAGACGAGGCCGCTGAGGCTGCCACCGCTGCTGCCGGCTACTCCTCGGAGACGGCTGCTGCAGAGGACGCCGAGGCTCCGGCTGCTGCCGGCTCCGCTCCGGCCGAGTCCGCTGGCGGATCGCTTGCCAGCGATGCACAGCTCGCCGCACTTCGCGAGAAGCTGTCGGGCAACGCATAAGGATTACCGCTTGATCTGATCAGGCGAGATCTGTGAAGAACCCCGCCCCTGCACGTGCAGGGGCGGGGTTCTTCTCTCTGCCAGGTGTCACTTGCGAGCGAAGAATCAATTCAGTGAGTGAACACAAAAATGACCGGCACCGTAGGGTTGCCGGTCATTTTGTACTTTGTGAAGAGAACTCAGTTTGCGGGAGCAGGCACCCAGTAGGTGGCGGTCGCTTCGGCTGTGCGCTTACGCATCGACGCGAAGCTGTGTCGGCCTTGGCTCACGAGCATCGTGAACCACGTACGACGGTGCTCTGCCAGGGCAAAAGCAACTTCGGGAAACTCTATGCAGTGCACGCCGTTCGGCATTCCGAGGCGGTGCTGACCGTGATGGTCGCGATCTGCTCGCATGGCGTCCACTTTCTCGAGAAGGTGCAGGTACAGGTGCGTTCGCTAGAACATAACCGCACGGTCACCAAAATTGTGGTATTTGAGCCTCGAACGCCCCGGCGTGTTCGATCAGTAGGCGTGTCTGAATCTCTCGGGCGCGGAGATGAGAGACTGTCGAGTGTGTTGAGAGTTGGCCTCACTGGAGGCATCGGAGCCGGTAAGTCGACAGTGTCGAAAATCCTCAGCGAACTGGGAGCCGTCATCGTCGACGCTGACCTGATCGCCCGAGAAGTGGTCGAGCCCGGTACTCCGGGACTTGCCGCTCTGGTCGATGCATTCGGCGACGGGATTCTGTCCGAGGACGGCAGCCTCAACCGACCCGCGCTGGCGTCGTTGGCGTTTGCCGACGACACGTCACGCGGAACTCTCAACGGCATCCTCCACCCACTGATCGGTGCGCGGACGATGGAGCAGATTTCGTCTGCGCCGTCGGATGCAGTGCTCGTTCAAGATATTCCGCTGTTGGTCGAGGGTTCGATGGCGCCGGCATTCAATCTGGTCGTCATCGTTTACGTCGACGAGGAGGAACGAGTTCGACGCTTGGTGGGCTCGCGCGGCATGCCTGAATCCGACGCTCGTGCGCGCATCGCAGCGCAGGCAAATGACGATCAGCGTCGTGCTGTTGCCGACGTGTGGCTCGACAACAGCGGAGAGCCGGGTTCACTCGACGACGTGGTCCGCGACTTGTGGGCGAATCGACTTGTTCCCTTCGAGAAGAACCTCCGCGAGGGCACGGTAGTGCGCGCACTGCCCGAGCTGACTCCAGCCGACCCGTCGTGGCCGGCGCAGGCCGAACGAATCATCGGCCGGTTGTCGTTGGCGTCCGGTGACCGCGCGCGCCGTATCGATCACATCGGATCGACCGCAGTGCCTGGTCTCGATGCCAAGGACGTGATCGACATTCAGATCACTGTCGAGCACCTCGGCGTTGCCGACGACCTCGCGGAAGATCTGGCCGCTGCCGGGTTCCCCCGGATCGAGCACATCGTCGCCGACGACCCGAAACCGTCGTACCTCGGTGGCGAGACCGATCCGGCGGTGTGGGCGAAGCGGATCCACGGGAGTGCCGATCCAGGGCGCCGCGCGAACATTCACATTCGGGTGGACGGTTGGCCAGGTCAGCAGTTCGCGATCCTCTTCCGCGACTGGCTTCGCTCCGATGCGTCGGCGCGTGCCGAATATGCCGAACTCAAGGTCAAGGCAGCCGAGAGTGCCGCCGGCATCGACGACTACGCCGCTGCGATCGACGCCTACCTGGGAGTCAAGACGCCGTGGTTCGACGCCGCTTTCCACCGGGCATGGGAGTGGGCCGAGAAATCAGGCTGGTCCCTCTAACCACTCAGCGCCACGTGACCGGCATGCCCACCGAGGTGAGCCAGGCGTCGAGATCGTGACCGTGGGCGGCGATGCCGTCGATAGCGCGGGCCGCGTTCAGCATCGCACGCTCTGACGTCTTCGGGTCGAGAATCCCGGCGGTGTTCGCCTCGAGCAATTCGTCGACGTCGAGCAATTCGACGCTGCGTCCGGTCTGCACGATCAGGTCGAGGTAGTGGTCCTCGGACGTCCAGACCTGGTCGCCGCGGATGAAGTCGCCGATGTCGACATAGAAATCCCAGTCTCGGATGTGTTCCGGGGTGAAGTGCAGGATCGACGCCCGAATTCCGAGTTCGGGAATAATCCAGGACTCCAGGTAGTGAAACCGGGGATGGTCGGCGTGGCGCGCCATGTACAGCCCCCACGGTTCTTCGCGGTAGTGCTCGACCGGGCGAACGAAGCCCTTGGGATCGACGTTGGTGCGAGCTGCGATGTCGAAGGTTTCGACCTTCGGCCGGTGAATGTGGGGACGTTCCTCGCTCATGGTCGAAGAACCTACCGCCGAACTGCATTTTCGGCTGAACGCGGACGAGCGGGCATTGTGTCGGTAGGTGCGCTTACCCTGGTTTCATGGCGTTTGCTTCCGAACATCCCGTGGTCGCGCATTCCGAGTTTCGGCCGGTTGGTGACATCGAGCGCTCAGACGCGCGCTTCGAGGTCGTCAGCCCGTACGAACCGGCAGGCGATCAGCCGGCAGCTATCGCCGAGCTGGAGAAACGGATCAACGAGGGGGAGAAGGACGTAGTCCTCCTCGGTGCGACCGGTACCGGTAAGTCGGCCACGACTGCGTGGTTGATCGAGAAGCTGCAGCGCCCGGCTCTGGTGATGGCTCCGAACAAGACTTTGGCGGCTCAGCTCGCGAACGAGCTTCGGGAAATGCTACCCAACAACGCGGTCGAGTACTTCGTCTCGTACTACGACTACTACCAACCCGAGGCGTACATCGCCCAGACGGACACCTACATCGAGAAGGATTCGTCCGTCAACGACGATGTCGAGCGGCTGCGCCACTCGGCGACGTCCAGCCTTCTGTCACGACGGGACGTGGTCGTGGTGGCCTCGGTGTCGTGCATCTACGGCCTCGGTACACCGCAGTCGTACCTCGATCGCTCAATTCAGCTGGACGTCGGTGTGGAGGTGCCGCGGGATGCGTTCCTGCGTCTGCTCGTCGACGTTCAGTACAACCGCAACGACATGGCGTTCACGCGAGGTTCGTTCCGCGTGCGCGGCGACACGGTCGAGATCATTCCGTCGTACGAAGAGCTGGCGGTCCGCATCGAATTCTTCGGTGACGAGATCGAGGCACTGTACTACCTCCATCCACTGACTGGTGACATCGTTCGCCAGGTCGACACGGTTCGTATCTTCCCGGCGACGCACTACGTCGCCGGCCCTGAACGCATGGAGCGTGCCGCCAAGGACATCGAGGCGGAACTCGAAGAGCGACTCGCCGAGCTCGAAGGCAAGGGCAAGCTCCTCGAGGCTCAGCGTCTGCGCATGCGTACGCAGTACGACCTCGAGATGATCAAACAGGTCGGATTCTGCTCCGGCATCGAGAACTACTCGCGCCACATCGACGGCCGTGGCCCTGGAACTGCCCCCGCAACCTTGATCGACTACTTCCCGGAAGATTTCCTTCTGGTCATCGACGAGTCGCACGTGACGGTTCCTCAGATCGGCGCCATGTACGAGGGCGATATGTCGCGCAAGCGAAACCTGGTCGAGTTCGGATTCCGGCTACCGTCGGCAACAGACAACCGCCCTCTGACTTGGGAAGAATTCAGTCAGCGGATCGGTCAGACCGTCTACTTGTCGGCGACACCAGGTAAGTACGAGTTGGGTCAGTCCGGCGGTGAGTTCGTCGAGCAGGTGATCCGCCCGACCGGATTGATCGATCCCGAGGTCATCGTCAAACCCACCAAGGGACAGATCGACGATCTCGTTCACGAAATCCGCGAGCGAGCGGAACGTGACGAGCGTGTGCTGGTCACGACGTTGACCAAGAAGATGTCGGAAGATCTGACCGATTACCTGCTCGAACTCGGTATTCGCGTCCGCTACCTGCACTCGGATATCGATACGCTCCGGCGAGTCGAGTTGCTCCGTCAGCTCCGCCTGGGGGAGTACGACGTGCTGGTCGGCATCAACCTCCTGCGTGAGGGACTCGACCTTCCCGAGGTGTCGCTGGTCGCGATTCTCGATGCCGACAAAGAAGGTTTCCTACGTAGCTCCACCAGCCTCATTCAGACGATCGGCCGAGCGGCTCGAAATGTATCCGGTCAAGTGCACATGTATGCGGACAAGATCACCGCTTCCATGGCGCAGGCCATCGAGGAAACCGAGCGACGACGCGAGAAGCAGGTCGCCTACAACGAGAAGATGGGCGTCGACCCACAACCTCTACGCAAGAAGATCGCGGACATTCTCGATCAGGTGTACGAGGAGGCAGAGGACACTGCGGCGTCCGTGGACGTCGGTG
This sequence comes from Rhodococcus sp. KB6, assembly GCF_001445685.1. Lineage (NCBI taxonomy): Bacteria > Bacillati > Actinomycetota > Actinomycetes > Mycobacteriales > Nocardiaceae > Rhodococcus > Rhodococcus sp. KB6. Next base: position 40,610 of record NZ_LNAK01000025.1, on the reverse strand, counting down.
GTTCGGGTCGCAATGCGACGCGTGGTCGGCGTGCGCAGGGTGAGGCCGGTCGTGCGGTCAGTGCGGGTGTGTACGAGGGGCGCGACACCAAATCGATGCCTCGGGCCGAATTGGCAGATCTGGTCAAGGAACTCACCGATCAGATGATGAACGCTGCACGTGACCTTCAGTTCGAGTTGGCTGGGCGATTGCGAGACGAAATCTCGGATTTGAAGAAGGAGCTTCGAGGAATGGACGCCGCGGGTCTCAAGTAGGTCGCCTCGCGTGCGTTCGTGCTTTCGACCGCTACGGTTTCAGGTATGGATGCACAGACTGCAGGCAAGACCGCGCGGACTCTCGAACTTCTCCATTCCTTGGCGTACTTCGTCCCGGAGACGGAGAAGGAACTTGTCGGCGTCGGGTTGGAGCCTGGCCGAATGGTGTACTTTGCCGGGCGATCAGCTCCGCTCGGCGCTCCACCCGCGACTGTCGTCACGGCCACCTTCTTCAACTTCAATCCTGAATTGATCGCCAGTGTCATCCCACGTGCCTGGGAATTGGCAAGGCACACAGAGGTTGTCGCCGCGCGGTATCGGGCAATCGACGCGGCGTACGTCCGCCTGTTCGGTGCAGACGTGACAGGATCGGCGGACATGGCCGAGGCCGCCGAACTCGTGTCGATCGCTGCCCAGAACATTCCTGGAGTGGACGGCCGCCCTCTGTACGCGGGTTGGGCGTCGCTCGACTGGCCGGCCGAGCCGCACCTGCGTTTCTGGCACGCGCTGACACTGCTGCGTGAGTATCGCGGTGACGGCCACATTGCGGCCCTTCAGACCGCGGGATTGAACGGCCTGGACGCGTTGATCACGCACACCGCGACGGGAATCGGGTTTCAGCGCAAATTCGCGCAGACTCGTCGCGGATGGTCGCAGGAACAGTGGGACGAGGCCGTCGAGAGTTTGAAGGACCGCGAACTGCTGGATCGTTCGTCCGGTGCGCTGACCGAGGACGGGCAGGACTTGCGTGACGTCGTCGAAGACCTGACGGACGACCTCGCTTTGGCTCCGTGGGATGCGCTGGGTGAGGAGGGTGCCAAGCGGTTGCTGGAATTGGCGACGCCGTGGCGTACCGCCCTGGTCGAGCAGGAAGTATTTCCGGCGGCGCTGTTCGGGCCCCGCTTCGGCAAACTTCGCTGAGTGGTCACCACCGAACAAATGTGTCTGTGACGAAGAATCACATTCACTGTGGGCTTGTGGCGTGTACTGCAAATAACACTATCCGCGGCACAATCCCGCTAATGTCAGCGCAGCGGTTGTCGAGCGGGCGCAACAGCGTTGCGCCCGGTGCCGGCCGTACCGTCCGTCCCGTAACCATGGAGGAATGAATGAGTGCCTACCGGACCGTTGTCGTAGGAACCGATGGCTCCGAGTCGTCACTGAAGGCAGTCGACAGAGCTGCCGCCATTGCCAGTGGCTCGGACGCTCAGCTCGTCATCGCGTGTGCGTACTACCCGGCTGATCCCAAGGACGTGAGCGCTGCCGCTGATGCGTTGGGTAACGAGGCCTACCAGGTCACCGGTTCCGCTCCGACCTACGAGATCCTTCGCACCGCTCGTGAGCGCGCACATGCCCAGGGGGCAAAAGATGTTGTCGAGCGCGCCGTCGTCGGCGCTCCCGTCGAATCGCTTCTCGCTTTGCTCGACGAGGTGAAGGGCGACTTGCTGGTCGTCGGAAATCGCGGATTGAACACGTTGACCGGGCGTCTACTCGGATCGGTGCCTTCCGATGCCGCTCGCAAGGCGACGTCCGATGTCCTGATCGTGCACACCGTTCGCTGAACTACCGGCAGTAGTCGGCCTCGGCCGCATCGACGAACACTTCAGCCAGCTGATCGGCGCTGGGGGGTGTTGTCGATGCGGCCGAGCCGTTTCCGGAGGTGACCATTGGTTCGCTTGCTCCGTTCAGCGATACCGCCCGCAGATTCGCGATGATCATCGCTCGATCCGTTCCGGCCGCGAGCTGCTGGCAGACGCCGTCACCGAGCGCCTGCAACATGTCGTCGGAGAAGGCGGGCGTGACCCCGGTAGACGCAAGCGCCGCCCGCAGCCGATCTGCCTCGTCTACCGGTTTTTCTGTCGGTGCGGCAGCAACAGCAGCGATGTCGTCGCTGCCGGCAGCAGCCGTCGAACTCGAATCATCCTCTGAGCAACCGGCTGTCACCGCCGCAAGCATCCCGACGCCGATCACCACGCGAGCGATCTTGCGGATGGGTGCGGCGGAACTTGCGGGCAGGCCAAGCACGAGGGGTCATTCCTTCAGTCGTCGACACAAATTGGAGTGACACCACCATTCGTGGTGTCACGCACGAACCTACTCCGTGATGCTCACGAATCGAAGGCCAACTCTGCTGCTTCGACGCCGTCGAGAACCGAGGGGAGCGACTCGACGTGAATGATGCCGAGCCTCTGGGTAGCGCGGGTCAATGCGACGTAGAGGTCGTTCATTCCGCGTGGTGACTCGTCGAGAATGTCGGCAGGTTCGACGATCAACACTGTGTCGAACTCGAGTCCCTTGACGTCCTTGACGGACAGGACGCTTACGGTGTCACTCGCAATGCCCGCCAGATCGGCAACGACCTCGGAACCGGCGATCACTGCGGTGATACCGGGATGCGACTCGGACTCGATGCAACGGCGCACGGTCGATTCCAATTCTTCGGCCGTGGTCTTGAGCGCCCACGGCGCGAATCCGCTGTCGCGTACCGACCGGGGCACGGATTGCTCCGGGTCGATCTCTTCGAGCACACGGTGCGCGACATCCATGATCTCCGAGGGAGTTCGGTAGTTGACGGTCAGTTCGGTGAGCTTCCAGCGCTTGGCGACGTAAGGCTCGAGAATCTTCTGCCAGGACGAAGTTCCCGCGGGATCACCGGTCTGAGCTGTATCGCCGACCAACGTCATCCAGCGATTCGGTATGCGCCGCATCAGCATTCGCCACGCCATTTCGGAGAGCTCTTGGGCTTCGTCGACGATCACGTGACCGTAGGTCCAGGTTCGGTCGCCGGCAGCGCGTTCTGCCGTGGTCTGGCGCTGGCCCTGATCGTGGCGTTGGGCGAGTTGGCTGGCGTCGATCAAGTCGTACGCCATCAAGATCTCGGGATCCATCTCGTCTTCGAGATCCTGTGGTGCAGACCCGGTGAGGATGTCGAGGGCGCCCTGGGCGTCGGCGATCTGCGCGCGCCATTCACGTTGTGCGCGTTCGCGTTCGGCGGCGTCGTCGACGCCGAGAATCTCGGCCAGTTCGTCGAGCAGGGGAGCATCGGCCGCACTGAAACCCGGTCCGACGCTCTGCAGAAGCTCGTCGCGTTGGGCGTCGTCGAGTTGCGGCGCTGCCTTGGCCAACCTCGCCGGCGACGTCCACAGTTCCGCGAGGATTTGCTGCGGCGACAATTCGGGCCACAGCTTTCCGATGGCGGACATGATGTCAGGGTCCTCACGCATCTCGTCGCGAATGTCGGCGATGTCGTCCCGACTGAGGAGTGACCCACCGTCGACGAGGTTTCCGCCGATGAGTTCGGCCATCTGCAGTGCCAACGCCTCGATGACTGCTGCCACGAAGATCGGGCGCGCCAGGTTGTGTGGGCGACGCGACGACCGAGCACGCCCGCGCGCCTTCGTGACAGTCTTTCGATCCAGCTTCAAGTCGTACGTGTCGAATCGAAGGGTAATCGGCTTCGACGGAACTTCCTGCCGATCCCGGACGGCGTTCTTGAGCACGTCGAGGATCGCGAGGGAACCCTTGATCTCACCGGCGGCGAGGGAATCCGTACGAGTCGCACGCACTCCGGGGTACAGGTCCCCGATCGTCGAGAGTAGAACTCCGGTCTCACCGAGTGAAGGAAGGACCTGGCTGATGTAGTCGAGGAACGTCGCGTTCGGCCCGATGATGAGAACACCGGCCTTGGCCAGTTGCTGGCGGTAGGTGTAGAGCAAGAAGGCGGCACGGTGAAGGGCGACTGCGGTTTTGCCGGTACCCGGACCGCCCTGGACGACCAAAACGCTCTTGTGCTCGGAGCGGATGATGGCATCCTGCTCACTCTGAATGGTCTCGACGATGTCGTTCATCTGACCCGTACGCGCTGCGTTCAGAGCGTCCAGGAGAGCGCTCTCACCGGCGACGCCGCCGGCTTCGGTCACCACGCCTGCGGCGCGGGCCGCGTCGAGGTCCAGGTATTCGTCGTTGATGCCGGTGACTGTGCGGCTCCGACTGCGAATATGGCGTCGCCGCTTCACGCCCTCAGGTGCCGCGGGCGTCGCCAGATAGAACGGGCGTGCCATCGGAGCTCGCCAGTCGAGGAGCAGCGTTTCGTAGTCGTTGTCGGTGTCCAGGATTCCCAGTCGGCCGACGTAGCGTCGCTCGTCGTCGAAGTCGATGCGTCCGAAACACATTCCGTTCTCGGCTGCGTCGTACTTGGCGAGATCCTCGGTGTACATGGCGTTGAAGGATTCGCGTTCGCTGCGTGCTTGCGGGGTTCCGCCGGTCTCGAGGAGGACCGTGCTCAAGCGAGTTTGGGCATACTTTCGAAGATCGTCGAGACGGGAGTACAACATCGTCACGTACTGCTGCTCGAGCTCTTGCTCGTTCAGTGACGGGTCCGCGTCGGGCAAAGGATCTCCTAGGCTTGATGAGAAATTCACGCGCTGCAAAAGCGCCAAGACAGTCTAGTTCCCCCAGATGAACTGCCGCATAGATACAGGTCAGGCCACCCGAAGGTGGCCTGACCGTGTCTTTCGGTGCACTCAGTGCGTCAATTCGTCCTTCTTGGCGCGAGCCTTTTCGAGCGCCTTCTCTGCGCGCTTGCGAGCACGCTTACCCAGCACCTCGGTCTGCTCCGACGCCGTTTCGGCCCACTCGTTGCTCTTCTCGAGGGCGAGTTCGGCGAACTCCGAGCTGCGCTTGCTCGCCAGCTCTGCCAGTTCGGCGCTGCGCTCGCGTGCGGTCTCGGCCAGTTCGGAGCCGCGCTTCTGCGCGACTTCGAGGATGTCCGGGCCGCGTTCCTTGGCGACCTCTCCGAATTCCGCGGCTCGCTTGCTCGCGATCTCCGCGAACTCGGAGCTGCGCTCCTTGGCAAGTTCGAGCCAATCCGTGCCGTGTGCCTTCGCGGTTTCGGCAAGTTCGGAACCGCGTTCGGACGCCACCGACAGAGCGTGTTCGACGCGATCGCTCGTGTGATCGGTCTGCGATGCGACCAATGGAAGTGCTGCGGCGATAGACGCCTGGGCCTTCTTCGCGGCGCGGCGGCCACGCCAGCCGAGCGACGGCTTGCCCTCGGTGTCGACGGAGGCGATCATCAGTCCGCCGAGCAAGCTGACGTTCTTGATGAAGTTTGTGCGCTGCATCGCTCGCAGTGACGGATCGGTTTCGTTCCAGAAGTCGTGACCGGCAAGCGTGGTCGGTACCAGGCTCCCCGCGAGCACCAACGACGCGAGCCGCGGCGCCTTGCCGGTGGCCAGCAGGGCACCGCCGCCGATCTGGACGGCGGCGTTGATCTTGACGAGTGTTTCCGGATCAGCAGGCACCTTCTGCGTCACTGCTCCTGGCAGCGTCTCGACGGATTTGTCGATCAGCGGTGACGCTTTGGCTGCTCGCTGAGCGGGGTTGCGCAAAGCATCGATTCCCCCGGCGATGAAGATCGTGGAAAGCAGTGGACGAGCAATTCGACGTACCAGCATGTTTCAAGCCTCCCGATGTAGGTTCGTTTTCCACCCTAGCGATCTCACAAGGAATTGGTCCGGTTCGGCGATCCCGGCACGCCTGACCCGGTCGCCGGATTCCTGGTCGCCGAAGCGCGTTGTACTGCGACGATGACTTCTCCACTGATCCGGACACACCGTTCTGAAGTATCCGTTACCGCGTATCCGCATACGGCGTGTTCGAAGGTGTCACAGTATGCGCACCGTTCGAGCACGATGGTGTTGTGACCACCAAGATGACTCAGAACTTCGGCTCGACCCTTCCCACCGGCTGGGGACAGCTGTCGGACGAGGAGAACGAGAGAAACTGGGCGATCTTTCGTGACCGCTTTGGGTTCACGCCCGGCATCGACGCACGGTCTTGGCCCGCCATCGCCGAGCCCATCCCGTCCGTGGTCTTCGATTTGGGTGCGGCGCCAGCTGCGACTCCAGGGGCGTGGGCCGCTCGCGTGGATGCGATCAACGCCGAAGCGTTGCGCTGTTTTGTCACCGATTGGAACGACGATCCCAACTTCGTCGTTCTGGATTGGCAGCATCCGGGCTACACCTTCGACGCGGAGGCACACGCTGCTGCGAAGGAGCTTGCGGAGTGGCGTGTCCCGGTCTATCCGAACGGTGACTACTACATATTCAGTCGGGACGACTTCACGGAAGGGACCTTCGGCCATCCGTGGGAACGCACGCTGTGTGTGTTCGGGGAACGGATGGTCGAAGGACTGGGCCGGACTCTGTCGACCTGGCTTCCGCGACTTCGAGTCAACGGTGAACAGGTCGACAGCCAAGTCGGTTAGCGGGGTCCAGTACGGAACAGGTGAAACGTCACCAACCGCGTTCGCGCCACTCCGCCAGGTGCGGGCGCTCGGCGCCGAGCGTCGTGTCCTTGCCATGCCCGGGGTAGACGACAGTCGCGTCGTCGTACCTTCCGAACAGCTTGTTTTCCACGTCGTCGAGCAGAGAAGTGAACTTCTCGGGGTCGGCGGTCTTGCCTACTCCGCCGGGGAAGAGTGAGTCGCCGGTGAAGAGGTGAACCTGTCCGCTCGGTTCGGTGAGAGCCAGCGCGATGGAGCCGGGCGTGTGGCCGGACAGGTGAATGACGTCGAGGCTCAAGTTGCCAACGGTCACCTTGTCGCCGTCTTCGAGGAGCACGTCCGGGGTGACGGGAAGGACCTCTGCGTCGAGGGGGTGCGCGGCGGTCGGCACCTTGGTTGCGGCGTGAACGTCTTCGAGGGCCAACCAGTGATCGCCGTGCTGGTGGGTGGTGACGATGGAATCGAAAACAGGTGCTTCCTGTTCGATGAGCGCGATGATCTTCTCGGCTTCGTTGGCCGCATCGATCAGGAGAGATTTCCCGGTCGTGGAACAGGCGACGAGGTAAGTGTTGTTGTCCATGGGGCCGACCGACATCTTCGTGATGACGGCGCCTTCGACTGTGCGCCGCTGAGGGGCAGAATCGGGGGAGACCTGACCGGTGTAGGAGTCGTCGATCACGATGGGCTGATTCGTCATGAAACGCAGGCTACCTTCGAATAGGGGCAGGTAGAGCGATGGGCTCGCCTGGTGAGAAAAACGTGTCGGTGGCTCGGCCTACGATGACGATCGCTCGAGGACTCGCGTTTGCGAGGCCACTCGAGACTTCTCCGGGGGGACGGCCCCGGACGATTGACAATGAAGGGAATTGGTGTGGCGGATCGCCTGATCGTGCGGGGTGCGCGTGAGCACAATCTGCGAGGAGTCGATCTCGACCTCCCGCGAGACAGCCTGATCGTCTTCACCGGGTTGTCCGGCTCCGGCAAGTCCAGCCTCGCGTTCGACACGATCTTCGCCGAAGGTCAGCGCCGCTACGTCGAGTCGCTCTCGGCATACGCGCGTCAGTTCCTCGGCCAGATGGACAAGCCGGATGTGGACTTCATCGAGGGATTGTCTCCTGCGGTGTCGATCGACCAGAAGTCGACCAACCGCAACCCCCGTTCGACGGTGGGCACCATTACCGAGGTCTACGACTACCTCCGACTTCTCTATGCCCGCGCGGGTTCGGCGCACTGCCCGGTGTGTGGTGAGAAGATCGCACGTCAGACGCCCCAGCAGATCGTCGACCAGGTGCTCGAGATGGAAGAGGGCATCAAGTTCCAGGTCCTCGCACCGGTAGTCCGTACTCGTAAGGGCGAGTTCGTCGACCTTTTCGATCAGCTCAATACCCAGGGCTACTCGCGAGTGCGCGTCGACGGTGTCGTCCATTCGCTGGCGGATCCGCCGAAGCTCAAGAAGCAGGAAAAGCACGACATCGAAGTAGTGGTCGACCGATTGCAGGTCAAGGCGAGTTCGAAGCAGCGCCTGACCGACTCGGTCGAGACCGCACTTCGCTTGGCTGAAGGCATCGTGGTCCTCGACTTCGTCGACCGTGAAGAAAATGCACCTGATCGTGAGCGTCGTTTCTCCGAGAAGTTGGCCTGCCCGAATGGCCACGCACTCGCGATCGACGATCTCGAACCGCGCTCGTTCTCCTTCAACTCGCCCTACGGCGCCTGCCCGGAATGCACCGGCCTCGGTATCCGCAAGGAGGTCGACCCGGATCTGGTGGTTCCCGATCCCGACCTGAGTCTCGAAGACGGAGCGATCGCGCCGTGGTCGATGGGCCAGAGTTCGGAGTACTTCGGACGGTTGCTCTCCGGCCTCGGCGACATCCTCGGTTTCGACATGAAGACGCCGTGGAACAAGTTGCCGGCGAAGGCCCGCAAAGCAATCCTCGAAGGCAGCGAGGAGCAGGTTCACGTCCGGTACAAGAATCGGTACGGCCGTACCCGTTCTTACTACGCGGAGTTCGAAGGTGTGATGCCGTTCCTGCATCGCCGGCTCGAGCAGACCGAATCGGATCAGATGAAGGAACGGTACGACGGGTACATGCGCGACACGCCGTGCCCGGCGTGTGGTGGTGCTCGCCTGCGCCCGGAAATCCTGTCGGTAACTATCGCGGCTGGAGACTTCGGCAGTAAGTCCATCGCCGAGGTCTGTGAACTGTCGATCTCCGATTGCGCGGACTTCTTGAACAGCCTCACTCTCGGTTCGCGCGAAGAGGCGATTGCGGGTCAGGTCCTCAAGGAAGTTCAGGCACGACTCGGGTTCCTGCTCGACGTCGGCTTGGAATACCTTTCCCTCTCGCGTGCCGCTGGCACGTTGTCCGGTGGCGAGGCCCAGCGAATCCGCTTGGCAACGCAGATCGGTTCCGGACTCGTCGGCGTGCTGTATGTACTCGACGAGCCGTCCATCGGCCTGCATCAGCGTGACAATCGACGACTGATCGAAACCCTGACGCGCTTGCGCGACCTCGGCAACACGCTGATCGTCGTCGAGCACGACGAAGACACTATCCGCACGTCCGACTGGGTAGTCGACATCGGACCGTACGCCGGCGAGCACGGCGGCAAGGTCGTCCACAGCGGGCCATACGAAGAACTGCTGACGTGTGAAGAATCTCTGACCGGCGCCTACCTGTCAGGTCGTAGCTTCATCGAGGTTCCGGCCATTCGTCGACCGGTGGACCGCAAACGCCAGGTCACGGTCGTCGGAGCTCGCGAGCACAATCTCGACGGCATCGACGTGAGTTTCCCGCTGGGTGTTCTCACCGCTGTCACCGGTGTCTCCGGTTCGGGCAAGTCGACGTTGGTCAACGACATTCTCGCGACCGTCATGGCGAACAAGCTCAACGGTGCACGCCAGGTACCTGGGCGTCACACACGAATCAACGGTCTCGATCAGCTGGACAAGCTCGTGCAGGTCGATCAGTCTCCGATCGGCCGGACTCCACGATCGAACGCGGCGACGTACACCGGCGTGTTCGACAAGATCCGAACCCTGTTCGCGGCCACCACGGAAGCGAAAGTCCGCGGTTACCAGCCCGGCCGATTCTCGTTCAACGTCAAGGGCGGACGCTGCGAGGCGTGCTCCGGCGACGGAACGCTGAAGATCGAGATGAACTTCCTGCCGGATGTGTACGTGCCCTGCGAGGTGTGCCACGGCGCCCGGTACAACCGCGAAACGCTCGAGGTCCACTACAAGGGCAAGTCGATCGCCGAGGTACTCGACATGCCTATCGAGGAAGCAGCCGAGTTCTTCCAGCCGGTCACCTCAATTCACCGGTACCTCAAGACGCTGGTCGACGTCGGCCTGGGCTATGTCCGACTGGGTCAGCCGGCTCCGACTCTGTCCGGTGGTGAAGCGCAGCGCGTCAAGCTCGCCGCCGAATTGCAGAAGCGGTCCACCGGTCGCACGGTGTACATCCTCGACGAGCCCACCACGGGTCTGCATTTCGAGGACATCCGCAAGCTCCTGATCGTGATCAACGGTCTGGTGGACAAGGGCAACAGCGTGATCGTGATCGAGCACAATCTCGACGTGATCAAGACGTCGGACTGGGTCGTCGACATGGGACCCGAGGGTGGATCCGGCGGCGGAACCGTTGTGGCGCAAGGTACGCCGGAAGACGTTGCCGCGGTCCCCGAGAGCTACACGGGCAAGTTCCTCAGTGAGGTTCTCACCGCACAGCACGCGCCGGTCAAGGCCAAGCCGATCACCAAGAAGCGTGCGACGAAGGCAGTTGCCGCAAAGAAGGCCGCGCCACGGAAGAAAGCCGCTTCCGTGAGCTAGTAGAACGTGAGCAAGTAGAAATCGGTCAGTGATGCCGGGTCGGAATCGACCCGGCATCACTGCTTTGTCGATCAGGAAGTGCTGGTCTCGAGAATTACGTTGGCGACCTCTTCGGGGCGCGACCACATCGGCCAATGGCCGGTCGGGAGGTCGACGTACGTCACGGGGAGTTTCGCCAGTTCGGCGGCCATCGGATGACCTCCGTCGGCCATCTGGGCGATCACCGCGGAGGGGAACGTGCTGCAAACGACGGTTGACGGCACCTGGTAGCGCTTTTCGTTCGTCAGGACAATCGGCTCACGCGCGGGCCCAGCCGGTTCGGGTACCGCGTTGGCGCGGAACGTCTCCAGAGCTTTCTCGTCGAGTCCTTCGAGGCTGCTGCCGTCCGCTTCGAGCTCTGCCCACGTGGGGAGCGGAATCTCGATGACATCGGAGGCCAGATCCGGTCGCAGCGCTGCGCCGTCGGGCATGGGGCCCGAGTCGACGTAGACGATCCGAGCGACGCGATCCGGGATGCGATCGGTGACGGCGTACCCCACCGGGCCGGCGCCGCTGTGTACGACCAAGACCGTGCGCTCGTCGGAGTCCGATACGGCGTCGACGACTGCACGGACGTGAGCGTCGAAGGTGACCGCTGATCGATCTGTGTCTACTGCGTCGAGCCCGGGCAGTGTCAGGCTGGTCACGCGGGTGTCGGAACGCTCGAGGTGGGGGAGTACTGCATCCCAAGCCCATGAACCGAGCCAGAATCCGGGAACAAGAACGATGTGAGTTTTCATGTACTTACAGTGCACCCGAGTTGGTGACAACAGAGTGTCACCAATTATGTCACCGTTTGGTATCGGAATCTGAGACACTGGTGAACGTGAATCGAGCTGCGAGATTGCATGCTCTCGTCGAGGAACTTCGGCGACAGGGCGATCGAGGGACTACGTGCTCCCGATTGTCCGAGGAATTCGGTGTCACCACCCGGACGATCAAGAGGGATATCGAGACGCTGATGATGTCGGGTGCGGCGATCGAAGCGCGCTCAGGTCCCGGAGGTGGATACCGACTCGTGGGTCGCGCCACGCTGCCGCCGGTGAATTTCACTGTTCCGCAGGCAGTTTCGATCGCGTTGGCCTTGACGGCGATGGGTGATGCTCCGTTTGCGCCGGATGGGCGAGCAGCGCTGGCGAAACTGCTCGATGTGATGGACGAGGAGAGTCGTCGCAAGGTCGCCGAGCTCGGTGGCCGCGTGTGGATTCGCGGTGACGGCGGGGCTCTGACGGATTCGCGCGCGAACCGGCAGGCCGTCGAGCAGGGTCTCGAACAGAGTCGAGTCGTGTCGTTGCACTACGTGGATGGGGACGGTGCGGAGACGGTGCGGGCAGTTGAGCCGCACATTCTGGCGCAGGACCGTGGTCAGTGGTTTCTCATCGGCTGGTGTCGCGAGCGCGACGCCGTGCGGTGGTTTCGACTCGATCGAATGCGTCGGGCCACGCTGACGAACGATCGCTTCACACCACGCGATTCGACCGTCTTCGGGCAACCGCCCGAAGACGCTCGGCCTGTATCTCCCCGTAGGTGAGTGACTCAGTCGATCATGTTGCGGGCTGCGGCAACGGAATCCGTGATCAGTTCGGTCAGGGTCGTCATATCGACGTCGCTCAGCCGTTTGACGTACAGGCAGCCCTTGCCGATTTTGTGCTTGCCGAGGCGAGCGAGCGTGTCGGTGTAGTCGTCGAAGTTCAGCGACAAGTACAACGTGAGCGCGGTGGCCCTGGGGGAGAACCCGATCAGTGGGGTGTCACCTTCGTGGCCACTCGCATATCGGTAGTGCCGTGCCCCGAATCCGATGATGCTCGAGCCCCACATGACAGCAGGCTCGCCGGTTGCGGCCGACAGCAGGGAGATCAGCTCCACGGCGTCGGCGCGTTTGCGGTCGTCGACGCGTGAAATGAATGCGTCGACGTCCTCGGGCGTCGGTTGAGTCTTGTTGGCGGTTGCCAACTCAGTAGACCGGACCGGTGAACTTCTCGCCCGGTCCCTTTCCTGGCTCGTCCGGGTGCGAGGACGCCTCACGGAATGCGCGCTGCAGGGCTTGGAGGCCTTCACGGATGGGTCCGGCATGAGGGCCGAGGTATTCGACCGACGCAGTCACGAGTCCGGCAAGTGCCGTGATGACGCGACGCGCTTCGTCGAGGTCCAGGTAGGGGCTGGAAGACGGATCGGCGTCGGAGAGGCCGAGTTTTTCGGCAGCCGAACTCATCAGCATCACTGCAGCGCGGCTGATGACCTCGACCGCGGGAACTTCGGAGAGTTCGCGGACGTCGGGGTTCGCGCCGTCGGTGTTCTGTTCTGCCTCGAAGTTCTCACTCATGGATGTAAGGATTCCATCAGGCCGTGACGGTGTTGAATCGGGCCTCTCCCGGCAGCACTGGGAGCGGCACCGATTTCTTTCATCTGTGGCGACCTGTTACTCTTGTTGCAACGACCGCCTCCGACTTGTTCGGGGGCAGCAAGTGGAGTCCGACTCCCACCTCTGCACGGCAGGTGAAACTGCAGTTCAGTGGTTCCGGTCACCTGTTATCGGAGATCATTCTTCGTCAGGTTCCTCGCTCAGTCGAGGAGATAGGTTTCGGCGTGAGCTGGATCCTATGTGATCGGTCGACATCGGGCCCCGCGGATGAGCAATCATCACAGCGGGGCTTTTTTGTTGGGGTGCGGGCGGTACGGGCTGCGTGCGGTCATGAAGACCGCACCGTTCAACCTAGGAGGCCCCATCAGCACTGAGACCCGCATCAACGATCGTATCCGCGTTCCCGAGGTTCGTTTGGTCGGACCTGGCGGCGAACAGGTAGGCATCGTGCGTGTTGAAGATGCACTCCGCTTGGCCCTTGAGGCCGACCTCGACCTGGTCGAGGTAGCTCCTGACGCCCGTCCACCGGTCTGCAAGATCATGGACTACGGCAAGTTCAAGTACGAGGCTGCACAGAAGGCACGTGAGTCACGTAAGAACCAGCAGCTGACGGTCATCAAGGAGCAGAAGCTCCGACCCAAGATCGACGACCACGACTACGAGACCAAGAAGCGCAACGTCGTTCGCTTCCTCGAAGCCGGTTCCAAGGTCAAGGTCACGATCATGTTCCGCGGACGTGAGCAGTCACGCCCCGAACTCGGCTACCGCCTTCTGCAGCGTCTGGGAGCAGACGTCGCAGATCTCGGATTCGTCGAAACCTCGGCAAAGCAGGACGGCCGAAACATGACGATGGTCCTGGCACCGCACAAGGGCGCCAAGACTCGTGTCAAGGCGCAGGAGAGCGCTCAGGCGCCAGTGGCTCAGGCTGCTCCGCGTCCGGCTCCGGCCGCACCGGCTTCCAGTGAAGCAGCTCCGGAAGCACCGGCGACCGGCGATGCCGCTCCCGAGGCTCCGGCCAGCTAGTCGATTTCCCAAGATCCACCACGTAACAAGAACTGAGGACTCCATGCCCAAGATGAAGAGCCACAGCGGCGCCTCGAAGCGATTCAAGGTGTCCGGCAGCGGAAAGCTCATGCGCCAGAAGGCCGGCCGTCGCCACCTTCTCGAGCACAAGTCCAGCAGGGTTACCCGTCGTCTCGACGGTGTCGCTGTTGTCAGCCCTGACGACGCTCCGCGCATCAAGCGCATGCTCGGCATCTGAGTCGCCCCCTTACTGACCACCCGGGGCCGTACTTTCAGCCCCTAGATTGACAGGATTTTTCAAGTGGCACGCGTAAAGAGGGCGGTCAACGCCCAGAAGAAGCGTCGTTCAATTCTTGCTGCATCCAGCGGCTACCGTGGACAGCGTTCGCGTCTGTACACCAAGGCCAAGGAGCAGCAGCTCCACTCGCTCACCTACGCGTACCGCGACCGTCGTGCGCGCAAGGGCGAGTTCCGCAAGCTGTGGATCACGCGTATCAACGCTGCAGCTCGTGCAAACGACATCACGTACAACCGCCTCATCCAGGGCCTGCGTCTGGCAGAGGTCGACGTCGACCGCAAGATCCTGGCCGAGCTCGCTGTCTCCGATGCCGAGGCCTTTGCCGGCCTGGTCGCACTCGCGAAGGCCGCTCTGCCGGCTGACGTGAACGCTCCTGCCGGAGAAGCAGCCTGATTCACGCATCACAGCAACGGCCCGTGGACCCGCTCACCGAGCGGACTCCGCGGGTCGTTTCTGCTGTCAAGCTCCTGCGCACAGCAGAACGACGCAAAGCAGGACGTTTCCTCGTCGAGGGCGAGAACTCGGTCACCGAACTGTTGAACGGTGCACTCTCGAATGGCGAGGCCCGCCCGGTACACGACCTCTTCTACACCGAGGACGCAGCCGAGCGCTATCAGCACGTCATCGATCGGGCGCTGACCGCTGGAGTTCGTGTTGCTCTTGTGACCGATCGAGCAATCAAAGCTCTGAGCGATACCGTCACGCCGCCCGGTCTCGTTGCCGTCAGCGATCTACTGGATGTACCGCTGAGCGCAGCCGTCCATCAGGAGACCCGCCTGCTCGCAGTGCCGGTCGCGGTCAACGAACCAGGTAACGCGGGCACCGTCATTCGCATCGCCGACGCAGTGGGTGCCGATGCGGCAATCCTCGCCGGCGACAGCGTCGATCCGCACAACGGCAAGGTCGTTCGTTCGTCGGCGGGCAGCCTCTTTCACCTGCCAGTCGTCCGCGATCGAGACACGGTGTCGGTGATCGAGCAGATTCGCGCAGCCGGCATTCAGATTCTCGCGACTGCGGCTGACGGCGAGGTCGATCTCGACGAGGCCGACGAGTTGCTGAGCAAGCCGACGGCCTGGCTGTTCGGTAACGAAGCTCACGGTCTCGATCCGGCGATCGCCGCGCAGGCTGATCATCGGGTCAGGATTCCGATCCATGGCCGCGCCGAAAGCTTGAACCTCGCGACAGCGGCGGCAATTTGCCTGTACGCAAGCGCGCGGGTGCAAAACCGCGCCACCGATCACGGCTGAAAACGCACGCGAAGACCTCACGGAATCCCATTTGCGGAAGCCTGAGACAATACAAGAGCAGAGACAATGCTCGAGCGAGTTCGAATGCTCGCTCGCAGTACAAGAAGTAAGCAGTACAAGAAGCACGCAGTACGAGAAGTAAACCGAGAAGCGACAGGAGCGTCACAGCCGTGGCCAAAAATGAGGGCGCGACACCGCCGGAGGTCGACGCGAGTGTACTCACCGAAGAGGCGTTGACCGCTGCGGCTGAGAACGCCGAGAAGGCGCTGGCGGACGCCGCTGACCTGGATGCGCTGGCGCACGTCAAGGTGGAGCACCTGGGGGACAAGTCCCCGATCGCCCTCGCTCGCCGGGGACTCGGCAGCCTTCCGGGCAAGGAAAAGGCGGACGCCGGTAAGCGCGTCAACATCTTCCGCACTCGGATCAACAACGCGTACGACGCTCGTCGTGAGGTCCTCCTCGCCGAGCGTGACGCCGCGGTGTTGGTTGCCGAGGCAATCGATGTCACTCTGCCCTCCGATCGCCACCCCGTCGGGGCGCGTCACCCGATCAGCCTGATTTCCGAGCAGGTCGCCGACGTATTCGTCGCGATGGGTTGGGAAGTTGCCGAGGGTCCGGAGGTGGAGACCGAGCACTTCAACTTCGACGCGCTCAACTTCTTGCCGGATCACCCTGCCCGCACGATGCAGGACACCTTCCACCTGGCACCCGAGAACTCTCGCCAGGTGCTGCGTACCCACACCTCGCCGGTGCAGGTCCGCACGATGCTCTCGCGTGAGGTACCGATCTACGTGGTGTGCCCGGGCCGCACGTTCCGCACCGACGAACTCGATGCGACCCACACGCCTGTCTTCTCGCAGGTCGAAGGCCTGGCCGTCGACAAGGGCCTGACCATGGCCAACCTGCGCGGGACTCTCGACGCGTTCGCTCGTGCCCTTTTCGGCCCCGAGACGCGTACCCGTATGCGCCCCAACTACTTCCCGTTCACGGAACCGTCGGCCGAGGTCGATGTCTGGTTCGCGAACAAGAAGGGCGGCGCAGGCTGGGTCGAGTGGGGCGGCTGCGGCATGGTCAACCCGAACGTTCTGCGCGCCAGCGGTATCGATCCCGACGAGTACTCGGGTTTCGCATTCGGCATGGGCCTCGAGCGGACCCTGCAGTTCCGCAACGGTATCCCGGACATGCGCGACATCGTCGAGGGTGACGTGCGTTTCACGCTGCCCTTCGGTGTCGCAGGCTGACCGATCCGGTCCGCGGAACCTTCACAAAGACTTATCGACAAACGAGAGAGCTGAGCAGACGTGCGAGTAGCGCAATCCTGGCTGACCGAGATCCTGCAGCGGGCAACTCCGGACTGGGAGGTGACCCCGGAAGAGCTGGACGCCGGGTTCGTCCGGGTGGGACTCGAAGTCGAGGAACTCGACACACTCGAGGCGATCGACGGCCCGTTGGTCGTCGGCAAGGTCGTCTCCATCACCGAACTGACCGAGTTCAAGAAGCCGATCCGCTTCTGCCAGGTCGAGGTTGGCGAACCCGAGCCTCGCGGCATCGTCTGTGGCGCGCGTAATTTCAACGAGGGTGACCTCGTCGTCGTTGCGTTGCCCGGCGCGGTGCTGCCCGGCGGATTCGAAATCGCCACTCGCAAGACGTACGGCCAGGTGTCCGACGGCATGATCTGCTCCGTCTCGGAACTCGGTATCGGCAAAGACCATTCGGGCATCTTGGTGCTCGAGCCCGGTACCGCCGAACCCGGCGCGGACGGCAACGAGTTGCTCGGTCTCGGTGACACGATCATCGAACTGAACATCACCCCGGACCGTGGCTACTGCTTCTCGGTCCGCGGTCTCACGCGAGAACTCGCGTGCGGCTTCGATCTCGAATACGCCGATCCCGCTTCGGTTCCCGCTCACCCGGCTGAGGGTGAAGCCTGGCCGGTGCGCCTCGAACCGGAGTCCAAGGCTTCGCGTTTCGTGATGCGGAAGATCACGGGTATCGATCCGCAGGCAGTGAGCCCGTGGTGGCTGCAGCGTCGACTGCTGCTCTCGGGTGTTCGCCCGATCTCGCCGGCCGTCGACGTCACCAACTATGTGATGCTCGAACTCGGTCAGCCTCTGCACGCGTTCGATGCGACCGCAGTGCAGGGCGACCTGGTGGTCCGTCGCGCCAAGGCGGGGGAGAAGCTGACGACGCTCGACGACGTCGAACGCACGCTCGATCCCGAAGACGTTGTCATCGCCGACGATTCCGGAGTCATCTCGCTGGCTGCCGTCATGGGCGGCGCAACCACCGAGGTGGGAACGGCAACGACGGACATCCTCCTCGAAGGAGCTACTTGGGATCCGCTCGCAGTCTTCAAGACGGCGCGCCGGCACAAGCTGCCGAGTGAGGCGAGCAAGCGTTTCGAGCGCGTCGTCGATCCGGCAATTCCGCTCGCGGCCGTCGACCGCGCAGCCGCTCTGCTGGTCGAGATTGCCGGCGGACGGATCGAACCGGTCCTGACCGACGTGGGCGATGTTGCCCCTCGCGCTGCCATTCGCATGGATATCGACCTGCCCGACCGTGTCGCCGGAGTCACGTACCCCAACGGCACCGCAGCTCGCCGCCTCACCCAGGTTGGCTGCAACGTCGAGGTCGGCGTCAGCGAAGAAGGACACGGCCAGTTGGTCGCGACGCCGCCGTCGTGGCGTCCGGACCTGGTGCAGCCTGCGGACCTCGTCGAGGAAGTTCTTCGCCTCGAAGGTCTCGAGCAGATCCCGTCTGTTCTTCCCGCCGCTCCGGCCGGACGTGGGTTGACTCCGTCGCAGCGGCGAAAGCGCACGGTCTCGAAGGCCGTGGCTCACGCCGGTTACGTCGAGGTCCTTCCTCCGGTCTTCCTGCCGACGAACGTCTTCGACGTCTGGGGCCTCGACGCGGATGATCCGCGCCGCAACACCAGCAAGGTCCTCAACCCGCTCGAAGCCGATCGTCCGGAGTTGGCGACCACGCTGCTCCCGGGTCTGCTGGAGATTTTGGCTCGCAACGCTTCTCGCGGTCAGCGTGATCTGTCGCTGTACGGCATCGCGCAGGTCGTCCTGCCTGGCCCCGACACCAAGCCGGTGGATGCATTGCCGGTGGATCGTCGCCCGACGGACGAGCAGATCGCGAACCTGATCGCGTCGTTGCCGGCACAGCCGGTGCACATCGCTGCAGTGTTGAGTGGTTTGCGTGAGCCGAGCGGCCCCTGGGGTCCTGGCCGTCAGGCCGAGGCTTCGGACACTTTTGCAGCCGTGCGGGTCATTGCAGCTGCAGCAGGCGTCGAGGTGGAACTGCGTGCGGCGCAGTACCTGCCGTGGCATCCCGGCCGTTGCGCCGAGGTTGTCGTTGACGGCAACGTAGTCGGTCATGCGGGCGAACTGCATCCGGCTGTTCTCGAGCGTGCGGGATTGCCTGCGCGCACTTGTGCACTGGAGATCGACCTCGACGCTTTGCCGTTGGTCGAGAACCTGCCGGCGCCGCGCATTTCGCCCTTCCCCGCAGTGCTCCAGGACGTGGCGGTTGTTGTCGATCGCGATATTCCTGCGGCGAAGGTCCAGGAAGCTCTGCGTTCCGGCGGCGGCGAGCTTCTCGAAGACATCCGCCTCTTCGACGTCTTCGAGGGCGAGCAGGTCGGTGAAGGCCGCAAGTCGCTCGCGTTCGCATTGCGATTCCGTGGTGTCGACCGGACGCTGACCGAGGACGAGGCCAGTGCCGCGCGCGATGCAGCGGTCGAGGCTGCCTCCAAGGCCGTCGGTGCGCAGATGCGCGGCTGATTTCCTCAACTGATCACAGAGCCCACGTCCATCCCAGGTGGTCGTGGGCTCTGTCGTGTTATCGGCTTTTCGACTGAGGTGAATCGGAAAGCCACACATCTGGCGCAACGGTGTCCGTCCGTCGCCCTTGCTGGTCGAGCACGTGGCCAAGCAGTTTGCGCAGATACAGCACGATGGATCGTTCCGTGACGCAAAGACCCGGAATCTCCTTGCGCAGACGAGTTTCGAATGCATCGAGTTCTGCAGGAGAATGCAGCCACAACTGAACCACCAGGTTGTCGGGGCCGACTACAGCGAAGCAGTTTCGAACTTCCGACGCCCGACTCAGCACTCGTCCTGCCGTATCGAGAAGCTCGGGTTCGACGCGGCACCACAGTGTGGCGAGCACGGGAAGGCCGGCCAGCGGCCGCGCGAATTCACACCGCAGCGCCACCAACCCCGAAGACGTGAGCCGGTCGATCTGGCGTTTGCACGCAGCGGGACTGACACCGATCGCGTCGGCCAACTCCTTCATGGGAGTGCGCCCGTCGTAAGCGAGCTTCGTCAGAACCTTGCGATCCTGTTCGGATATCCCGGTCGGCCGAGCGCGCACGGCAGGACGGTTTTCGCTGGTGGTCAGCACACCCTTCTCGGACGGTGCCAGCGCATTGAGTCTCCATCGCCCACCTTCGGTGAACCAGCGTGTGATGATCGAGGTTCGTGTCGCCAGTACACCGTCGATCGTTGCGACGTCTTCCGAGATGAAGCGCGACATCGACGCCAGATCCGCGGTACCGGCTGTGACGAGCAGATCTGCTCTGCCCGTTGATGCTTCGATGGTCACGGCGTGGGCCGAGCGAGTCAGCCGTGCCGCGATGGTGTCGAGAGGAGCAGGTGAGCAATCGATTTCGATGATCGCTGTGACGATGCTGCCCAGCACCTGTGGCCCTGGAGTGACCGTGACCCAGGCCAACGACGATTCGGAGAGTCGATTCCAACGACGGGCGAGAGTCGCGGCGTCGAGTTCGAGTGGTCCGGCCAACGAAAGCCACTTCGATCGCGGTGCGAGCTGGAGCGCATTGATTATCCTCAGATCGATTTCATCTATCCTGCGACCGTTGCCGGCATCTGGTGCGCTCATAACGTCATTATCCGGCATATTGCTGCAAGATTCGGACTATCTGCGACGCTCGACGGATGATCACAGAGGAGAAGTACGCGCTGATCGGAGCGGGCCCGTCTGGATTGGCCGGCGCGCGAAACCTCGATCGGGCCGGGATAGCGTTCGACGGCTTCGAGAGCCACGACGACGTCGGTGGGCTCTGGGACATCGACAACCCGCACAGCACCGTCTACGAGTCGGCGCACCTCATCTCTTCGAAGGGCACCACCGCATTCGCGGAGTTCCCGATGGCGGATTCGGTGGCCGACTACCCGAGCCACGTCGAACTTGCCGATTATTTCCGCGACTACGCCGATACTCACGATCTTCGCAGGCACTTTGCCTTCGGCATTACCGTCGTCGACGTTTCGCCGGTCGATTCGCTGTGGCAGGTCACCACGCGCAGTCGCAGCGGTGAGACAACAGTCGCGCGGTATCGAGGCGTGATCATCGCGAACGGAACGCTGTCGAAGCCGAACATGCCGACTTTCCGGGGCGACTTCACCGGCACGTTGATGCACACGAGCCAGTACCGCAGCGCCGAGATCTTCCGTGGGAAGAAGGTACTGGTCATCGGAGCGGGCAACAGTGGATGCGACATCGCCGTCGATGCCGTCCACCAGGCCGAGTGCGTCGACTTGAGCGTTCGGCGAGGCTACTACTTCGTTCCCAAGTATCTGTTCGGCCGACCCTCGGACACCTTGAATCAGGGAAAGCCATTGCCGCCGTGGATCAAACAACGCGTCGACACCTTGGTACTCAAGCAGTTCACGGGTGATCCGGTGCGGTTCGGATTTCCGGCACCGGACTACAAGATCTACGAATCGCATCCGGTCGTGAACTCGTTGATCCTGCACCACATCGGGCACGGTGATGTGCACGTGCGCGCCGACGTCGACCGGTTCGAGGGGAAGACGGTGCGGTTTGTCGACGGATCGTCTGCCGACTACGACCTCGTTCTCTGCGCCACGGGGTATCACCTCGACTATCCCTTCATCGCGCGCGAGGACTTGGACTGGTCGGGCGCTGCCCCGGACCTGTTCCTCAACGTCGCGAGTCGCCGCCACGACAATCTCTTTGTTCTCGGCATGGTCGAAGCATCCGGTCTCGGGTGGCAGGGCCGTTTCGAGCAGGCCGAGTTGGTGGCCAAACTGATCACCGCACGTACCGAAGCCCCCGCCGCGGCGCGGGAATTCTCGGCGGCGGCGGCCGGTCCTCCTCCCGATCTGTCCGGGGGATACAAGTACCTGAAGTTGGGACGAATGGCCTACTACGTGAACAAGGACGCCTACCGATCGGCGATCAAGCGACACATCGGACTGCTTGATGCCGCTCTGACGAAGGGAGGACAGTGATGCCGATCGACGACGTGGTGCTCAACTTCAACCCGGGATCGTTGATGATCCTCAACGTGGTGCTGGCCACGATCATGCTGGGGATCGCCCTCGACACCTCGGTCGACGACTTTCGTCGTGCGCTCACCAAACCCAAGGCGATGGCGGTGGGTATTGCTGCGCAGTTCCTGCTGTTGCCGGCAGTGACTTTTCTCCTGACGCTGATTCTCTCGCCGGCTCCGTCGGTAGCACTCGGCATGATCCTGGTGGCGTGCTGCCCGCCAGGGAACATCTCGAACGTCCTGACTCACCGGGCGGGCGGCGACGTCGCACTCTCGGTGTCCATGACGGCGGTGTCGAACGTCCTCGCGATCTTCCTCATGCCGCTCAATCTTGCGTTCTGGGGGAGCCGACGCCCGGAGACCGACGCTCTGTTGCAGTCCGTGAACCTGAATGCGCTCGAGATGGTCGCGCAAATCGCCCTGATCATCGGTGTGCCGTTCGTTCTCGGCATCTGGGCGGCACGAAGGTTTCCGGAGATCGCCGCGAAAGCGCAGCCTTGGCTGAAAAACGGTTCGTTGGTGGCGTTGTTGATCTTCATCGTCGCGGGGGTGTCGGGGAATGCGTCGTACTTCGTCGACTACATCGGGGTGGTACTGCTCGCGGTCTTCCTGCACGACACGGTTGCCCTCGCACTGGGATACTTCTGCGGCGCCGTCACCGGGTTGAACGAATACAGCCGTCGCGCCGTCTCTTTCGAGGTCGGCATCCGCAATGCGGGGCTGGGGCTTGGCCTGGTGTTCACGTTCTTCGACGGTCTCGGTGGCATGGCCGTCGTGGCCGGCTGGTGGGGGATCTGGGACATCATCGCCGGGTTGGCTCTGGCGACGATCTGGTCCAAGCGACGCGCCCGAAAGGCGGTACCGGCATGACCGTCGCACTCGTCACGGGCGGAAACGGGTTCCTGGGTACCGCTGTCATCGACGCACTGATCGCGCAGGGCATCACCGTCGTCTGTGTCGACCTCACGGTCAAGGACACGCCGGACGATCGCATCCGCCGCGTCAGGGCGGACGTCTGCGACCCCACAGAATTGGGGCGGGTGTTCGGTCAGTACCGACCGAACGTCGTGATCCACCTTGCGTCCATCGTGAATCCCGGCAAGAAAACGACAGCAGAGCAGGAGTACCGCGTCGACGTCGACGGGACACGAAACGTGCTCGCGGCCTGCGTCGAACACGGGGTTGGACGGGTCGTCGTGTCTTCGTCCGGAGCGGCGTACGGCTACCACTCCGACAACCCACCGTGGATCACCGAGGACGTACCTGTCCGAGGCAACGACGAATTCACATACAGTCGCCACAAACGCCTGGTCGAGGAGATGCTCGCCGAATATCGCGTCGAACACCCGGAGTTGGAACAAGTTGTCTTCCGGATCGGCACGATCTTGGGCGAGAGCGTCGACAATCAGATCACCGCGTTGTTCGATCGCCGCAAGCTGCTCAAGGTTGCCGGGAGCGACAGCCCCTTCGTCTTCGTCTGGCACACCGATGTCGCGGGCGCTTTTGCGGAGGCCGTGACCGGAAACCAAGTGGGCATCTTCAATGTCGCGGGCGACGGCGTGCTGACCGTCGACGAGTTGGCTTCCCGGATGGGCAAGAGCACGGTGACGCTTCCTGCATGGTTGTTGCGAGGCGTTCTACGCGTCGGACGGCGATTGGGTGTAACGGAACACGGTCCGGAGCGCGTCGGATTTCTCCAGTACCGACCGGTTCTCGACAATCGGCGGCTCAAGGAACAGTTCGGATACGTCCCCGAATATTCGAGCGAGGAAGCGTTTGCCGCGTATCTCGCGTCACGCTGACCCCTTCGACGGACGGTCGTGGAAGGATCGGAATTGTCCGTCGGCGTTTTCGAGAAGGGACTGACAGTGTCACGAAATGATGGGTCCGAACATGATGGGTCCGTGCACCAGGTAGTCGAGGCCGCCAGTGCACTCGACGACAAGGACTTCCTCGCGGTCGTCCGCGCAGTGGTCGAGCGTCGTCCGAGTTTGTCGGTCCTTCTTTCCGTGGTGGACACCGCTGCCGCGAGCCTCGAGCCGAACCGCGTCGAGGACGAGAACGAGATCACCGACGCCGAAGAAGTCGAACTGCCCGACACCGTTGTGGAGGTCGACGAGATCATCGACGTCCCGGTGGTACTTGCGACCGATCCGAGAATTCCCGAACCCGACTACACCGAAGGGGGAGTGCCCACTTTCGACCGCGTTCGGGAGAAGATAGAGGGGCGCTTCGGTACTTCAATAGGTTCGTCCGAACTGGCGCACGAGAGTCCTGTCGGAAAGTCCGTCGACGAGCAGTGGGACGAGCGCCAGAAGGCCGCAAAGGCCAAGCTCGAGGAGATCCGGCGATCCATGGGTAAGTAATTATGCATTCCGATGCACAATGATGCATACTGTGTGACATGACTGAAGGTGGTACGACCGAGAACGCACGCAAGCCGATCAGAGTCGCCGTTGCCGGCGCCAGTGGGTACGCCGGTGGTGAGGTTCTGCGTCTGCTTCTCGGGCACCCCTCCTATGTCGACGGCAGCCTGGTGATCGGTTCGCTGACCGCCGGTGGCAACGCCGGTTCGACGCTCGGTGAGCATCATCCGCACTTGCTTCCACTCTCGTCGCGGGTACTCGAAGAGACCACCGTCGAGATCCTCTCGGGTCACGACGTCGTCTTCCTCGGTCTCCCACACGGAAATTCGGCTCAGTACGCCAAGTTGCTGCCCGAGTCGACGGTCATCATTGACTGCGGCGCGGACTTCCGGCTGCAGGATCCCGCAGCCTGGGAGAAGTACTACAAGAGCGCTCATGCCGGCACCTGGCCCTACGGTCTTCCTGAATTGCCCGGTGCCCGTGAGAAATTGGTAGGCGCAACCCGCATCGCCGTTCCGGGCTGCTACCCGACGGCAGCGAGCCTCGCGCTGGCCCCCGCCGTTGCCGCGGGGATCGTGGACTCACACGTGAACGTGGTTGCGGTCAGTGGCACTTCGGGCGCCGGCCGGGCACCGAAGGCTGATCTGCTGGGTTCCGAGGTCATGGGCTCCGTCCGTGCGTACGGCGTCGGCGGCGTCCATCGCCACACCCCTGAGATCATTCAGAATCTCTCGGCCGCAGGCGGCAAGGACATCAGTGTCTCCTTCACTCCAGTCCTCGCGCCCATGCCGCGCGGCATCCTCGCGACCTGCACGGCAGCCACCACGGCCACCGAAGAGCAAGCGCGCGAAATCTACGACAAGGCATACAACGACGAGCCGTTCATCCACGTACTGCCTGCCGGAGCCTTCCCGCAGACCGGTGCCGTGATCGGATCCAATGCCGTACAGATCGGGGTCACCGTTGACGCCGACGCCGGTCAGCTCGTTGTCATCTCGGCAATCGACAATCTCACCAAGGGCACCGCCGGTGGCGCGGTGCAATCGATGAATCTCGCCCTTGGCCTACCCGAGACCGCAGGTCTCTCTACCGTGGGAGTAGCTCCGTGAGCACCGACAATCCGCAGCAGATCGACAACGCAACCGAGCCTGACGCGACCGTTGCAGACGTGGTTCACGTCGCCGAGGGACGTCTGCTCCGCACGCAGGGCGTCACCGCACCTGCCGGATTCCGCGGTGCCGGAATTGCTGCCGGTATCAAGAAGAGTGGCAAGTCGGACCTCGCATTGGTGCTCAACGAGGGACCCGATCTGGCCGCTGCCGGCGTCTTCACCCTGAACAAGGTCAAGGCAGCTCCGGTGCTCTGGTCTCAGCAGGTCCTGACGACGGGCAAGCTGCGCGCGGTGGTGCTCAACTCGGGCGGCGCGAACGCCTGCACGGGCGCGGGTGGATTCCAGGATGCACACAAGACTGCCGAGGAAGTTGCTTCGGCACTGAGTAATTGGGGCACCGAGACGGGCGCGATCGAGGTCGCTGTCTGTTCGACCGGACTTATCGGTGACCGCTTGCCCATGGACAAGCTGATCCCCGGTGTCACCGAGGTAGTGCACGAACTGGCCGGCGGAATCTCCGGAGGCACCGACGCGGCATACGCGATCATGACCACCGATACCGTGCCGAAGCAGGCGTCGCTGCACCACGCGAACAAATGGAACGTCGGCGGAATGGCCAAGGGCGCAGGCATGCTCGCGCCTGCGCTGGCCACGATGCTGTGCGTCGTCACGACCGATGCTGTCGCAACGGCCGAGCAGCTCGATACCGCTCTGCGCGCCGCCACCCACCTGAGCTTCGATCGCCTCGACGTCGACGGCGCCACGTCCACCAACGACACAGTGCTCCTGTTGGCCTCCGGCGCCAGCGGTGTCACGCCGACGCAGGACGAACTGAACGCCGCAGTGCTGGCCGTGTGTGATGATCTCGCGGATCAGTTGATGGCAGACGCCGAGGGTGTCACCAAGCGGGTCAAGGTGACGGTTCGCGGCGCGGCGTCCGAGTCCGATGCGTTGATCGGCGCCCGGACCATCGCCCGCGACAGCCTGGTCAAGACAGCGCTTTTCGGTTCCGATCCCAATTGGGGTCGCGTTCTCGCCGCAGTGGGTATCGCTCCCATCGAGCTCGATCCCGATCGAATCAGTGTGTCCTTCAACGGGAGTCCCGTCTGCATCGACGGCGTCGGTGCTCCGGGGGCGCGTGAGGTGGACCTGAGTGGGATCGACATCGAACTCGACATCGATCTGGGAATCGGCAACGAGTCCGTGAGCATTCGCACCACGGACCTCTCGCATGCTTACGTCGAAGAGAACTCGGCGTATTCGTCATGACCGAGACGTATCCCGTGATCAGCGAGCATCAGAAAGCGCATGTCCTTGCCGACGCGCTGCCGTGGCTGCAGCGATTCCGCGACAAGGTGGTCGTGGTCAAGTACGGCGGAAACGCCATGATCGACGAGACGCTCAAAACGGCATTTGCCGCCGACATGGCGTTCCTGAGGACTGTCGGCATCCATCCCGTCGTCGTGCACGGCGGTGGCCCGCAGATCAACGCGATGCTGGCACGCCTTGGCATGAAGGGTGAGTTCCGCGGTGGTTTCCGGGTCACGACGCCCGAGGTGATGGACGTCGTGCGGATGGTGCTTTTCGGTCAGGTCGGCCGTGAACTCGTCGGCTTGATCAACGCGCACGGTCCTTACGCGGTCGGTATCTCCGGTGAAGATGCGCACCTGTTCACCGCTACTCGACGCACTGTTGCGGTCGAGGGGGAGCAGACCGACATCGGGCTGGTCGGGGACGTCACCACCGTGAACCCAGACGCGGTACTCGATCTCATTGCGGCAGGACGTATTCCGGTCGTCTCGACCATCGCACCCGACGCCGACGGTGTCGTCCACAACATCAACGCCGATACCGCTGCTGCAGCACTGGCCGAGGCGATCGGTGCCGAGAAGCTCGTTGTCCTCACCGACGTCGAGGGCCTGTACACCGATTGGCCGGACCGAGCCTCACTGGCCACCGAAATCGACACCGACGCCCTGGCCCAGTTGTTGCCGAGTCTCGACGCCGGCATGGTGCCCAAGATGGAGGCCTGCCTTCGCGCGGTGCGCGGAGGTGTGCCGTCGGCGCACGTGATCGACGGTCGGCTCGAACATTCAGTCCTACTCGAACTTTTCACCGGTGAAGGAATCGGCACGATGGTCGTGCCGGGTTCCTCGGTCGCCGGTCCCCAGCAGGGAGCTATCTCATGAGCACGATCGATCTGCAGCAGCGGTGGTCCGCTTCGCTGATGAACAATTACGGCGTACCCCGGGTTGCTCTCGTCCGCGGTGACGGCGCCGTACTCACCGACGCCGACGGCAAGCAGTACGTCGACTTCCTGGCAGGAATCGCCGTCAACATCCTCGGACACGGACATCCGGCCGTCGTCGAAGCCGTCACTACTCAGTTGTCGACACTCGGCCATGTTTCCAACCTGTACGCCAGCGAGCCGGTCGTCGAGTTGGCGGAGCAGTTGCTCGCTCATCTCGGCAACGTCACCGGGCGCGCGTTCTTCTGCAACTCCGGTACCGAGGCGAACGAGGCTGCCTTCAAGCTCGCTCGCGCCACCGGCCGGAAGAAGATCATCGCAGCCGAAGGCTCCTTCCACGGTCGCACGATGGGGGCACTCGCTCTGACGGGTCAGCCGGCCAAGCGGGCGCCGTTCGAACCGATGCCCGCCGGTGTCGAGTTCGTGCCGTACGGCGACGTCGAGGCACTCGAGCAGGCCGTCGATTCCGACACCGCCGCTGTGTTCCTCGAACCGATCATGGGTGAGGGCGGCGTCGTGGTGCCACCCGAGGGATACCTCGTCGAGGCTCGGCGGATCACCGCCGAGCGCGGTGCACTTCTCGTGCTCGACGAAGTGCAGACCGGCATCGGCCGGACCGGCTGGTTCTACGCCCATCAGGCAGTCGGCATCGTTCCGGACGTCATCACTCTTGCGAAGGGACTCGGTGGCGGAATGCCGATCGGCGCCTGCATCGCGACCGGGGCAACGGCCGAGTTGTTCGGACCGGGTAAGCACGGTACGACGTTCGGTGGCAATCCGGTGTGTGCTGCGGCGGCACTTGCCGTGCTGAAAACCATTGCAGCGGAAGACCTGATCTCACGCGCCGACAGCTTGGGTAAGTCGATCTCGGCGGGCATCGAAGATCTGGGCCATCCGTTGGTCGACTACGTACGGGGATCAGGACTGTTGCTGGGTGTCGTGCTGACCGAGGACGTCGCGCCGGCGGTGGAAAACGCAGCGCGCGAAGCCGGGTACCTTGTGAATGCAGCGCAACCCGGAGTGATCCGGTTGGCGCCGCCGCTCATCCTCACGGACGAGCAGGCCGAAACCTTCGTGGCAGCACTACCTGCCATCTTCGACAGTGCACTATCGGCTGACCAGCCGGGGGAGAAGTGACTACCGTGGTGAAACACTTTCTCAGGGACGACGATCTGACTCCTGCGCAGCAGGCCGAAGTTCTGGAACTCGCTGCGATTCTCAAGAAGGACCCGTTCGCTCGGCGTCCGCTCGAGGGTCCCCGCGGAGTCGGTGTCATCTTCGAGAAGAACTCGACGCGTACACGTTTCTCGTTCGAGATGGGCATCGCACAGATGGGCGGTCACGCTGTCGTCGTCGACGGGCGCAGCACTCAACTCGGTCGTGAAGAGACCTTGGCGGACACCGGACGCGTTCTCTCCCGCTACGTCGACGCCGTCGTGTGGCGCACGTTCGGCCAGAAGCGCCTGGAGCAAATGGCTACGGGCGCAACGATTCCCATCGTCAATGCATTGTCCGACGAATTTCATCCCTGTCAGGTTCTGGCCGATCTGCAAACGCTGATCGAACAGAAGGGTGAGCTCAAGGGGCTGAAGCTGACCTACCTGGGCGACGGCGCCAACAACATGGCTCACTCGCTGATGCTCGGCGGAGTGACCGCAGGCATCGACGTCACCATCGCAAGCCCCGCCGGCTTCGAACCGGCGGACTGGGTCGTGGCAGCAGCACGCAAACGCGCCGAGGAAACCGGCGCGACCATCACCCTGACGCAGGACCCACAGGCCGGCGTCGTCGGTGCCGACGCGTTGGTCACCGATACCTGGACCTCGATGGGTCAGGAGAACGACGGACTCGATCGGGTCGGACCTTTCCGTCCGTTCCAGATCAACAAGGAGCTGCTCGCAAAGGCAGATCCGAAGGCCGTCGTCCTGCACTGCCTGCCCGCGCATCGCGGCGAAGAAGTCACCGACGAGGTTCTCGACGGGCCGCAGAGTGTTGTCTGGGACGAGGCGGAGAACCGTCTGCACGCCCAGAAGGCATTGCTCGTGTGGCTGCTGGAACAGCGAACCCAACTGGACCCGGCGTGAGCGTCGCTCCCACTCGGGCTGGTCGCCAGTCGCGCATCATCGCGCTTCTGGCGGCTCACCCTGTCCGAAGTCAGACGGAGCTGGCGGCCTTGCTCGGTGCCGAGGGCATCGAAGCAACGCAGGCGACGCTCTCGCGTGACCTCGAAGAGCTGGGAGCGGTGAAACTGCGTGCCGCCGACGGCGGCGCCGGTGTTTACGTGGTGCCGGAGGACGGGAACCCGGTACGCGGTGTGGCCGGCGGCACCGACCGCCTCTCACGGCTGTTGGGTGAGTTGTTGGTCTCCACCGATTTCAGCGGCAACATGGCGATCCTCCGGACACCGCCGGGAGCCGCGCACTACCTCGCGAGCGCACTGGATCGGTCCTCGATGCCGGACATCGTGGGCACGATCGCCGGAGATGACACCATCTTCGTAGTGGCCCGGGAACCGCTTTCCGGAGCGGAACTCGCGGCCATGATCGAATCGCTCGCCTGACCCCTTATTCTTTGATAGAGATTTTCAACCGAAGGAGCACAAAAACCATGGCCGATCGCGTCGTACTCGCCTACTCGGGCGGGCTGGACACTTCTGTTGCCATCAGTTGGATCGGTAAGGAGACGGGCGCTGAAGTTGTCGCCGTCGCCATCGATCTGGGGCAGGGTGGCGAGGACATGGAGGTCGTGCGTCAGCGCGCGATCGACTGCGGCGCAGTCGAATCCGTTGTCGTCGACGCCCGCGACGAGTTCGCGGACGAATACTGCCTGCCGACCATCGCGGCCAACGCCCTGTACATGGACCGCTACCCGCTCGTCTCGGCCATCAGCCGTCCGCTGATCGTCAAGCACATCGTCGAAGCTGCACGCTCGCACGGCGGCACCATCGTCTCGCACGGTTGCACCGGTAAGGGCAACGACCAGGTTCGCTTCGAGGTCGGATTCGGCGCCCTCGCACCCGACCTGCAGGTCATCGCACCGGTCCGCGACTACGCCTGGACCCGCGAGAAGGCCATCGCCTTCGCCGAAGAGAACAACATCCCGATCAACGTCTCCAAGAAGTCGCCGTTCTCGATCGACCAGAACGTCTGGGGCCGCGCCGTCGAGACCGGATTCCTCGAGGATCTGTGGAACGCGCCGACGAAGGACGTCTACGACTACACCCAGGACCCGACGGTCAACTGGAACGCACCCGACGAGCTCATCATCAGCTTCGACAAGGGCCGCCCGGTCGCCATCGACGGCCGCCCGGTGTCGGTTCTCGAAGCCATTCAGGAACTGAACAAGCGCGCAGGCGCTCAGGGCGTCGGCCGTCTCGACGTCGTCGAGGACCGTCTCGTGGGCATCAAGAGCCGTGAGATCTACGAAGCTCCCGGCGCCATGGTTCTCATCACCGCGCACCAGGAACTCGAACACGTCACCCTCGAACGCGAACTCGGTCGCTACAAGCGTCAGATGGAGCAGCGTTGGTCCGAGCTGGTCTACGACGGCCTCTGGTTCTCGCCCCTCAAGGACGCACTGGACACGTTCGTCAACAAGACGCAGGAACGCGTCACCGGCGACATTCGTCTCTTCCTGCACGGTGGAGCCATCACCGTCAACGGTCGTCGTAGCCCGGAGTCGCTCTACGACTTCAACCTCGCGACGTACGACGAGGGCGACAGCTTCGACCAGTCCGCATCGAAGGGCTTCGTCGAGATCCACGGTCTGTCGTCGAAGGTCGCCGCGAAGCGCGATCTGGGACTCTGAGCCATGACGGCTCACGGTGACGGAGACGCTCAAAAACACGGCACCAACGAAGGTGCGCTGTGGGGCGGGCGGTTCGAGTCCGGACCGGCCGCTGCCATGGCGGCGCTGAGCAAGTCGACTCACTTCGACTGGGTCCTCGCTCCGTACGACGTGCGGGCGTCGCAGGCGCATGCGCGTGTGCTGAACAAGGCAGGCCTGCTCAGTGAAGCCGACCTCGTGACAATGCTCGACGGTCTCGACCGCCTGGCGGCAGATGTTGCCAGTGGCGCCTTCGGGCCCAGCGAGTCGGACGAGGACGTACACGGCGCACTCGAGCGTGGTCTGATCGAGCGTGTCGGGCCTGAGGTCGGTGGGCGCCTGCGTGCTGGACGTTCGCGAAACGACCAGGTGGCCACGCTGTTCCGCATGTGGCTTCGCGATGCAGTCCGCCGCATCTCCACCGGAGTTCTCGACGTGGTCGACGCATTGGCGACTCAGGCCGGGGCGCATCCGGATGCCGTGATGCCGGGCAAGACGCACCTGCAGGCGGCTCAGCCGGTCCTGTTGGCGCATCACCTGCTCGCTCACGCACATCCACTGTTGCGGGACGTGCAGCGCCTTCGCGACTTCGACGTGCGAGCTGCGGTGTCCCCGTACGGTTCCGGTGCACTGGCCGGTTCCTCACTCGGACTCGATCCCGAAGCGATTGCGGCGGAACTGAAGTTCGACAGCTCGGCCGAGAACTCGATCGACGCAACGGCTTCGCGTGATTTTGCGGCCGAGGCAGCGTTCGTGCTCGCAATGATCGGTGTCGATCTCTCCCGTATGGCGGAAGAGATCATCATCTGGAGCACACCGGAGTTCGGCTACATCACGCTTGCCGACGCGTGGTCGACGGGATCGTCGATCATGCCGCAGAAGAAGAATCCGGATGTCTCGGAACTGACGCGCGGTAAGTCGGGTCGTTTGATCGGCAACCTGACCGGATTGTTGGCGACGCTCAAGGCTCAGCCGCTGGCGTACAACCGCGATCTGCAAGAGGACAAGGAACCGGTTTTCGACTCGGTTGCGCAGCTCGAGATGCTGCTCCCGGCCATCACCGGTCTGGTGCAGACGCTCGAGTTCCACACCGAGCGCATGGCGGAACTAGCTCCGGCAGGGTTCACGTTGGCCACCGACATCGCGGAGTGGATGGTGCGTCAGGGCGTGCCGTTCCGGGTTGCCCACGAGGCTGCCGGAGCGTGCGTGCGTGTCGCCGAAGCACGAGGGGTCGGACTCGAAGATCTCACCGACGAGGAGCTGGCCGGCGTCGACAGCGCGCTGACACCCGCTGTTCGTGAGGTGCTGACAGTCGAGGGTTCCATTGCTTCGCGCAACGCGCGAGGCGGCACTGCGGGGGTGCGGGTTGCCGAGCAGCTGGACGGAGTCAAAGCAGTGGCGCAGTCACTGCGGGAATGGACCCTGTGACCTCGCGGTCACGAGTGTTGTCGCTCTCTTTTCGGCAGTAGTCCTTCGGTCGTACGCGGTCAGGTAGCAGAATTTGCTCCCTGACCGCGTACGCGTATTCATCGTCAGTAGGCTTGTCGCGCGCGGGAAAAATGAGACTGACGTCACATGGTGAGTAACTTGGGAGTGAAATGGTGGGATTGAATTCCAAGTCTGTGCTGGGCCCGATTCGTCGGGTGGTTGCGACAGCACAAAACGGCCTCGAGGTCGTCCGGTTGGGTGGGCTGGAAACGGATGCGACCACGTCGCCGTTCGAGATCGTCGAACGCGCAGCGATGTATCGGCTACGGCGCTACTTCCCGGACAGTGACCCGGAAACCGTCGGCGCACCGATCTTGCTGATCCCGCCGATGATGATGTCGGCGAACGTGTACGACGTGACCCGTGACCAGGGCGCTGTGGGAATTCTGCACGAGATGGGCCTTGATCCCTGGGTCGTCGATTTCGGTTCGCCCGACTCCGAAGAGGGCGGTTGGGATCGTAACCTCGCCGATCACATCATCGCTCTCAGCGACATCGTCGATCACATCCACCGTCACACCGGAAAAGATGTTCACATCTCCGGTTATTCGCAGGGTGGCATGTTCGCCTATCAGGCTGCCGCGTATCGGCGTAGTCGAAACATCGCCAGCGTCATCACCTTCGGCAGTCCGGTCGACACACTCGCCGCGCTACCCTTCGGCATCCCGGCGGGATTGGCAACCAAGGGTGCAGATTTCCTCGCCGATCACGTCTTCAATCGCCTGGCGGTCACCGGGTGGATGGCCCGTACCGGGTTCCAGTTGCTCGATCCCGTGAAGACGCTGAAGATGCGCGTCGACTTTCTGCTTCAACTGCACGACCGGGAGGCGTTGCTTCCGCGGGAGCAGCAACGACGCTTCCTCGCGACCGAGGGTTGGGTCGCGTGGTCGGGGCCCGCGGTAGCCGAACTGCTCAAGCAGTTCATCGTGCACAACCGAATGATGACCGGTGGGTTCGTCATCAAGGATCAATTGGTCTCGCTCGCCGAGATCACCTGCCCCATCCTGGCATTCGTCGGCGAGGTCGACGACATCGGCCAGCCGCAAGCGGTTCGAGGCATCAGTCAAGCCGCTCCGCGGGCGAAGGTCTACGAATCTACCTTGCGTGCAGGCCATTTCGGTTTGGTTGTCGGTTCCACTGCGGCCAATCACACCTGGCCGACCACCGGTGAATTCGTACAGTGGACCGAGACGGGTGGACCCCTCCCGGACCGTATCGCGAACATGGTCTACGGCGCCGACCTCGAAGACCAGACCGGTGTGTCGATCAGCAATCGGATCATCCACACCGTCGCCTCGGTCGCTGAAGTAGGTGCAGGAGTCACCAAGGGAATCAGTGACCTTGCCGCCGGTGCGTTGCGCGGCACTTTCGAATTGTCGGGAGAAGCGGCACGAGCGTTGCCACGTCTGGCTCGACTCAACCAGATTCAGCCGCACACCAAGATCTCGCTGAGCCAGTTGCTGGCGGAGCAGCGTCGAAAGGCGCCGAACGGCGAGTGCTTCCTCTTCGACAATCGCGTGCACACCTATGAAGCGGTCAACGCGCGTATCGACAATGTCGTGCGTGGATTGATCTCCGTGGGAGTGCGTCCGGCAGCGCATGTCGGTGTCCTGATGGAGACCCGCCCCAGCGCACTCGCGGCCATCGCGGCCCTGTCGCGACTTGGTGCCGTCGCGGTCATGCTTCCGCCAGGCTCCGACATAACGGCGGCGGTCAAGCTGGGGTCGGTCGATCGGATCATCACCGATCCGGAAAACGTCGATGCTGCAGTGGTTACCGGTCGGCCGGTACTGGTGCTCGGCGGCGGCGATGCCCGTGGCCTCGAGGTGGATCCGTCACACGACGTGATCGATCTCGAACAAATCGATCCGACGAAGGTCAATCTGCCCGGGTGGTACCGACCGGATCCCGGTGTCGCCCGCGAACTCGCCTTCATCATCTTTGCGGAATCCGGCGGTGTGCTCGAGGCCAAGCAGATCACCAACTACCGGTGGGCACTGTCGGCCTTCGGCACGGCCACGGCGGCAGATCTCGATCGCGGTGACACCGTGTACTGCCTTGCACCACTCCATCATTCGTCGAGTCTGCTCGCGACCATCGGTGGTGCCATGGCCGGTGGCTCACGCATTGCGCTCTCACGTGGACTGAACCCCGCGAGGTTCGTCGAGGAAATCCACCGCTACGGCGTGACGGTCGTGAGTTACACGTGGTCGATGATGCGCGAGATACTCGACGAGGATCTTCTTCTCATCGACGGTAGTCATCCGGTCCGCCTGTTCATCGGTTCGGGCATGCCCCATGGTCTGTGGAAGCGGACAACGGAGGCGTTCGACCCCGCGCAGGTACTCGAGTTCTATGCGTCGACCGAAGGCGACGTGATTCTTGCCAATGTTGCAGGCTCCAAAGTTGGTTCCAAGGGGCGCCCACTGCCGGGTAGTGCGCAGGTGCGGTTGGCGGCATACGACCCGCTGAGTGGTCGGCTCCTCGAGAACGGAAACGGATTTGTCCGTGAGTGCGCCGAAGACGAGGTCGGATTGCTGCTCGGGCGCGCGGGATTCACCGCCGATCTCTCGGGCGGAGCCATGCGAGGTCTCTTCCAAGCCGGCGATTCGTGGATTCCCACCGAAAATCTCTTCCGCCGGGACGCCGACGGCGACTACTGGCTGATCGACCACAAGAACACGGTCATTTCCACGCTCCGCGGTCCCGTGTTCACCCAGCCGATCGTCGACGCGTTGTCGAGTGTGGCGCGGGTGGATCTTGCCGTCGCATACGGAGTCGGTGACGCGCCGCATCAGCTGGCGGTCGCTGCCGTGACATGGCGTCCGGGACGGCAGTTCCGTTCTGCCGAGCTTGCAGAGGCCCTCTCGCGCATCGCTTTCGACGCTCGTCCGGATATCGTGCACGTGGTTGACGAGATCCCGGTGGGTTCGTCGTACCGTCCGAGCTCCACTGCTTTGGCTGCGGCCGGATTGCCGGCGCCGGGGCCACGGACCTGGTTCCTCGATTCCGAGTCGCAGTCGTACAAGCGGCTGACCAAGGCAATTGCCGCGCAGTTGATGCCGACGAGGGTGAGCACCGGAGCACGGTAGCCTGAGGACATTCTGTTTGATCGGTTCGAGAGGACTCACGTGGCTATTGATTCGACGTTGCTCAGCATTTTGGCCTGCCCCCAGGACAAAGGCCCGCTGTTGCTGGTCGGGGACGAGTTGCTCTACAACCCGCGCCTGCGGCGTGCCTACCCGATCGAGAACGGCATTCCCGTTCTGTTGATCGACGAGGCACGCGATGTGGCGGACGACGAGCACGAGAAGTTGCTCGCGCGGGCTGAAGGCTAGATCGGTAATTCACCGGTCAGGTACCGCTGGAGGTTCGGAGCCACCAGCGGTACCAAAGCGTCAAAGCTCAATGATGCGAGTGGTTCGAGTCCGAGCACATATCGCGTGACAAGCAGTCCGGCCATCTGAGAGGCCACCAATTCCGCTCTGATCAAGCCGGTACCAGGTGGTGTGTCCACCCGCGGAATGATGTCGCGCAATACGACATCGAGCAGAAAGCTCTGGATCAGCTGCGATCCGTCGCCGGAAATGGCTGATCGAAAAGCCGCCAGAATCGCCGGCTGATGTTCCGAATCCCATAGCCCGATCACCGCCCGGAGAAGGCTTTCGCCGAGGTTTTCGGTCGGGGAGGTGTGAACCGGTCCCAGTACCTTTGCTGGATCGATCGGTAGCGCGATCGCAGCGGTGAACAACTGCTCCTTGCTCCCGAAATGGTGATGAATCATAGCCGGATCGACGTCAGCGGCCGCAGCTATCGATCGAACGGTTGTTCGTCGAAAACCGTTCTGGGAGAACGCCCGTCGTGCCGAATCGAGGATCTGCGCGCGAGTCTCCGACTTGCCCGGTCGTCGCCCCGAACGAATCGGTGCAGGACTCGTGTCCTTGTCGGTCATGGAGTGCGGCGATCGAGTGTGGCCGCGGCCAGCGAGAGTGCGGCGGCGGCGAAGCCCGCCATGACGGCGAGATCACGCCACATCTGACCCGTCGCGTCGGCATGCATCGACACTTGCTGAAGTGCGTCGACGGCGTAGCTCAAGGGGAGGACGTTGCTGATCCATTCGAGCCAGGTCGGCAATTGGTCGCGCGGTACCAGGAGTCCGCAGAGGAAGAGCTGTGGAACCACAACTACCGGCATGAATTGCACCGCTTGGAACTCGGTCTTCGCGAATGCGCTGGCCAACAGGCCTAGCGCAACGCCCAGTATTGCGCCGAGAACTGCAATGACGATGACCCAGGCAAGACTGCCGGCGATGGTGAGTCCGAGGAATCCGAAAGCAACCGCGCACGCGAGAGCTGCTTGAGCGGCGGCGGAGAGCGAAAATGCCGCCCCGTATCCGGCGAGAAGGTCGAGTTTGCCCATCGGTGTGGTGAGCAGGCGTTCGAGGGTTCCTGAACTGCGTTCGCGCTGCATGGCGATGGATGTGACCAGGAACATCACCACAAACGGCAAGATTCCCAACATCGTGATCGCCACTCGTTGGAAGAGCGAAACCTGGCCGGGTGGCGTCGGGACGTCTTGGTAGAGGAAATACAGCAAAATCATCAACAACGACGGGACCAACAAGATCATGGCCACCGTGCGATGGTCCTGGCGGAGCTGAAGCAGAATGCGTACGGTCGTAGCGCCGAAGATCCTGATGCTCATGATATTTCACCTCCGACGGGTGAAGTCCGAATCAGCTCGAGAAAGGCGTCCTCGAGCCGTTCACATCTGGTTTTGGCGCGCAATTCATCGGGTGTGAGTTGAGCGAGGAGGTACCCGTCTCGCATCAGGATCAGCTCAGCGCAGTGGTCGGCCTCATCCATGACGTGGCTCGAGACCAACAGGGTGGTTCCGCTGCGAGCAAGGTCAGCGAATCGTTCCCACAATTCGACGCGAAGCACCGGATCGAGGCCGACGGTCGGTTCGTCGAGGATCAACACATCAGGTGACGCCACCAACGCGCAAGCCAGCGAGACTCGCCCGCGTTGACCACCAGACAGATCGGCGGCGGTCTGGTCGGCGTATCGGCTCAATCCGACGGCGTCGACCGCTGCTGCGACGTCTGCGCCGGATTTTCCGTACAGAGCGCCGAAATACTGAACATTTCGCGTGACCGTCAGGTCGCCGTACACACTGGGGGATTGGGTGACGTACCCGATCCGACGGCGAAGGGCAACGGACCCGGCGCGATCTCCCAGGACTCTCACCTCACCGCTTTCGACGATCTGCGTTCCGACTATCGCGCGCATGAGGGTTGTCTTGCCGCAACCGGAGGGTCCGAGCAGTCCGGTGATCGATCCTGCTGATACCTGCAGGTCAAGCGAGTGAAGAACTTCGTGCTTGCCGCGAATGACTCGTAGTCCGCGGATGTCTATTGCCGGCGTTGTGGTCACGGTTCGCCTCGTTTCAATAATTCATCACTTGTTGAATTATGCGACTCGGCCGACCGATGAGTCAACGGCGTGGGCACAATCGAAGGGTGAGCATCGAGACCTTGGAAAATGTGGAGAACCCGTTGGAAGCGGGCCTGACAATTCTCGGCTCGACCCTGACCGTCGACGACATCTCGCTGAGGATCGTCGAGGTCGAGGCGTACGGAGGGGAGAAGGACGGGCCATGGCCGGATCCGGCAGCACATTCGTA
The DNA here is from genome assembly GCF_001445685.1 of Rhodococcus sp. KB6. Lineage (NCBI taxonomy): Bacteria > Bacillati > Actinomycetota > Actinomycetes > Mycobacteriales > Nocardiaceae > Rhodococcus > Rhodococcus sp. KB6. Next base: position 2,221 of record NZ_LNAK01000025.1, on the reverse strand, counting down.
TCGGGGGAGAACGCCGCGGAACAGCGTGATGTTCGGGCGGGCGGGGCGTCTCTACGTCTACCGCAGCTATGGAATGCACTTTTGTATGAACATCTCGTACGGCCCGGATGGTGTCGCGGGTGGTGTTCTGCTCCGAGCGGCCGAAATCGAGGCCGGTCACGATGTGGTGTCTGCTCGGAGATCGCCGGACCGGCCGTCTCACCAATGGGCCAGAGGGCCGGGTAATCTCGGTGCTTCTGTCGCAATCACGTTGGCGGACAACGGAACAGACGTGTTCAACCCTGCCTCTCGGATTCGGCTCGAATTGGGGGAGTCGAAGGAATGGGTCAGTGGACCGCGGGTGGGGGTCAGTACCGCGGCGGAGGTTCCGTGGCGCCTGTGGATTCCGGACTCGCGAGCGGTGTCCGCGTATCGCCGAAGCCCGCGAGCGCCGGTCATTTCGTGAAGATGGGATGATCGAGTCCGTGACTGAGAATATTCTCGACGAACTGACCTGGCGCGGGCTGATCGCCCAATCAACCGATCTCGACGCTTTGCGTAAAGATCTCGAGGCCGGACCGGTCACGTTGTATGCGGGCTTCGACCCGACAGGACCGAGCCTGCACGCAGGTCACCTGGTTCCGCTCCTCGCGCTCAAGCGGTTTCAGCGCGCCGGCAACCGCCCGATCGTTCTTGCCGGCGGTGCAACGGGCCTGATCGGAGACCCCCGTGACGTCGGGGAACGGACGATGAACTCCGCCGATACCGTCGCGGACTGGGCAGGTCGCATCCGTGGTCAGCTCGAACGATTCGTGGATTTCGACGATTCGCCGACGAGCGCGGTCATCGAGAACAACATGAACTGGACCGGCAAGATGTCGGCCATCGACTTCCTGCGTGATGTCGGTAAACACTTCTCCGTGAACGTCATGCTTGCGCGTGACACCGTGAAGCGTCGTCTCGAGTCGGACGGGATGTCGTACACCGAGTTCAGCTACATGCTGCTCCAGGCCAACGACTACCTGCACTTGCGACGCGATCTCGGCTGCACTCTGCAGGTCGGCGGGTCCGATCAGTGGGGCAACATCATTGCCGGCGTCGAACTCAACCGTCGTGTCGACGGTGAAAGCGTTCATGCAATGACGGTTCCGCTGGTGACCTCGGCCGATGGCAAAAAGTTCGGAAAGTCGACCGGTGGCGGAAGTTTGTGGCTCGACCCCGAGATGACCAGCCCGTACGCCTGGTACCAGTACTTCGTGAACACTGGCGACGCCGACGTGATCAAGTACCTGCGCTGGTTCACCTTCCTGACTGCGGACGAACTCGCGGAGCTGGAGACTGCAACAGCGGAGCGGCCGCATGCGCGAGAAGCGCAGAAGCGACTTGCCGCGGAGATGACGACCTTGGTTCACGGGGAACACAACACCCGTGCTGTCGAGCTCGCCAGTCAGGCGTTGTTCGGCAAGGCGGAGCTGGCGGAACTCGACGAGTCGACGCTAGCCGCGGCGCTGAAAGAAGCATCGGTCAGCGAATTGGCGCCGGGGGAGCCGCGCACGATCATCGATCTGCTCGTGACGAGCGGCTTGTGCGAGAGCAAGGGGGCCGCTCGACGCGCCGTGAAAGAGGGCGGTGCTTCGGTGAACAACCAGAAGGTGTCGGCCGACGACTGGGAGCCCACCGCATCCGATCTGCTTCACGGCAGCTGGTTGGTCGTCCGGCGCGGAAAGCGCAACTTCGCCGGCGTGAGAATCCTTCCGAACTGACGTGTGTGGGGTCACAGTTGTCTTGCGGGGCTCCTGTGGCCGCTGGTGGCCCGCCTCCGGGCGGGCTACCAGCGGATTTAACCTGTCGAACATCTGCGACCTGCACGTTTGACGCTCAGTTTTCATTCGCGTAACTTTGTCCAAGTCAGAGCGACATGGACACCAACCCCGACCGACAGGCCGGGGAAACGCGGTTGGACGAAGTCGGAGACAATCACGCTCAGCGGGAACTTGCTTCCTTGGAGCGAACAAGCTAAGATTGTAACCCTTGCCCCGGAGCTTTCAACCTGGTTGAAGTGATGGTGTGTGCGTGTTCTTTGAGAACTCAACAGTGTGTCGATGAATGTCAGTGCCAAATTTTTTTTGGTACTTCACATCCGCGAATGATCAACCGCCTCTTGGGGTTTGGTTGGTTTGTGTGTGGTGTGAGTATTTTTCGTCGGTGATTGTTCATTCTTCCGTCTGAATGGTTGCCGACA